>JASHNT010000090.1 GCA_030041495.1 Bryobacteraceae bacterium | reverse complement strand
GCCGCCTTCGTATGTATAGAACAGCGTCAGGCACAGGATCGCGGCGATGGAGGCGATCTCGCCGGTGCCGAGAACGATGGAGATGACGATCGAGATCGCGAACACGCGGACGCCTTCGGCCAGCGCGCGCAGCACCAGAAACAGTCCCGAGGTGAGGCGGCGTACGCGATGGCCGAAGCGCCGCTCGATCAACTGATATGCGGTGAACAGGTCGCCGCGGAAGTAGGCCGGCAGGAACAGGATCGAGATGACGATGCGCGCCAGGAGGTAACCCAGTACAACTTGCAGAAAGCCGAAATCGCCTTGGAAGGAAAGCGAGGGCGTGCCGATCACCGTCAGAGTACTGGTTTCAGCCGCGACGATCGACAAAGCGATGGCCCACCAGGGAGCGGTCCTTCCGCCGAGAAAGTAGTCCCGCAGCGATTTCTGCGACTCCCGGAAGTGAGCTCCCAGCCAGGTGACCCCGGCCAGGTATGCGGCGATAACCGCCAAGTCAGCCCGATGCATGCGCGTAACTCAACAGCATACGCGAGTCAGCATACTCGATCCGGGAGGCAAAGGAACTAATTCGGATTCCCCGGCATCTAACCATCGGCTAGGTAGTGTCACTCCCGCGAACACTCTGGTAAGGTCTGAACAGGCTTGCGAGTGTATCGCGCGTTTGTGTATACTCCTTTAGATTCCATATGGATCGGGCCGAAAGATTAACGACAGGAGGTTTGCCCGTGCTGCCTAAAAAAAGAGACGCATTCAAACCAGGCTGGGGGGTTCTGATCACCGCGGGAGCGCTGGGGTTGGGACTGTTCGTCGGGTCGGCAGGGCCTAGCTGGGCGCAGGATAAACAAGCCGCACCCTCCGGACCGCAGGCCAAGGACCAGAAAGAGTACAACGAAGCGAAAGCGGTGCTGGACGAGAAGGACCCCACCAAGAAGCTGCAGCTTCTGGACCAGTGGAAGAAGGATTATCCGACCACTGAGTTGATCGACACCCGCGACGGCTTTTACCTAACCGCATACATGCAATTGAGGATGGCGCGGGAGGCCTTCGACATGGCGCAACAGATTCTCAAGAGCAACCCCACTGCGCTGATCCCGCTGTATAACGTGCTTCAGATGGTGACGGCAATCAAGCCCGCTCCTACGCCGGCCGATCTTGATACCGGTGAAAAAGATGCCATCACCATATTGGATAACGCGGCGGTCTTTTCGTCCGCGAACCAGACCGCTTTGGGACAGAACGCACAGCAGTTTGCGGCAACCCAGACGCAGCTCAAGGACTTCGCGAAGAGGGTTCTGCTGGCGATCTATCTTGCACGCGATGCCAACAAAGACGATAAGCGCCTTTCGGACGAGCTCACGAAGCTCATTAATCGCGATCCGAACATGCCCAACGCCAATTACGCACTGGGTGAGGCGATCCAGCGCATCCTCAAAGCCGAGAACCGCCCGCAGGATGAGGCGCCGATGTTCTGGCAGTTCGCCCGCGCCATCGATAGCACGGTTACGGGCCCCAATGCGTTGCCTGCGAATATTAAGACCGGCGCGACTAAGTATCTGACCGACGCCTACAAGGCATTCCACGGCAACACGGATGGTCTTCAGGATCTATTGACCCAAGCCAAGAGCAGCCCGTTCCCGCCGGCCGGGTGGAACATAAAGAGCATTGTCGATATCGCTACAGCTCAGGCGGCCGCGGATAAAGCGGAGCAGGAGAAGGATCCTGTTCTGTATCTGTGGGTCCACCAGGTTAAGGAGCCCTTGCTCAAGGACGACTCCGCTTGGGGCGCAGTGATGGGAGCCGGGCTGCCCGGACCCACCGATCCGAACGACCCGGACTCGCCTCAACGCTTTTTCAACGCGACCATTATTTCGATGACCCCTGAAAACCGGCCGAAGGAGATCCTGGTCGGAATCGAAAAGCCGGACGTTGCCGACGCCAAGCTGGTCTTCGAGAACGCCCTTCCCGGAAAGATGGAGCCCGGCGAGAAGGTCCAATTCAAAGGCGTCGCGGATTCGCTTACCAAGGATCCATTCATGATCACGTTCAAGCTGGACGATTACAAAAAGGACATGAATGACACCTGGACCGGAAAGAATCCAACGGGCCGCGGACGAGGGGCTGGGAGGGGCACGGGCAAGGCCGCTCCAAAGCAGTAGGGTTGTAACTACTCCGTTCCATAGTTGATCTCGAGCTGGCGCGCGCGCAAGCCCGCGACGGCAAGCACAATCAGCGTTACAACCGCCAATCCGGTGAGCGCGAGCCATGCCGCGGGAGGCTCTGCCGAAGAAATCAGCAGGCGCAACAGCGGATTGATATCGCTTTCCGGAGCTGCCACCGTCGGGCAGAGAGCCTGAAGATAATAAATCACGCTGATCTTCTTGAGCGCGGCCGGCAGGAACAGATTGATGCCTTCCCACAGCATCACGGCGGTCGCGGGAATAATCGGATTCTTGAACACCAGGCCAGCGGCGAGGAAGATGCTCCCGTAGCCGGCGCAAGCCAGCGCGGTGACTCCTAGATACGACGCGATATCGCTCCAGCCGGTCGCATGCATGTAGGCCGCGACTTGGCCCGGTTCAAAATGCCAGCTCAGCGCGGCGATCTGCAAGGCCGTGCCCAGGGTGAAGATCACCACCGCGGCGAACAAGCCCGCAAAATATTTTCCGGCCAGCAGCACTTCCCGCCGCATCGGAGCCAGCAAATAGAAGTGCAGGCTCTTGTCCAGCATCTCGCCGCGGAACAGATTCATGAAAATCCCCACGCAGCCGAAGAACACGGCCAGACGCAGATAGAAAAACTGGAACACGGTGGCGAAGATGGCGGAGTCTTTCTCCACATTGCAGCGGTCCTGGCGGTCGATGCGGGCCACCACGCCATTCACGATGCCGATCGAATAATCGCTGTCGCCGTCGGTGTAATGCAGCCTGGTGAAGGTGGCCAACTGCCTGCGGCCGAAGCGGAAGGTGTCGCGCTGGTAAGGCTCGCCCACCAGTGCCAGGACCTTTTCTTCGGGCATCCTCGGTTCGATCAGTTGCAGCGTCGAAGTCTCGACCGGATGCGACTTGAGCAAGGCCTGGCGGTGCTCATGATCGCGCGTGACGTCGATGGCGTGGATCAAATACAGCAGCGCCGGGCCAAATGCCAGGAGATAGATCCAGAGTCCGCGCCGCGCGAAGAAGGATTTCTTCAGCTCCAGGCGCATCACGCTGGCGACTTGCGCGAGCCACAGCTTCGTCACCGCGACCCCTCCCCTCCGATCAAATATTCGTACACCGAGTTGACGTTGTCGTCCACCGGCATGACGCCTTCGATATCGATCCCATCCAGCGCCAGTTGATTCAACGCGCGGTAGAAGCGGCCGGAATCGCGCGTCTTGATCAGCACCGCTGCGCCGCCTTCTTCCAGGCGCGCTTCGACCACATGATCGAATTCAAACAGGCGCGAAGCCAGCGCCGAGGAGCGATTGGTGCGGATCAGCACCTGCATCGGCTGTTCCTGGATTTCGCCGCGCACTCCCTGAATCTGGCCCTCCGCGACGACGTATCCGTTGCTTAATAGGATCACCTGGTCGGAGATTTGATCCACTTCGTGCAGCACGTGGCTGGAGACGATGACGTGCTTGCCTTGCGCGGCGAGCTCGCGGAAGAGGGCAATGGTTTCAGCGCGCACCAGCGGATCAAGGCCGTTCAGCGGCTCATCCAGAACCAGAACCTGCGGGTCATGAGCGATGGCCAGCGCCAGTTTGATCCTCTGGCGCATGCCCTTGCTGTAGGCGGCGACTTTGCGATCCGCGGCGTCGGTCATGCGCAGCCGTTCAATAGCCGCACCGGCCAAGCGGCCGCAGGTGGTCTGATCGTAGCCGAACAATCGCAGAAACGATGCGACCACTTGAAATCCAGTAAGCCCGCGCGGAAAGGCGTCAAACTGGGTGGAGTAGCCGACGGTGCGGCCCAGGGGCTCGGAATCGTCAGGGGGAATGCCCAGAACGCGAATCTCGCCGCGGGTCGGGCGCACCAGCCCGGTCATCAGATTCATCAGCGTGGTCTTGCCGGAGCCGTTGGGACCCACCAGGCTGGTGATGCCGGGTGGAATCGCAAGCGTGACGCGATTGACGCCCAGCACCTCGCCATAGAAGCGCGAGACGTTGTCGAAGGTGACGCGGCCTTCGCCGATAGAGACGCCGCTCACTTCACCACCTCAAACGGCCGGACGCGCTTGGCAAGCAGCCACAGACAGACGGCCGCGCAAACTGCCAGAGCGGTCCAGGCGTTGGCGACGGGAACGGGCGGAGCAGTATCGTCGCGAAAGAGTTGGGAAAAGATGAGTCCGATCACCTGGCGCAGGTCCAGCAGGGATCCGTATTGGGTGCGCACAATGGAGTTGAGCGCGGCGCCGAAGCCGGCTCCGGCGAAGAACACCGCGAGAATCGCTCCGCCGGCCGCGATGCGCCACTTAATCCACGCCGATAAAGCCAAGGCGATCAGGCACAGGATCACGTCCCACACCAGCAGTCCAATGAAGATGCCCCACGCGATGAAGGAGTTCTCCTGCATCCAGGCTGAGCCGGCCAAGCTCCATTGAATCAGAAACAGCAGCAGGCCCGGAATCCAGGTGATGATGGAGAGCATTCCTAGCAGCAGGCTCATTTTGCCGAGCACGTACTCGGCGCGCGAAAAGGGACGGTAGAAATAGAGCGGCAGGGCGTTATTGGCCACATCGGGAGCAACCAGGCTCGGACCGACGAAGGCGGTCAGCAGCACCGCCAGGCTGCCTTGGAAGGCACAAAAATAGCGGAAAAAGTTGGCGTTGACCTGCAGGAATTGCGCACCCTGAAAATTCATGGCTTTCAGGATGGAGAGGTTGTGCGCGAGGTAAATGAACAATGCGCAGCCCAGCGGATAGAAGAAGCAGGCCATGCGGAACGCCACCAAAAATTTCGACTGCATAACGTAGCCGTAGGCCGAGCGCGGCAGAATCAGGAAGCGCGACCAGGCCGGCGTCAGGGCGCCGTCATAGGCTTTATAGGTGCGTTTGTAAACGGCCACTAGCCCTCCATCGCCTTCAGAAAAATTTCTTCGAGCGTATCGCGCCGATAATTCAAGCGCCGCAGTTGCAGATCGCGCGACGCGGCCAGGCGATAGATCTCGCGCACTTCGAGACCCTCCGGCAAGGTCGCCTTGATGCGTCCCAGACCCGCCGATTCACACTCGCATCCCAAGCCGGCCAGCGCCTCAGCGAATCCGTCCTGCGGCCCGAAGGTTTCCAGTTCCACGAAGCGCTTGTTGGCCGCGCGCTCGGCTTCCAGATTGGAGCTGTGCACGATGCGCCCCTGCTTCAGGATCAGCACCTCTTCGCAGGTCTCTTCCACGTCGCGCAGCAGGTGGGAGCAGATCAACAGGTTCAGCTCGCCCGAATCGCGCATTTCCTGAATCAGCCGGATCATGCGCTTGCGCGCGGGAGGGTCCAGGCCGTTGGTGGGCTCATCCAGGATCAGCAGCCGCGGACCATGCACGATCGCCTGCGCCAGCTTGGCCAGTTGCTTCATGCCCAGCGAATAGGTTCCCAGCAGGCGGTAGCGAGCCTCGCCCAGCCCGACGTAAAACAGAGCCTCATGCGCCCGTTCCAGGGCGGCATCATGGGGCAGCCCCGAAAGCTCGCCCATCATGCGCACGAATGCCACGGCGGTCATATTGGCGACGAAGGAGTCGTTCTCCGGCATGTAGCCGAGCAAGGGGCGAATGGCGCCGCGCCCGCGCCGGATGTCGTGTCCGAAGACGCGAGCTGTTCCCGCACTGGGGCGCACGAAGCCGACCAGAGTCTGGATCAGCGTCGACTTGCCCGCGCCGTTCGGCCCCAACAGGCCGATGGTCCGGCCAGAAAGCGAGACGTGCAGGTCTTTCAAGATCTCGCGCTGGCCGAAGCGGACACTCAAGCCGTCGAGTTCCAGCATTGGTTTCTTCGCCTGCGGTTCCACGAGTTCGCCTAACCCCTTGGTACGTTTCAGGTTACCAAAGGGTTCAAGTGAGCATTGGTCCACCACATGTAGGGGGCTAGCCCAAAGTACCACAATAGAGAGTGGTGAAGGAGCTTTACTTTCGCCGAAGTTGGGTTTACGATGATAAACACTCCCCCTTAGGAACGTCTGTATAGGAAGGGGTTTCTCTTGCTGAAACTACGCCGCGTCGATATCCAAGGCTTTAAGTCATTCTACGACCGGACCGAGATGCGTTTCCAAGGCTCGGGCGTCACGGCCATCGTGGGGCCGAACGGGTGCGGCAAGTCCAATATCAGCGACGCGATCAGTTGGGTTTTGGGCGAGCAGAGCGCCAAGACCCTCCGCGGCACGCGCATGGAAGACGTGATCTTCGCCGGCACTCGCGAACGCAAGCCGCTGGGCCTGGCGCAGGTGACCTTGACCATGGTCGATCCGAAAGCCGGGGTGGATCCGAACGCCACCGCCAAAGCCGAGGCGGCCAAGCCCGCCGGCGAAAACGGAGTGGTCCATGAGAACGGCAACAGCAATGGACACGTTCACGCCAACGGGCATGCCAACGGTCACGCTAACGGCGCCGGGCAGCTACACCATCATCCGGAAGAGATCACCATCACGCGCCGCTTGTACCGCTCCGGGGAAAGCGACTACTTGATCAACGGCCACTCCGCCCGTCTGCGCGATATCCAGGAATTATTCAGCGGCACTGGGCTTGGTCCGGAAAGCTACGCCATCATTGAGCAGGGCCGCATCGGCCAGATTCTCTCCAACAAGCCGGCCGACCGCCGCGCCATCATCGAAGAGGCCGCGGGCATCGGAAAGTACAAGACCAAGAAGCGGCTGGCCGAGGCGAAACTGGAAAGCGCGCGGCAGAATCTCTCGCGTGTATTCGACATTCTGGAGGAGGTCAGCCGCCAGGTGAATTCGCTCAAGCGCCAGGCTTCCAAGGCCCGGCGTTACGAAGAGCTGCGCACGGAGATGGTCGCGCATCTGCGAAAGGCCGTCGCGGGCCGCTTCCAGATGCTGGAGCGCGAGGCCGCCAAGCTGGCCCTGGATCTGAATCGGGCGCAGGGCAACTTCCTGGAGCTTTCCAGCCGCGTCGAGGAGCAGGAGCGCGAGCACACTTCCACGCAGGAAGCCTGCTATCGCACCGAGGCCGAGTTGACCGCCGCACGCGGGCGGGTGGCCGAGTTGAACGTGGAAGCCGAGCGCACCCGCGGCCGGCTGGAGCTGCAAGCCAAGCAAATCGGCTCCATTGACGATCGCCTGGCGAAGGGCGAAGTCGAGACGCAGGAGTTGGAATCGCGGCAGCAGCGTGAACAAGCCGAGCTGGAAGCGCACGCGCAAACCGTGGCGCAACTGGAGGCCGATAGCGTCGTCGCTCGCGAGCAGTTGCAAACGAAAACGGCGGAGCGCGATGGGCTCGCCAACGATCTGCGTGAGCGTGAGCGGTCGATCGAAACCGCCCGTCAACAAGTTTTGCGGCTAATGGGCGAAGCCTCGAATTTGCGCAATCAACTGGCGCAGATCGATGAGTACCTGGCGGCGATCGAGCGCGATTCGGCAAGGTCGCGCAAGGAAGAGGAATCAGCCTCGGCGGATTTGGCGCGGCTGGAACAGGTGAAGGCCGAGCTCTCGGTGAAGCTGGGCGCGCGCCAACTGGAACTGGAGTCGCTGGCCGGCCAGCGCCAACGCGTGGAAGAAGAATTGAAGCAGCGGCGGGAGCGCACGGTGGCTGCGCGGGCCAAGCTGGAAGAGGCTCGTGCGGTGCTGTCGCGGCAAAGGGCTCGCAAGGATTCGCTCGAGGAGATCCTTTCGCATCGCGCCTACACCACCGAGAGCGTCAAGCGCCTGTTCACGTCGATCGAGCAGGGTCAGGTGAGCGGATTCAAGCCTTCAGGCGTGCTGGCGGATTTCGTCGAGGTCACCGATCCAGCCTGGGAAAAAGCCTGCGAAACGTTCCTGCACGATGAGCTGGAATACGTAGTGGTGGACGGCTGGAACGACGCCGAGCGCGGCGTTGAGCTGATGCGGACCGACGCCGACGGCCGCGCGACGTTCCTGATCCATCCGGATGGCAATGCCGCTGCGCCTGAGCATCCAGTGGTGGACTCGGCCATCTCCGGCCGCCTGCGTGACACTCTGCGGCTGACCAATGGCCTGGCTGCTGCGCCGGAGGGTCTGCTGCCGCGGCTCGCGCATTGCTTCCTGGTTTCCGAGCGCGCGGAGGCGCAGAGGCTTGCGCCGCGGCACCCCGAGTGCTACTTCCTGTTGCCCGACGGCGTCAGCTATCACGGCTACGCGGTCAGCGGCGGACGCAAGACCGGAGGCGGTCCACTGGCGTTGAAACGCGAGCTGCGCGAGCTGAACGTTACCGTCGAAGAACGCCAGCGTGAGACCGACGCGCTTACCGCCGAGATCGAGGAGTTGGAGCGCAGCGCGGCGGCTCTGGCCGAGGAGCTCGAGCGCCTGCGCCAGCAACAGCAGACGCAAGAGAAAGACGCACTGGCATTGGATCACGAGCAGCGCAAGCTGGCCGAGGAGTTCGCGCGCGCCGGCTCGCGCCTTTCCACCGCGCGGCTGGAACTGGAGCGATTGAGTCGCGAGGACCAGCGGGCTCGCACGCAGCGCGAAGAGAGCCAGCGGGTGGTCGGCGAAAAAGAGCAGGCTCGCTTCGATCAGGAAAAGGCACTCGAAGAAACTCGCGCGGAATTCCTGCGCCTGCAGGCCCACGCCCACGCCATCGGTGAGGAGCATGCGGCTCTTCGAGCGGGTTTAGCCGCGCGTGAAGAACGCGTACGCTCCGAGCGCGCCGCGGCGCAGCGTCTGGAAACCCAAATCCAGCAATTGGCGGCTCGCCGCCAGGAGTTGGCGCGGGAATTGGAGCGTCTCGGCGTGGAGCGCGCGCGCCTGCTGGCCGACAACATCGAGCTCGATCAAAAGGCCGCGAAGCTGGCGGAGGAGACTGCGGCGGCGGCTGCGCAAGTGGAGCAACTCGCTACGGCGGCATCCGATGGCCGCGCCGCGCTGGCCGCTATCGAAGAATCGCTCAAGGTCCTGCGCATCGAGGCGCAAGCCGCGCAGGAGCATCGCGCGGAGATCGAGCTGGAGCTGGTCAAGAAACAAGGCGATCTCAAGTATCTCGACGAAACCAGCCGCAAGGAGCTAACCTCCGGTGCGCAGGAAATCGCCGCGTCGGTCGAAGAGACGCTGGATGAAGCAGCCGTCTCCGAAGCCGAGGTGCGCTACGAAGAGGTCCGCGCGAAGATCGAGGCTCTGGGACCCGTCAATCCGCAAGCATTGGAAGAATTCCAGGAAGCCCAGCAGCGCTACGACTTTTTAAACGCGCAGCGCCAGGACCTGCTCGATTCCATCCGCGATACCGAGAGCGCGATCCAGGAGCTCGACACTGAATCCCGGCGCCGGTTCAAGGAAGCCTTCGACGCGATCAACGAGCACTTCCGCGCAATGTTCCGAGTGCTGTTCGGCGGCGGCCAGGGCGAGATGCGCCTGACCGACGAAGCCAACCTGGCCGAGAGCGGCATCGACATTCTGGCCTCGCCTCCGGGAAAGAAACTGCAGAATATCGCGCTGCTATCCGGCGGCGAAAAATCGCTGACCGCGATGGCTCTGCTGATGGCGATTTTCCGCTACGTTCCAAGCCCCTTCTGCATCCTGGACGAGGTCGACGCGCCGCTCGACGAGCCGAACATCCAGCGTCTCACGCGCCTGATCAAGGAAATGTCGCGCGAGACACAGTTCATCGTCATCACCCACGCTAAGCGCACCATGGAGGCCGCGCAAGCTCTTTACGGCGTCACCATGCAGGAGCCGGGTTTGTCGAAGCTGGTCAGCGTCCGCTTCGATCCGGTGCCGCACGAAGTCCCGGAGGCTCCGGTGGCGGTGGGGGCGCTGTAAGGCGCCTCGCGTTGGGCTGTGCCGCCCTCCAGTCATCATCGTCCGAACGCCCACGCCACCATTAGCGGGAACTCTTCTCGCCAGAATGCGCCGCCGTGCGACCCGGCGCGCTCTTTCATGACGACATCCGCAGATGCATCCCGCAGCGCGTCCGCCCACCTCTTTGCGTTCTCGAGGAAGAACGGTTCCTGTGTGCCGGCGACAAGGTATGTACGCGGAAGCGGACTCGGCATAACGTCAGGCAGCTTGTAACCGCCGCCAGGCGAGGCGCAGAAGACTGCACCGTAGATATGTGGATGCCGAAGCCCAAGAGCCAGGGCCAGCTCTCCACCCGCCGAGACGCCCGATACTGCAGTACGTTCCGCGGGCAGCGTGACGCCAAACCGGGACTTCGTCCAATGGCGAACATCCTCGACGAAGAACTTCTCGTGCGCCGCGAACCGCTCCGGCTCGAAGCCGGGTGAGTACTCATGCAGCCGCAGCGTCTCATCGGTCAGCCTGTGCACACCGACGATCATCGTGGACGGCACGCCGGCGTTTTCAAGCAACCGGCCCCACTTCGAAATTCCCTGACCGTCACCGGCGAAGACGATTGCTTCGGGCGGGTCCGGTGGAACGTACACAGTGACCTGCCTTCCACCGTCATATTCGAACACCTCCGTGACAAACTCCCCCGGGACTGCGCCGGTGGGCTTCACGGGCGCTCCGTCGGACTCACTTTGCTCGGGCTTGACGTGATTGCGTTGTTGCTTCTCCATGGCGTTACCTTGATTTTTGGAACTTTGGAACTCCAATATTGATTGTGAATCGCCTGGAACTGATTGTGCCCGGCTTGGGCGCTACTTCAGGGCGATTTCCTCGCTACCCATCAGGTGATGTTTCAAATCGCCGAGCAGACAGAATGGCGCGGATATTGCGCCCCAGACGAGGGTACCTGGGATGGTAACGATGCCCAGAGGAGCCGAGGGAGACAGCAGCCAGTCCGTACCCTGCTTCAGACCACCGCGGATGCCGTGGCCAAGGGTGCTGAGTTGACGGCCCTGCGAACGCTCCATTTGGATGTGCGCTAGAGCCGCGCGGCCGATCTTGACGATTCCGTTGGGGGTTCTCACGCTCACTTCGTCGACTGTGATCACCTCGCAGTAACCCGAGATGTTTTCCCCGGAACTCGTGACGATTTCCAATTGGCGGTCGCCCGCGATCCGGCAGAAATCCTTCCAGGGGACCTCGGTAGGACCGTCGGCGAATGCCGGAAGGGACGCGATCAACAGAAAAAAGATGTGGGTAAGGGTTGTTCTCATAGCAACCCCAGACTAAACGGGACTGCTCAAGAAGCAATCGCGCCTTGTGACACTTTTTGAAGCGTCACAAAGGTGTTACCAGATGTACTCTTTCGCTTCGGCCCGGCGCTCGTAGCTGTCGAGCACGTGGACCACGCGCAGCTTCTTGAGCTTCGTGGGCGACAGCGCGCCTATGGGGACGTACAAGATCTTACGCCCCACGTGCGCGGCGATGGAACGGAAAATCGAGCGCGGCGGCTTCGCGGCCACGTATACGACGAAACGCTCGACCGAATAATCGAGGCCGGCCATCAATAGCCGCTCGGCTTTCGACTCGGCGAAATCGTACTCGGTATCCGACCAAACGTCGAACATCCGCCGCGGAGGCAGCGTCATCAGAAACCCGCCGTATTCAGCGCGCCCAATTCCTGGCCCCACCAGATTGTCGAACGGGAACGTGGAATAAAATGCCATGTCGGATTCATTCTGATGCTCGCCCAGCCAGGTGGTCAGATATTGATACCGGTCCTCGCGGTCCTCGTCGAAGATCACCACCACCGCGCCAACTTCGCCGGCCAAACGGTCCGCCTGCCGCACGTAGATTTTCTGCTGGTGCCAGTTGCGGATGGTCTCACGAATGTCGATTCCGTCCAGAATAGAGGTGGTGAACGGCTCCACGCGCACGCGTTCTTCCGAAAGGATCGCCTTGGCCTTTTTCTTCAAAAAGCGGCCGTAGTCTTCGATGACCAGATCTTCGGGCGGATAGGAGCAGATGGCGTTACCAGTGGTCTGCCGGGCCCATTCGCCGGGCTCCTTCTCGCGTTTGCGAGGCTTCAGGCCCGCGGGACGAAGCATCTGCTTGGGGCGGGGAAGCCTGCGGCGGATGCGCAGCCGCTTGGTGTTGATCCAGATTTCGCCGGCAGAGAGCCGCACGGTTTCAAGCGGCGAGGTTTCATGCTGCGCCAGATAACGATTCGCCATCTGCCATACTTCCCAGCCGTAGTTGTCGTCCACAATGGAACGCGCGGCGACGGCCAGGTCGTAAACGCCGGCCATTAGGTCGCCACTGGTCTGTGCCAGGCTGCGCGTGTACCGTGCGATCAGCCGCCGCTGCCAATGCTCCAGTTTGTCTCCAGTCGATTGCGTATATTTTGTCTCGGCCTCGCGCAGAAGATCCCATTGGACACGCGGACGGTCGAGCGTCTCCTGGTCGCGAAGATCCAGCCGGAAGAACTCGTAGCGCTCTTGCAAATACGGATATTCGACCGTGATCTCCGCCAGGCAGTCAGGGTGCGGATTGAGCAGGCGCACTGCCGGATTCTTTCGTCGCGGCGCGGGCGCTTCCTGCGGAGCCTCCATGGCGTCGAGCAGAGGGTCCAGCAGGTTCAACGATACGACCGCGACAATGCTTGCCTCCGGATTCGCGCCTTGCAGCTTCCAAGCCATTCCGCCCGCGTGCGCGCTGACCTCTTCAGTGCGTGTCTGCGGCCACAGCCGGTAAGACTCGATGTATTTCTCCAGGCCGATGCGCGCAATTGCGTAGCTATCGGGGTATTGGTCGGGGAGGTGGGGGCGCTCATTGGAATCCGGCTCCAGGAACATCACCTGCGCACCGATTTCTTCGGCCGTTCGTACAGCTTCGGTGAAAGGATCGGCGGGCTCAACCGGAACATAGACGGCGCGGTCGCCGTCTTCTGAGCTGGGGCCGTTTTCCTCCATGTACAGGATCACTGAAATCTCCGGCAGCCGGTCGACCGCGCGGCGGTACGCCGATTCCAGAAACCCGGGCAGCTCCACGGCCACGATCTTCGGGCGCCGCTCTAACAGCAGCCGCCGCAGAGCGATGGTGAATTCGACGCGTCCCGGAGCCACGGGAAAATATAGTGTCCGCCCCCGCTCCAGGCCTCCGCGCTTGATCTCAGTTTCGAGGGACATACCGCAAGGCCTCGTCGCCGAGCGTTTGCGTCACGGCCAGGCGCAGAATCTCCGAGCTCACGCCGCGCGCCTCTTCGCTCGCCAGCTTCATGGCGAACCGGGCGATGTTGATGCCGTCGCGCGCGGTATAACGCTCATCGGCGGCATGGGCGTTCTGGAGAAAATCGGTGACATAGCTCAGAATATGATCGTCGCCGAACGGCAGATTTTCGCGCAAAATTGCGATTTCCTCGTGCCTTTCCGGAAAATCGATCAGAATTTGCGGCTGCAGGCGGGAGTGGATGTATTCGGGAAGATCGAAGGTGCTGGCGTCGTCATTCATGGTCGCCACCAGCCGGAACAGAGGGTGCGCCTTGATCTTGATCCCGGCGACGATCGACTCGACGTACCGCCGGTTGTCGAGCAGCGGAGCCAGGCTGGCCCAGCTCTTCTCGCTCATTCGATTGCCTTCGTCCAGAATCACGATGCCGCCGCGCAGCATCGCCGTGACTAGCGGGGATGCCACGTAGCGCAGCCTGGAGTCGCCCTCGATCACCGGCGTCACCAGGAGATCTTCCGGACGGGTGTCTACTGTGGCTTGCATGATGTAGACTTCGCGGCCCAGGCGCTTGGCCGCGGCGTAAGCGAGCGTGGTCTTGCCCACTCCGGGTTTGCCCAGCAAGCGCGGGTTCATGGGCAGGTCCTGCGCGTCGATCACGAGCCACGCGGCCAATAATTGCCGCATGACCTCTTCCTGTCCTACCCAGTTGACTGTCAGCTCATCCGGATGGGCCAGATGCAGCGGCACGCCTTCGATCTCAACGATCATGTACTAACGATACCGTTTGTGGGGCATGGCGGCATGGCCGCCTTAGCGTAGCGCGAACGTGTACAACCCGCTGCCGCACTGGATGCTGACGTATTGCTTGCCGCTGACCTCGTACGTCATCGGTCCGGCAGAGACCGAAGGCCCAAGGTTGGTATCCCACAGCAGATCTCCCGTGCGAGCGTCAAGAGCGTAGAAGGCTCCATCGCGGCCGCCACTGAACAGGACATTCGACGCCGTGGTCAGGATGCCGGCCTCCGTGTTGGGTGCGCTCAACCGGTGCGTCCACTTACGCTCGCCCGTGTTGGGATCGACCGCGATCACGGAGCTGAACAGGTCATCATCGGTCTTCTGATTTCTCGGGAAGGGACCGGAGAAGCTCTGCCCGGCGTGAAACTCCGGCGGAGCGTCGCCCTTCACATACACGCTGGAAGAATTTTCCCATGTCGGGATGTAGAACAGCCCCGTGGACGGGCTGAAGGACGGGTTGTACCAGTTGGTCCCGCCCTGATTGCCGGGATACACCAAAGTGCCTTCCTTGGTCGGCTTCACCTTGGGATCCAGCATCGGCCGGCCGCGCTCATCGAAACCGGTTGCCCAATTGACCTTCGTAAACGGCTTGCCCAACAGGAACTGGCCCGTGGTGCGGTCCAGCACGTAGAACATACCATTGCGATTGGCCCACAGCATCACTTTGCGCGGGTTTCCCTTGAAATTGATGTCAGCCAGCACCGGAACCTGCGTTGCGTCCCAATCGAACTCATTGTGCGGCGAAAATTGGTAGTACCACTTAAGCTTGCCCGTGTCCACCTCGAGCGCGACCACGGAGGAGCTATAGAGGTTGTCGCCCAAGCGTGCGTCGCCATCCCAATCGGGTCCGGCATTGCCGGTACCCCAGTAGGTCAGGTTCGTATCAGGATCATACGATCCGGTCACCCAGACGGGCGCGCCGCCGTGCATCCAGGAATCGTTGGGCTTTCCATCCGGGCCGAGCCAGGTCTCATTGCCGGGCTCTCCCGGTCCGGGGACCGTGTCGAAGCGCCAAACTTCTTTGCCGGTGTTGGCGTCGAAGGCGCAGATATAGCCGCGGATGCCGTGCTCCCCGCCCGCCACGCCGGCGATCACTTTATCCTTGACCACCAGCGGTGCGTGCGTCATGGAATATTGCTGTGTATAATCGCCGGCCTGAGTCTTCCATACTTCTTTGCCGGTGCGGGCGTTAATGGCGATCACCTGGGCATCCAATGTCGCGAGGAAAATTTTGTCTCCCAGAATGGCGACGCCGCGAGTGAGATTGCCGCAACACGGATTGGTGGTGCCCTTGGCTGGAGTGTGCTGGTAGATCCAGATTTGTTTGCCGGTAGCCGCATCGAGCGCAACCACATCGTTGGGACTCTGCACCGTGTACATCACGCCATCCACCACCAGCGGCGTCACCTCTTCTTTATCGAGGGTCCGCGCCTGGAATACCCACTTAAGCGTGAGATCCTTGGCGTTCTCCGGAGTGATCTGCTTGAGCTCGCTGTAACGGTCGCTCATCGTGCCGCCAGAGTAGCTCAGCCAGTTCTGCGGCTCCTTGTTCGCGTTCAGGATGCGGTCGAAAGAGACCGGGTTGACGTCGGCTTCGCGATTTTGCGGTCCGCCGCGGCCCTGGGCCCACATCAACGCCGGCAGACACACCAACAGGAGTGGTCGAATCTTCATGGATTTCACCTAATTGTTAAATCGAACAACCGAAGGGCTATCTTATCGCTGCGCGCGCGCCACCGCAACGCGGCAAGCCGCCCAGGTAGCAGCACGCTCCATCCCCGGGGTGTGTCCTGGCCGTCCTCAGTGCCTCTCCGTGGCCGGCGGTGTCCGCTCCACAGCTTGGACGTTCGAGACAGCGGTCAGCACCAGCCGATATCGACTGAACGGAAGTGGGTGGCCGAAGCCCTCAATGCCGATCACCTTCCCGGTCCTGGGATCCCTCTTCCAGCCTGCCGAGGGCGCCAGGTCCAGTCGCCCCTCGAAGTCAGCGGTCACACGATACCGGAAACACTGGCTGCAGATTTCGTTCAGCCTCGACGGCAGTTGCTCCTTGGAGTACCTTTCGAGCTGCCGGAAGGACTCGTCCCGCTTCACGGGCAGCCTCGCCTCTCCTAGAGACGCATCGTCGCCATAGACCAGAACAATGTCACCATCCGGACATGCTGCCGGCCGGATGAGCGCATCGTGGGCTCCGTGGAATAACTCGCTATGAATCTTCACCACGTCTCCATTTTTGGCGGTCCCGACGATGCAGCCAGCCGTTTGAGCCAGAGCAGGCACACCGATCCACGTAATACTCAGCAAGCCTGCGAGCACAATCTGGTGAGCCATACTGGGAGTGTCCATTCTAGCCGGCAGGTTTTCGCGCGACAAGGGCTCGTCCTCGGGTGAGCAGCCCTACTTCTTCCCCGCCTCGGCCGCCTGCACGATTTCGTTCAGGGCGGGTGCGTCCTTCACATCCGGAGGAGCGGTGCTGTGGAAGGTGCGAATGTAAGCGTAGATGTCCTTGGCCTGCTTGTCGGACATCGAATTCGTGCTGAAGTTCGGCATGTTGGTCGCGGGAGTCAGCGGAGCCACGTTTGCGCGTCCGCGCAAAAACGTGAGGAAACTCTGTTCAGTCGACAGATTGCCCCAGCGCCCGACAAACGGCCGAGCTCCGGTTTCGCCATTATAGCCATGGCAAGCGTAGCAGCCGAAGTTGTAGTACAGGGTCTTGCCGGTAACCGCATTGCCGGTGACCGGACTGGTCGGCGCCGGGACAGGCTTGGCGGGCGCCGCGGCGGCTCCGCGTCCTCGCCCTTGCGCACTCAGAATTACGGCCGACGCCGCTAGCGCGACCGCAAAAATCAAAATCTTCTTCATGAAAATCGTCCTTGGCATCCTTTATCGAGGCTGCGTGATCACGTCGATCATATACGGCTCGCCGCGCTTCACTGACGCCACGCCGCGCCGCAGCGCCGCCTGCAGTTTGGCCGGGTCCGAGATCGGCTCCAGCTCATGCGCCATGCCGTAACCGGCCGCCATCTTGGTGTAGTCGATGAACGGATCGCGCAGAGTGCTGCCGATGTCCGCGTTCAGCGCGCCGCGGCCGCGGACGCCCGCCATGTATTCGACGAACATGTATTCCTGATGCCAGGCGCGATTGTTGTGCATGACGGTCAGCATCGGCAGCTTGTGATGCACCGCGGTCCACAGCACGCCGGGAGCGTAGTTCAAATCGCCGTCGGTCTGCACGTTGATCACGATGCGGCCGCGATGCTTCGCCGCAAGGGCCGCGCCCACCGAAGCCGGAGCGCCGTAGCCCATGCCGCCCGCGCCTTGACCGCCCAGGTAGCTGTAGGGTTTGTCGTGATCCCACAACTGCGCGTTGTGCCCGCCCGAGAAATTGCTGGGCGAGGAAAGGCACCAGTCTTCGTTCATGATCAGCGGCCACAGCTCGGCGTAAATGCGAGCCGTGCTGATGGGGCTGCCGTTCCATCCCGCCATCTTGCTTTCGACCGCGGCTTTGATCGCGGTCACGCGAGCCTCGTGATTCGCAGTCGTGTGCTTGGCGATGCGCGCCTGGATGCGCGACTTCTGGTCCGAAGTCATCTGGCTCTTCACCTGTTCGATGATCAACGGCAGGCTGGCTTCGGCATCGGCTTCGATTGGAGTGGCATTGGGCACCGCGTTGCCTCCGCGGCCTCCCCGTCCGCCGCGCCCGCCTCTGCCTCCCCCCGCTCCGCGCCCGCCCACGCCCGGAGTGATGCCGCCGAAATCGATATGGTCCTTATCTCGCTCGGCAACGATGGTGGATGTCCCGGGACCGACGATGCCCACCTGAGGCGCGGCAACTTCCAGCCCGAGCGTGTAATCGTAATTGGTGTCCGCGCCCGGTCCGCACAGGGCGTGCCTTTGCGGGAAACTCATGGGACCTTGCGTCGCCGCGGTGCTGGTGGATGCGCCGACCAGCTCGGCAAGCTCTACTGCCTGCTTCACGCCACCAGGAGTGCGCAAACGGCCGACCTCGATTCGCGGGTTCTGCGCGGCCAACAACCCCGACGCGATTTCGCGGGCATGCGAAGAGTCGATGGTCATGAACGTCGGCGGCTTATACGCAGGAATCTGCAGCGTCGGGACGTTCTCCTTCTGAATCTCGGTGTCCAGCACCACCAGAGTGGGTCCCATGGGAGGCGTGATGGCTTCGTTGTAGGCTTGCTGGATCGCGCGCAGCGCGTCTTCCACGGTCTTGGGCTGCGCGTCCCACTTGGTGAAGCTGCGCACCATCCCCGCCATGTCCTGCGCCGTATGCGCGGCGATGAAATCCGGATCGTTGCCCGCCAGCATCAGCACCGGCACGCGATCGTAGTAGGCCTGGTAAATCGACATGGACGCGTGCTGGATTCCGATGGTGCCATGCAGCAGCGCGCACATCGGCTTGCCTTCGGCCTTGGCGTAGCCGTGAGCCATGGTCACAGCCGATTCTTCGTGCAGCGCCGTGATCCACTCGGGGTCCTTGTTGCGGGGATTGCCGTAGTTGATGAACGATTCCTGCAAGCCCTCGAAGCTCGACCCCGGATTCGCCACCGCATATTCGATGCCCAGATCCTTGATGACCTGCACCATCAGGTCCGAGCCCGGACGAGTGATGGTCCGCGTCACCGCCGGCGGCCGGACGTTGCCGGCGTCGCGCTCAAGCTGCGCCTCGGTCGGAGCCGGAGCCGCCCCATTGGTTCGCGCCCTGCCGTTGCTCTGCTGCTGGGCTTCGACCAGCGGCGCCGTGGTGGCCAACGCCGCGCCGGCCGCGCTCGCTGCCGCATTCTTCAAGAATCCGCGCCTGCCAAATCCGCCGTTACCAGCAACCGTGTTCTTCGATTTCGCCATGATCCGTCTCCTTGGGGCTTCCCGCCGAACGGAAACATGATATCAATGTTTTCGGGTGACGGACACGCTATACAGTCACGACGGGATGGGCCGGCGCTTACGCGCCTTCATTCATAACGGAGGGAGTCCATCGGGCTGACCCGGCTGGCCCGTACTG
The DNA here is from genome assembly GCA_030041495.1 of Bryobacteraceae bacterium. GTDB lineage: Bacteria > Acidobacteriota > Terriglobia > Bryobacterales > Bryobacteraceae > Palsa-187. The sequence continues at coordinate 73,138 of JASHNT010000090.1, read as the reverse complement.
CGGGGAACCAAACGGCCACCGAAGCAACGATCGCCAGCGTAAGCGGAACCGCGACGAACACCAGCGGATCGCGAGCCTTGACGCCGAACAGCAGGCTCTCGATCAGCTTCGCCAGAGCCCACGCGGCCACCAGCCCCGCCCCCACCCCGATGAGCGCCAGCGTCATTCCCTGGCGCATCACCATACCGCGAACCTGCCCGGTTTCTGCGCCCAGCGCCAACCGGATGCCGATCTCCTGCGTCCTTTGCTCCACCGTGTACGCCATCAGTCCGTAGATTCCGATCGCAGCCAGCAGAAGAGCCATCGCCCCGAACACGGTCATCAGCAGCATGTTGAAGCGCTGGCGGGCGGTGGAGAGCTCCACTACCTGGTCCATGGAGCGGACGTTGGTGACGGGCAGTCCGGTTGCTTGACGAAGCTGCTCTTGAGCCGCTGCGGAGACCCGGTAAGGATCGCCCTGTGTGCGCACCGCCCAGGAAATCGGGAGAAGGCGCACCAGAAAGGCGTTCAGGCGGTCCGGAGTTTGGGTGATCGGAACGTACATCGTCGGCCCGGTGTCCACATTCAGCGCGCCGTTGTGAACGTCGGCCACGACGCCGATAATCTGCCGCACCGGCTCATCCGCGAATTCGCCCTGGACGCCGCGGCCGATCGCAAGGCGGTCCTGAAGCGGGTCGCCGTCCTTCCAAAATTGCTTGGCCATCGCTTCGTTGATGATTACCACCGCAGGAGCTTTCGCGTCATCGCGGTCCGTGAAGAAACGGCCGCGCTTCAGTGCGATCTTGAAGGTCTCGAAGAATCCCGCTCCGACCGGCGACCATGCTCCGGCTCCGCTGAATGGCCCTTGCACCGGCGCCCGGCCGACGATGTTGAACGGCAAACCCGCGCCGACCTGCAGTGGGATAAAGTCCGTGGCCGCCGCATCGATAACGCCGGGGATGGCGCGTATCCGTTCCACTGCATCGCGAGCTGCATCTTGCACACCCGCGGTCTTTTGATACTTTCCTCCGGTCAGCAGCATGCGCATGGTCAGCACGTTGTGGGGGTCGAACCCAGGGTCCACGGCATATAGCGCGACGAAGGTCCGGATCAGCAGCGCCGCGCCCACCAGCAGCACCACGGCGAGTCCGACTTCGCTCACCACCAGTGCCGAGCGGGCTTTGTTCTGCCTCAGTCCCGTGCCGGATCGCCCGCTGCTATCTTTCAGCACCGCGTTTAGATCCGCCCGCGAGCCTTGCAGAGCGGGGAACAGGCTGAAGATGATCCCGGTCGCAAACGAAATTCCGACGGCGAAGGCGGCCAGCCGCCAATCGATCCACACCGCGGCTCCGTTCTCACCCAGTCGCGGCAGTCCGGCGGTGTTGATCGCCAGCAGAGCGCGAATCGCGGCGTAGCCGAGCGCCACTCCGATCACGCCTCCTGCGAGCGAAAGCAGCAAGCTTTCGGTCAATAACTGGCGCACCACTCTGCCGCGTCCTGCTCCAATGGCCGCGCGAATGGCGATCTCCCTCCGCCGGCCGGTGGCCCGCACCAGCAGCAGGTTGGCGACGTTCGCGCAGGCGATCAACAGAACCAGCCCGACCGCGCCCAGCATCACCCACAGCAGCGGGCGGGTGTTGCCGGTCAGGAACTCTTTGTAGGTTTTGACCGTGAACGTGTCCTTGGGCCGAATGGCCAGCGGAAATCTGTCGCGCAGCCGTTGCGTGGATGCCGCCAGAGCGGCTTGCGCCTGCTCCAGCGTGACGCCCGGCTTCAGCCGTGCGTAGGCTCCGAAATAATTGCCGACGTCGGTGCTGTTGGGGTCGAGCTGCATGGGGACGATAACATCTGCCTGCGGACCAAATTGCACCCATGCGGGATTGTCCGCGGAGACTCCAATAACCGTGTAGGCATCGCCGTTCAACTCGATGTTTTTGCCGACAATCTGCGGGTCGGAGGCGAAGTCCGTCTTCCAGAACTTCTCGCTGAGTATCGCGACATGAGGTCCGTGCGGGAAATCCTCGGCTGCGGAAAATGCGCGTCCACGCAGAATGGGGATCCCCCAGGTCTTGAAGGTATCGAGGGATGCTTCTAGGCCCGAAAGGTGCTGCGGCTTGTCGCTTCCGGTGTAGTTCAGCGCGATGGAATTGGAGGCCGAGACGTCTTCCAGCACATTGGTGAGCGTTCGCCAAAAGGCGAATTTCACCGGCGATGCCGCCGGTCCGGACGTCGGCTGTCCCTTCTGATCCACGCTATTGGTCAACAGAATGACGAGCCGGTCCGCATCACGGATGGGCAGGGGTCGTAATACGACTGCATCGACAATCGAATAGATCGCGGTGGTGGCCGCGATCCCCAGGGCCAGCGCGGTGACGGCGGTGAATGTGAATCCGGGGCTTTTCAAGAACATCCGGATGGATTGCTTCAGGTCCCTAAGAAAGTCGCTCATCGCCTCCGCTCCCTAAGAGTATTACGCGGCCTGAGCCGATCCGGACCTACGGTTCAGCCGGATTTACAAGGAGGCCGTAGACGGGAAAGTTGATTGAGCTGTTCTCCACCTGCAGAAACAACGTGGTGCTCGGCGCCTGCAGGGGGGCCACAAAGTTGACCTGCAAAATGCCGGCGATCAGGCCTGGCGCTGCTCCTGCGTACGTGATCTGAGCGTTCGCGAGCACTCCACCCGGGCCATTTGGGTACTCAACTTGAATCGGGACTCCCGGCGAGGCGTAAGGCGGCTCGACCACTTGCCCGTCCTGCATCGCCGGGTTGGTCTGCCCGACTCCCGCGATGTATAGAGTGATCGTTGATCCGGGTGGCGCTGGACTAGAAGCGGAGTTCGCGCTGAAGTCCGGGTCGTTGTAGATCCCGAGCACTTCGATCGACTGCGCAGCCTGCCCGATCAACACCGAGTTCGATGGGGTTCCGTTGTAGGTTACCTGAATCGTGGTTGTTCCCTTGCCTGTGAGCTCGAACGGCGCGACACAATCGATTTCTCCAGCGCTCACGGAAAGGAGCGGTGCGGGCGTGCCGCCGATCGTCACCTGAACTCCCGCCACGCTGGTGTCGACAAAGCCGGAATTGTTCACGATCCCCTGCGTCATCGCCGCCGGGCCCAAATTCTTGCCGATCAGGCGAAGCACTTCTCCGGGAGCGATGGATAGACTTGTCGGCGGGCTCAGAGGTACGACGCCGGTGCTGAGGACTTGATCGAGCGAAACCGCCGGCGGAGTAGGATCGATCTCGGCGAGAAATGCCGATTGAGCTCCGCTCGAGTTGGGCGGGCCTACACCTGCGACATAAGCAAGGCCACTCCCGTTAAGCGCCAGGCCCCCGGTGGAGTCGAAGTAGGTGCCATAGAGAAGCTGCGTGAAATCGGCGCTGAGCTTCGCAACGAAACCTTCGCCGATGCCGATCTCGATCGGGCTCGCGGTGGGGAGCGGAGTGTTGGGTCCATCGAGGAGGGAGCCCGCGATCCATGGCGCGCCGGAAGAGTCGACAGCCAGTGCAACACTGCTGACGCACCCGCCGCCGTAGTAGCTTTGTGCGGACACGGCCGTTGCGCCGGGAGCCAGCTTCGCGACGAAAACCGGACCGGCCTCCGTGAGCGTCGGCAGACCGAGACCGAACACAATGCAGCCGGTGCCGACGTTCGGTTGAAACGCTGTGGCGATGGGTTGGGACGGACCGGTTCCGATTCCGGCCAGATAGATGTTGTTCGCGCTATCGACGCCGATTCCCGTAATCGCCTCATAGCTGCTTCCGCCGATATAGGAGGCGTAGGCAAGAGCCCCCGCTGGTGTGAATTGAGCGAGGAACCCTGCGTAGGAGTCTCCGGAGTTGAGCTGCGATTGGATTGCATCGGAGGTGACAGGGAAGTCCAGCGACTGCGTATGTCCCGTAACCCAGATATTGCCCGCCGAGTCTAGAGCGACCGCCTGCGCCCCGGTCGCGCAGCTCCCTCCCAGCAGAGTTGAGTAGAGCAGCGATCCGCCATCGGGTGCGATCTTAGTCACGAACCCGCTTCCGGAGGTGTTGACGTCGATATAGGGAAAACTGCGGGAGCATCCGGAGACCGGCGCGCTTTGGAACGCATTCGAAGTCACGGGAAAGTTGCCGGCTGGGGTCTGTTCGGGGAGATCGGCGTAGCCAGGAGTTTGTCCCACAACGACGGCGTCGCCGCTGCTATCGACCGCGATCCCGCTCGCTTCGGCCAGCGCCGTTCCACCCAGCAACGTCGAGTAAAGCATCTGGGACCCGTCCGGGCTGAACTTCGTTATAAAAGTGTTCACCGCGGCTTGCAGCGTCTTTTGAGAGGCAGCGGCCGAAACCGGAAAATTCGAGGAAGTGGTGAACCCGGTTACATAGGCGTTACCGGAGCCGTCGACAGCGATGCCAGTGGCTTCGGTAGAACCACTTCCGCCGAAGGTGACAAAGTAAAGCTGGTTTCCATTGGCATCCCATTTTCCGACGAACGCCACTTGCGTGGGCGGTTGAGCGGACACCTGTTGAAAGCCCGCCCCGTAGACGTTGCCCTGGGAGTCGGGCGCGCTCGCGGTCGGTTGAGTGAGGAAGCCCGAGCCGAACGTGTTTTCGAAAACCAAAGACGACGGGGGCGCCGAAAAAAGAGGCATTGGCGCGAGCATCGCCAGCAACAGAACCGCGCGAAAGAGCATAGAACCTCTCTAAGCCCGGCGCGGGAGGGGCTGCAATTATGATACCCGCTTAGCTCACATTCCGGCCCGCGGCGGCGGGTTTGTGCATGTAAGGTGCCGCGGGTTTGTGGATGTAGAGCAGCCCGGGGTCGACCTTGGTCTGCGCCGTTACCGGAGGCAGTCCGATGGAGTAGTGAACCTCGCGGCGGTGATCGGCATTCTGACGCTCCGCATTATAGACTTTCGAGAATTTCCACAGCATATTGACGAAATTGGTCTGTCCGGCGGCCAGGAATTTCGCCGCCATGACGAACGTATCCTTCAAAGCCGCAAAACCGAGGTGCTTTTGATTCAGGATTTGCTGGGTCTTCACCAGCTCCTTGTAAAACTGATCCAGAGGCAGTTTGGTGGGCAGCACGGCGTGCTGCACGTCGAACAAGCGGTAGTCACGAGTGGTGAAGTTGCGCGACTCCGTGACCCAGGTCTCGGTCCCAGGGTAAGGAGTGTTCACGGTGATATGCACGATCTCCGGCACCGACAAAGCCCAATCGCGCACCGCGGCGAAGTGGCGTTCATCCCAGTTTGGGTCGGCAATAATGTTGACCGCGGCGTGAATGTTGAGCGATCGAGCGCACTCCAGAGCTTCGATATTCTTCTTTATGGTGATGCGCTTGCGGTGGGCTTTTAGCCCCTCGTCGTCGATGGCCTCAATCCCCAAGAACATGTACTTGAGGCCGAGCTTCTTCCAGAACCGGAAAATCTCTTTGTTGCGCAGCAGCACGTCGCCGCGTGTTTCCAGATAATACTGCTTCTCGATGCCGCGCTTTTCCACTTCCCGCGCCAATGCCTCGCCGTGCTCGGGATGAATGAAGGCGACATCGTCCACCACAAAAACTCCCGGCTCAGCGATGCGCGCCAGATCCTCGCCCGCGGCTTCCGGGCTCAGCTTGCGGTAATTGCGGCCGTAGAACGTCCAGGCGCTGCAGAAGGTGCAATCCCAGGGGCAGCCGCGCGTAAACTCGATCGAAGCGCACGGGTCCAGCACGCCGATGAAATATTTCCTGCGCCGGGCCAGAAGATCACGCGCCGGATTCAGCGCGTCCAGATTCTCTACCAGCCGCGGAGGCGGGCCGTCGCCGGCCAGCGTAGTGATGCCGGGCAAAGTGCGCAGTTTGCCGGGATCGCCGGCTGCTTCCAGCACTTGCGGCGTGATTCCTTCGCCCTCGCCTCGCACCACGCAGTCAATCGCGCCGGCTGCGTGCGACAGGATTTCCTTCGCAGTGAAAGAAGCGCTGTGCCCGCCGGCAAAAACGAAGCACTCCGGTAGCCGCTGCCGGGCGGCCTTAGCCAGGTCCAATACTTCCGGAATATTAGCCAAGTAATTCAGGGAGAAGCCTATGGCTTCCGGCTTCCATTCGTCTAAAAGCCGGAAAAAATCGGGATGCCGGAAGGCTTGCAGATCCAACAAGCGCACCGGATGCCCGGCTTGGCGGGCCGACGCCGCCACCAGTTCCAACCCCAGAGGCTCCAGCCGCAGATAAATCTCGGAATACATCAGTGAGCTGGGATGGACAAACAAGGTCTTCATGCAAGTCACCTAACGATGAGTGTAAACGGTGAGATGCGCCGGGGGCGTGTGCCGTTCAGCGAAATTTTTCGGCCTTCAGCGGACATAAGCACGCATCGCGCCTTTAGCCAGCGTGGTCACCGTATCCCAGGCCGCGCCGGGAACTCGCAATGTGTCCTCGAGCACCTGCCGCATCGCCGAAAGGAACCAGTCCAGGTCTTCTTTGGTCACCGTCAGCGGCGGCAGGAACTTGATCACCTCGGTGTGATAGCCGGCCACTTGCGTCAGTATGCGGTGCTCCCGTAGTAGCGGAACAATCACCATCTGCCCGAAGACGCCGAAATTCAGCGCATGCAGCGCATCCCAAGCGGCCTTCAGCTTGGGTGAAGCTTCCGGCCGGCGGAAGTCGATGCCGAACATTAATCCTTTGCCGCGCACCTCGGCGACGAAGGGACACTCGTGGCCGATCTTGTCCAGCTCTGAGATAGCATATGCGCCAAGCCTTGCGGCGTTCTCGATCAGGCCGTCCTCCTCGAGCACCGTGAGCGTGGCCAGCGCCGCGGCCATCGCGAGATCGTTCTGCCCGAACGTGTTGGAATGAACGACGCAGCGCTCCAGCGTGTTGAACACGGCGTCCATGATCTTGGGCGTCGTGATCACTGCGCCGACCGGAACGTAGCCGCCGGAGAGCGCCTTCGCCACGCAAACGATATCGGGTTCGACTTCGGGCCAGTGCTGGTAGGCGAACCATTGCCCGGCGCGGCCCAAGCCGCACTGGACTTCATCGGTCACCAGCAGCGCGCCGGCCTTGCGGCACAGGTTCTGCGCACCCTCCAGATACCCGTCCGCGGCCGCTTCGCAGGTCTTGCCTTGCACTGGCTCGATGAAGAACGCGGCGGCGTCCTTCCCGGCAAGTGCCCGCTCCAGCGCGGCCAGATCATTGAACGGCACTGATTCGGTTCCGGGCATCAGCTCGCCAAAGCGCTCCCGGAAAAACTCCCCGCCGTTGAGCGAGAGAGATCCGGTGGTGAGTCCGTGAAAGGCGTGGTCGCAATAAATGATCTTCTGCTTTCCGGTGAAGCAGCGCGCGAATTTAATGGCCGCCTCCACGCTCTCGGTTCCCGAGTTGCAGAAAAAGACGCGCGTGAGACGCTGCGACTTGTCCGGTGCCGTGTGCTGCGTCAGCTTTTCCGCCACCAGGCCCGCGAGCAAGGAGCAATCCATGCGGACCAGGTTCGGCAGCCTCGCCGACAGCACCGCTTCCAGAATCGAGCGCACTCTCGGATGGTTCCGGCCCAGCGCGAACACGCCCCAGCCCGTCAGCAGATCCAGATAGCGGTTGTCTTTGGCGTCGTACAGGTAGCAGCCCTCGCCGCGGACAAAACCCTTGTCGAAGCCGATGGTCTGCAGCATCTTGGGAAAGGCCGGATTCAGGTAGCGTGCATGCAGCTCATATTGGCGGCCCTGCTGCTGCTCCAGCCAGGCCAGGAATTCAGTGCCTCGATTCCCGGTCGCGGGCGGATTCCCCCGGTCCCTGCTCCCTCTGGAACCCTGACTTTCGTGCAACCGGTAGTACCTGTTCACAAGCCCTTCCCGACGGAGATAATTATCACCGATTGTTTAAGATGGATGACGCCGCCGCCGCTTTCCTCGTTTCGGAAGATTCTCGGAACCCGTGCCCCCGGCCGCCGGAATGTTAAAATGGAGCCAACGGTGAGGTGCGAGAGCGGTTGAATCGGGCGGTCTCGAAAACCGTTGAACCTTTACGGGTTCCGTGGGTTCGAATCCCACCCTCACCGCCACTTTGCTATCGGTTACGTACCCGGGAGCCGGCTCGCGGCTACTGCTTCCAGCTTTACTGCTGCCAACCCCCGCCCAGCGCATTATAGACCTGCACCAGCGCGAGCCGCTCATTCAAGCGCGCACGGGCGAGATTCAGTTGAGCGGCGAAATAGTTGGTCTCATTGGTGAGCACTTCCAGGTAGCTTGCCGCTCCACCGCGGTAACGGACTTCCGAAAGATTCGCCGCGCCTTGGGCGGCGGTGGTAAGCGCGTCCTGGTGTTCGCGGAATTCGCGCGACTTGGTGAAGGAGATCAGCGCGTCGGAGATCTGGCGGAAGGCTTGTTGAATCGTCTCCTGATAGGTGAGCAGCGCCTGCTGCTGCTGAGCCTGCGCCAGCTTCAAATTCGCCTTGAGTTTTCCCGCGGTGAAAATGGGCTGGGTGATGGGAGCGGTGAAGTTCCATGCCGAGCCGAGAAACAGACTGGCCAGGCTGGTGCTCTCCGCGCCGGCCCCGCCGGTCAAGGGAAGGCTGGGAAAGAACTGCGCGCGGGCCACGCCGATTTGTGCGTTGGCGGCGATGAGCTGCTGCTCGGCCTGGCGGATGTCAGGACGGCGCTCGATCAACTCTGACGGCAATCCGGGCGGAACGGATTCAGGCACTGGCTCTTCCGTCAACGTAAGGCCTCGCGGGATGTCATGCGGGTTCTCGCCCATCAGGGTGCTCAGCAAGTCTTCCTGCGTGGCGATCTGCCGCTCCGTGTCCGGAATGGTCTCGGCCGCGGTCTCCACCAACTGTTCGGCCTGGCGGACATCCAACAGGCTGGTTGCGCCGCCACGCTCCAGCGTATCGGTGAGCTGCAGCGACTCCTTGCGCGAAGCCAGCGTGCTCTTGGCGATATCCAGTTCCAGATCCAGCTCCCGAAGTTGGAAATAGGCAGTAGCGACACCTTGTACCACCGTGCTCAGGACCAAGTCCCGATTCCAATCCGCAGCGAGCAGACTCGCCCGCGCGGCTTCGGTCGCGCGGCGGTACTGCCCCCAGAAGTCGATATTCCAGGAGAAGGCTCCCTGGAGCTCGAAGGCGGCGAAACCGAAAGCGGGAATTTTTTGACCGATGCCGCCGGCCACGCCGTCAATCTGCGGAAACTCCTGGCTGCGGGTGAGAGTCACCTGCTGCTGTGCCTGCAAAATACGGGATGCCGCAATGCGGACATCGTAATTCTGGGCGAGCGCGGCGCGGATCAGTTTCTGAAGCTGCGTGTCTTGAAAGACGGTCCACCACTTCTGGGAGCCCAGCGAGGGCGCGGCGGAGGTTTGGTCAGCGTTGCGGTAGGTCGCCGGAACGTCGATCGCGGGGCGCTGATAGTTCGGCCCCACGGTACATCCGGCCAGCATCGCGGCGGCCAGTATCAGCGCCGGAAACCTCATCGGACGTGCTCCACTTCTTCTTGAGCCGCATGCGCCTTCTTGGAAAAACGCAGCGCCAGCCGTTCAATCACGTCGAAGGTTACCGGAACGAAGAAAATCGCGATTAACGACGCTGCCAGCATTCCTCCGATCACCGCGGTGCCCAGCACCTGGCGCGAAACCGCTCCAGAGCCGGTGGCGATCCACAGCGGAACACAGCCGAGGATGAACGCGAACGCGGTCATCAGAATGGGCCGCAGACGGATGCGGGCTCCGGTTAGCGCGGCATCGTCCAGACTCCGGCCTTTCTTCTCGTATTCGGCTTTGGCGAACTCCACGATCAGAATCGCATTCTTCGCCGCGAGCCCGATCAGCATCACCAGCCCGATCTGCGCGTAGACGTTGTTTTCGAACGCCCGCAGCCACAAGGTGAGGTAAGCGCCGAAAACTGCGACGGGCGTTCCCAAAAGGACGCTGAATGGAAGCGACCAGCTTTCGTACAGCGCAGCCAGAATCAGGAACACGAACAACAGGGACAAACCGAAAATGGCGGAGGGAGGAACTCCTTGCGCCGCTTTCTGCTCCTGGAACGACATGCCGCTATAATCGAAGCCCATTTCGCGCGGCATGGTCTGGGCGAAGGTCTCCTCCAGCGCCTTGGTGGCTTGCCCGGAGCTGTAGCCGGGCGCGGCGGAAGCGTTAATCTGCGCAGCATGATACTCGTTGTAGCGCATGGTGAACTCCGGCCCGCTGATGTTGCGGATGGCCGTTACGGCGCTCAAGGGAACCATGGCTCCGCCGCCGTTGGAGACGTAGAATTGGCCGATATTTTCCGCGCGGGTGCGGTAATCGCCTTCGGCCTCGACGTAAACCTGCCATTGACGGCCGAAGCGGTTGAAGTAGTTCACCAGGTATCCGCCCATGAAGGCCTGCAACGTTTGATACACCTGGCCGATGTCCACGCCTTGACGCTCGACTTTGGGGCGGTCCACATCCACAAACTGCTGTGGCACTCCGGGCAGGAAGGTGGAGGTGACGCCGGTGAGCTCCGGACGCTTGCGCGCGGCGGCGACGAATTTATCGACGTTTTGGCCCAGGAATTGGAGATCGCCTCCGGAGCGGTCTTCGAGCATGAACGTAACGCCGCCGCTGGTGCCCACGCCGGGAATCGCGGGCGGCGCAAAGGAGAACGCGATTCCGTCGCGAATCTTGCTCAACTCGCGCGTGATGTGATTGCGGATCTCGGTGTATTGTTCCTCCGGCTTCTTCCGCTCATCCCAGGGCTTTTCGGTGACGAAGAAGAACGCGTTGTAAGTATCCTGCACGCGGCTGAGCAGGCTGAAGCCGATCACTGAGGTGCAGCCCTGAACGCCCGGCGTGTTCAAAATTACTCTTTCGACCTGCTTGGCCACCTCCGTGGTGCGCTCCATGGAAGAGGCGTTGGGCAATTGAAGACTCACGTAAACGTAGCCGTAATCCTCTTCCGGCAGGAACGAGGAGGGCAGTTTTCCGCCGATGAATAGCGCTCCGGCGGTGACCGCGGCTAACGCGACGAAGCTGAGAGCCGCTTTGCGAATCAACATTCCGCACAAGCCGACGTAGGCCTGGGTTCCGCGTCTGAAGGCGCGGTTGAACCAGCGGAAAAAGAAGCCGAGAGGCCCGCGCGAGCCGGCGCGAGCTGGCTTCAGCAGCAAAGCCGAAAGCGCTGGACTCAGCGAGAGCGCGTTAAACGCAGAAAAGATAACCGAGATCGCGATGGTCACCGCGAACTGCTGATACAGCCGGCCGGTGATTCCGGGAATGAAGACCGTGGGAATGAACACCGCGCTCAGGATCAGGGCGATGGCGATCACCGGTCCGGAAACCTCGTCCATTGCTTGGAGAGCTGCCTCTCGCGGCGAGAGGCCCTCTTCGATGTGGCGCTGCACTGCCTCGACCACCACAATGGCGTCGTCCACCACCAGGCCGATTGCCAGAACCAATCCGAATAGCGAAAGGGTGTTGATCGAAAAACCGAGCATCGGAAAAACGATGAACGTTCCGATGAGGGAAACCGGCACAGCCAGCAGTGGAATCAGAGTAGCGCGCCAGCCTTGAAGGAAAATGTAAACGACAATCACCACCAGCGCCAGAGCTTCCAACAGCGTGTAGATGATGTCCCGCATCCCGGCGGTCACGGCGGCGGTGGTGTCCAGGCTGACGGTGTAACCCAGATCCGGCGGGAAGCGCTGGCTCAGCTCCTGGATGCGGGCGCGCAGGCGCTTGGCCGCGTCCACTGCATTCGATCCGGGGAGTTGGTAGCAGGCCAGAATCGCCGATGGCTTGCCGTTATAACGGCCCGCCAGATTGTAGGTCTGCGCGCCGAGTTCCAGGCGAGCCACGTCCTTGAGCCGCAGAATCGATCCATCGGGATTGGCGCGCAGAATGATATCGCCGAACTCCTCAGGGGTGGTGAGACGGCCTTGCGCACGCACAGTGTAGGTGAACTGCTGACCCGGAGGAACCGGCTCGCCTCCGATCTGACCCGCAGGATTCACGTTGTTCTGCGTCTGCAGCGCCTGGATGATTTGAGGCACGGTGACGTGCAGCTTGGCAAGTTGATCCGGCTTCACCCAGCAGCGCATGGCGTACTGCCCCGCACCGAACACCTGAATCTTGGCGATTCCGGGGACACGCGTCAGTTCGTCGACCAGGTTGATGTAGGCGTAGTTGGCCAGAAAGGTGCTGTCGTAGGAGCCGTTGGGAGAGTTCAACGAGATCAGCATCATCGGCGCGGAAAGCGATTTCTGGACGATCAAGCCGGCCGTGTTGACCTGGGCGGGCAACTGCGGCTGCGCCTGGGAGGTGCGGAGCTGGGTCAGCACCTGATCGATATTCGGGTCGGTGGCGACGTCGAAATCGACGGTGATCTGCGTCGATCCGCTGCCGGAGTTGACCGAATACATGTAGTTCATGTTGTCGACGCCGCTGATCTGTTCTTCGAGCGGCGTGGCCACGGACTGTTCCAGAGTTTGCGCGTCCGCGCCGGGGTAGGTCGCGTTCACCTGAATTTCGGGCGGAACGATGTTTGGAAACTGCGCCACCGGTAAGGCGAGTGCGGAGACCAATCCGACCACCACCATCAGGATGGCGATCACCATCGCGACAATCGGGCGTCTGATGAAGAATCTCGACACGGCAGTCTATTGGTTTTCCGTTCCCGAATCCGGCTTGGGATTTACCATCGCGCCCTCAGCCACTTTGGAGGTTCCTTCGGAGACCACCCGGTCGCCGGCTTTGAGGCCGCTGGCGATGATCCACAACTCACCGGAACGTTCTCCGGTCTGGACTTCGCGGATCGTAACTTTATTATCCGGGCCGACCACGGCCACTTCTCTGCGCCCTTGCAACTCACTGACGGCGCGCTGCGGCACTAGTAGAGCGCCCTTGCGAATGCCGGTGAGCGCGCGAATGCGGCCGAACTGGCCGGGCCGCAGCAGATTTCCAGGATTCGCGAAGGCGCCCATAATACGGATGGTTCCAGTTTGCGGATCCACCTGGCGGTCCGCGAAGATGATGTGTCCGGGATGCTTATAGACGTTTCCATTCGATAAGGTCATTTCCAGAGGAATGCTGTTGGCCTGGTTCAGCAGGTCCGCGGGAGCGCCGGCGTGGATCTTAGCCGCGAGATCCAGGTATTCCTGCTCACTGATGGAGAAACTCGCCTTGATAGGATCGACCGAGGAAACCGTAGTCAGCACAGTCGTGGGACCAACCAGATTTCCGATCTGGATGCTCGCAATGCCGGCAATGCCGTCAATCAGGGAGCGGACCTTGGTAAAGCCGAGGTTCAATTGCGCCTGTTCGACCGCGGCTTGCGCGGCTTGAATCGAGGCCTTATCCGCCTGGATCGCGCCTTGGTCGGTCTTGATCAGCGCTTCATTCTGGGCCTGGACCTGCGTGTCGTTGTCGAGCTGGCTTTGCGCGATGGCGTGCGCCTGCGCCAGCGGCGTATCACGTTTTACGTTGATTTCCGCCAGAACCAACTGCGCCTGCGCTTGCGCCAGTTGTCCCTCAGCCTGCGAAAGCTGACCTTGCGCCTGCGCCAGTTGCCCCTTGGCCTGGTCGAGAGCGGCCTGGAACGGGCGCGGATCGATATCGAACAGAACGTCGTCTTTATGGACCAGCGATCCTTCTTTGTACTCCTGCCGCACTAGGTAGCCGGTCACCTGGGGTTGGATATTGGCGTTCACATAGCCGTCCAAGGTTGCAACCCAGTCGCCGTAGATCGGCACGTCCTTCTGGATCACGGTACTCACGCCGACCTCCGGCGGAGGCGGCGAACTCTGCGCGCTTGCCGTCGGCGTAGACTTCCCGCAACCGCCTAGCATCAGTACGGCGCCCAAGGCGCCGGGGATTAGGAGGAAATACCGGATCACTTGCGGACGCCCCCCTTCACGCGAGGCTTAAGCCGCGCGCAGAAGTACGAGAGCAGAACCATTTTGAACTCCTCCGCCACGCGCTGCCGTTCGGCTCCGGGTAGTTCGGTATAGAGCTGGTTTAAAGTCTTGAGAATCTGAAGCGTCACGGTGCCGAGCAGCAGAGCCTTGTGCCGGGAGATGCGCGGATTCTGCGCGCGCAGGATGCTGGCGAAGCGCTCCCGCAACACGCGGCGCATGGCGGCCGGCGCTCTGGTGGTTCCGGGAGCGTCGAGCAAGGCGGGAAGGGCAGGATGGGTTTCCACGAAATGGACGGTCAAGTCGATAAGATGGCCGGCCAGGGCTTCCGGATTCAGGGAGTTGGCCTGAGATTCGAGCGGCGCATAGGTTTGATCGAAGCGCCTGGCATACTCGGCCCGCAACATCTGCGTAATACAGGCCTTGTTAGGGAAGAATTGGTAGAGCGAGCCGATCGCTGCGCCTGCGCGCTGGGCAATGGAGCTCATGGTGGCGGCCTCATATCCCATGTCCGCGATCACCGCCTCTGCCGCATCCAATAGTTCCTCCACGCGCCGTTCTCCGCGCTGCTGGCGCGGGATCTTCCGCCGCGACGAAGAATGTGAGGCGAGACTCATATTTCTATGATACATGAGCCGAGGCTCGCTCTTAAAGTGTGGCGGGGCAAGGGCCTAGGTCGGCGGGCCTGGTCCGGCCTCCCTCAATATGGTCATTGCGCTCGATGTTTCGCTGTGACAGAATTTGCAGGCAAGGACGGGAAAGTGCTGCGGGCACACCCGTTTGCGAGCATGAACGGATCCACGCCGAGCCCTCGGAATCGATTTCTGGCAGCCGCCCTGATTACAGTGACTGCGCCGCTAGGTCTGCCACTTCTGGCGCAGGCTCCTGCCCGGGCGCGGCTGGCCGCTCCCACGCCGGCGGCCGAGCGCGCCGTGCTCGAAGAGTATTGCATCGTCTGCCACGACAACCAGATCAAGACCGCCAACTTATCGCTCGAAGCGGCGGACATTAATACGGTCGGCGATCATCCGGAAATCTGGGAGATGGTGATCCGCAAGCTGCGCGCAGGCATGATGCCTCCGCCCGGCAACCCGCGTCCTCCGCTGGCGCAATACAATCAGCTCCGGGATTGGCTGGAGAGCCAGATTGACTCGAAAGCCGCGGCGCACCCGGATCCGGGCTCGGTTGTGCTGCACCGTTTGAATCGCACGGAGTACGCCAACGCGATTCGCGACCTCCTGGATCTCAAACTGGACGTGACCACGCTGCTGCCCGCCGACGATTCAGCCCGAGGCTTCGATAACGTAGCCGGGTCGCTGACGCTATCGCCGACGTTGCTCGAAGCCTACACGACCGCGGCGACCCGCATTGCGCGCACGGCCGTCGGTTTCTGGAAGAGCCCGACCGCGGCGGTCTACATCTCGCCTGCGGACGCATCCCAGAACCAGCACATCGAGGGCTTGCCTTTCGGCACGCGCGGCGGAATGGCTGTGCGCCACAGCTTCCCCTCCGACGGAGAATACAAGTTTTCCGTCCAGAACCTGGGCATCGGCAAATTCATTCCGAAAGAGAAGCTGGAGTTCCTCATCGACAACGAAGTGGTGGCCAAGCGCGAGTACGCCGGTGTTGGCCTCAGCGCGAACAACTCTTCGGATAACGACGGTTCGATCGACGTGGCGCTGCCCATCAAGGCTGGTTCGCACATGGTGGGCGTGACGTTCGTGGCGGACAATTACCGCCCTTCGCTGGACATGATCCGGCAGTATGAACGGAAGTCGCTCGAGGACAACGGCATTCCGCAGATCGAGTATTATCCGGCGATCGGGATTCTGCGCATCCAGGGCCCGTTCACGCCGGCGCGTCCGCTCGATTCGGCTTCCATCCGCAAGGTTTTCACCTGCCGTCCCGTGACGGAAAGCCAGGAAGCGCCGTGCGCCAAGGAGATCCTGACCACGTTGATGCGCCGGGCGTACCGCCGTCCGGCCACCGCTCAGGATTGGGAGTGGGTGCAGACCTTCTATCAGGAAGGCCGTAAGGAAGGTGGTACGTTTGAAGACGGGGTCGAGTTGGGTCTGCGCCGCATCCTGACCAGCCCGCAGTTCCTGATTCGCGCCGAGCGAGAGCCGGAAAACGCCGCGCCCGGCGTTCCGCATCGCATCACCGATCTGGAATTGGCCTCGCGGCTGTCCTTCCTTATATGGAGCAGTATCCCCGACGACGAGCTGATTGAAATCGCCAGCCAGAACAAGCTGCATCAGCCGGCTGTGCTGGAGCAGCAGGTACACCGCATGCTGGCCGATCCCAAAGCCGACGCGCTGGTGGAAAATTTCGGCGATCAACTTCTCTACCTTCGAAACCTTCCCGCGACGTCACCGGACGGCGTCTTTTATCCGGACTGGGATGACGAGCTTCGCAAGAGCTACCGCCGCGAGACCGAGCTGCTGTTCCAGAGCATCATCAGAGAGAATCGCAACGTGGTAGACCTGCTGACCGCGGATTACACGTTCTTGAACGAACGCCTAGCCAAGCATTACGGCATTCCCGGAATCTATGGCTCGGAGTTCCGCCGCGTCACGTTAGGGCCGGATCTGGCGTACCGGCGCGGCTTGCTGGGGCAAGGGAGTTTCCTTTCCCTCACCTGGGTGCAGAACTTCCGCACCTCGCCGGTGAAGCGCGGCGTATGGGTCTTGGAAAATATTCTGGGCACGCCGCCGCCGGAGCCTCCGCCCAACGTTCCCCCGCTTGAAGACACCAAGGGCGACGGTAAGGTGCTTACCCTGCGCGAGCAGATGACCCTGCACCGCTCCATGGAACCGTGCGCGAGCTGCCACAAGCTGATGGACCCAATCGGGTTCGCGCTGGAGAATTTCGACGCAGACGGCAAATACCGGTTGAAGCAGGGCGGCAATGGCGGAGTTCCGATTGACGCCTCGGCGACGCTGTGGGACGGGACCAAGGTGAACGGGCCAATCGAGCTGCGCCAGGCTCTGCTCAAATACTCGCCGCAATTCGTCCGCATGATCACCGAAAAACTGATGACGTTCGCTCTCGGACGCGGGGTCGAGTATCAGGACATGCCGGTGATCCGGTCGATCGTGCGGGACGCGGACAAGGACAACGACCGGTTTGATTCGATCTTGATGGGCATCGTCAAGAGCGCACCTTTTCAAATGAGGACCTCTGAGGTTCAGATGAGGACCAAGGAAGTTGAGGAAGGTAAATGAGCTTTATCACCAAGAAATTCATCCCGAGGCGTACATTCCTGCGCGGAGCCGGCGTCACCATCGGCTTGCCGCTGCTCGATTCCATGATTCCGGCGCAGACTCCGCAGAACCAGACCGCGGCGGTTCCGGTCCGGCGGTTCCTGGGAGTCTGGCACCCGCACGGCGCTGCGCCCGGATACTGGAGTCCTTTGCAGGAGGGCCCCAACTTCGACTTCTCCTTCATCACCAAACCGCTGGAGCCCTTCCGCAAGCGCGTGACCTTGATCAGCGGAATGGACATGCCGGAAGCGATGGCAACCACCGAAGAGCCGGGCGGCGATCACGCGCGCGGCGCGGTTCTGCTTTCCGGCGCGCGGCCCCGGCGCAACAGCGTCAGCCCGTATCTGGGCATTACACTCGATCAACTCATCGCCCGGAAGTACGGCCGCGACACCATTCTCGAATCGATTCAGCTCGGCGTCGAGCAGGACGGCAACTTCGGCAACTGCAATTGGGGCTATAGCTGCGCCTACACCAATTCGATCTCCTGGACCTCGCCGATTCAGCCTCTTCCGACCGAGGTGAATCCGCGAGTCGCCTTCGAGCGCCTGTTCGGCGACGGCACCAGTCCGGAGGAGCGCAAGCTGGGGCGCAAGGAGAACGCCAGCATCCTGGATTCGGTGGCGCAGGAGATCAACGTATTCAAGCAGCCGCTGGGCGCGGGCGACAAGGCCCGGCTCGACACCTACCTTGAAAACGTGCGCGAGATCGAGCGCCGGATCAAGATCGCGATGGAGAGATCGATCCAGGAGCCATCCGAAGAGATTCCCTTTGGGCTTCCGGAGAACAAACACGTTCACTACCTCTTGATGTACGATCTGCTGGCGCTAGCGTTTCAGGGCGATCTGACCCGCTCCGCGACGTACATGCTTGGCAAGGATCTCTCGGGTGCGAGTTTCCCGGAATCCGGCTTCAACGGGGGCTGGCACGGTTCCTCGCACCACGGCGATAAACCGGAGAACGTGGCCAACTACGCCAAGATGAATCGCTATCATGTGCAGAACCTGGCGTACTTCGCCGACAAGCTGAGCAAGACGCCGGACGGCGACGGCACGCTTCTGGATCACATCCTGATCTACAAGGGAAGCAACATGGGGAACTCGCATCGCCACGCGCATGTGAAGGTGCCGGTGATCCTGCTGGGTGGCCTGGACGGCAATTTCAAGGGGAACCGCCACATCGTGTTCCCGGATAACACGGAGCGCACCTCCAACATGCTGCTGGCCCTGCTGCACAAGTACGACATCACTGAGGTACCCAGATACGACGTGGCCGGTAAAGAGACCGGGATGCAGCAAAACTTCGGTTCCAGCACGACGCCGCTTTCGCTGTAATGCAGAGTAAGTCGCGCAGGTCATGGGCGTGGGCGGCTATGGCGCTAGCTGCCGCCCCGCTTTTCGCGCAGGTGGGCGGCCGTGCCGCGCGTCCAAAAGTCCAGCGCCCGG
Organism: Bryobacteraceae bacterium; assembly: GCA_030041495.1. Classification (GTDB taxonomy): domain Bacteria; phylum Acidobacteriota; class Terriglobia; order Bryobacterales; family Bryobacteraceae; genus Palsa-187. Next base: position 54,606 of record JASHNT010000090.1, on the reverse strand, counting down.
ACGGTCCGGTGTGGGAGATCATACGCAAGAACTGCACCGCCTGCCACGGCATCGACGATTACGCCTTCTACTCGCTAGACCGGGACGGTTGGCAAAAGCTTCTCGCGGACAAACACAAGCCGGATGGCGACGGGTTGACGGAGGCTGATCGCGCTCTGCTGCTGGACTGGCTGGTATCGAAATTTGGACCGGATACCAAGCCGTTTCCGCGAACCTACATTCCTCCGGAGATCACCACGTTCTTCTCCGACCCCGAAGCCCAACGCCTGATGAATCGCGCCTGCACTGCATGCCACGGCTTGGATCGGGTGGGTAATGTCCGCAACTCGGCGGATGGCTGGCGCGTGACGCTGGTGGATATGCGCGAAAGAGGTGCGGTGTTATCGGATCAAGAGCTGGAACAATTAGTGGAATGGCTGGCGCGGGTATGGGGAACCAACCAGGACAAATGATACGCACGGGGCTGATGCTTCTGGGTGCGGCGTTGCTGGGCGGAATCCTGGTGGCCGAAGCGCCGCCCACGGACTCGGGGCCGATGCTGCGGTTCACTGCGACTACTGCAAACGTAACCGGCGCGCCGGACTTGATCCGCATCGATCTGTTCCGCTGGTCGGCGGATGCGGAGCGGGAAAAATTGATGGATGCGTGGGACCTGAAACCCGGAGCGGTCAACGCCGGCGCAAACGGCCGCGGCACTGGACGCGGCGGGCGCGGAGGACGGGGCACAGCCGCCGCCAGAGGCGGACGCGGAGGGGCCTCACGCAGCGAAGCTCCGCCTTCAAAACCCACACCCGAGGGCCAGTTGACTTTGGCATTGCAGGAGGCTTCGACCATCGGCTATCTCTGGTCGTCTGAAGCGGCCGGCTACGCCGTGCGCTATGCGGGCAAGTTCACCCTGCCCGATGGAGGCGATCGCGTCATCCTTATCACGGACCGGCGGCTGGGCGAGTCAAACGCGCTGTGGAGAGCTCCCAACCAGGCTCCGGCTGCGCCTTCGTCCTACAATTTTTCGATTATCGAACTTCGCGTGAACACGAAGGGAACGGGCGAGGGCAAGCTCTCGCTGGGAGAGAAAGTAGCGCCGGATGCCGCTGCCGGCATCGTGGCTCTGCCAGATTACGATTCTCTTCCGGTGGTCTTTACGAAAGTGAAGCAGACAAAACCATGACACGCTTATTCACAGGCTTTTCAATTGCTTTCCTATCGGCCGCAGCCTTGCTCGCCGCCGGAAAAAGCCCGCTCGCCGACGCCGCGATGCAGGGTAACAAGGCCGCGGTGCGGACTCTGATCCAGCAGAAGGCGGACGTCAACGCTCCTCAAGCCGACGGCGCGACTGCGCTGCATTGGGCGGTCCGCGAAAACGATCTCGAAATGGCCGACATGCTGCTTCGCGCCGGAGCGCACATCTCAGCCGCTAATGAAGAGGGCGCGACGCCCATGTTTCTGGCCGCCCAGAACGGTAACGCCGCCATGATCGAGCGCTTGATCCAGGGCGGCGCCGATCCGAACGCGCCCTTGAGCTCGGCCGGCGACACCGCGCTGATGATGGCTTCGCGCACGGGCAACGCCGCCGCGGTGAAAGCGTTGCTGGACCACGGAGCTAGCAACATCAACGCGAAAGAAACCTGGGGCGGAACCACGGCCCTGATGTGGGCGGTCTCCGAACACCATCCCGATGTCGTTCAACTTCTGGTGCAGCGGGGCGCGGACGTCAATGCGAAGTCCGATTTCGTTCCTTCGGCGTCCGGGAGAGGTTTTGAAGGCACCAGCCCAGTGGCCGCCAAGCCGGATCAGCCGGTCGAGGAGTTCGCCAGCGGCTTGCTGACTCCTCTGATGTTCGCTGCGCGAGAGAACGATCTCGAGTCGGCCAGGATTCTCGTCAAAGCTGGAGCGGACGTTAACGCTGCCGGCGGCGACGGCAAAGACGCCCTGAGTCTCGCGCTGTTCAACGGCAGCTACGAAGTCGCCGGCCTGCTGATCGACAGCCACGCCGACGTCAACCACGCCGACGCGCAGCGCTTCACGCCCTTGTTCTGGGCCGTGGACCGCCGCAACATGGAGACCGCTCCCAATTTCCCCTGGATGGTCACCACCGACCCGATGCCCGTGATCAAGAAACTGCTGGAGGCGGGCGCGAATCCGAACGCTATCGTGAACTCCACGCCGCGGGCGCGCATGCGGGAAGGCTCGCCCCGCATTGTGTTCGCGACGGCGCTCATGCGAGCGGCATTCTCGGGCGATATCGAGCTGGTGAAGTTGCTGATCGAGCACGGCGCAGATCCTCGCATCTCATCGAGCGACCGCGAGACCACGCTGATGGCTGCCTGCGGCACGGGTTTCATCAACGGCTATCACCGCCTCCGTCCTCCGGCTGAACGGTTGGAGGTCGTGAAGTTACTGGTGGGCCTCGGCGAGGATGTCAACGCGGCGGACAGCTATGGGATCACTCCTCTGATGGTGGCCGCGAATCTCGGGGATATCGAAATCGTCAAGTACCTGATCGCGCAAGGCGCGGACCTGGGCGCGCATGACCTGGGCAAGAAAAATGACGGCGCTTTTGGATCCAGCGTGGAGCCGCTGATGCCGATCGACTACGCCATCGGCGTGGGAACTTTCGTGCCCAACAACGCCGTGATCATGCACACCGACGTGGTGAAGCTGATGACCGAGGAGATGGCCAAGCGAGGCGTCAAGCACACCACCTCCGAATGCACCCTGCGTGGCTTCACTTGCGCCGAAGCAAACGTGGACCCCAAGACGGCGACCCCGGCGGAAATCGCGAAAATCCGCAAGATTCAGACCGGCTATCAGGTGGACGGCATCACCGGCGGCCTGGGGGACTCAGCGAAGAGTCAAAAGTAACGTTGGGCCCGAGGGCCTCCTGTTGCTCCGTGGCTATTCGCCATGCAGGGCCCGGCACTTGGCTTCGAAGATGGCGATTAAGTCCGATTTGACCACCCGTTCCGAGGCAACCGTCCGAACCAGCTCCACCAACTCGTCCTCTCCAAATGTTGGCCCCAATCATTCATTAGCAAGAACGTAATGGCGGCGTTGGCGCTGACCCTTTCTTGCGGTCAATGAACGAACGATTCTGGCAGAGGTGATAGAGGTACGCCGCTGCCATGGCTGGAATGGAGGTGTGCAGAAACTTGCCGCCGAATGTCGCCTGAGGGGTATGGTTTTCTCGGCCAGCTTCCGGAGCGCCCTTCCATAGCGCCTGTGCGCCCATTCCTGCCGAGCGGAGGGTCGCGCGGGAGTAACAATGAGTTGCCTGCCGTCGGTACTAACCTCAAGCGGCGTTCTGGGTCGATTTTCAGGAGATCGAGAATCGGGCGGTCGACCACCAACGCAAGACTGTTTCCGCGCTTACTTTACCAACGCGCCGCCTCCGTACTTTCAATGCATCACCGGCGTGCGACGGCTGCGCCGTGTGCCGGGTCACAAATGAACGATCCCCCTCTGGATGGCGATGGTCGCCGCCTGTGTGCGGTCCTGCACTCCCAGCTTGCCGAAGATGTGCTTCACGTGGTTCTTGGCGGTTTCTTCCGAGATGCTCAGGTCGTAGGCGATCTGTTTGTTGCTCAACCCGCGCACGATCAGCTCCAGCACTTGTGCCTCACGCGGGCTCAACTGTGGACGCTCCAGTTGCGCCGCGAGTTTCGCGGCCAATTTTTGGGAGATGTGGCTGCGGCCGGCGTGCACCGCGCGGATGGTCTTGATCAGTTCATTGTGCAGCACGTCCTTGGTGAGGAAGCCATGGACGCCGGCGTCCACGGCTCTGCGGATATCCTCCTCTCCGTCATATGACGTGAGCACGATCAGCCGAGCCTCGGGAAACTCTGCTCGAATCGCCGCAGCCGCTTCAATGCCGGACATCTTGGGCATTCTGACGTCGAGCAGGGTCACATCGGGCAAGTGCTGGCGAAACAGTTCCAGCGCCTGCCGGCCGTTGACCGCTTCCGCGACCACTGTCATATCGGACTGCATGTTGATGATGCCGGTGACGCCGACGCGCGCGATCAAATGGTCCTCGGCGATCAGGATGCGGATCTTCTGAGTCATCGCTTTGAACTCAGGGCAGGGGCACCACGATATGCACTTCGGTTCCTCGTCCCGGGTGGCTTTCCAGATGCAACTCGCCGTTCACGCGCTCGGCGCGCTCGCGCATGCCCATCAACCCGAAATGGCCGTTGGCGGACGTGAAGGCGTTGGCGGGCTCGAACCCGCAGCCGTTATCGACCACCTGCAGATCGAGTCGGCGTGCGTGGATTCCCAGGTTCACCGCCACGCTGCTGGCGCCGGAGTGCTTCAGAACATTGTTGAACGCCTCCTGCGCGATGCGAAGAACCTGATGCGAGACATCTGGAGGAACGGTAATAGCATCGCCCTCGACCTCCACGCGGACATCGAGGCCTGAACCAGCCGCCCACATTGCCGCGCCGGATTTGAGCGCGGTGCTCAAGTCCTGATCGTCCAAAGCCGCCGTGCGAAGATCCAGAACGGAGCGCCGGGCCTCGGTCAAGCTATGTTGGGCCATGCGGCGAGCCAGGTCCAGCGATCCCTTTGCCTCCACCGCGCCGTCCGGCAGCTTCATCTCCACCACATCGAGCTGCGAAGCGATTCCGACGAAGGCTTGCGCAAGCGTGTCGTGAATTTCGCGTGCGAGGCGGGCGCGTTCCTTGACCACCGCGCTAAACCGGCTGCGAATTTGTCCTACGCGAACGCGGTACGCGATCCAGCCGAGTCCCATCGCCATCAGCGCTGCCAGCGCGCGGAACCATCCCGTCTCATATACATGCGGGAGCACATCGAATTCAAACCAGCTCTCACTGGGTGGGGTGCCGGGCAACTCCGCCTTAACCTCGAACCGGTAATGGCCGTGTCTCAGATTGTTATAGTTGACTTCGCGGCGAGACCCCGCGGAGATCCATTCCGAATCCAGGCCATCCAGCTTGTAGAAGTAAGCGACTGCTTCGGGCGCGCTCAAATGAATCGCTGCGAAGCGCAATTGCAGCCGTCCGCTCCCCGGGGGAATGCGCGGGCTCTTGCTGGCATCGAGAGGACGGCCTTCGGCCGCTAACTCCACCACATGAACCGGAGGCATCGCAGACACGCGGCTGGATCTGCCGGGTTCGTAGACGGCAAGCCCGCCGCTGGTTACGAACCACAGGCTCCCATCCGCGTGCCGGTCGCCTCCGCCGCTGATCGCTGCCGGGCCATGCGCGCTTCGCAACCCGTCCTCGATCCCGTAGTTCGACGGATGCAGCGCGCTGACCCGGTGGTTCGCAAAATCCCGCAGTTCTTGTTTGGCGACGCGGCAGATTCCGCGCGTGGTCATCAGCCACAGCGATGCGCCGTCGTCCAGGATGTTGGAAATGTTATCGCTGAGCAAGCCGTCCTTCGCCGTGTAGGTGACGAACCGTCCGTTTCGCAGGACGCTCAATCCGCCTCCGAACGTACCCACCCAAAGGGCGCCATCCGCGTCTGCGTACAGAGCGTGAATCTGATTGCTGCCCAAGCCGTCGGCAACTGTGTACAGCCGCTTCTGGTCGCCCTGAATGCGCCACAATCCTTTGCGATAACTGCCGGCCCACAGGGAGCCGTCGGACCCCTCGGCCAGCGAATACAAGGAAGCGTCCGGCTGCACTCCGCCCGCGATCACGGACTGGAACCGGCCACCATTCAGCACGCCGAGGCCGCTGGGAAGCGCGAGCCAAATGCGGCCGGAAGAATCGCCCAGCGCGTTGTAGACCGATTTGCGTCCCACCGGGTCGGGCGGCGCGAAGGTTCGCCAGCCGCTTTTGGAGAGCCGCGTCAGCCCGTTGCGTCCGGCCACCAGCAACTCGCCGTCGCGTGTCTCTTGAATCGAGAAGACGCCTTCCATGGGTAGCGAAGGCGGTGCTGCTCCGCCGGAAAGCACCCTCAGACCGCCGTCTAGGAAACCCGCCCAAATCCTGCCGGAGCGATCCTGGTGTTCTGAGGTAGGCTCGTCGCTGGGAAGACCCTCGGCTTTTCCGTAGACCGTGAACAGGTCGTCGCGAAGCCGGACCAGGCCGTTGTTGGTGCCCAGCCAGATATTCCCTTCGCGATCCTCAAAAATGCATCGCACCGCGACGCGTCCGTTTTCGCCAATCACGTCGGTGCGCGTTTGAAACTGCTCGCGCTCCAAGCGCGCGACCCCCGCGGCCGTGCCCACCCACACGTTGCCCTCGCGGTCGACTTCCAGCGCGCCGGTCAGGCCGAACGAATTCGGCAGTCCCTCCGCCTGGCCGTAGCGGCGGATGCGGCCCTGGCGGTCGTACGCGACGACGCCTCGCGTGCCCAGCACCCAGATCGTTCCCGCATCGTCCACGCGGACGCCCAGCGGGAAGTCCGCGCTCAACACATCCGCGCCGACCACCGTTTCGAACCTGGAGCCCACGAACCGGACCACCCCGCTGTAGCCGGCCGCATACACCGTTCCGCCGCGGTCTTCGGAGAGAGCGCGTACGCGGTTCAATGGAATTTCCCGTCCGGCGCGATAGTCTGTGAACCGGGATCCGTCGAACCGGCTCACGCTGCCACCCACCACCATCCAGAGATTTCCGGCGCGGTCGGCGAGCAGAGATTCGATATCGCCGTCCGGCAGGCCGTCCTTTGGGTTGTACTTGCGGAAATGCTTCCCGTCGTAGCGGGCCAATCCGTCCGGAGTACCAATCCAAAGTGAGCCATCGTGGCCCGCGGCAAGGCTGGTGATCGAGTCTCCCGGAAGCTCGTCATGTTCCTTGGTGAATGTGACGAATTCATAGCCGTCAAAGCGCGCCAAGCCTTCGTCGGTGCCCAGCCACAGGTAGCCGTCGGTGGTCTGTACAATCGCATGGACCGTGTCTTGCGGCAACCCCTGCTGCTGGGTCCAGACAGCGCGCGAGTATTGCGTCAGAGACTTGTGCAACGGGGATGCAGGCGCACGGCCGCAAAGACCCATCACAAGCAGGAATAGCGATCTTGAACGCACCGTACGCCATATTATAGGCCCGCGAGGCGGATTCGACTGTCATGACCAACAATAGTCATTGCCGTTCGCTTGCATCCTTGCCATACTTCACACGATTTCTCGAAGTGGGCGACTGCCTGGCCAGTTGTGTGGGCGTGTAATAAACTGCATGACTATGAAGCGAACAATCTTTATCGGCTTGTTGATGGCAGCCTCGATGGCTTTTGGTCAAGATCAGGGTCCGGGCCAAGGACGCGGGCGTGGTGGTAACGCGCCGCAAGGCGGTCCAGCGCGAGGCCGGGGCGCATTTGGCGCACCACCTCCCATCGGCACGACTCCCAAACCGGCGATTCCCAACGCGAAGCCGGTGCGTTCCTGCGAGAGCCTCGCGATGGTCGCTCTGCCGAATACGACAATTGAGTCCGCCGCGGTCGATCCCAACAATGCCGGCATCTGCCGTGTGACCGCGGCCACCACTCATCCGCCCGCCGGCGACAAAGTCACCATCTGGGTCGCGATCCCCAGCTCGAACTGGAACGGCCGTTTTCTGGGCAATGGCGGAGGCGGATTCTCAGGCGGTAGCGCGGCAGGCGTGAACCAAGGGGTGGCTCTCGGCTACGCCTCCGGCTCGACCGACACCGGGCACATGGGCGGCAGCGGTAGCTTCGGCTTGGACGCGAACGGTCATCTGAACTGGCAGTCCATTCGCGACAACGCGCATGTGGGAATCCACGACATGACCGTCACCGGCAAGGCTCTCACGCAAGCGATGTACGGCCAGGCTCCGAAGTATTCGTATTGGTACGGCTGCTCCACGGGCGGGCGCCAGGGATTGATGGAAGCCGAGCGCTATCCGGACGATTACAACGGCATTGTCGCCGGAGCCCCGGCCATCAATTGGCCCAAGCTCATGATGCAGTCGATCTGGGGCACCGTCCAGGAGCTTGCCGCCCAAGACGCCGTGCCGCCATGCAAGCTGGCCGCCGCGACCCAGGCCGCCATCGCCGCTTGCGACGGGATCGACGGCGTCAAGGATGGGGTGATCGAAGATCCCGGCCGCTGCCACTACGATCCCAAGGAGCTCATCGGCACCTCCGCTGGTGAATGCGGCATGTTCACGCAAGCCGATGCCGACATCATCCGCAAAATCTGGGATGGTCCGCGCCGTCTGGATGGCAGCTTCCTGTGGTACGGGCAGACTCGCGGTTCGGATCTCAATGCTCTGGTCTCCAGCCGCGGCAATCCGCCCAAGGAGCAGATGTTCACCTTCACCAATGACTGGCTGAAATATTGGATCGCCGAAGATCCCAAGTTCGACGCCAATACTCTGACGCCGGAGGCGTATCAACACTACTGGGACCAATCGGTCGAGGAATTCGACACCGTGATCGGAACCGACAATCCCGACCTGAGCGCCTTCCGCGACCACGGCGGCAAGGTGCTGTGGTGGCACGGCGGCGCGGATCAGTTGATTACTCCGGAGGGCTCCATCGATTTCTACAAACGCGTTGTGGCGCAAATGGGCGGCGCGCAGAAGACCGCGCAGTTCCTGCGCTTTTTCCTCGCTCCGGGCGTCGGCCATTGCGGTGGCGGCGCTGGACCCACCCCCTCCGGCCAACTCGATGCAGTTCTGTCCTGGGTGGAAGACGGCAAGGCCCCCGCGACCCTTTCGGCCACCCGCCGCGAACAGTCCGGCGCGACCCGCACGCGCCCGCTGTGCCAATACCCGCAGGTCGCCAAATACAAGGGTGCCGGGAGCACCGACGACGCAGCCAATTTCACTTGCAGCAATGGATTTTAGGAGGAACCTTGCATGAAACTCACCCGCGCCACATTGGCCGCCATTGGATGCGGCGCTGGATTGGGATTGGTCTTCCAGTTCGCCCTAATCCAGCCGCCCAGCGCGCATGCCCAAGCGGAGCAGCAGAAACAGGCCGCAAAGGGGAAGGGCATCAACCGTCCGCCCGACCCTCGCGTTCAGCAGCTCAAGTATCATTTTGAGGACACCAACGAAGATCTTCCTTACGCGCTGTATGTCTCCTCCAAGGTCACCAAGGACAGGCCGGCTCCGTTGATCGTCATGCTGCATGGCCTCGGCGGCGATCACAATAATCTGCTGCGCAGCCCTGCTGTGGATCTCGCGGAAGAGGGCGGCTACATTATCGTCGGACCCATGGGCTACAATCCGCGCGGCTGGTACGGCACACCCACAGGTCGGCCGCGAGCGGGCGGGAATAAGGGCAAGGCCCCGGCTCCGAACAACGATCCGCCCAATCTGCGTGAGCTCAGCGAGAAAGACGTCATGAACGTTCTCGATCTCGTCCGCAAAGAATTCAACGTGGATCCACATCGCACCTACTTGATGGGTCATTCGATGGGTGGCGCGGGAGCCCTCTACCTGGGCGTCAAGTACGCGTCTAATTGGGCCGCCATTGGCGCACTGGCTCCCGCAGCATTCACCATGCAGGCCAACGCCAAGGAAATGCTGACGCCGGTCAAGGACACGCTGCCCGTGATCGTCGTTCAGGGAGGCTCCGACACCGCCGTCCCCGTCGATCGCACCCGTCAGTGGGTCGCAACCATGACTGAACTGAAGATGAATTACAAGTACGTCGAAATGGGGCCGGAGGATCACGGTAGCATTATCCCCAAGGGCATGCCCGAAATCTTCAGGTTCTTTGCCGAGCACTCGAAGAACTAATTTGCTGAAATCGCGAAACCGGAGGGTCCCATAACCATCCGGACTCAGGTCGGAATCGTTGGAGCGGGACCCGCGGGTTTGATGCTGGGGCATTTGCTCCACCTGAGTGGGATCGACTCCGTCATTGTCGAAAACCGCTCCAAAAATTATGTCATCGAGCGCGTTCGCGCCGGCGTCCTGGAGCAGTCAACCGTCGATCTCATGATCGAGAGCGGCATGGGGGAGCGCCTGCAGAGCCAAGGTCTGTGCCACGACGGCATCTACATCAATGTTTTCGGGCAGCGCCACCACATCGACATGACAGCTCTGACCGGCCGCGGCATCACCGTCTATGGCCAAAACGAAGTCGTGAAGGATCTTATTGCGGCGCGCGTGCGGGCACGGAGGCCGCTGCACTTTGAAGTAGCCAAGGTGAGCGTAGACGAGCTGGGTTCGAAGCGGCCGAAGATCCGCTTCACCAAGCGCGGCAAGCCGTCCGAGATTCGGTGCGATTTTATCGCCGGTTGCGACGGGTTTCACGGCATTTGCCGGCCATCGATCCCGGAAAGCCATCTGCGAATTTACGAGCGCGCGTATCCGTTCGGATGGCTGGGCATCCTTGCCGATGCTGCGCCCTCCTCGCCGGAGCTGGTCTATAGCCGGCACCAGCGCGGCTTCGCGCTGTTTAGCATGCGCTCGAATAAGGTGACCCGGCTGTATCTGCAGTGTGCTCCGGACGAAGACTTGACACGCTGGCCCGATGATCGAATTTGGAAGGAACTCCTTATCCGGCTTCAGAGCGACGACGGCTGGAAGCCGGAAACCGGGCCGATTACGCGAAAAGGCGTGACCGGAATGCGCAGTTTTGTCGCGGAGCCGATGCGCTACGGCCGCCTGTTTCTGGCCGGTGATTCGGCGCACATAGTGCCGCCGACGGGGGCCAAGGGCCTGAACCTCGCCATCGCGGATGTGTGGAGGCTATCGCATGCGCTTACGGAGTTCTACAAGTCCGGGCGTGAGGAACTGCTCGACTCTTACTCGGATGAGTGTTTGAGGCGCGTCTGGCGTGCGCAGCGCTTCTCCTGGCGGATGACGACTCTGCTGCACAAGCCCGTTTCCAAAAACGCGTTTGACCAAAGGCGGCAGGTCGCCGAATTGGAGTATCTGATGGAGTCGCGCGCGGCCATGACCAGCCTGGCCGAAAACTATGTAGGATTTCCGATCGAATAGGAACGTCGGCACCTGCCCGATCAGGCAGGGACCTCCCTGGCCCTTCTGCCGATGACTCATTCGTCTGTACGGGCGCACCGTGGCAGTAAAGGAGCCCTCGGGAGACCTAGGCACGCGATTGGGCGAAACCGGTGAGTTGTTGCGCCGCTGCACGGTCCACACAAACCTCAATTTCCCGATGACTTCGTTTCGGTGTACTGCAGCCAGGAAAGCTCCGTGTTGTCGATCTGAACCTAGGGACGCTCTGAAAGCGCTTTTCCGTGCGCAGGTCTTCGAGAATCGACGGCTCCTTCGAAAGCAGCGCGAATCCTGCTTGCTTCTCCGGTCCCGCGCTCACCGTCGTGTTTCCTACCACACCTTCTTTCCAGCCGAATCCGGCGCGCGGCTGCGCAAGAGGCAACACACCCACGTCATTGCGGATACGCGGAGGACGAATGCCCCGTAGGCGATCAGGGTTGGCTCGGGTCCGGCCCCGGCCCTTTGCGCGCAAATCTCCGCCACGCCCTCGCTTGCACCAGCGTCGCCCCAATTTGGTGAAAGGCAGGCGGGCTTTGAGAAGCCGCGTTAACCTGTGGTAGCCGCTAAATCTTCACACGCCGGGCGGCGTGCTTTCGAACAGATGGATTTCGGAGGCTGTGCCCTCACCAGTCAGGTGCGCGAAAGCGTGCAGCGCAGGCGCAATCTGCTCACGCCTCAGCCCTCGTATTGCAGCACGTTCAACCCCGCGTTCCAGTCCGTGACGTACACCAGTCCGTCCTTGGTGACCAGAATGTCGGCGGATTTCGCTGCCAGCCCGGCGTTGGGCCGTGGGTCGATCAACTTCTTCGGCGGCGGAGGCACCCAGTAAGCGAGCTGCCTGGGTGCGAAGGCGTCTTTGATATCGAAGACGCGGACGCCGGCGACGTTGTAGGTGGCAAAGATGGTCTCCTCGCTTTGAAATGTGCCGGGACGGTTCTCGTGCAGGTTGTGGGGGCCGAAAACTCCGGATGTACAGAAGTCGCGCTCCCTGGGGCTCGGCAAGGTGGAGATTGTCACCGGATTTTCCTCGGCGCGCAGATCCACGACAAAGGTACAGAACATGCCTTTAGCGCATTTCTCCGCGTTCGCTTCATCGGCGACCACCGCGAGCTTGCGTCCCGGCAAGGGCAGGGGAGTGTGCGTGCCGCCCGGAAAAGGCGGGCACCAGTTGATGTGCGAAATCAGTTTCGGCTTGGTAGGATCGCTCAAATCGTGGACCGTGAATCCGCCATCGCGCCAAGCTCCGTAGCCGCGATTACCGGACGTGATCATGTGATGCAGCGCGACGCGCCGGCCCGGAGGCAGAGTGGACGGCTCGCCCGCCGCGCGATTCATCCCCGGCATCCACCAGCGCCCGACGATTTCGGGCTTGCTGATATTTTGCAAGTCCACCATGCACAGAAAATGGTCGGTGAACCCATCAAAGTGCGCGGCGACCGCGGCATAGCGTCCACCGGTCCAGAACAGCCGGTTGACGCCCAGTCCTGGCATTTCGAGAAACGCAATCTCCCGCATCTCCGCTGGACGGGAAATATCGTGAATGCTCAAGCCGGAGCGGAATTTTTTACGGTTGGTGATGCTGTCGGCCAGCGTGTTTTCGAAATAGCCGCGGATGCTGTCGTAGGACTGCATGGCGACGATGTTCGCGCCGTTGGCGAGCAGGAGCAGGTCGCCCGAGGTTTGCAGATGATGCGTGCGCGTGTAGTCGCCGCCGGTGAAAAATCCGACCGGCTTCAATTTGCGCGGGTCCGCGGCGTCCAGAATCGTGACTCCATTGCTGAACATGTGGCCGACGTAAAGATGCTGCCGGTTGAGCATGACCTGTACGCTGTCCGGCCTTCCCGCCATGTCGCTGTAGCCGAGATGACGGAAGTGCTGCCCGATTCCCTCGGGAGGAATCGCCCCTTCCTGCGCGGCCAAGAGCGCGGATCCGCGACCCAATGCCGCTGCGCCCAGCAGGCCCTTTCCATAATCACGCCGGCTGATCTTGGCCATGTTCTGCGACCTCTTCCTAAGCGTACACCTCGCGGGCCGCGGCGAGGCTCCTGAGATTGGAGCTTGGCGTGCACATGCAACGGTCACGCCAATTCAGCCCTGTTTGGTCAAGGCGATTTTGTCAGTGCAATTTGGAAAGATACGCGGCCAACTGGTCCAGAAACCCAAGCTGACCCTTTAGGAGCTTTGTCCGCGCGACCTCGATCGGAAACCAGCCGGCGCGGTCGACTTCAGGGAATTCCTGCTGCTTCCCTGATCGCGGCGGCCATTCCATCGAAAACAGGTTGCTGCGAATTTGTGAGGCGTCGCAGTCGCCCTCTAGAGCCCAGACTTTGACGGTCTTTTGGCTGGCCTGCTTGATGTCCGCGAGCGGGATCGGCTCGCCGGCGGGAGGGAATCCTGTTTCCTCGGCGAACTCACGCCGCGCGGCCGCCAGCGCGTCCTCGCCCTCGGCGCATTCGCCCTTGGGGATCGACCACGCGCCCTCGTCCTTCTTTGCCCATAAAGGTCCTCCGGGGTGAACCAGGAATACTTCCGGGGCGGCTTTGCGCCGGCGGAACAGGAGGATCCCCGCGCTAAGTTTCGGCATCGTCCGCGCCTGGCAAGTTGGATGAAAAAGGGAGCGGAGGTGCGTCCAGGGTGAGACAACCTTCGCCGGCCATCCGGCCACGAGCCCTCGGAGGAAGAGACCCGTCCCCGCTTCTTGGATGTGCAGTGGTCCTTCCTGGCTTCAGAATCATTCTCTTTTTCTTCATTCGCTGCTTGGCAATACGGCAGAAGACGCCGGTTTCGGCTAACCTTTTCGAAGGGAGGCATTTCATGAGCCGTTTGCTTTTGCCTTTGCTCGCGCTGGCCGGTGCCGCGACGCTCGAAGCGCAGTCCGCGAATCCGCTCAGCGCGGAGGCAAGGTGGTCCTACAACAGTATTAAGAACAATCTCCTCAAGCTGGCGGACAAGATGCCGGCCGATAAGTACAGTTTCCGCCCGGTTGCCGAGGTGCAAACGTTCGCCCAACGCATCGCCCACATCGCCGACGCGAACATGTTCGTTTGCTCCGGCCTCAATGGCGAACAGAAGCGCCTCGGAGCCGCATCTAAGGCCTCGAAGCCGGAGTTGGTGGCCGCGCTGAAGGAATCCTTTGCCTATTGCGACCGGGTCTTCGGCGCGCTGACCGATGCCAAAGCGGTCGAGCTGGTGAGTTCCCGCTTGGGCGGTTCGTTTCCGCCGGAGCCAACGCGGTCGCGTCTCGCCACTATGTACAATTTGATCCGGCATTCCAACGAGATGTACGGCTACATGGCCGTGTACCTGCGGCTCAACGGCGTGACGCCGCCAACCAGCGCCCCGGAATAAGTTCTCTCACAGCAAAAATCGGAGCTAACATGGTGTTATGAAGTTACCGGCGGCACTCCTTTTTCTTTCCGGATTTTTGGCCTACGGCGCGCTGGGCGCGGATATTCCCGCGGGTACGCACGTACTCCTGCGTATGGTGAGCTCGGTCAGCACCCGCACGGCGCAGGCTGGCGACCAAGTCTATCTCCAGACCGCGAGCCCCGTCGCGGGCAGCGGACAGATTCTGGTGCCGGTCGGCACCTATGTGCAGGGCACGGTGCTTGAATCCAAGCGCAGCGGACGGGTGAAGGGGCGCGCGCAAATCGCTCTGCACCTGGATACGCTGACTTTTGCAAGCGGCAAGGTGTATAAAATCGAGCCGCACGTCGATTCGGTGGCCTCCGATCAGATCGGGCAGAAGGTCGTGGACAACGAGGGGACGGTGAAGCAAGCCGGGACCAAGATGCAAGACGCCGGACGGATTGCGATCCTGGCGGGGAGCGGCGCGGCTATCGGCGGATTTACGGACCGGGGTTGGACGGGCGCAGGCATTGGAGCGGGGATCGGCGGAGCAGTCGGCGCCGCAACGACACTCCTAACACGCGGTAAAGAGATCGACCTGCGGCAGGGTACAACGCTGGATGTGATCTTCGATCGCCCTCTGACGATCCAATAAAAACTTTAAGCCGCGAATTAACACATAATCGAAAGGTCTTTTATTCGCGTCGGTTCGCGGCCGAGAGCTCTTCTAAGCCGGCGCGTGTTCCGGGGCCGGTTGCGGCGCGGGACGACCCTGCTTGTGCCCGAGCTTCGACTGCAGACTCGCCATGTAGGTGTAGAACACGGGCGTCAGGTACAGCGTGACCAACTGCGAGAAGATCAGCCCGCCGACCACCACCAGGCCCAGCGGCTGGCGCGCCTCACCGCCGGCTCCATAGCCCAGCGCGATGGGCACCGCGCCCAGCAGAGCGGCCATGGTGGTCATCATGATGGGACGGAAACGGATCAGGCAGCCTTCATAGATGGCCTTGAGCGGCGGTAATCCCTGGTTGCGCTCGGCGTCGAGAGCGAAATCGATCTGCATGATCGCGTTCTTTTCCACGATGCCGATCAACATGATCAGGCCGACAAAGGCGTAGATGTTCAGGTCCATCTTGAAGAGCAGCAAAGTGATCAGCGCGCCGAATCCGGCCGAGGGGAGCCCGGAGAGAATGGTGAGCGGGTGAATGTAGCTTTCGTACAGGATGCCCAGCACGATGTACACCACCAGAATGGCCACAATCAGCAGAAGCGCCAGATTGCCGAGCGAGGCTTCGAACTCTTTGGCCGCGCCTTGCGGCGTGACGCTGATGGTTTGCGGCAGAGTCTCCGTGGCAATCTGCTGGACCTTGCCGACCACGTCGCCCAAAGCATAGCCCGGCTTGATGTTGAAAGAAATCGTAACCGCCGGCAGCATGCCGAAATGGTTGATGGACTGCGGTCCAGCTTCCTGCTTGATGTTCGCCAGAGTTTCCAGGGGAATCAACTGCCCGCTGGACGATTTGAAATACAACAGCGAGAGCGCGTGCGGGTCGGCCTGATATTTCGGTTCGAGTTCCAGCAGGACCTTGTATTCGTTGATGGAGGCGTAAATGGTAGAGACCCACTTCGGCCCGAACGCGTCGTAGAAGGCGCTTTCGACCGTATTGGCGTTCACGTTCAGCGCGGCGGCTTTATCGCGGTCGATGTCCACCTTCACTTCCGGGCTGGTGATGGCGAGGTCGCTGGTCAGATCCTGAATTCCGGGGACCGGCGCCAGGGCCTTGAGCAGTCTCTCGGAGCCGTAGTACAGCTCCTGTTTGTTGGGCGAAACCAGCGAGAGCTGGTACAGGCTCTTGGTCACCTGCCCGCCGATCTGGATGGTCGGCGGATTCTCCAGGTACACCTTCATGCCCGGAATGTTGGAGACTTTGGGCCGCAAGTCGTCGATGATCTGATTGACCAGCTCCTTGCGCTGGTTGCGCGGTCTCAAGCGCACCACCATCTCGCCATAGTTGGGTCCGCCCAGGGTCGAGGCGCCCGTACCGCCCACCGTGGACATCAGCGCCGCCACATTCGGATTCTCGCGCACGATGTCGGCCACCACGCCCTGAAGCTGGCTCATTTCCTGGAACGAGGTGCCCTGCGCGGCTTCCGTGATCACCGACAATTGATCGGTGTCCTGATCGGGGATGAAGCCCTTGGGGATGATCAGGAACATGTACACCGTGGCGCCCAGCACCGCAGCGCCGGCGAACATCGTCAGCACCCGATGGCGCAGCACCATCTGGAGCGTGACGTCGTAGGCGCGCAGCATGCCTTCGAAGAACCCCTCCGTCACGCGATAGAACCGGGAGCGCTGCTGATGCTCCGGCGAACGCAGGAAACGGCTGCACAGCATCGGCGTCAGAGTCACCGACACCAGGCCGGAAATCAGAATCGCCACGCAGATGGTCACCGAGAACTCGCGGAACAAGCGCCCCAGAATACCGGCCATGAACAGCACCGGAATGAACACCGCCGCCAGCGACAGGGTCATGGACACGATGGTGAAGCCGATCTCGCGCGAACCGACCAGCGAGGCCACCAGTGGCTTCTTTCCCATCTCCATGTGGCGGAAGATATTCTCCAGCATCACGATGGCGTCGTCGACCACGAAGCCGACCGACAGAATCAGCGCCATCATGGACAGGTTGTCCAGGCTGTAATGCAGCAGGTACATCACGGAAAACGTTCCGATGATGGAGAACGGCAGCGCCAGGCTGGGAATCACCGTGGCTGAGACGTTGCGCAGGAACAGGAAGATCACGGTGATGACCAGCACCAGCGTGAGCAGCATGGTGAACTCGACGTCGTTGTAGGACTCGCGGATGGTGTCGGACCGGTCGTACAGGATCGACATGTCCAGCGACGGCGGCAGCTCATCTTTGAACGCCGGCAGCAGCTTCTTAATGTCGTTGGTGACCTGGATGGTGTTGGTGCCGGGCTGGCGCTGGATGGCGAGCACGATGGCCCGCTCGGCCGGCCTGTCGCCTTCGTAATACCAGGAGGCGGTCTTGTCGTCCTCGACGCTGTCCTTGAGGACGCCCAGCTCGTTCAGACGCACCGGGTTGCCGTTTTTGTAGGCCACGATCAGCGTCTTGTATTCGTCGGCGCTCATCAACTGGCCGCTGGCCTGGAGGGTGAAAGATCGCTGCGGTCCGGTGATCTGGCCGGTGGGTAGGTTCACGTTCCAGGATTGCAGCGCCGTCTCGACCTCATTAATGCCGACCTGGTGCGAGGCCAGGGCCTCGGGATCGAGCTGCACGTGCACGGCGTATTTCTGCTGCCCCATTACCTGCACCTGCGCGACGCCGCTGATGGTGGAGATGCGCTGCGCCAAGCGCGTTTCGGCCCATTCGTCCAGCGTGTACAGCGGCACCAGCTTGGATCGCAGCGCAAGGTAAATGATGGGCTGGTCGGCCGGGTTCACCTTGGTGAAGGTGGGCGGCGTGGGCATGTTGTTGGGTAGGAGCTTGGAGGCTTGGGTGATGGCGGCCTGGGTATCGACGGCGGCGCCGTCCAAGCTGCGGCTCAAATCGAACTCCAGCGTAATCTCCGTCGAGCCCAGCGAGTTGACCGAAGTCATCGCGATCAAGCCGGCGATCGTCGAGAACTGATTTTCCAGCGGCGTGGCCACGGCCGAGGCCATGGTGTCGGGGCTGGCGCCGGGCAAGCTGGCGGTGACCTGGAGGGTCGGGAAATCCACGTTGGGCAGGTCGCTCACCGGCAGGGCGCGGTAGGCGACCGTGCCGAACAGGGCAATGGCGGCCATCAACAGACTGGTGGCGATGGGGCGCTGAATAAACGGCTCGGAAAGATTCATCAGTCCCCAAACTCCGCGGCAGGCTCAAACGCGCCGCTCTTGCGCGTCCGGAACCAGCCCACGATACCCGCCATATAGGTGTACACCACCGGCGTCAGATAAAGAGTCATTAGCTGCGAGAACAACAGCCCTCCCACGACCACCAGACCCAGCGGACGGCGCGCTTCGCCGCCGGAGCCGTATCCCAGCGCCAGCGGCACCGCGCCCAGCATCGCCGCCATGGTGGTCATCATGATGGGGCGGAAACGGATCAGACAGCCTTCATAGATCGCATCAGCCGGATTTTTGCCGTGCTTGCGCTCGGCTTCCAGCGCGAAGTCGATTTGCATGATGGCATTTTTCTTGACGATGCCCACCAGCATCACCAGTCCGACAAACGAATAAATGTTGAGCTCGTTGTGGAACAGGATCAGCGTGAGCAGCGCGCCCACGCCGGCCGAGGGCAGTCCCGAAAGAATGGTGATGGGGTGGATGTAGCTCTCATACAGCACGCCGAGCACGATGTACACCACGCCGATCGCCACGATCAGCAGCAGCGTTAAATTGGCCAGCGACTCCTCGAACATTTGCGCGTTGCCCGAGAAACCGCCGGTGATGTCCTTGGGAAGGATGCGGTTGGCGAGATCAGTAACCTTGTCGACCGCCGTGCCCAGGCTGACGCCGGTTTTCAGTCCGAAGGAAACCGTCACGGAGGGCAACTCGCCCGAATGGGCGATGCTCTGCGGCCCCACGTCCGGCTTCACCGTCGCGAGCGAATCCAGCGGCACCAGTTGTCCGTTGCCGGCCTTGAAGTAGATCTTGGACAGGTAGTCGGTCCACTCCTGGTATTTCGGCTTCATCTCCTCCAGCACTTCGTACTGATTGAGGGGGGTGTAGATATTGCTGGTCAGCTCCGGTCCGTAGGCGCTGTAGAGAGCGTTTTCAATCTGCCTGGCGTCCAGGCCATAAAGCGCCGCGCGCTCGCGGTCGATTTTCACCGTCATCAGCGGGTTCTTGATTTGGAGGTCGGTGGAGACGTCATTGACCTCGGGTAACTTGCCGATCTCGTCCTCCATGATCTGGCCCCACTTGAACAGCTCATCCGTGTCGACGCCCTGCAAGGTGTATTGGTAGTTGCTGTTGCTCTGCCGGCCGCCCACGCGGATCGCCGGGGGCAGGTTGATGAACACCTTGAAGCCCGCGAAGTTGGACAACTGCGGCCGCAGTTTGTCGACCAGTTGCTGCGCGGAAAGCGGACGTTGATCGCGCGGCTTCAGCGTAATTTGCATCTGGTTGTAATTGCCGTTGCTGACGTTGGCCAGAAAGTTGTCGACGTTGGGATCCTTGCGGATGATGTCAGCCAGACGTTTCTGGTAGGTCACCATGCGGTCGAACGCGGTCCCCTGCGCGGCCTGCATGTTCACGCGCAACTGGTCTTCGTCGGTATCCGGGATGAACCCTTTGGGGACTTTGTCGAACAGGTATCCCGTCACGCCCAGCACTGCGAAGAACACCGCCAGCATGAGGGGGCGCCAGCGAAGCACCCCACGCAAGCTCCATTCGTAAAAGTGCAGCGTCTTCTGAAACATCCACTCCGCCGCGCGCGACCAAGCCGGCTGCGAGCCGGGTGCGTGCGGCCGGAGGAAGCGGCTGCACAGCATTGGCGTCAGCGTGATGGAGACCAAGCCGGAAACCAGAATCGCGGTGGTGATGGTCACAGCGAACTCGCGGAACAGCCGTCCCAGAATGCCGCCCATGAACAGCACCGGAATGAACACCGCCGCCAGGGAGACAGTCATGGAGATGATGGTGAAGCCGATCTCCTTCGACCCACGCAGCGCGGCTTCGTAAGGCGTCTCGCCCGATTCGATATGGCGCATGATGTTTTCCAACATCACGATGGCATCGTCCACCACGAACCCGATCGAAAGAATCAGCGCCATCAGCGAAAGCTCATCCAGGCTGTAATTGAGCACCGCCATGATGGCAAAGGTGCCCAGCAGCGCGAACGGCAGGGCCATGCTGGGGATGATGGTGGCCGAGGGATTTCGCAGGAACGCGAAAATCACGCCGATCACCAGCACCAGCGTGATCAACATTGTCACTTGAATATCGGTGAAGGACTTGCGGATGTTCTTCGAGCGGTCGAAGCGCACACGCACGTTGGCCGCGGGCGGAATCTGCGCCGATAGCGTGGGAAGAATCGCGCGGATCGCGTCGGTCACTTGGATGGTGTTCGCGCCGGGCTGGCGCATCACCTGCAACTGGATGGAGCGCTCCTGCCCCTCGGCGTCGTACATCCAGGCGGCCTGGCGCGTGTCTTGCACGCTGTCCACCACGTCGGCCACTTCGCCCAGCCGGATCGGAGCGCCGTCGCGGTAGGCCACCACGATGTTGGCGAATTGAGCCGCGTTCTGCAACTCGGCGTTAGTGGTGATGGTGTAGGTTTGCTGCGGGCCGTACAAGGTGCCGGTGGGCAGATTGGGGTTCCAGTTGGCGATCGCCTGGTCCACCTCATTCAATCCGATGCGCTTGGACACCAGCTTGTCCGGATCCACCTGCACCCGCACCGCGTACTTTTGCTGTCCCTGCACCTGCACCTGCGAGACTCCGTCGACCAACGAAATGCGCGGCATAACGATGTTCTCGGCCACATCATCCAGGGCGCTCATCTCCATCGTGGGCGAGGTGACGGTCAATTGCATGATCGGCTGGTCGGCGGGGTTATTCTTGCGGAACGACGGCGGCGCGGGCATGCCCGGCGGCAGCAGAGGGGTCACCTCGGCGATGGCGGTTTGCACGTCTACCGCCGCGCTGTCGATGTCGCGGTCCAGGCTGAATTGCAGCGTGATCCGGGTCTGGCCGGTGCCGCTCGACGACGTCATCGAGTCCAGGCCGGCGATGGTGGTAAATTGCCGCTCCAACACGGTGGCCACGGAAGAAGCCATGGTGGCCGGGTCGGCTCCCGGGAGATTGGCTTGCACGTCGAGAGTCGGGTAATCGACGCTCGGCAAATCGCTGACTGGCAGCGTGCGGTAGGCCACCACTCCGAACAGCGCGATTGCCGCCATCAGCAGGCTGGTGGCGATGGGTCGCCTGATGAAGATTTCGGAGAGGTTCACGCTCGCTCCCGATCTATGCTACCGCTAGCCCTTGCCGCTCGGGGCGCTATCCGCAGTGGATTTCTGCTTGCCGCGACCCCTACCGCGCCCTCCACCCGGGCCCTCCCCGACGCTCACCAGCGAGCCGGGCTGCAAGCGCAACTGGCCTTGGGTGACGACCGTTTCTCCCGCCTCCAGACCCTTCATGATTACCAGGTCCTGGTCCACCCTCTCGCCGACGGTCACCGGCCGGTCCTCGACCTTGTTGTCGCTGCCGACCACATACACGAACTGCCCGTCCTGGCCGTTTTGCACCGCCTCATTGGGGACCGTAATCGCATTGGGCATAGTGGTCAGGCGCAGAGTCACGTTAAGGAACTGCCCCGGCCAGAGTTTCAAGTCCTTGTTCTGGAAGGTGCCCTTCAGCTTGATCGTACCGGTGGTGGTATCGACGGCGTTATCGATGAACGTAATCTCGCCCTCCTCGCCCGACCCGTTATCGTCCTGGGGTTTGGCGAATACCGGCAGTTTGCCCAGCGCCATGTACTTGCGGACGTCGGAAAGCCTGGCTTCCGGAATCGCGAAGGTGACGTAGATCGGCGTCACCTGGTTAATGGTGAGCACTTCCTGCGAATTCGCCGTGACCACGTTGCCTTTCTTCACCGACACGTTTCCCGTGCGGCCGTCGATGGTGGCGTACTGGGTGCACCATCCGATTTGAACGTTGATGTTGCTGATGGCGGCCTGGTCGGCGGAAATTTGCGCCTGCGCGCTCTCGATCGCGGCCTGATCGGCGGCCACGGTATTCGCGGAGGCGTTCGCGCTGGAGGTTAACTGCTCCACCTGATCCCGCGGAACAATACCGTCCTTGAGCAGGCCCTGATAGCGCTCCGCGGTGCTTTGGGCGTATTTCAGGCTGGATTCATCGCGCTTCAGATTCGCCTCGGCTTGCGTGGCGATAAACTGATCCTTCTTCAGATTGGCTTCCGCCTGCTTCAACTGCTGCTGATAGGCCCGGTCGTCCACCGTGAACAGCTTGTCGCCGGCGTGGACGTAATCGCCCTCTTTGAAGTACACGTTGGTGATTTCACCGGTGACCAGCGATTTCACGCTGATCGGCGTGTAGGCTTCCACGGTGCCCACGGCCGCGACCTGGACCGGAACATCCCGCTGAACCGCGGTCGCCACCAGCACCGGCACAGCGGCCCCGGCTCCGCCGAAGCCTTTGCCTTTGCCCTTCTTGCCGCCGCCTCCTTCCGCGTCGCTCGGCGACGAACTACAGCCTGCCAGGATCATCAAGGCCGCCAGGGCCAGGAGCACCAGATTTCGAGGTTGAGTAAAAACTTTCACAGGTATCAGGTTAAGTATACTTCGCCGCAAGCGCCTGCGCATTCGCACAATGGCAGGGTAATCGTTCGATTTAAAGGCGTAACCTTTACGCCGTAGGTTACGCCACCCCACCATCTTCCCACTCAACCTGGGCCGCTTGCGCGTTGGATTTTGCGGCCCTTCCTTCCGGTACGCCATACTGGCAACAGAGGGCGTGTATTTGGCGAATGGCTAAGAGCGTCATTGTGGCTATCGACGGGCCGGCCGGCGCCGGCAAAAGCACGGTGGCCCGATCCGTCGCCAATCGATTGGGCTACCTATATATCGATTCTGGGGCCATGTACCGCGCGGTGGCGCTGTGGGCAATCCAGAACCAGGTGCCCCTGGACGACCTGCACCGCCTGGAACAGCTCGCCCGGCAGGCCCACATCGAGTTTCCCGACGGCCGCGTTCTATTGAACGGCGCCGACGTGACCGCCGCCATCCGCGAGGCGGAAATCGGAGAGGCAGCCTCCAAAGTCGCCGCCTGCGGCGGGGTGCGCCGGGCCATGCGCGAGGAGCAGCGCCGCATCGCGGCCTCCCAGTCCGCGGTGATGGAGGGCCGCGACATCGGCACAGTAGTGTTTCCGGACGCCCAGGTCAAAATCTACCTGGATGCGGACCCGGCGGAACGGGCGCGCCGCCGCGCGGCCGAAACCGGACTCTCCCCCGAACACGTCGCCCGGCAGATCTCCGAACGCGACCACCGCGACCGCACCCGCGCGGAAGCTCCGCTGGCGCAGGCGCCGGATGCGGAATACTTGGACACCAGCGGTCTCACGCCGCAGCAAGTGGAAGAAGCGATACTCAAATTGGTGCGAAAGCGCACCTCCAACTAACGGACTCCTCATTCACGAATGGACAACTTACTGGTAATGAAATTCGGCGGCACGAGCATGGGCTCGGCCGACCGCATCCGCGTCGCCGCCGGCTTGGCCGCGGAACAGCATGCGCACGGGCCCATGGTAGTGGTGGTGTCGGCCATGTCCAAGATCACCGACCTTCTGCTCGACACTCTGCGCAAGGCCGAGGCCGGCGACCAAACCGATCTCGAAGCGAACCTGCACCAGCTCTCCGCCCGTCACATGGAGTGTTGCAGCCTTCTGCTTCCGCCGGAGCGCCAACCCGCTGCCGTGGCAGGCATTCGCGCCTTGATCGAGGATTTCAGCCGCATCGCCAAAGGCATTCTCATGCTGGGGGAGCGTCCGCCGCGCTCCGTAGACGAAGCCGTGGCGGTGGGCGAGCGCTTGTCGGCCCTCCTGATGGCCGAGTACTTGGAAGCTCGCGGCATTCCCGCCGCAGCCGTCAACGCGGCGGAGATCGTCGCCACCGACGCTTTGTTCGGCAACGCCTCCCCGCTGATGGAGCCGACCCGGCAACGCGTCGTCAAGGTCCTGCGCCCATTGCTGGAAAAACGGGTTTTGCCGGTGGTGACCGGGTTCAATGGCTCGACTCTCGACGGCCGTCCGACGACCCTGGGCCGCGGGGGCTCGGATTTTTCGGCGTCGATTCTGGCAGCGGCCCTGGATGCGCGCGAGTTGTGGATCTGGACCGACGTCGACGGCATCATGACCGCCGACCCGCGTCTTGCCCCGAACGCGCAAGTGCTGGACGCGATCACCTACGCCGAAGCCGCCGAGCTCGCCTATAACGGAGCCAAGGTGCTGCATCCTCGTACCCTCGCGCCTTTGGCCGAGCGGGGCATTCCGGTGTGGAGCAAAAACAGTTTCGCTCCGGAGAAGCCCGGCACGCGGATCGTGCCCAAGGTGGAATCTCCGCAGGGAGTGCATGCGGTGACCTCGATGGCCGACGTGGCCTTGGTTTCGATCGAGCCGGCCAGCGCCGCGCTGAGCGGGACCAAAGTGATGGCGCGGTCGCTCGACGCTCTCGCTCGCGCGAACGTGGAGCTGCTGGCGATCACCAGCTCGAGCTACCAGCAAAGCTTCTGCTTCCTGGTCCGGCAATCCGAGCTGGAACGTGCCAAAGAGTTTTTAGAGGAAGATCTGGCGCTCGAATTCGCCCATGGATATCTGAGACCTCTGCAAGTGGACCCGCACGTAGGCCTGATCGCCGTGGTGGGCGAAGGCATGCGCGGAACGCCGGGCCTGGCCGGCCGCATCTTTACCGCGATCTCTAAGCACAGCATCAACATCATCGCGATTGCCCAGGGTTCGAGTGAATTGACCATCGCGATCGTAGTGAACCGGTCAGGCCTGGAGAAAGCGGTGCGCGCGGTGCACGACGAGTGCGGATTAGGGAAGTGAGCGCGAAGGCTACAATCGAAAACGAGAGGATCGAATGGATACGATCGTTGTGGAGTCGATTCCCATCCTGGTCGGGCGCGAAGAAGACGGCAGGTGGTGGGCCGATATTGAGGCCATGCCCGGCGTAATGGCTTACGGTGCAACCCGCGAAGCCGCGACTGCAGCCGTCAGAGCGCTCGCGCAGCGCGTTGCCGTCGACTGCATCGATCACGGGGAGAAGTTCGTGAAACGTTTGCAAGGGTCTTCTCCGTGACATGAGCCGCTGGCCGTCGGCCAAGGCCCAGCAAAGTTTTAGCGGCTCTGCTCAGGATTGGGACGTGGTCTGGCAGAGAGGTTCACACCGCAGGCTGGCCCGCCCTGCCGGCCGAACTGTACGTTCGCTTTTCACGATGGCGAGGAGATCGGTTCTGGCCTGCTCGCGCAAATTTTAAACAACGGGACTCCGCCCCGAGCACCTGTGAACAAACGCGTCTCGGAGGCCCCGTGGTCAGGTTTGGAGAACGCCGGCGTCGTGCACGATGAGTGCGGACGCCATCGTGAATCGCTCCATAAAGTCAAATCTCTCCAAGGACGATAGGCCTGACTGGGGAGGTACGATTCTGCATATCTCTATAGTCGCTCTTGCGGTATTGCCTGCCTTGTCCGGGTTCGGCCTCGCCCAGGAACAGTATTCCGCCTACGGCACTGTGACGAATGGGGTCACGGGAAAGCCCGAGCAGGCAGTCGTGTCCATAATCAGAGCGTCAACGCCTAGTGAGGCGGCAAACGTCGCCATTTCTGGGGCGCCACTGGACGCATACGTCCAACAAGCGTTATCCGGGCCGGGGGGCGAGTTCCGTTTCAAGGGGCTGATCGCGGGGCCTTACCTCTTCGATGTCGAGAAAGCCGGATTTACGCCCTACAGCCAGAGCTTTACACTGAGCGTGGCGTCGCCGGACGCCGTCTTTCACGTCAGCCTTATGCCTGCAACGAAACCCCCAGCGCCTCCTGTGTACAAAATCTCAGGCAAGGTGCAGGGCGATCTGGCTCCCGGCGTCGTGAGTTTCGAAATCTCAGGCAGGATAAAGAGCGATCTTCCTCCCGGCAGCGTGATTTTCGAATTGGTGCGGGGAACAGGCCCTGATAACCCGATCCGCTCCGAGTTCGATGTCGCCACCGGGGAGTTCGCGGTCCCCGATGTGCCTCCGGGCGAGTACAGGCTTCTGGCGAAACAGGACAACAGGCGGGGCGAGGCGAGGGTGAGCGTTCAGAACGCCGATGTTAGCGGCGTCTGGATCGACATGGTGCTGGCCCCGACGATTCAGGGAGTCATGCGCTCCGTCGGCGGCCGCGCGGATGTGATACGTCTCCTCGACCCCTGCAATATTAGCCTGCGCCAACGTGGGCACCCTGACGTGGTCTATGTACCCGCATGGAAGGGGGACGGTCAGTTCAGTCTAGAGGACGTATTGCCCGGTGACTACAATGCAGAACTTTCCTGTTTCGGGGCCTACTTTAAATCCGCCTTATTCGGCGGCGCCGACCTGCTGAGAAATCCCGCCCTCACTGTCTCACCTGGGCTGGCGGCTCCGCCCATCGAAATCGCCTTCACGCCAGGCGGAGGAGCTCTGTTGGTCAGATTCAAAGATCCGGTTCAGGCGTTAAAGGCCGTTCTGCTGGTTCCATCATTTCCCGAGTCGACCGGCCCTCAGTTACAGAGAGTGCACGACTTTCTCCTCCCACTGGATCAGGACATGCTTCAGTTCTCAAACCTCACGCCCGGTGACTACACGATCTACACGCTTCCTAGGTTTGAGGGCGTCGATTTCCAGAGCCCCGGATTCTTGGACGCTCTTTCGGGAGGCACCAGCGTCCACGTGGAAGACGGGGAGACCGCCGAGCGCACAATTACGGCTGATTCGAAATAAGAACAGCCGTCGCATTTCCGCGATGCTGGTCCCGGCAAGAATCGGGCTTTTACCTCTTCGCGCTGGGATCTCCCGTCGGCGGCGGGGCGTGATCCGTCTTTGCCGTCGGCCCGAGGATCTCCCTGAAAATCGGCTTCAGCGCGTCGGCCCAGACCTGGTAGCCCTTGAGCGCCGGATGCAGCTTATCGGCGTTCATTATTCCGTCATATAAGCGGCCGCTCGAATCCGCCAACTCATCGTTTATATTCAAATACCGGATCTTTTTCCCGTCCGCGAGTTTCAATACATTCTCGTTGACTTTGTCGATAATCGGCATTACGGCCATATTATCGTTGCGTGGAAAAATCGCCATGACGATGATGACCGCGCGCGGCGCCTTCGCCTGCATGGTCTTGACCGCTTTCTTGAGCCCGCGGGTGATGTCTTCGGCTCGCGCGTCGACCGCGCCTTCCGCCGGAGTCAGACGGCCGACGTTGTTGGTCCCAGCCAGCAGAACGATGATTTTCGGATTGACTCCGTCAAGCTCGCCATGATCCAGGCGCCAGAGAATGTTTTGGATGGTATCCGCGCCCCATCCAAAATCCGCCGCATTCCAGCCGAAAAAGTTCTCCTTCCAGTTGGCGAGATATTGCGGGTAATCCGTCGCGCCCCACCGGCGCGTGATGGAATCGCCTTCGAAGTAGATATCGATGCCGCCGCGCTTGGCTTTTTCGAGCAACTGCTCGTGCGCGGTGAGCGAGTTCTGGTCGGTTCGCGAGACCGGCTGATCGGCGGGCGTCTGGGCCAGTGCCAGACTCGCGCCGATCACGAAAGCAAAAGCTTTCACCGCCGTGCCGAGAGTTTGCGGCCGAAATTCTTGTCGGCCCAAGGAATGAAATATTTCCAATTGGGACCATCGGTGTGGCCGCCGTCATGCTGACGCCAGGCGAGCTGCCCATCCAGCAGGCCCACATTGACCGGCGGCATCTTCTCCGTGTGATAGTCGTCCGAGCGGCCCAGGTCCTTCGCGCCGAGTAAACGGAACACCGGCTGCGCGGCGATCGCGGCCATGAAGCTGCCCTGATGGTCGAGCCACTTCGCGTCGCCTTTCTCCGGGACTCCATAACTGATGAAAGTCAGCCGCGGCGCGCACAGCGCGAGCAACTCATGCGCGTCCACCGGTATGTCTCCCGCATTCTTGCTGCCCAAGGTAGCTTCCGAGGCCCCGTACTTCATGAAGTTGCCCGCCATCCAGTGATACTCGCCGGAGCCTGTCAGGTTCTCCACCGCCTCGCCCCAGTTGCGGCGATGCAGTTTCGCGCCGCCCTCGCCCGAGGAGCCGATCAGCACCACGGCGAAGCGGGTGTCGTAAGCCATGGTCACCAGCGCGGCCTTGCCGTAGCGCGACACGCCTTCAATGCCGACGTGCTTTGCGTCCGCGGCTTTGTCGGTTTCCAGATAATCCAGGCCGCGCGACGCGCCCCAGGCCCACGCCCGCAGCGCGCCCCAATCGTCGGGCTTGCGGTAGTGTCCCATGTTGACCAACCCGATAATCCCTCTGGTCAGGCCCGCGCCATTGTCGGCTTGCACGCTGGCCGGATTGAGCGAGGCATAGCCCCAACCGTCGGCGATGAGCTGCTCGGTTGCCGGAGGATCGGAGCCCGCAGGCGGAGCAAAGCCGCGTCCGCCGCGAGCCGGGGCAGGATCGCCCGGCAGCGCCCGACCGCCGCCGAACATGATCATCACCGGAACCGGACCCTTCGCATCGGACGGGGTCACCAGAGTCATTTCGATATCGACGTTGATCTCCGGGTAGGACGAATTGTCGACGTGCCCGGTCAGTTGCTTGCCGGTCACTGCATGGCTGCCGACCATAGCATTTACCGTGCGTGTGACCGTCCAGGTCACCTTCGGCACGTTCTTGGGGACGCGGCCGAACACCTCGCGGTCGAAATCCTCCACGATCTCCGGACGCCGCTTGCTCCACCACATCTTGGCCGTGGTGACTTTTTTGCCATTGTTCAGCGTCAGAGGATCGGGCAGATTCGGGAACGGATTGGCCGTGGCCTCGTCGTAATTGGCGTGGTTCGGCGCGGATTCATTCCCGCTCGGCCCCGGGCGCAGAGCCTTGATGCCGAGCTGGTCCATCATGTTCTGATGATCCGCCGCCGTGGCAGCCACCTGCGCCGGATCGGGACCGCGCTGGGCCATCGCCAGCGCCGCCGAAAAAACTACAACCGCGAGTACACGCGAATTTACACGCATAGGCTAACGTTTTGCTCCCTTGGTGGTGAAGATGGAAAGATCGATTGCGTCGGCCATCGCTTTGTAGCCCGCATCGTTGGGATGCAGCTTGTCGGTGTTATTGTAGCCCGCCTTGAACTGCATGGGAGCGGCGGGGTCCTGAATCACTTTGTCGAAATCCACCATGGCGTCGAACGAACCCGGAGTGCGGATGAATTTGTTCAGCGCCTGCCGCATCGCCTCCACCTTTTCCGTCGCGTTGCCATAAGGAGTCAGCGTGCAGCCAATCACCTTGATGCCGTGCGCGTGTGCGCGGTCGATCATCTGCTTCATCCCCGCGATCAGGTCGCCCGCGGCCAGCGTGGAGCCGCCGCCGTTATTTCCCCCGCGGCCAGCGATGTTCATGTCGTTGATGCCTTCCAGAATCATCAGCCACTTCACGCCCGGCTGCGCGAGCACGTCGCGGTCGAAGCGGGCCAGCGCGCTGACACCTGCGCCGTCCGCCAGCACCTGATTGCCGGCGATGCCCAAATTCAATACCGAAATGTTCGCCGTGGCCTTGTTAGCTTCGAGGCGTTCGGCGAGCAGGCTCGGCCAGCTCCGGTCGGTATTGACAGTCGAAGTGGTGCCATCCGTGATCGAATCCCCGAATGCGACGATCGCGCCGGCATCGGCCGGCGCCAGCACGTCCACGCTGGAGATCCAGTACCAGGCCACCGTCGTCGTGGCGTCCGCCATCTCCGTGGCGCCCGTCGTATCGCCTTTCGAAATGTAAGTGGTGTGCAGAGCCTGCGAGTGCCCGGAAGCCCGGCCGGAATCGCCGGGAACGTAAACGCTGATCGCGAGGTCGCTCAGCTTCGGCACGTCGAGATCCACCGGGTCGCTGAGCAGCGTCGCGCCAGGGAGCAATCGTGCGGAAGGCTTGCCATCGAACATCAGTCCGCGGTCAGAGCCGGCCACGATCGAGGAGTCTTTCGCGCGCAAAGCCACGTGCGCCGAGCCGAACTCGACCGGTGCCGTGCCGAAGGCATTCGAAAACTCGACGCGAATGCGCTTGCCGCCAATGGTGGTGCGCAGGATCATGCGCGCTGTTTGATCCACCAGCGTGCTCGGCGGCGGAGCGGGAGGCGTCGCGGGAGCCTGACCACCTCGAGCCCCGCGGCCTCGGCCCCCAAACCCGAATCCCGGAGCTTGCTGCGCCGTGGCCCACGTTGCCACCCAATGTGTTCCGCCCGATTGCGCGAGCGTGTACGGACAAGCGGCGATTGTGAGAATAACCGCGGCTCGGAAGCGGAAAACTAGCTGGTTCATGATGCCAACATTGCATCTCAACGCCAGGGCTGCTGTCAAGGAATTACTTTTTCTTCGGAGCTTTCCAGGGAGTCTTCGTTGCCGGTCCCGTAGGCTTGGCGAACACAGCGTCGGGCAGGTTCTGATTGATTAGCACCGATTCGGAGAAGATCTGGCTCTTCTTCTCGCCGTTGCGCTCGCGGAAGATCTGTTGCGGCCACTCGATGCCGTCATTATCGCGGTAGACCGCGTAGCGCGTTACCTCTTCGTTCCGGTCATGCGTTTTGGGATCGTGCCACACCCAGGTCTCTTTGACCGGCAAATGCGAATCCTGGTTGAAATTCACCGTAATCACGCGATTCTGAGAATCGGTGATGTCCACGATGTTCACGGGCTGATTCTCGATCACGTCCGAGCCGCGCCAATCGAACAACAGGCCCGGCTCATTCAGACGTACACGCAGGAAATACAGGATGTCATTCAGAGTCGTGCGCCGGTAGTTGTCGACCTTGTCCTGTTCCAGATCCGTGGGGCCGCGGAAGCTCACGTCCCAAGCGCCGTCTTCGCGGAACAGGACGTAACCGTACTCCTCCTTCGCTCCGAAGACTTCGCGCTCGCGCATGCCCAGGTCCTGGCCGGTCTTGCCGGAGGCGACCGGAACGTATTGCGTGTAAAAGGTGGCGATGGAAAGACCGGAGATCTTGTCGCGATAAAACGAGTAGGCGCGGCCGGATTCCACCCGGTCCTGCATGTGCAGAAACCGCTCTCCGCCTAGCGCCGTGACCGCGTCCTCAACCGCTTTCTTCGCCCGCGGGTCGTTAAGGCTTTGCGCTTTGAGCGCGCTCAAACAGGCGATCAGGGCGACAGCAGCGGCCTTCATTGCTTCTTGCTTAGATCTTCGGCCTTCAATCCAGTATTAAATCGATACGTGGAGACGGTCGCGTCACCGGCCTTCTTGCCGTTCTGTTCCAAGGCGATCTTGAAAGGCATCTTGACGCCGCCGCCGGCATCGCGCCAGTCGCTCATGGTCTCCACTACTTGAGACGGCGCTCCCGCCTGTCCGGGTTCCTGATACTCGAACTTGGAGGGCAACCCGGTGGCCGGATCGAATTCGACTTTGACGCTCGCGCCGCCGCCGCTGATTTCCACCGCGTTGCTGCCCACCGCGTTCACCGTCTTCGCCGAATCCCTCGCCGCCAGAATCAATGCCGGGAGTTGCCGGAACATATCGCCGCGAGCTTGCCGCACGACCTCGGCCGGCATGGGCACAGTGCCTTGCGGCGTGATCAGAAATCCGGATTTCCCATCCGTGTAGGCGACAATCTTGCCGAAGGGCAGCTCCTGATCTTGGCGGAACTGGTCCGCGCCGGTTGCACCGAGCATGACCTGGGTGACCTCTTTGATCTTGAATCCGCCCTGAGAAGGATCCATCGCCATATCGAGCGTGCGCGTCACATCCTTCACGCCAGCCAGCTTCTCCGCTCCGCCCATGGCATCCACGGCACGAGCCAGAAGCGCCGCTCCCTGGCTTTTGGTCGCCTCACTCACCGGACCAGCCGGAGCTTGCTTGGGTTCGGGAATGGTGAGGTCGATGGGGGTCACTTTACCGAGACTCGAAAGCGGTTTGCCGAAATCCTTGGGATTGCCCACCGCAACTACCGACAAATTCTCCGGCAGGAAATGAGCCTTGGCCACACGGAGAACGTCGGCGCGGGTCACCGCTTCCACAGCCTTCTGATATTGGAAAACGAAATCTTTCGGGTAGCCGAAGTAGGCGTAACGCAAGGCGCGATTCAACGTTTTGGCCGGGCTGTCGAAGTTGAACACGAATGCGTTGAGCACGCCGTCCTTGGCTTCCTTCAACTCCTCGTCGGTCACTTCTTGCGTACGGATCTTCTCCAGCTCCGCGTTGATGGCCTCGATCGTTTCCGTGGTGGTCATGGACTTGGTGCTGCCCACGATGCGGAAGCTGCCGGGGTGATTGTAATTGGCGGCCCACCCGGATTGAATGTTGTACGCGTAGCCGAGCTCCGTGCGGACCTTCTTAAACAGGCGGCTGCGGAATCCACCGCCCAAAATATCCGCGGCGACGGTCAGTGCCGCGTAATCCGGGTCGCGAAGCATGCCGCCCAGCTCGCCGATCGAAAAGAACGTCTGCGTGACGTCGTCTTTTTCCGCCAGGTAAATTCCCGGAGCCGGCTTCGCCGTCACCGGAGGAAACGCCGGAACCGGTGGCTGCTCCACAGTCCATCCGCCGAACAATTTTTCGAGCTTGTCCTTCATCTCGGCGGTGTTGAAGTCGCCGTAGACCTCCAGCATCATATTCTTGGGAAAGTAGTAGCGATGGTAAAACGCGAGCAGGTCATCGCGACGGATGTTGTCGAGGTCGGTGTATTCCACTTGCCAGCCGTACGGCGTGTCGCGGCCGTAGATGATGCGGTTCAGTTCGCGTTCCGGTATGGAATCCGCGTCGTCATTGCGGCGCGCAATGCCGCTGCGAGCCTGCGTGAGCAGCAGATCGATCTTGTCCTGGCGGAAGCCGGGGTCGGTGAGAACGTCGTGAAAAATCTGCAGCGCCGTGTCGGAGGTTTCCTTCAACGCGCTGAAACCGACCGTTGCGCTGGTCTCCGCCATGTTGCTTTCCACCGACGCCGCAATGTTTTCCAGCGCTTCATCCAATTGGTCGCCGGACTTGGCGCCGGTGCCGCCGGAACGCAGCACTCCCGCGGTCACATCGGCGAGGCCTTTCTTATCGGGAGGATCGAACAGATTGCCGGTGCGGATCATCACCGAGCCGCTGATCAAAGGCAGCTCATGATCCTCCAGCAGGAACACGCGCATCCCGTTCGAGAGCGTGAACTCGGTCGGCTCCGGAACCTTCACTTGCCCGAGTGGCGGAAACTTCAGGTCCTTATAGTTATAGGACGGCGCCGCTTTTTGCGCCAAGGCAGCCGCGCCAAACACAACGGCGAGTGCGAGGGTTTTCATTTGGCGGAATCTCATTTATCACTCTCCTTTGTGGGCTCCTTCGCGGCTTCTTTTGGTGGAACGTAGGTGTACGCCACAGTCCGGTCTTTTTCCGCCAAATAGGCGTTGGCCACGCGCATCACGTCATCGGCGGTCACTTTGTTGTAGTCGTCCAGTTCCGTGAACATCTTGCGCCAGTCGCCGTAGTTGGCTTGATAGAAGCACAGTTGCTGCGCCAGGCCCGCGTTCGAGTCCAACTGCCGGATCAGCGACGCGCGCAGTTTCGTTTTTTCGCGCTGCAGCGATTCCGCGTCGACCTTGTTCTTCTTCAAATTGTCGATGATCGCGTACAAATCCTTCTCGTTCTCCTCGATTGTGTGCCCCTGCGAGGGAACGGCAAAAAAAATGAACAGATTCGGGTATTTCCCGCCTGGGAACGAAGCCTGGCTCTCGGCCTCCAGTGCGATCTTTTTGTCGCGCACCATGTCCTTGTACATGATCCCCGTGCGGCCGTCGGAAAGGATGTCACTCAGCACGTCCAGCGGAACGTCGTCTTTCGAGTACTCATCCGGCCGTTTGTAGCCGATCAGCAGGAACGGTTGCGCGGGCGACGCCACGGCCACTGTTTTTTCGCCGGTCTGTGGCGGCTCGACCGTCCGCACGAGAGGCGGATTGGGACCCGCCGGCAACCGCCCGAAATATTTCTCGGCCAGCTTTTTAGCTTGCTCCGGGTTCACGTCGCCGGCGATGCCGATGGTCATGTTGCCGGGAGTGTAGTAGCGCTTGTACAGCGCCTCGGCTTCGGTGCGGCGGAAATTTTCGATGTCGCTGCCCCACCCTATGGGAGACGTCTTATAGGGATGCGCCTCAAACGCAGTCGATAGCAGAGCCTCCACCAGTTCACCTACCGGGCTCGATTCGGTGCGCATGCGCCGCTCCTCGCGCACCACGTCGCGTTCTTTGTAGAACTCGCGGAACACCGGGTGCAGGAAGCGCTCGGATTCCAGCAGGAACCACAGCTCGATGCGGTTCGAGGGGAAGTTGTAGAAATAGGTGGTCTGGTCTTCGGCTGTGGCCGCGTTCAAGCCTTCGCCGCCGTTGGCCTCGACGATGCCCGGGTACGCGTTCTCGTCCACGTAGCTGTTGGCCTTGTCCATGGCGGCTTTGAGCTCGGCTTGAATCTCTGCGATTTTTTTGGGATCGGCGCGGAAGGCCTTGTTGCGTTCGGCGTCCAGGCGGTCGTAAATTTCTTCGACGGCATCGAGAGCCTTCTTTTCCTCCGGCCAGTTCTTGGTGCCGATGGTCGGGGTGCCCTTGAACGCCATGTGCTCGAACATGTGCGCCAGGCCGGTGCGATTGGTGACATCGTCCACCGAGCCCACATTCACATAAGTGTGGAAGGAGACCACCGGAGCCTCATGCCGCTCAATAATCAGGAACGTCAAACCGTTGGGGAGCGTGAACTCAGTGACCTTTTTCTCGAAGTCCTGAAGCGATTGAGCGACGATTGATTGGGCAGCCAGAATGCCGGGAATCAACAACGCAAAGAGACGAAGCCGCATACCCTTCAGAGTATCAGGGAAAAATTGGGGCGTTGTTCCTTACGTTTCACATAGCGCGCCTTCTATCAATTCCGCGACGGCTACGGTCAGCGCGCGCGGGTAACCGCTCTGCGACATGGCCAGAGCTTGCTTGCGCACCAGCCTCCGCCCGGCGACGCGCAACTTTTGAAACCTGCGCCCGCGTCCGCCCAGCGCATACTGCGGCAGAATCGAGTAGCCGAAGCCGGCCTCCACCATGCGCTTGATGGCCTCCACCTCATCGGCCTCCATGGTGACGCGCGGCGCGATCCCGAGCTCCTTAAAAAAGCGGTCGATCATGCCGCGCATGTTGCTCTCCTGGGGGAACAGGAGAAAGCCGGCCCGGGCAAGTTCTTCGGGATGAACGGTGGCAACGCTCGAGTCGGCGCGGCCGTCGTGGACGGGACGGATTGCCAGCAGCTCTTCGTCATAGAGCGGAATGATTTTGAGCCCTGGCTGGGTCACGGGCAGCGAAACCAGACCCAGGTCGAAGCGATGGTTAAGCAGCCCGTCCACGATGCGCTCGGTCGCCCCGACGGTGACGTGGACATCGGCATGTGGGAAACGGCGGCGGAGGCTGCGCAGCGGACCGCCCAGCCGGTAGATCAGCGTGGTGGCACCGCTGGCAAAGTGGAACGGCCGCTGGTCGGCGGCGGCCAAATCGGCGAAATCCTGCTCGATCTCGCGGATCTTCTTCATCACCTGGCGGGCGTGCTCAGCGAAGCGGTGCGCTTGCGGGGTGGGCACGATGCGGCGGCCTTCGCGCACGAACAGGTCGGTACGAAGCTCCTGGGCGAGGCTCTGGAGCTGGAGGCTGACGGCTCCGGGAGTTACGTTGAGGCGCTGCGCGGTCTGCGTGACGGTAGAGTTTTCCAACACTGCCAGGAAGACTTCCATTTGCCGCAGGTCCATGGCTCGCGCTCCCCCCTGCGCCCGAGCTTGGGGTACCCAGGGGATTCTATCAGATCGTTGAGTGGAACTAAATGTTTCGCGCCTACCAGTAGGGCTGGATGAGATCCTTGTTCAGCAGGAAGCGTGGCTGAGCGCCCAGGTGCGCGGCCGGAGCGCCGGCATGAAAGACCAGCGAGTGCATCAGGATCACATCGCCGGCCGAGGCCGTATTCTCGATGACCTGGAGCGGGATTCCGTCGACCTCCTCCATGAGTTCGTGAAACCGGGCGATGCGCGCGGCGGGATCGCCCGGAG
Source organism: Bryobacteraceae bacterium (assembly GCA_030041495.1). GTDB lineage: Bacteria > Acidobacteriota > Terriglobia > Bryobacterales > Bryobacteraceae > Palsa-187. Next base: position 18,610 of record JASHNT010000090.1, on the reverse strand, counting down.
TACACAGGTCGCGGAGGTACGGGTGAAGCTCGAGGGATTTGCGGAGTTGCGCGGATCGAGCCCCCGGAGCCGGAGGATGGTCCTGGAACCACTTGTGAACCAGACGATGCGAACCGCTGAGGATGTTGACGCCGCCACAACGCGGGTTGACCTCGGTCAGCATGGCGTGGACCTTGACGCCGCAGGCGGGCGAGAGGCTGCCCAAGTAGTTGCCGTCCAGGTGCCAACCGCGGCTCGGCACATCCCATTCGCGGCCGGCTGGGAACTGCAGGAAGAAAGCTCCCCAATCCAGCGGCCGTTCCCAAAGCTGGCCTTCCATTACTTCGTCAATGGCGCTGAGGGTGCGCTCGCTACCGATGGCTTGAAAAACGGGATCGCTCTTCAGGTGCTGGAGGTGTTCCGGCCGGGCTGTAGTCCAAGTGGACGGATCGTTCCGCTGGATTCCGGACTCGGCCAGCGTGGCCCAAATGACATCGCACATAGCAGCGGCGGCGTCCGAGCCGAAAGCGGAGGGCACGCGGACCCAGCCGTATTCCTGGAAATGCTGCAAGAGCATTAGAGAAGCCTCCCGGCGAGTTCCCGCGCGTGGCCCTTCTTCAACAGACTTCCCGCGAACTTCCATAGCCAGCGGCCGCGCAGGTTGGTCTTCATGGCCTCGGCGAACTGCTCCGGGCTAAGCAGCTTCAGCAGTTCCGTCCGCTGGTCCCATTGGCGATCGTCCCAGCCGGAGATGCGCAGGTTGATCTGATGCGCCAGGCGAAGGTCAGGCCCGAAGCGCTTGCTCCATTGGCGCTCGAACGGCTCCAGCCTGGCGCGCGAAACGTCGTCCTGATTCAGCGCGCGGGCCGCGACCTCGCCGGCCATCCGCCCCGCGTGAATCGCCCAACGGATCCCTTCGCCCAGAAGCGAGGACGCGTTGCCCACGGCGTCGCCGATCCCCAGGATTCCATTGCCAGCGAATTTTTGGGCGTATCGCTCGGACGGAATCAGGCCGCTGTGATGCTCCAGCGGTTGCGCGCCTTTGAGATTGACGCCGAAGCGGCCAGCGTCTTTGAGCAGCTTTTCGACACATTCGTCCGGATTGGCGCGCGAGTCCGGATGGATCACGCCCACGCCCACGCGCACCCTCCTGCGCCCCCAAGGAAACGCCCAGGCGTAGCCCGAGGGCGCTACCGAGCCGCCCACCAGCAGCACGGCCTCGTTTTGGTCGCAGTGCGGGGCGAGGAGATCGTATTCCGATCCCACCCCGAAGCGCCGGAAACCGGGGTCGAGCGCCGCGCCGTTCAAGGACGGGTGCTTGAGCAGAACGCTGCGATAGCCAGTCGCGTCGATGGTCAAGCGAGCGCGCTGTTCGCCTGCGCCGGTCCGGACGCCGCGCACGAACCCATCTTCGACCAGCGGAGCTTCAACGCGTGTTCCCAGACGCAGCCGCGCTCCGGCTTCGACCGCCCGTTCGGCCAAGTACTGAAACGCGCCCCGAACGTCGAGAACGCAGAAGCGGGGAGTGGCATAATCGAAGACCGCGGCGTTGCCGGGGGTGAGAAAGCGGACTCGCGAAATGGGATGGTATAGGTGTGCCGGAATGCCTAGAGCGGCCATCTCTTCGATGAAGCTGCCTCCGCTGGTGCGAATGGGCGAGCCAATCTCGTGGCTCTGCTCCAGTACGGTCACTTCGAGCCCGGCGCGGGCGAGCGTTTCAGCAGCCGCAAGGCCTGCCGGACCGGCTCCGGCGATGATTGCGTCGTTGTTCACGATGACCGGCATGGAAGCTTCATCATCGCAAGCTTCCTTCTGGTTGTGCTACCCTCGACGGGGCATTTTCACGGACGCTTTCTGCCGGCATCGTACTCTCTTTCCAGGCGGGGAACTAAGGCTACCTTAGCAGGGAAGTAGGTAATCTCAAGGGCGCAATCTCTAGGGGCCTATGCATTGTCGCGAGTACTAGAACCGCTTAGAATCGGGACGTGAGATAAAGCCGTACTGGAACTGCGGACGGCTTTGTTGGACAAGAGGAGCCTATGAGTTTAATGGCAGCGCCAATCAATGGAAGCCTGGGAGAGGATCCCGAAGGCAACTCCGAAGCTGGTTTCCGGGGCGAATCGGAGAGTCCCGAAAAGAAGAAGGCCACGGTGCGGATCGTCATCGCCGACGATCATCCTATCGTGCGGGATGGTCTCAAGAAGCTGCTGCTGCTGGAGGACGATTTCGAAGTCGTGGGCGAAGCGGGCGACGGCCGTGAGGTGCTGGAGAAGGTCCGGCAGCTCGATCCCGACGTACTGCTACTGGATCTCCGCATGCCTAACCTGGACGGCTTGTCGGCGCTTCAGGCGCTGCAGCAGACCAACAAGCGCACGCGCGTGATCGTGCTGACGGCATCTGAGGACAAAAACGAATTCGTCCAGGCCATGAAGCTGGGCTGCAGCGGCATCGTGCTCAAGCAGACGGCTCCGGACCTGATCGTGAAGAGCATCCGCAAGGTCAATTCCGGCGAGATTTGGCTGGATTCGCACACCACCGCGGCGGTGATGCGCCAATTTTCAACGGGGCTGGAGAACTCGGGAGGCGCGGGCGGAGCCAAGGGCCGCGAACGCAGCCCGCTTTCCACTCGAGAACGCGAAATTGTCGCGCTGGTGGCGCAGGGTTACAAGAACAAGGAGATGGCCGAGAAGATGTTCATCAGCGAGCAGACCGTGAAAAACCACCTCCACAACATCTTCGACAAGCTGGGCGTCTCCGACCGTCTGGAATTGGCGCTGTACGCCATCCACAAAGGCTTGCACCTCACCGGCGAAGCGGCTCCGCGCAGCTAGGGCGCGTCTCACGCGGTTTTATCTTTTGCGTAACACAGCGGATTCAAGGCGCAATCCGCGCATTTGGGATTGCGCGCCACGCACAGTGCGCGGCCGTGCAGAATGATCTGGTGAGAAAACAGGATCCAATCCTCTTTAGGAATCGCCTTCATCAAATCCTGTTCGATCTTTCCGGGCTCTTTGTGCTTGGTTAAGTCCAGGCGCTGAGCGATGCGCTGGACGTGCGTATCGACCACCACCCCGCAGGCGATGCCGAACGCGGTCCCCAGCACCACGTTGGCGGTCTTGCGCGCCGCGCCGGGAACGGTCAGCAGCTTGTCCATTTCGCGCGGCACTTCGCCGCCGAAATCGCTCAGGATTTTGCGCGCCGCTCCGATCACGGACTTGGCCTTGTTGTTGAAGAAACCGGTCGAGCGGATATCCTGCGCCAATTCCTCCTGCTTTGCGGCGGCGAAATCCTGAATGGCGGGGTATTTCTTGAACAAGCCCGGTGTCACTTCGTTGACGCGCTTGTCGGTACACTGCGCGGAGAGGATGGTGGCGACCAGAAGTTGCCAGGGATTGTCGTGATGCAACGCGCAGGTCGCGCCGGGGTACATCTTGTCGAGCAGCGCCAAGATTTTTTGGACGCGGGCCGCACGCTCAGCGGCAGTCTTAGGTTTAGCGATTTTAGAAGGCAAGCTAATCGAAGTCGATGTCGCGCTTGGGAGGCGGCTCGTTGGGATTTTCTTTGGCCAGGCGCAGCATCTCGTCGAATTTCTTGCTCAAGACGTCGGAATGGGTCTTGTGCTGCTCGACCGATTTCTTGAACGCGTCTTCGCGGCGGCCTGCTTCGCCCTTGAAGTGCTGCACGGCGGTCTCGATATCCGCCATGCTGCGAGGCTTGACATGCTCCTTATACCGGATGACGGCATGAGTCACCGGGTCGATGAACAACTCTGCTTCGCAGCAAGGGCAGGCGACCTGGATCAACTCGGGAGCTTTTGCCACTGCGGGGACCGGTTAATTGCCGTCGTCCGGGCGCCGCTTCAGCGTCGGCCGGTCATCGTCGTCGCCTGAGTTGCCGGAGTTACCGGAATTGCCGCCGGCGGTGGATCCAGCATTACCCGAACCTGGCCGCTTGTTCAGATGCGGCTTGTTGGGATCCATCTTGTCGTCGGGCCGGCGATCGTGCATGGCCAGCAGTTTGGCCTTTACGTTGTCGAACTCAGAGGTCGTTTCGACGTATTCGGGCCGCTGCTTGAGATAATCCTGGATCTCTTTCTGCACCGCCACGACGCGCGCGCCGGTGGGCGGGTGATCCGAGAAAACCTTGGCCATGGTGCCCTGCTTCTTGCGCTCCAGCGTTTGCAGCTTTTCGAAGAAGTCGACGAAAGCGTTGGGGTCATAGCCGGCCTTGTACATGTACTGGAGCCCCAGGTTATCGGCCTGGCTTTCGTAAGCTTTGGAGAACTGCAGGAAGGTGATGGGGATTGCCACACTAGCCAGTGAGCGCACGCCGAACCCGGTCCATCCGCCGTAGAAAATCAGCGGAATGGTGGCCATCTGGGCCAGAGTGCCCTTGGTGGCCTGGCGCGTGCCATGGCGAGCCGCCACGTGTGCGATCTCATGCGCCATCACGCCGGCCAGCTCCGCTTCGGTGTCGGCCTTCATGATCAGCCCGGAGTTGACGTAGAAAAATCCCCCGGGGAGCGCGAACGCGTTGACTTCCTCGGTGTCGATCACTTTGATGGTGAAAGGCACCTTGGCGTCGGAGTTGCGCACCAGGTTCTGTCCCAGCCGGTTGACGTACTCGGCGATGGTAGGATCGTCAATGATCTTGGCCTGCCGCTCCACCTGTGCGGCGAGTTCCTTGCCAAGGGCGATCTCCTTCTCAACCGAGTAGAGGTTTGGGCCGTCGTCCACTTTCCGGTTCCCGATGTAATCGGGATCGTCCATTTTGTTGTCGCCCGCAAGGACGGGAAGAGAGAACAGGAAAACGGCGGCCGCTCCGGTCGCAATCCGCAGTGAAGATGGCAGACGCATGGGAACAGATCCTTTCAGCTACCCAGTATAAACCTTGTTGTTTTGACGCGCCATTGGCACCGAGAGGTACACCGATTCTGGGCCTACCGCTGGACCCGGCGCAACCGGTACATGTCGGGTTGCATGGCCTTGTCCTTGAGCTTTTTCCAGTCGTCATGGACGTTCAAGACCCGGCCGGAGATATGATTGGACTGTTGCGAAGCGAGGAACAAAGCCAGCTCGATCTGCTTTTCCGCGGCGATGCCGCCGGTCATGCGGATCTGGCGGGCCTCCTCAATCTCCTCCCAGCCTGCGCGCTCCCCTGCCGCCAGAATCTGGTCGGTCATGTGGGTGTACGTGCCGCCGGGGGCCAGGCAATTCACCTGCACGTTGCGGTCATTGACTTCCTCGGACAGAATTTCGACAAAGCGGATCAGTGCGCTCTTGGTAGCCTCGTGCAAGGCGAAATTGGGTCTGGCCGCGGGCGAGCCTCCCGCCAGCACGATGATCTTGCCACTGCGCCCCTCCAGCATGTTCGGCAGGACCGCCCGGCAGGCGTTGAGAGCCCCGGTGAGGTTGGTCTGGATCACTTCGCTCCAGCCCTTGGGGTTGGATTCGGCGAAAGGTCCCACCTGGCCTAGCACGGCCGCGGCACAGATCAACACGTTGGGATGGGAGCCGAACTGCACCCGCATCCGCTCCACCGCGGCAGTCACCTGCTCGTAATCCGAAGTGTCGGCGCGGAGCCGCAGGGCTGAGCCGCCTTGATGCTCGATTTCCAGATGGCACAGGTCCAACTCGGCCTTGCTGCGGGCCAACAGACCTACCCGGGCTCCGCGCGCGGCAAAGCCGATCGCCAGCCGCTTTCCAATGCCGCGTCCCGCGCCGGTAACCAGGACGGGCACCGCTTTGAAGAAATACACCTCCCTCACACTAATACAAAATCGAGTTAGGTAGGGAGGATTTTTTCGCCTTTTGGTTGGAGGTCTTTCGAGCGTTCGGCTTTCCGGAGGCGGATGGGTCTCCGGCCGCGTCCGCGGGGACGGGAACCGTGACCGTTCCCGCTTTGTTGGTCTCCGCATTGCCGAACAGCAGCTTCAGTTGCACCGCCTTGGCCGGGATCTTGAATCGGTTGTGGTACAAGAAGCCGTTCTGAAGCATGGATTGGTAAGTCGCGGGCTTGAGATTCAGGACCACAGTCTGGGAAACCGCCTCGCCCGCGAGTTCTCCCTTCGCGGTGTTAAAGCGGGCGACTACTTCGAGCTTCCCGCTCCACCTTGTTTGTTTAGCGGTGCCGGCTTCGCCTTGCTCCAAGCCCAACGAGCGCACATCCAGACCCGCATCCACGTTCATGAAGCCGTTCTCCGGGGTTATCCGGGCGGTAATGGGTATCGATACGGCGTCGAAAGGGTCCAGTAGTGCGGCTACCAGCGACGCGGCTTTTCCTTTTTGGGGCTCCTTCGCCGGCGCCTTCAGAACGGGAGGCTCCGGCGGCGGAGAATCGCCCGAGTCCGGCGCACGATAGCGCAACGTCACACCTGGTCTGGTCACGCTGATGGTTAGCTTGCGCGGCGAGCGGCGCGGTTTACCGGCGTCCTGCCGGTAATAGCCCAGCGTGTAACTCACGCGCCCGTCGTCGATGGCCTGGCGAATCGCTACATCCAGGTCATTGCGCCCGTAAAAGGCCAGGCCGCCGGACATCTGGGCAATTCCATCCATTTGTCTGCGCCGCGCCTCGGGCGACTTCACGCCCGCGGGGTCCACGGGGTAAATGGCGACATTCGCCCGCGCCAGTTTGACCAACTTGCGCGGATCCGACGCAAAACGGTTGGCGAGCCAAATGAGGTTCTTGCGTCCCGGGATCCGCGCCAAATACTCGCCCAGTTGATCGATTTCCCGGTTGATCGCGTCGACGCGAACCTGTTCGTCGACGGACATCGCTTCCAGCGCGACGTTACCGGCGAGCCCTGGCGGCGGGGCGGGTAAATCCCCGATCTCTGCCCCCTGCGGCGTATCCGGGGACGGGACCCATTTGTCCAACTGTTGTTCCAGGCGCGCGCGATCCGTCGTGAAATCGCAGACCACCTGAATCGTCCAGCGGAGCGCGAAGATCGCGATCTTCTCTCCGCCTGGAAGCGAGCGCAGCGTCTTCAGCGTCTCCACTCGCGCCCAGGCAGTGCCGTCCTCACGGAAAGGATCGCCGAAATCGGTGTTCAGGTTATCGATCAGCAGAACGGAGTAGCCGCTGTGCGTGCCTGTCGTCGCGTTTATGGCGTCAAGGTTGGTGTAGACGCCGGGCGGTGGCGGCACAGCGCCCTCCGCGGCCTTCTCCACGCTTGCCAGGAACAGGCGGATATCCTGTGGCTCGCCGTCTTCCAGAATGCGGAATTCATCCTGGCGTAGATCCGCCACGGGCTTGCCCTGCTTGTCGCGCGCGATGACGCTCAACTGGACCAGATTCACATTGGCGCGAATGGGCGGTTGGTCCTGCATTCCGGATATGCTCAAGACCGATACTCCCCAAACCAGGATGAGCCGTCCTGCGCGCCTCATGTTGCCTGACATCCTACTACACTCATATGGCCACAGCAACTATAGCTCATTCCGCTATAGTCTGCCCGCGCCCTGGCAGAGGCTACGCGAGCAGCGAGCCGGCTCCGGCCGGGGCCGGCTCGTCGGTGAGATGGAATTCCACGGCTGCCTCCATCACGGCCCCGTCCTCGAGTTGGTACCGTCCCGCGAGCCAGGGGACGATTTGTTCGCCGCGCATGCGGGCCGTTTCCTCGCGTCCCTGGAACAGCACCAGGAACTGGCGTTCACCCCAACGGGCGATGAGATCGTGATGGCGGAAGTGCGATGTCAAGCGCTCGGCGGCTTGCCGGGCCGCTTCATCGGGAAGGTTTTGGTGGAACTCGAACATTAATAGAACCGGCGTCTCGCCTCGCGCCTGCACCGCGGCGATAGCACGCTCCATTTCGCGGCGATTCAGCAGCCCCGTGGCCCGGTCGGTGATCTCGATAGCCTCGAGCCTGGTCTCCACCTGCGCCATTTCGCCGCGCGTCTTCTTGAGTAGCGACTGCGCCTCATGGCTCATGCTTTCGAGCGAGCTGAACAGGCCCGCCACGTGCAACTCCACGGCCTCGGCCGAGCGCTCCTTTTCTATCTCCGTGGCGAAGCGCCGCAGGCGTTCCCCATAAAATTCCTGCCGGTGCGCCAGAGTGCGGATAATCTCTTCGAGAGCGGTCAGGCCGCGGCGCAACTCGGCCCGCTCCTGCTCCGAGTAACGGGAGGCCTTGTGAGCGTAGTCGCTCAATTCCCGCGCCGCTTCAATGCGACTTTCCTCAAGCTTCTCGCGCCCGGAATCGAAGGCTAACCGGGCACGCAACCGGCTAAGGCGCTGTTCATAGGGCTTGCCGACCGGCGGACATGCTTCGGCCAGAGCGTGGGCAGCGGTCTCCAGCGTGCTGAGGTAGCAGTTGACCGCGGCATGCAAGGCGGAAAGGCAATCGTCCTCGCGCATGGGAGTGCACGTCTTCTGGTAGTATCGGACTCCCGCCCGGTTTCATTTAGCGGCGTTACGAAAATTATCGCGGATAATTTCCTGTTCGTCGGGGGAAAAGTTCTGGCTAAACTCTTGGCTGTGCAGATATTGGCGCCGCTGGGCGAAAGGCATGGCGCGAATTCGCTGCACCTGTTCTCTGACGGCCTGGCGGCGCGAGGGCAGCAGCTTATCGATGGGCCGGACCACTTCGGAAGCGCCGGCGGGGAATCGCTCGCGGATAATCTCCTGCTCCTGCGGCGAGAAATTCTGGCTGAATTCCGGGCTGTGCAGAATCAGCCGCTGGTCGGCGATGGACAACCCGTTCATGGATTGAATCTGCTTGGTTACCGCCTGCCTGCGCGCCGGCGGAAGTTCCTCCAATTGCCGGGCCCGCTCCAGATTTCGCTCGCGCTGCTCCGGACTCATCCGGTCCAGAGTATCGAGCCGGGTCTGCACCCGCTGCCGCTGCGCCGGAGGGAGCTTGGAGAGCGTTTTCTGGCGCTCCTCCGGGCTCATATTGAGTAGTTTTTCGAGCTGGTCGGCTTGCACCGCCTTACCCCCGCCGCCATTCTTACCGGCGTTCGGTTTAGCGGCCTGAGGTTTGGCGGGTGGGGGCGGAGGCGGGACTTTAGCCTTAGCCTGGCCGCCCATCAGGGTGGCACTGGACGCAAGGATAAGGACGATCAGGACGATCATGCCTGTAAGGCCGCCGCGAATGAAGGGGACCGGCACCTGAAGCCTCTGCTTAATCCGACGCGTTTGTTGGGCCTCGGATTACAGCCGGCTCGGCGCTTGACTGGAGCCTGGCGCTGACGGAACCTGATTCGCCGGAGCCACCACGTCCAAGTCGTCCAATGCCTGCTCGACTTGCTGCAGATCGACCTGGTCCGCCCCCGCCTGAGGCGTGCCAGCGGTGAGGTGGGCGATGCTGGCGGTGGGCTGGACCGGAGCCGTCCGTTCCGGCAGGCGCGTGATCAGCGCGAACGACACGATCGCCCCCGCCACTGCCATCGACACCGCCGGCTTCCACCAGGCGTACGGCGTGGCAGGCTGCGTGAGCCGCGACCACCACCTGCGCCAGGCTGGTCCGGTTTGCTCCTGGGCAATGCGCGCGTACAGCCGCGAGTCGAAATCCGGCGACACTTCGGCCGGAGCCCAGGCATCCAGCATCTCCCAGACCTTGCGTTGCGCATCCACCAGCGCCTTGCATTCGGCGCAGGTGAGGATGTGCGCGCTGATTTCGGCGGCTACCTCGGGGTTCGCGGCGCCGGCGCAGTAGTCCGTCAGGATCTCCACGCCTTGTTTGTCGTTCTTGATGCAATCCATGGTTCCCTCATGCTCATGCCAAATGCGCCAGACGAGAACGCAGCGTTTCGTAGGCGCGGAATAGTAATGACTTGACCGCGGACTCGGTGCAGCCCAAAGCTTTCGATATGTGAGAATAATCCAGGCTCTGGTATTTGTGCATCAGGACCGCGGCGCGCTGCTTCTCCGGCAACGCCTCTATCGCTCTTCGAATTTCCTGCACTTTCACTTCCTGGAGCATGCTCTGCTCCACGTTGGGCTGCCGGTCGGCCACTTGCCGCTCCGCGCCCTCGATCAATTCTTCGCTCAAACTTTCGTTGCGCTTCTCTTTCTGCCCGTCCCGAATCCAGTTCAGAGCCAGATGCGTGGCGATCCGGAACAGCCAGGTGGTGAACTTGGCCGTCGGTTCATATGTCTCCCGGCTGCGATACACCCGCAAGAAAACTTCCTGCGCCAGCTCTTCCGATACGGCGCGATTCTGCACCATCCGGTGCAGGAAGTTTACCACCGGGCTGCGGTGCCGCTCGAGCAGCAGTGCGAAGCTGACCTCGTCCCCTTCGCGCACGCGCACCATGAGCTGAGCGTCGCGTTCCAGGGCTGCAACTGCCTCCATGTCTTGATTAACACCGGATTCGGCAGAAGGTTGCACGCCGGGCGAAGGCTGTAGCGGGGACATCGGCTACTCGTCCTTGAGTGAGCGCTCCATTAAATCGTTGAGGGCCTGCCGGGGGCTTTTGGCCCCGTGTAGAACTGCATGCATCTGCTCAATAATCGGCAACTCTACCTGGAACTTCTGGCCTAATTCCATCGCCGCGCCGCAGGTTTCGACCCCTTCGGCCACCATGCGCATGGAGCCGACGATCTCCCCGATCCGCCGTCCCTTAGTTAACTCCAGTCCTACCATCCGGTTACGGCTCAAGTTCCCGCCGCAAGTGAGTACCAGGTCGCCCAAACCGGCCAGACCGGCCATGGTTTCGCGCTTTCCTCCCATGGCTACCGCCAGGCGGGTGATTTCGGCCAAGCCCCGCGTGATCAAGGCCGCCTGGACGTTGTTTCCGAGCCCCAACCCATAACAGACCCCCGCGGCGATCGCCACGACGTTCTTCAACGACGCCGCTATTTCGACGCCCGCAGGGTCCTGGTTGGTGTACAGCCGAAACGTGGGACCGGAAAAGGTGCCCTGCACCCTTTTCGCCACGGATAGATCCGACGCCGCAATAACCACCGCCGCCGGCTCGCCTTGGGCGATCTCCTTGGCGAAGGTCGGCCCGGACAAAACCGCGATCTTGGGCTGGAACCGGGGAAGGCAGACCTGCTCGATCACCTGTGACATCCGCAACAGCGAACCCTTTTCGAGGCCCTTGGTGGCGCTGACCAGGATTGAGGCCGGATCGAGGTGCGCGAGCATCGCCGTGTACAGCTCGCGCGCGTGCTGGCTGGGCATGACGCCGCAAACGATCCCTGCGCCCTCCAGGGTCCAGGCGAGATCGTTGCCGGCCGCGACGTTTTCCGGCAGGCGGAATCCGCGAAGATATTCGGAGGTCTCCCGCGTCGATTCCATCTGCCGAGCCAGGTCCGCCTCATACACCCAGAGCCGGACGGATTCGCAGCGTGGCGCAAGTACCAGCGCCAGCGCCGTGCCCCAGCTTCCGCCTCCGATGATGGCTAGCTTCACAAGTAAGAAGTGTTAACGTTTGCTCCAGCGAAAGACGCTTTCCGTACCGGCGTGGATTCGCTCCAGGTTGGGCTTGTGCCGGTAGACGATGAACGCTCCGGCGATCAACGCCGCAAGGAGCACCTCAATCGGCGGATGCAGAATCAGCCACACGGCCAGGGGAAACGTTCCGGCCGCCACAACTGAGCCGGCGGAGATGTGGTGCGTGCCGGCCACAACAAGCATAAACAGAACCAGCACGGCGAGGAGAGCTTCCGGCGTCAGATACAGAAAGGCTCCAATAAAACAGGCGACCGCTTTTCCGCCCTTAAAGCCCAGAAATACCGGATACGAATGCCCGGCCATGACGGCCAGCGCGGCCAAGCTGGTCCACAGCGCAGCATCCGGGCCGGATTCAGTGAGCTCGTGATGCGTCAGCAGCGCCGCGATCCACACCGCCACGAATCCCTTGGCGATGTCCAGCACCAGAGTGATTACGGCCGGCGCTTTTCCGGTCGTCCGCAGCACGTTGGTCGCGCCGATATTGCCGCTGCCGGCGGCGCGGACATCCTTGCCGCTGGTCAATTTCACCACCAGGTATCCAAACGGGATTGCGCCCAGCAGATACGCGATCACAACCGCCAGCAGTCCGCTCATGGCTTCACCAGCGAAAACTCCTCGAGCTGGGTATAGCGCCCGGCCTTCGACAAGTACAAAAAGAACGCTTCGGCGCGGAAGGAGCCGAAATCCTCGCTTAGGAGCTCCGTCACCGCCTTGCGAAGCTGCTCGATGGGAACCGGCTCGCTGCGCCGCGCCAGAGTGAGGTGTGGATGGAATTCGCGCTCTTCGGAAAGCACCCCGAGCTTCGCCGTCGCCCGGTCAGTCTCCTTGGCGAGCTCCTGCAACCGGTCGCTCGATTCGATTCCCGCCCAAAATACTCGCGGATTGCGCTCATTAGGGAACCAACCCAGTCCCCGCACGCCGATTTCGATTTCCCCCGGAGGCTTCACGGTCCGCAAAGCGCGCTTCATCTCGTCTAGGCGTTCCTCGGGCCATTCGCCAATGAATTTTGTGGTCACGTGGAGATTTTCGATGGGGCTCCAGGAGAGTTTGGCCAAAGGCCGCAATTTCCCCGTGAGTGCCCGCAGACTGCTCTTGATTCTCTCGGGGATTTCGATCCCACAAAACAGGCGCATAAACGAATCTTCCAGTGTACTTCCTGTACCGCCCGAGCGGGAACAGTTGTTGTACACTAATCCTCAACCGACATGAAAAAGTTCAGCTTGCGATTCCTCACCCTGTCTCTCTTCGCCGCCGGGATAGCCCTGTGGGCAGCCGATGTCTGGGTTGCGAAACCTTATACCGACTGGACCGAGAAAGATCTGGCCAAGATCATGACCGATTCGCCCTTTGCAAAAAAAGTCTCGGTCAGCATGAGCGCGGGCTTCGGTAGCCCCGGCGGAGCAGCGGCTGGAGGCGGCCGCGGCGGGCGCGGCGCCGGTCCGGACCCCGGTTTCGGAACCGCTGAGAATGAGAGCGCTGGAGGCGGCGGTGGCGGCGGGCGCGGCGGGCGCGGCGGCGGTGGTGGTGATGCTGGCGCGGCCGCGGGGGGCTTTGGCGGTGGTGGAGGAGGCGTGCCGCAGATCGACCTGTTCGTGCGCTGGCAAAGCGCTACCACTGTGATGGAGGCTCTCGCCAAGGCCAAGTACGGCGCCGAAGCCGGAACCTCGGCGGATGCCAAAAAGATGCTCGAGCCCGACGACAAATATTACGTCATCTGGGTGGCCGGATTGCCTGCGACCGTCCAGCCGAAAGACGAAGAGTCCAAGAAGGAGTTGCTGGCGCACACCACTCTCGCCGCCAAGGATAAGGATGCGATCGTGGCCGAAGAGGTGGTCTTTCCGCCGCCTCAAGGCGGCTTTGCGCGCACCACCGACGCGCATTTCCTGTTCCCGCGCAAAGTGGCTTTTGCGCCCGAAGATAAAGAAGTCGAGTTCGCCACCAAATTCGGCATGACCAAAGTCCAGGCCAAATTCGACTTGAAAAAAATGGTGGTGAACGGCAAGTTGGGGCTTTAGCAGCGTCCCGCCTAATTCAACCGGTGCTGCCGCGCGGCTTCTATGAACGCCCGGCAATTGACGTTGCCCGAGCCCTGCTGGGCAAGGTGCTGCTCCACGGCGGCGTTTCCGGCCGCATCGTGGAGACGGAAGCCTATCTCGGTCTGACTGACGCCGCCGCCCACGCGTTCCACGGTCCCACGCCGCGCACGCAAGTGATCTTCGGCCCGCCGGGCCATGCCTACGTTTACTTGAGCTACGGCATCCACGATTGCCTCAACGTGGTGGCTGAGCCGCCGGGGAGTCCGGGCTGCGTGCTGATCCGCGCCGTGGAACCGCTCACCGGCATCGCCGCGATGCGCCGCCGCAGGCACACGGACCGCCTCGAGAATCTGGCGAATGGTCCCGGCAAGCTCACCCAGGCTCTGGGCATCACGCTGCGCCACAACGGCGCGGACCTCACGCGCGGTGCGCTCACGTTGCATGAGCCGTCCTCGGCCGAACCGTTTGAAATCGCCATTTCGCCCCGCGTCGGCATCACCCACAACGCGGATTGGCCGTTGCGCTTTTATATCGCCGGGAGCCGCTTCCTCAGCCGGCATCTCAAACCTCCGGGCGATGCTACCTTGAAGAAACATGCTCAAATCGACGATATTTCGTGAATACGATATCCGCGGCGTCGCTGAAACGGAATTATTGAGCGCCGATGTCGCCGAACTCGGCCGCGCGCTGGGCACGCTGCTCCAGCGCAAGAGCGGAAGGTCCATCAACCTGGCGCGCGATTGCCGCTTGAGCTCGACCCGATTGCGGGATGCGCTGCTCGAAGGCCTGGTTGCTTCCGGCTGCGAGGTCACCGACATCGGCGTGGTCCCGACACCGTTGCTGTATTTTTCGGCGGTCCACATGGAGGCCGATGGCGCGGTGATGATCACAGGGAGTCACAATCCCAGCGAGTTCAACGGATTCAAAACGGTCTGCGGCGCGACGACTCTGCATGGCGAAGCCATCCAGGAGGCTCTGCACCTGATTCAGGCGCGCGATTTCGCCACCGGCAAGGGATCGCATCAAGATGTGGACGTCACCGAGCCTTACATCGACGCGGTCGCGTCGCAATTCGAGCTGCCCGAAATCGCAAAAGGCCGGCGGTTGAAGGTGGTGCTCGACGCGGGCAACGGCACCGCGGGACCCGTCGTGCACCGCTTGCTGGAACGGCTCAACGTGGATGCGGTCGAGCTGTTCTTCGACATGGACGGGCATTTCCCCAACCATCATCCCGACCCTACGGTCCCCAAGAATCTCCAGCATTTGCAGGAAACCGTGAAGGCGCGGCATGCCGATTTCGGCATCGCCTTCGATGGCGACTCCGACCGCATCGGCGCGGTGGATGAAAACGGCGAGGTCATTTACGGCGACATGCTGATGCTGATCTTCGGCCGCGAAATTCTGACCCGCAAGCCGGGGGCGACGTTCATCGGCGAGGTGAAGTGCTCCCAGGTGCTCTATGACGAGCTGAAGCGGCTGGGCGGCAATCCCATCATGTATAAAACCGGCCATTCTCTCATCAAAGCCAAGATGAAGGAGACGCACGCGGAGCTGGCCGGAGAAATGTCCGGGCACATGTTTTTCGGCGACCGCTACTTCGGCTACGACGACGCTATTTACGCAGCGTGCCGGCTGATGGAGATTGTGGCGAAAAGCGGGAAACCTCTTTCCGCGCAGCTCGCGGGACTGCCCAAGCTCGTGTCGACACCCGAAATCCGCATCGATTGTCCGGATGAATTCAAATTCGCCGTGGTGACGCGGGTGGCCGAGCAATTCAAGCGGACGCACCAGGTGATCACCGTCGACGGCGTGCGGGTGCTGTTCGAGCACGGCTGGGGCCTGCTGCGCGCCTCGAATACTCAGCCGGTGCTGGTGATGCGCTTCGAAGCCTCGACTCCGGAGTTGCTGGCGAGGTATCAGGGCGAAGTGGAGGCCGCGCTGGAGACGGCGAAGCAGCGACGGGCGTAAACTGACCGTGCGGATCACTATCGAAATAAGGCCCGAGCATTGGGCCAGAGTTCTGGATGGCGCTACTTCTTCGCCGCTCGGCCGCCCCGCGGCTCCGAGGCCGGCGGGACGAGGTTCTTCATCCGCAGGTACACCACCATGCTGCCGTAGATCTCGTTGTTGTGGCCGTAATTGAGCGTCAGCAGACCCATGCGCAGGCTCTTGGTCTGGCGGCCGCTTTCCTGGGTGATGTCGATGGTCTCCGCGCCGGAGGCGTCTGTAAGCGCGGCGTAGGCTGTGTCGCAATAGCTGAATGCGTCGTTCAGCACCTTTAAGATGTCGGCCTTGGAAGTCAACTTTTCCAGATTCCCCGGGCTCGGATTCTTCTCGCCCTTGGCTTGCGAACACCACAGGTAGTTGAAAGTCGCGACGTGGGCCACCTGCTGGCCGAAGGTGCGGACCTCCTGCTGATCGCCGGGACGCATGCCGTAGAATTCCTCCGGCATCTTCTCGGCCGTGCGAATGATGTTGTTCTTGTTGTTGGTATAGGCATTGCGCAGCCAGGTGGACATCGGGTTGTCCTGCGCCGAGGCCGACACCGCCAGCACCACCAGGGCGCTGAGGTTCAATGCACGCGAAATGAGCTTGCTCATAGTCTCCAACTTTATCGCAACTTCTACCTCGCTATTTCAACCCTAGATTCCTCAACAAGGCCTCGCCCAGAGCCTTGGCGTCCAGACGCACGGAAGCGCTCATCTCTTCTTTCTTTTTCGCGCGGGCTTCCTCGTCCTTCTTGGCTTGTTCTTCCATGGCCTTAAATTTATCCACGCGCGCCTGCATGGCCGCGAGTTCTGCAGTCTGCGCGATGCGCAGCGGCTCCTTGCTGCGCTCGATGAAATCGAACTGCGCCTTCAGGTCGGGGTGCTCGGCCAAGCCGGGATAGCTCATGACGTGGTCGCGGAATTTATCCAACAGCGCGAAGGCCTTCTCCAGATCCGGAAGGGCAGGGCCCGCCTGAGTCTCTGCCGATCCGGCCGCGGCGGTCTCCTCGGTTGCGGCCGGAGCTTCGCTGAAGGTCCAGACGTAGTCGCAAGAGGGGCAGCACACGTAGTTCCACATTCGTGAGATGCAACCCTCCCGGAGGCAGCCTAGCGCCGCCGCCGGACGGAGCCCTACCGCCTGCTTGCAGCGCGGGCAAGCGATCCTGGCGGGAATTTTCGTGTGGCAGAATTCGCACGTTAAATCTGGACCGGGTTCCGCCGCGATCGCAATCAGGACGTTACCGAGAATCTCGGACGGCGCGGCTCCGGGCGTCCACACCCGCAGCAAGTCGGCGTGTGCGATCCGCTGCGAAGGACCCAAAAACGGATCGTGCAGGGTGACGAACTTGTCGTCGATATCCGTCAGCACGGTGAAATGGCCGGCGGCGGAATCGGGCTGCAAACGATGGTTCAGGATTACGCGGATGCCGGCCTGGCGGCAGAGATGCAGCACATGAGTGGGGTGGCGCGCCTGCATGACGATCGCGCTGAATCCCTGGCTCAGCGCGTGCAGGCCCATGAGATGCGCGCTGGATGAGACGCTGCCGAAGCGGTTCGGCTTGGCGATCTGAGGCCAGATTTCCGCCTGGGGGACTTCCTTGCCGAAGGAGCGGTAAACCATGCTCAGGCAGGCTGCGCCGCATCCCCGGTTGGTCTGCGGATCCACCTGTTTTTCGTAAGGGATCGCAATCGAAGGTGCGCTCATGGTTTTCTAGCCACCAATCAGGACCGTCGGGCATCCCATCACGATCACACCGCCGTGCGCGGTCGCATCGCCCAAGCGAGCGGCCGGCAGACCGCCGATCAACACGGTAGCGGAGCCTTTCGCGATCATGTCCGGAGGACCGGCGCACGTAGCCATATCGGTGACGCGGGCGGCAAGCAGTCCGCCGATCAATACCGTGGGGCAGCATGGGCCGAGGATCGGGCCACCGACGTGCGGGGGTGGCATGACCACCGGGCACGTGTGCATGTCAGTGATTCGAGCCGCGGGTTGTCCCATATTTCTATTCGCTCCTAGTCTTGGATTGCCGCCTTACACGAACTTGCCCTGTGCGACGTCTAGACCCAACCCGATATATGCTTTCTGGGTTTTTGTAATGTTGGCCGGCTCGGTTTTGATGGACGCGAGCTTCACCGCTCTGGCGACGGATTTCGCGGACGCAAACGGCTGACCGCCAGTCTGGCTGGCGGCGAGTGCGAGAACGGGCGCGGGAGAAAGGGGATCGGCGGGCTCTGACGTAGCTTTGGCCACAGCGCGGTTCTCTTCCGAAGGTTGCATGACCCACCGGACGGCTGCCGCGGCGGCGGCCTTATCGGCGGGCAACAACTTGTCTCCCACGGCATGCTGCAGGCACAGGCAACCCCACCAGATGCCTTCGCGCGGCGCGAGAGCGTGGGCGAGAAAGTCGATAGCCGCGGCGTAATTCTGCCTCTGGATCAGCGCCGCCACAAATTCGGGTGGCGAGATTCCATCGCGAAGCAGTGGCTTTGCCTGCGCATCCAGTTCGAATCGCGAGCAGATCTCCGCGGCCGTTTTTGCGGGGGTGTTGGGCTGGCTTGCAGGATTCAACGCTGGTTCCCGCCTAGTTGATTTGAATGATGGGGCCTTGCATGACGATGCCGGTCGGGGTCAGGGTAATGGAGCTCACCCCGCCCGCAACGGCAAGCTTGATCATCTGCAGGCTTTCCACGGTTACGTTGCCGGTGTTACCGTTCACATCGATTCCGTCCAAATTAAAATCCATCTCGCCCTTCGCAGGATTCGCGTCGTTGCCGCGCGTGATCTTGATCGTTTCCGTGTCTCCGGTTTGGATTTCCACCCCATTGATGGAGTCGTTTTCCCCGGTCGGCGCGTCGGGCACTTGTCCAACGGCGAGGCGGATTCCCTGGGTCGCGTGCCCGACAATCTGTCCATCCGAAGATCCGGGCAAGCCAGACAGAAGGTAGATTAGGGCAGGTTTATGGGAGGGAACGTTGACACCCTCGGCCCAAAGGCCGATCTGGCCGGAGATCGCCTTATGCCAGCCATCGTAATACTTGGTGTGGTCTCCATCCCCGGGCCCTCCGCCCGAGCCCGCGCCAAACAGTTCGCTCTTTACGGCGTCTTCGTTCGCGCGGGGCGCGGCGAGCCGGCGCCGGCATCCATGTCTGAATGTATCGCTCATGAGGTTTCCCTTTTGTCTCTTAGGACGAGCTCTGCGTTTGCC
>JASHNT010000089.1 GCA_030041495.1 Bryobacteraceae bacterium | reverse complement strand
GCCGTTTGCGCCACTGATAAAAACTATGCTCGCTGGCCCCGCGCTGTCGGCAGATCGCCCGAACCGACATTCCGCTCTGCTGTTGCTCGGCCACCAACTGACGCCAGAACTCCCGCCGCGATTCCTGTGTCTTTGACATGCCGCCAGTATCGGCTAACAACTCCCGCCCGCCAAGTGGTGTTCATGTGATGCGTACCTACTTTCTACGATCTACCGGGCATCCTCCTCAAGAGCCCTGGCGGTGGCGATCGCCGCTTCTGCTCTCATGTCCCTGCTTTTGGAGAGCGCGAAGTCTCTCGGCCTCCCTACGATGCAACTCGGCTTTCGTCGCTTGTAGATTGGGGCCGAGTGCTTCAACCACCTCCAGGTAGTTGTCCCTCAGAAGCAAAGCGGCTTCGTTTACCTCGAACCTCACTGCTGGCACAGTTCCACGGATTGCCTCAAGAACGAATGTCAGGTGCCACCATTTACTGCCATTGTCAACCGGGCCAACATCTACCCAGACTTGACCGCGATCCCGCACAAAGCGCACTCGCAGAGCGTTTGATTCCAACGTGACGACGGAGTTGCCAAAGCTTTCTGGGCGAAAATAGTCGTCTACGATCCTGAGACGTAGATCAGTGAAGAGCCAAGGCAGCTTGTCGCTAATTTCCTGCTTGAGGGAAAGACTGACGTTCATATCGCTTATGGCTGCGGAGGAGGGAGCATCATTTCGCCGTCCTGACTGACTGTGTACCCGAGACTCATGAGATACTGAATCTCCTGGTAAAAGAAGGTCCCTGCTTGGGCCGTCGCGACGCTGGTGGCCAGTATGATTCTCGCACCACTCGCGACTGCGGCATCCAGGAATGCTTGATTAGCGGCCCACTGCTGAGCAGCTGTCATCGCGTTCCAAATGTCCATTGGAATGTTGAAAGTCTGGGCACCCATCTCAGCGCCAAGTTCCAAGTACTCCGGGAAGCTTCCGATCACGACCGTGCCTGCCGATGAGACGACGGCGCCCGCATACGCAGCGGTGGCGACCGCGCCACCTCCTGCGACGACTTCGGCCACGGTAGCAAGAATGTACGCATTGATGAATCCCTGTGGATTCATTTGGTTGATCATTGCGAAGACGGCGAGTGCGTTCTGGGGTAGCGGCACGTCGCAGCCGTAGCTGAACATGGACTGTCCCACCGGGCACGAAGCTGCGGGGTTGGCACTGGACAACTGCTGACACATGTAGAGGGCCGCGGTGTTAGCGCCAGCTTGCGCCACGCAAGCGCCGTAGGGGGTGCTAGGGACCCCGGGGATGCCAACAGAATCGATGAACTGGCAAATGGGACCAAGGCAATCCTGGGTGTAGCCGCCGTTGGTGCCAACGTCGGTTCCGTCGCAGCCCTGGAACTCGGTAGAGCCGTTCGCGGTAACGAAGAAGCAGTATTCACCCTCGGGATCCAACTGGTTTATCGGGTCTCCCAGGACATAGGCGTATTTGTTCCAGGTGCCGGGATCGGTCAACTTTGGCCGGCCGCCGCGGTCTGGCGTCAAAAACCTCCCCGTCCCCGGCGACTCGTAGCGATTCACGGCGTAGTCGTTGCCGGTTTCGGAGTCCCGGAAGTAGCCGGTAAATTTCTCGGTGCCGTTGGTCGTTGCGCTCGGGCGCTCGATGCCATAGGGATAAAAATTGCTGATGGAGCCGAGCCGGTCGGGGTACACCCAGCCGTTGTTGTCCTTGATCAGCATCGAGCCGAAGTAGTAGTTGGTCCCTGTCTGCGTGAAGTACCACTGATAGGGCGCGTAGTAGTCGCCGTCACGCTGCTCCGTACCCTGCGTAAAAGTGATCTCATACGCCCCCAGCTTGCGTCCACTGACGCTCCAGAAGGTGATCTCGTCGGTCGTTCCGCCGCTCACGGTGCCGCGCCACGCGCGATGGTTCGCCGGATCGTAGCTGTAGTTCATGTTCGCCGCCACCAGCCGGTTCTCCACGTCATAGAAAGCTTGCACAGAGGTCCCGAAAGCCGGAGCTGGGATGTAACCCGGATTGCCGTTGGCGTCTTCGCCTCCCTGATGATTGTTCACATCGTAGCTGGCCGTCATCGTCGGAGCCGTCCCCTGAATCACGCTGGTCTGCGTCAGGTTGCCGAAGCCATCGTAGGTGAAGCTCTGGCCCCAAGGCTGGCTGAAGTTCGAGTTGTCCTCCGCCGTGGCCAGGCGATTCAGAGCATCATAAGTGTACGTAACGGTCTCGCCGCTCAACACATGCGTTTCCGAAGAGATTTTCCCGTTGTTGCCGGTGGCGGGGTAGTTATAGCTGCGGTTGATGACACCAGTGCTGGCGATTCCCGTCAATTGCTTCAGCGAATTGTAGGTCCGGGTCTGGCCGGCCCAGGCTCCGTAGTAGCTGCCTCCGGTCAAGGTCAACAGCTCGTTCGCCGGGCCGTACGTCGCCCCCTGAATGATCTGCTGGTTGGCGATGTTGTCCGTCATCGTGTTCAGACGGCCCATACTGTCAAAAGTATAACTCAGGCTCGCGGTGGTGCCGTTGTTGTCGGTGGGATAGGTTTCGGCGGTGGTGCGGCCCTCCGTGTCGTAAGTGTAGGTGGCGTTCCAGCTCAAACTCATAGGCTGGGTGCTGGGATCGTTCGAATACAGCTGGAGGGTGCGTGTAATCGTCAGTTGCTTCCCGGTCGGCGCGCCCGGGACACCGTAGGTGTAGAGCTCAACGAAGGTCGTGTCGCAGCCCCCGAAGCCCAGATTCGGGTTCTGGCCGCCCATGTATTGGATCGCCGACAACTTGCCGCTCGCGTTCTGCGGATAGCTGGAGCTGCCAGGGTTGATGCCATCGTAGTAGTAGTTCACCGTCTGGCAGGGGTCCAGCGTGGGTTGCGTCGCAGCGTTCATGTATTGCGAGGTGGGGTATTGGAAGGTACCGTTGGGGCATGAGATGCTCGTGGTCTGGGCGTAGCTCTGGGTACAAGTGTCGTAGACCGACGGATCGCTCGAATTGATGGTGTGACCGTTGACGGTAATAGAAGTCACCACCACTGTGGTGCTCTCCGAACCTTCCTGACCGACGGCAATGTTCAACGGAGAACCCGTGAAGTTGGGAATCGTGAAGGTCTGGCTTTGGTTGGTAAGCTGAAACGTCGTCCCTATTCCGATGAGGTAAAGGGTCCAGAACTGCCCATTCGCGAGCGACGGCGCGTAGGCCGTGACGCTGATCTGGGAGGGCAACCCGCCGTTGTTAATGTAGTGTTGCACCTGAGTCAGCCGCGCCAGTGAATCGTAGCCGTAAACCGTCTGTTGCCCCTTGGCGTCCGTGCGCGTCGCCACCTGGGTGCCGGTATAGGTGTAGCTGACGGTGCCATTCTCGGGATTGGTGGCGCTCATCAGGAGCGCCCCGTTGCCGTAGTTCCAACTGCGCGTCTGCGTGCCAGTGGAGCGCGGCATGGTGACCTGGATCAGGCGGTTGAATAGATCGTAGCTATAGCTGGTGACGTAGTTCGAGCCGCCAGAAGGATTCGGCTCCGTAACCTGCGCCAGATTGCCATAGCCATCGGTGGTGAAGGTCTTCCACTTGCCGGCCGGGTCCGTGACCGTGACGGTATTGCCCTGGTAGGAATACGTGGTCGTGCCTTGCGTCTCTGAACCTACCACGGCCTTGCTCAACGTTCGGCCGACGCCGTCGTAGCCGTAAGTGGTCGTCGCCGTGGTGCTGATAGAAGTTCCGGCGACGTGTGGCACCGCCGTTTCGACCAACTTGCCCAATGGCGAGCACCCGCAGGGGCCGTAAATGGATTCAGCTTGGCTAACGCTAGTGCCCTGGCCGCAGGTCGAGCCGTAGCCCGTCAGCACCAGAATCGGCCGGCCCAGGCCGTCCAGGTTGGTCTGGGTCCAACGTCCATCCACCATGGTACAACTGTTGGGCGTTGTAGCCGTGTCGTTGTAGGTCGTGTTTGTCGTCGCGCCGAATGGCGACGTGCTGGAGGTCGGGCGCGCGTTGGCGTCATAGCCGAGGCTAACGCTGGTTCCGTTGGGTCCGGTCTCGTTGGTTAGGCCAAGGAACGAGGCGTAGCTCATATTCGTGGTCAGCGTGCCGCCCACGGTGATCTCCGATGGCGCGGCGTAATTGGTCGTGCTGGTGTTGGAAACCGTCGTGGTAACGCCATTCGGGTTGGTCCCTGAAGTTACGTTGCCGTACATGTCGTAGGACGCCGTGGTGATTCCTGAGAGCGTCGAGGTTGTGGTCGCGCGGCCGCGGTAGCCGATGTTGCTATAGCTGGCGTCCCATTCGCGCGGCGCGGGCGACTGGCTCGGGCCGACGCAACTGTTGTAGCCGCCACTCGCGTTGCTGTACAGGCTGCCGCAATCGTAGGCGATAGTAGTCGTCGTGATCGGCACAACGCCGTTGTACACGTAAGACGAGATGAGCCGGTTGAAGATGTAGCGGCTGGTGTAGTTGCTGTCGGTGAGATAGGTGTAGCCCGTGTAGTGGTAACCACCGCCAGTGCTTGCATAGTTGTTGTACGAGGTGCCGGTGACGTTGCCGTAGATGTCCATAGACTGCGCTGCGGAAGTCTGAATCTGGTAGGATTGGCCGGGATCGAGCGTGCTCGTAACCAGGCTGATGGAGCTGTTGCCGGTGGAATCCTGGGTCCAGGTGTAGTCACTTTCGGTCTTGCAAGTTCCGAGACCGTTGGTGTTGCCGGAGAGGCAGTTGCCCGGACCGCCGGCAGAGCGGTCGCGGCCCTGGTAGGTGCTGGCGAGACCCTCATACGTTCCGCTGGAGTTGAATGCCCAATACTTTTCGCCGAGACCGCCGGGATCTTCGATCACCGTGAACTGATGCACGTCGTATCCGGGCGAGGATTCGTGCGAAATCGTGTACTGCCCCGTGCCGCTCTCGCAACCGCCGCCATTGGCGTTGCAAGTGGACAGTGTGCGCTGGCTCAGCTCGCGGAAGGTCCGGCCGTCGCCGTAGGTGGTGGTCACGTAGCTGTAGCCCAAGGCGCCCTTATAGGGAAGCTGGATCTGGGTGAGCTCGCCATACTGGTCGGTGGTGAACTGATAGTAGGTGCCGATGTTGCTGATCGTTGCCTGGTTGAGGAACACCGTGGTCCCGTGGGTGTTGTTCTGGAAGGGATCGTAGAGCGTCTGGCTTTCGTTGTAGGAGAAGGTGTAATTCTCGCCGGTGCCGATCGTGTTAGTGAT
>JASHNT010000088.1 GCA_030041495.1 Bryobacteraceae bacterium | reverse complement strand
CCTGGCCGAGCCGCGCAAGCGCCAGCCGCATCCGGGCCGCAAGCCTCTGCCGGAGGCCCTGCCGCGCATCGAAGAAGTGATTCGCTGTGAGGTGAGCTGCACAGAGTGCGGCGGTGAAACCAAGCTGATCGGCTACGACTCGAGCGAAGTGCTGGACCACGAGCCGGCCCAATGGTTCGTTCGTGTGATCAAACGCGAAAAACGTTCGTGCGGAAAGTGTTCCGGCGTGCAGATGCCGGAGTTAGCGCCGCGCATCGTTGACAAGGGGCTGGCCAGCGATCGCGTTGTAGTGGAAACGGTGGTGGCCAAATATTCCGATCACCTTCCGCTGTACCGCCAGGAAGCGATGCTGGAACGGGAAGCGGGCGTGGAGATTTCGCGCGCGACGCTGGACGGATGGGTGATGCGGGTGGGTGAGTCGCTTCAGCCGCTGGCTGGCTTCATGCGCACGGGTCTGCTGGGCGGATCGTATTTACAGGCCGATGAAACGATCGTGCCGGTGCAGATGCACGACGGCCGAGGTTCCGATCATCAAGCCTACTTGTGGCAGTATGGAACACCTGGAGGCGAGACGGTGTTCGATTTTCAACTGGGCCGCGGGCGCGATGGTCCGGCGAAATTCCTCAAGGACTGGAACGGAATCTTACAAACCGACGGTTACCAGGCTTACGACCAGGTGGGCGGACCGGGTCTGGTTCATGTGGGCTGCTGGGCGCACGTACGCCGCAAGTTCGTCGATGCCGTGAAGGTGAATCCGAAAGACGGCGCAGCGATCCAGATGGTCACGCGCATGGATGCGTTGTTCCTGGTGGATCGCCACGCGCGCCAGCAGAGGCTGAGCTTGGAGGAGCGTGCTGCGTTGCGCCGCGAGCATGCAGAGCCTTGGGTCGAGGAGATTCACGCGGAGTGCCTGAAGTTGCGCTCCACTCTGCTGCCGAAAAGTACTCTGGGTGAGGCTGTGAATTACACCTTAAATATGTGGGCAAAACTGCGGCGCTGTTTTGATCACGCCTCCGTGGAACTGTCCAACAACGTCGCGGAGAACTCGATGCGGCCGGTAGCGCTGGGGAGGAAAAACTGGCTGCACGTAGGCAGCGCTCAGGCCGGACCCAAGGTCGCCGCGATTCTTTCGGTGGTGGAATCCTGCCGCAGGCTCGGCGTTCCCGTCAAAGACTACTTGCTGGCCGTCCTGCCCGGCCTCACCCAAAGAAAGCTATCGGAACTCGCCCAACTCACCCCGGCCAATTGGAAAGCCGCTCGTGCCTGACCTGAGTTGGCCGGACGGATACAACTCGAGGCGTCAGCGCGCTGACCCGCGCCGGCGAGGCAGTGTTGCTGGCACAGGGGTCCTTCTCGATCCCGTGAATCTGATTCCGCACTCCCCGGAATGGCTGCGCCACTGGGATCGGCAACTGTATTTGTACATCACCAGGCAAGACTTGCACGCCATCGACCAATGTCCGGTGGACGCGCTTTCTGCCGTGATCCGCGCCGCCGGCGACAATCCGAATTTGTTGGTCAGCACGGTTGCAGGCAGAGATCGCGTTCGCGAGTGAGGATGCTGCGCTAAAACCAAGGACGTTGGCTGAAACGCGAGCAAGAAGCGTTCGCGACGCGCACGACCATGACTAGGTAAGACAACCGGTGGCGCGTCCATCCGCCTGTCCAGGTGACGCTGCGTTTCGGATATAGTACGCGCAGCGTTCGGTACTGGGCGCAGTGCAGGCCCCGCCGCCCACGTTGAAGTCAACTCTTGCGCCACTAAGGAGGCGACTATGAGAGCCCGTCACCGCACCATCAACTCCAAGACATTTCGTCGTCGAATGCCGCAGGAAGAAGCCCCACAGCTCTCGCAACTTGGACTCTTGAAGCCCTGGCTTGACGAAAGGCTCTTAGAGGTTCTCGCCAGAACGGGTGGGATTACGGCTCACATCTCCCTGGTGGACCCGGTATCGGATCGTCTGATGCTTGTCCACGCAGTCGGGCAACACGCCGAAGTATACGAGACTTTGCGAGGACCTTGTGGACAGGGCGTGACGAAGCGGGCGGCTGACAAAAAGCGCTCTATTCGTATTCCGAATGCTCAGGACTCGAAGGAATGGAAGGCCGCTATGGCTGAGGCAATTGATCGGCGGGACACGGCCTACGCGGCTCTGCTGAAGTCATTCCATTCCGAAGTTGCTGTGACGCTTCACGACCTAAATGGGCGGATCATTGGGGTTGTAAATGTTCATCATCCAGATCGGGATGGTTTGATAAGGAGCGTGGACACAATCCGCAACGCCTTTAAGGATGCGGCGGGTGCCATTACGAAAGCGATTCCACACGTGGTTGCGGTCGAGAGCGCCGAGTGGCTAGTCGAGATGGACAGCGCGATCCGCCGGATTCGACAGGGGCTCGGAACAAGCACCTCGCTATGGGAGTTGATTGTTCGAGAGGCGGCTCGCCTTTCGCGCGCAGATTTCACAGCACTGTGGATGCATCATCCCTGCAGCAACGAATTGCAGCTCGCGGCGTTCGCCCGGCTGCACGGTTCCCAGAACCCATATGCATCGATCCGTGTGCCGACCACTGACGGGATCAAGGGGGCTGCTCTCAAGGGACAAGCGGCTATTTATGGAGACTTCACGCGGCCAGACTGTAAATGGAAGCCCTGCGTCGCTGGGCTGCGTTGCTCTTATGTGATTCCGATAGTGGCTGAGAATGGCCATAACCTCGGTGTGCTTTGCTTCAACAGCTACCAAACTGGTGACTTCCCAGCGAACCTGTGTAAGGCCCTCAACAGCTTCGGTGAGTTATGTAGCTTGCTGATCTCGCGAAGAGTCGCAGAGATCGAAGCCCGCGTAGCGCGTGAATGCCAGAGGTCCTTTCAGGAGGCGGAGGACAATCCTCGACTCTTCCAACGCACCGTTGAAAAAGCCCGGAGACTGCTGCCTGCGAAGGGGGTGTCGCTCTTCATGATCAACGAAAGCGGGGAAGCTCTGGCCCTTGCGGCGACGACTGGTCTTGCCCGTGACTTCGACTCTGATCTGGTCTATCGCATCGACGAGAAGGGGCTAACCCCCTGGGTTGCGAAGAATGGGTCTGCCCTGAGAATAAAGAACTCCGGAAACAAGCAAGAACTGAAGCGGATCGACCGAGGACTTTGCTGGAACGGAAAAGTCCGTGAAATCCACTCCCGAGCAGGGGAAAGGCAACCATTTCTGGCCGTGCCCGTGCGTGACCATATGGGTAGACTCCTCGGCGTTCTCAGGGCCAGCGACAAACTGAATCACAGTGAGTTCTTCGAAGAAGACACGATCGCAATGCTTCAGATCGCGCGGTCGCTTGCCAACGAGATGGAACGTCCCAAGGCCACGCTCGCATCGCTGGCGAGTGCGATTGAACAGAACTGGGCAGAGCCGCAGCTTTGCGTTGATCTGATTTTACGCCGTTGCGGCATCGTCGCGGAAGCGGATGCTGGCTCAATCTTCATTCTCGAAGGAGAGGTGCTGAAGAGCTATTCCTTTTTCGGGGATCTTATCATCCCAAAAGAGGCCCTGATGCAGACCACGAAAGGTCAGGGTGTTACCGCGATGTGCGCCCGCACTCGATGCATTCAGGTAGTAACCGACGTGCATGCGCCGGAATGGCAGGCCATCTACGCGCCATGCTTTAAAGACATTCGATCAGAGGTTGCAGTCCCCATTCTGTTTCTTGGAGAGCTGAGCGGTGTGATTAACCTCGAATCGAAGAAAGCTGATCATTTCACCCAGGAAGTGCAGGATCGCGTCAAGGCTCTCGCCGGCGTTGCGGCGGCTTACATCGTCCACCGGAATATGGCTGAAACGAATCAGGCGTTCTTTAAGCAGCATAAGCTCCTAGATGCCGCAGAAGTCACGTACAAAGACGAACTCTTTAGGCCGCTCGAACTTCCGCCCGAATGCAAGATTGCGGGCCATGTGATTCATAAGCCGTGCGGTTCCGCCGTGGGAGGTGACTTCTACGATTCCATACGGATCGACGATTGTACGGCCGGCTTCGTTCTCATAGACGGCAAGGGTCACGGCATACCAGGCATGATGCATATGCTGCCACTGGCGTCGGCGTTTCGAACGCATTCTCGCGACTCACGGTCCACGGAGCACGTGCTTGGAAAGATTCTTACAGCGGCGAAAGAGATGCACGTGATGGGCACGGCTGTCTACTTCATCATCACGAAAGTAGACGGTGGCTGGCGCCTGTCTGGATCGTGTGCTGCGCACCCCCAACTCATCATCGTGCCTGCGAAAGGTGGACACAAGTTGTTCCCACGCCTGGAACTCGCGAACTTGGGTCAAATTGGATTCGTGGACGAATCGCAGATGGGCGCTGACCGGGCGGACCTCTTCGATGGTGACTTGGTAATCGCCTTTAGCGACGGGATTTATGAAGGCTCTCGGTTGACCCAGCGTGCGGTTGAACTTGCTCTACTGGGTGAACTCGCTCCGGTCTTAAGCGCCGAGCCGAGCGAGATCGCTGCGGCGATTGAGCAGTGGGCGATACGAGAAGCGGGGGGCACCCTAAGTGACGACGCAACGATTATTGTGTTGCGGGTCGGCAGGCCCCCCAAGTAGGTCAACTGAAGTAAGCAAGATGGGCGACGAGTCGGGTAGGAATCCACAATCGCGATCACCTCGGAACGATGATTTTCTTCAGCTCGGAATGGTAATTTTCATACCTCGGAATCCGCATCGGTAGAAAACGTGGTGGATCGGTCGGTGTCGGCCGGTAGCTCGACCAGCGCCGTGATTTCCCTCCTCGTTTGTATCATGACGGCTCGGGCGGCAAGAAAGTCTTTTCCACTATGGGGGGATTGACAGAGCTACGCTTGTCGCTATAAGCTACGGGTGTCGCTATGATGCCGCCACCCAAAGGCAACCCTGCTTTGCTTACCCGCCGTGAGCGGGAGATTATGAACGCCGTCTTTGCGTTGGAGAATCGCGCGCCCTCGGATGAAATCCGCGCGCGCCTCACAAATCCGCCCAGCGAGTCCGCCGTCCGCGTCATGATCGCAAGGCTCGAAAAGAAAGGGTTCCTGAAGCACCAGCCAGACGGCGCGCGCCATCTCTACTCCGCCACAATCTCACCGGCCGTCGCCAAACGCACGGCACTGCAACAGTGCTTGCAGACCTTTTTCAGCGGCTCGCTCCGCCACATGGTCAGCGCTCTTGTGGCCGAGGAATCTTGGACGGACGAAGAACTCAGCTCACTCAAGGAAGAAATCGAGCGTGTTCGCAAGGAAAGGAAGAAGCGGTCATGGTGACGGCTATCAATGAGCTGATGCTGGCGGCCGGTGGTTCGTTGGCCGGGTTGATTGTGATCAAGGTAACCGTTGTAGCTGCATTGGGCCTTGCCGCCGCCTGGCTGGCGCGTAGAAGCCGCGCGGCGGTGCGTCACGCTTTGCTAGCCGTCATGTTCGGCGCAATGTTGGTGCTGCCGATTGCCTCCATCGTCGCGCCTCAGGTCCACATCGCCGTGCCGGTCGCGGAAGTGAGACGCGCCGCCCGGCCTCCTGTATTCGACGCCATGGAGGCGATTCCGTCCGTAGCGACGGCTGCCGATGCCGCTGGTGTGAAGCCCGTGACTCCCCAAGTATTCCAGTTTTCGCTGTCCGTTTTATTGCTGGCTGGGTGGATCATTGGGACGGCGGTTTTTCTGCTGCCGATGCTGACTGGCCTTTGGCAAATCCGTTCCTTGCGTCGATCCGGCCTGCCGTGGCTCGATGGGCGGTCGATCACTGAAAATCTGGCGCTCGATGCCGGGATGCATCGCCGCGTCGAACTACTGTTGCATGAGGCGCTGCCGGGACCGATAACCTGTGGCGTCCTGCACCCCGCCATCGTGCTGCCTCGGGACGCTGAGAGGTGGGCGCGAGAGGACTTGGGCCGCGCGATCGTGCATGAGCTGGAACACGTCTGGCGTTGCGACTCCGCAACTCGTTGTCTCGCCCGAGCTGTGTGTGCTTTGTATTGGTTTCATCCCTTCGCCTGGATTGCGTGGCGTAAGCTCGTGCTGGAAGCAGAGCGTTCCTGCGACGATGCGGTCCTTAGACGCTCTGAGGCCACCGCCTACGCCGATCAACTGGTAGAACTCGCTAAGCGCCTGCCGATAGTTCAGAGGTCGCCGCTCCTGGCGATGGCGAACCGTTCAGATTTGGCTACGCGCGTGAGCGCTGTACTCGACAGCGCGCAACGGCGTGGTCGGGCGGGGATATTTTCCGTAGCGATGGCGAGCGGCGCGGCGGCGGTTC
>JASHNT010000087.1 GCA_030041495.1 Bryobacteraceae bacterium | reverse complement strand
GGTGAGGCAGTCGATCAGAATCGTCGCGGCGCGAGGCAACGCCCCGCGAATACCGCTTGGGAGATCCAGCGGTTCTTCAATCGTCAACCACCGTGGCGGCCGGCTCTCGCGATGCAGCGCAATGCGTCTGCGCATCTCGTCGTCTTCCTCCCGGGCCGTGGCCACAAATACCACGTCCCCGGCAGGACAACAGAGAGACTGCGCAAATCGCGACTTGCCGCTGCGGGCTCCGCCGAGGATCAGAGTCATCATAGGTTGGCTAATTCATAGGATACGGCCTCGGGACGCGCATATGTGCGCCGTGAGATCCCCGGTACACGGCCTGCTTCCGCCCTGCCGCCCTTCCCTCCGGCGCGACAAATGATGTACATTGACACAACGGTCTCCCGCTGATCGCCCGCCATGGCTCAAAAAGGCTACACTCATGCTGAACCACTGCGTTATCATAACCTTAGTCCGTTCGACCGCCTTCTGGAGGAACGCTTTGATCCGCTCGTTCGGTAGCGCCTTGTTTGTCGCTGCGATCCTCACTGCAGGCTGCTCGTGTCTGCGTGCCGATTCCCCTTCGGCGAGTTACCGCGCCGTCCTAAATAAGTACTGCGTCACCTGCCACAACGAAAAACTCAAAACCGGCGGCCTGATGCTGGACCGTATGGATGTCGACAAAGTGCCCGAGGGCGCCGAGACTTGGGAAAAGGTCATTCGCAAACTGCGTGGCGGCATGATGCCGCCGCAAGGCATGCCCCGGCCGGACAAAGCCACGCTCGACGGCCTGATCGCATGGCTCGAAACGTCCATCGATAACGCCCCGCAGGCCCGCCAAAATCCCGGCCGCGATCCGCTGCATCGCCTGAATCGCACCGAATACGCTAACGCCATTCGCGACCTTCTCAACCTCAATGTCGAAGTGGACGATCTGCTCCCCGCCGATGACGAAGCCAACGGCTTCGATAACATCGCCGACGTCTTGAAGGTCTCTCCTTCGCTGCTCGAACAGTATTTAGGAGCTTCCCGGCAGATCGCCGCTTTGGCGGTAGGCGATCCGGCGGCCAAGCCCATCAGCCACGTCTACCGCATTCCACCGGACCTTGCGCAAGCTGAGCACATCGAGGGATTGCCGCTGGGTACCCGCGGAGGCATTCTCATTCATCTGAATTTTCCCCTGGATGCCGATTACGATTTCAGCGTCAAGCTCCTGCGCAACATCGTGGGTTACATCACCGGCCTCGAATGGCCGCACCAGCTCGAAATCTCGATCGATGGCAGCCGGGTGTTTCTCGCCCCGGTCGGCGGCGAGGAAGACAACAAGCTGATGGATACCAACCTCGGCATCGCCGGCGATGCCCTCGATGCGCGCCTGAAAGCCCGCATTCCCGTAAAGGCCGGCCCGCATGCTGTGGGCGTCACGTTCCTGCGCAAAAGCTCTACCGAGTCCGATGAGCCGCTCCAGCCCTTTACTCGCGATCTTGATCTACAGAACATGAACGGCATTCCCCTAATCGATTCGGTTGATATCACCGGGCCGCTTCATGCCACCGGCTCCGGCGATACTCCCAGCAGGAGGCGCATCTTCTCCTGCCGGCCCACTGCCGGCGCCGATGAACTCCCTTGCGCAAAGCAAATCATCACCACGCTCGGGCGCCGCGCCTATCGCCGGCCGCTGACGGACAAAGATCTTGAACTTTTATTGACCTTCTATCAGACCGGCCGCAATCACGGCAATTTTGATGCAGGCATCGAGAGCGCCTTGCGCCTCATTCTTGCCGATCCGAAATTCATCTTCCGCTACTCGCCTGACCCGCCTAACATTACCCAGGGAACGGTTTATGCTGTGAGCGATCTCGAACTCGCCTCCCGGCTCTCCTTCTTTCTCTGGAGCAGCATCCCCGATGACCAGCTTCTGGAAGTCGCTGCGCAAGGTAAACTCCACGAACCCGCTGTGCTCGAGCGGCAGGTGCGGCGCATGCTATCCGATCCGCGCGCGGAAACGCTCACCACCAATTTCGCCGGCCAGTGGCTTTTCCTGCGCAATTTGAACAGCGCCATCCCCGACCGGGAGCAGTTCCCCAACTGGGACGACAATCTGCGCCAGGCCTTCCGCCAGGAAACCGAATTGTTCTTCCAAAGCATCGTGCGCGAAGACCATAACGTGCTCGATCTGTTGAACGCGGATTATACCTTCGTCAACGAGCGGCTGGCGAAGCACTACGGGATTCCCAACATCTATGGCAGCCAGTTCCGGCGCGTGAAAATCACCGACGATAACCGCCGCGGCTTGCTCGGGCAAGGAAGTATTCTCACGGTCACCTCCTATCCCAATCGCACTTCGCCCGTGCTCCGCGGCAAGTGGATTTTGGAGAACCTCCTCGGAACGCCGCCTCCTCCTCCGCCCCCCAATGTCCCCGCGCTCAAAGAGAACAGCGAGGGTTCGAAGCCGCTTACCATGCGCGCCTTGCTCGAACAGCACCGCCAGAACCCCACTTGCGCCACCTGCCACAGGATCCTCGATCCGCTGGGATTCTCGCTTGAAAACTTCGATGCCATCGGCCAATGGCGAACCAAAGAGGCCGGCGGCCCCGTGGATGCAAGCGGTGAACTCGCGGATGGAACCAAGGTCAACGGCCCCGTAGCGCTACGGCAAGCGATTCTGAGCCATCCCGGCCAATTCGTCGATACGCTGACCGAAAAGCTCCTCACCTACGCGCTCGGCCGCGGCCTCGAATATTACGACATGCCGGTAGTGCGCTCCATTGCGCAGCAAGCGGCCCACAACGATTACCGCTTCTCCTCCATCGTGCTGGGCATTGTCCGCAGCACGCCTTTCGAAATGAAACGGAAACCAGTCGAAGAAAACGCGAGCGCCAATCCCCGATCCCTGACTCCTGATCCCCGATCCCCGATTGCGAGGTTACAATGAGACTCATCCGCAAAAAACATCTTCCCCGCCGCACGTTTTTGAAAGGCATGGGCGTTACCATGGCTCTCCCGCTGCTCGATGCCATGGTCCCTGCTCTCACGGCGCAGACCGCCAAGCTCATACCGCGCGTGGGCTTCGTGTATCTCCCGCACGGCGCGATCATGGATCAGTGGACGCCGAAACAGGAAGGGTCGGGTTTTGAGTTCACCCGTATTCTAAAACCCCTCGAACCGTACCGCGACTCGATCAACATCGTGACCGGCCTGCATCACAAAGCGGCAGATACCACCGCCGTGCACTCCCTCAGCCCTACCACCTGGCTCAGTGGCGTTCGGCCCCGGCCCACGCAGGGTGTGGATGCGTTTGCGGGCGTCACCGCCGACCAGATTGCCGCTCTGCACATCAGCCAGGACACCATGCTGCCCTCGCTCGAGCTGGCAACGGAGGATCACTCCGACCTGATCGGCTCCTGCGACCGCGACTACGGCTGCATTTACATGAATACGCTCTCCTGGCGCACGCACACCACGCCTCTGCCCATGGAAGTCAATCCGCGCAAAGTCTTCGAGCGCATGTTCGGGCAGGGCGGCAGTATCGCGGACCGAGCCGTGCACAATCAGGAAGAGCGCAGTATTCTGGATGCGATCACCGCGCAGGCCTCCGATTTGCAGAAGACGCTGGGGCTGCAGGATCGCTCCACCATGAGCGATTATCTGGACAATGTCCGCGAGATCGAGCGCCGCATCAAGAAGGGCGGGGACGAGCAGGGAAATACCGATCTGCCGGATGCTCCCGCGGGCATCCCGTTCAACTTCGAGCAGCACATCAACCTGATGTACGATCTGGTTGCGCTGGCTTACCGCACCAACGTGACTCGCGTGGCCACGTTCATGGTCGCGCGCGAGGTCAGCAACCGCACCTATCCGCAGATCGGCGTGCCGGACGGGCATCACGCCACGTCGCACCATCAGAACAAGCCCGACAAGATCGAGAAGCTGGTGAAGATCCAGCATTATCACCTGACGTTGTTCGCGCGGTTCTTGGACAATCTAAAGAAAACCCCGGATGGCGACGGCTCGCTTCTGGATCATTCGGTTCTGCTATACGGCAGCAACATGAGCAATAGCAACCTGCACAATCATTTTCCGCTGCCGAATCTAGTGGTGGGCGGAGGGGCGGGAACGCTCACTGGACATCGTCATTTCAAACTGCCTGATCACACGCCCATGACCAACCTGTTGCTGGCGCTGCTGGATAAAGCCGGAGTGCATGAGGACGTGCTCGGCGACAGCACCGGGGCATTGACGATATGATCCTTCGAGTCCCCGGGCTTTTGCTGCTGGCGTCGCTGGCTTTCGCCGCAGGCGATACGCGCTTGGTGGAAGCCGTCAAGGGCGGCGATCAGGCCGCGGTCGCGGCGCTGCTTCAGAGCGAAGCCGATGTGAACGTGCCGGAAGCCGATGGCACTACCGCGCTTGCCTGGGCTGTTCGCCAGGACGATCAGAAGCTGGTGGATCAGTTACTCAAAGCCGGCGCCAACGTGAAAGCCGCAAATCGCTACGGCATCACACCGGTATACCTGGCCGCCCAGAACGGCGACGCGGCGATGATCGAAAAGCTGCTCAACGCCGGAGCCGGCGCCAATGACATTGTCGACGAGGGCGAAACCGCGCTGATGACCGCTGCGCGAACGGGAAATCCGCAAGCCGTCAAGGAACTGCTGGATCACGGCGCGACCGTGGACGCCAAGGAAAGCTGGCACGGCGAGACCGCGCTGATGTGGGCCGCGGCAGAGTGCCATCCGGAGGCGGTGCGTATTTTGATCGAGCACGGCGCGGACGTCAATGCCCGGTCCAACTTGAACCACTGGGAGCGGCAGGTTACTGCCGAGCCGCGCGAGAAATGGCTGCCGCTTGGTTATTTGACTCCACTGATGTTCGCCGCCCGCCAAGGGTGCCTGGAGAGCGCCAAGGTCCTGGCGGACGCCAAGGCGCAGATTTCCGCGGTGGATGCCGACGGCATCAGCGTGACGCTATTAGCCATCATCAACGGGCATTACGACGTCGCGGACTATCTGGTGAACCAGGGCGCGGATGTGAATGCAGCCGACAATACGGGGAGAACGGCGCTGTTTTCGGCGGTCGATTTTCACACGCCTCCCGATGACAATCGGCCGGCTCCGCGCGAGGTCGATAGCACCGTCCCGAGCTTCCAGTTGATCCAGGATCTGATCGCCCACGGCGCCAACGTCAATGCGCAGTTGAAAAAGCAGCAACCCTACCGGGCCAAGCTGGATCGCGGCGACGATACGATGCTCACCACGGGAACCACTCCTCTGCTGCGCGCGGCCAAGGCTGCCGACGTGGACGTCGTGAAACTGCTGCTAGAGCACGGGGCCGATCCAAAGCTCCCCACGCGCGCCTTGATCAATCCGGCGATGGCCGCCGCGGGGCTGGGCGCGAGGGAAGAGGATACAGTGGGCCGGCACAAGACCGAGGATCAGATCGTCCAGACCATCGATCTGTGCCTCAAGGCGGGGGCGGATATCAACGCGCAAGATAACCGGGGGCAGACCATTCTGTATGGCGCTGCGTCGTGGGGTTACGACAAAGTGATCCAGTATCTGGCGGATCACGGAGCGAAGCTGGATCTGAAGGACAAGCAAGGCAAGACGGCTTTGGATGCGGCCATGGGTGACGCCGGCCGCGGCGGAGGATTCGATGGGAGCCGCAAGGACGTGCATGAGTCAACCGCCAATCTGTTGCGCAGATTGATGGGCGCGGACGTGGCCAAGAGCACGGCGCAGTAGTTTTCTTTACTGACCTCCGGCTTCAACACACCTCAGGCCGATTTAGCCGCAGTGCGGGTTTGTTCGACGCTGGGTGGCTTGGCGGCCAGCTCATTCACGATCCCTAGTTTCTGACGCACTGCGGTATCGATCTTCTGGCGGAGGTCCGGGTGTTCCTTGAGGAACAGCCGGGCATTTTCGCGCCCCTGGCCGAGCCGCTCTCCAGCGAAACTGAACCAGGTTCCCGATTTCTCGATGACGGCATGCTCAGCACCCAGATCCAGCAGATCGCTTTCGCGCGAGAAACCTTCGCCGTAAAGAATATCGACCTCGGCGTCGCGGAAGGGCGATGCGACCTTGTTCTTGACGATTTTCACCTTGGTCCGGTTGCCGATGACCGTATCGCCGTCTTTGAGCGCCGAGATGCGGCGGACCTCGACACGCACCGAGGAATAAAACTTCAGCGCACGGCCGCCGGTGGTGGTTTCCGGATTGCCGAACATGACTCCGATTTTTTCGCGTACCTGGTTGATGAAGATCATGCAGGCATTGGCGCGCGCCACTGCTCCCGTGATTTTGCGCAGAGCCTGCGACATCAGCCGGGCGTGCAGGCCCATGAAGCTGTCGCCCATCTCGCCTTCGAGCTCGGCTTTGGGGACCAGCGCAGCCACGGAATCGACCACAACAACGTCGATCGCGCCGGAAGCGATCAAAGCGCTGGTGATTTCCAGAGCCTGCTCGCCATAATCGGGCTGCGAGACCAGCAGATTATCGACATCGACACCCAGCTTGCGGGCGTAGACCGGATCGAGAGCGTGTTCGGCATCGACGAAGGCCGCAACGCCGCCCGAAGCCTGCGCCTCCGCGACGACTTGCAAAGCCAGCGTGGTCTTCCCTGACGACTCCGGCCCGAAGATTTCGATCACTCGTCCGCGCGGAAATCCTCCCACGCCCAGTGCCAGATCCACCGAGATCGACCCGGTGGGGATCACGGTTACCGCCTGCGCGTCGCGCGATCCCAGTTGCAGCACTGCGCCCTTGCCGAACTGCTTGTCCATCTGAACCAGCGTCTGCTGGATCATCTTCATCCGGTCTGTATCCATGCGGGGGAGGCCTCGCCAAATTGGTGCGCGGGCCAAGATGAAATTCTCAGGGCGAGTGAGCGCTAATTGAGTGAACATTAGATCAGGCCCGCTTCCGCCAAGCCGCCGCGCAGTTCGGCGCCCGCGTTGCGCGGATACGCGAAGTCCCAGAAGGGATCGCCGGGAGCGCTCTCCCAGATGCGCCTCTGCGCCGGCTGAAGCAGGGCTTTCAGCCGCTCATCGAGAGCCAGAACCTCCTCATCCTCCGCGCCCGCCTGCCGCAAGATTCCGCGAAGGTCCAAATCGTTGCGGTAATCCTCCAAACCCAATCGGTAGCCGCGCTCGACCTGTTCGACGAACTCGCGCCAGCGCCGGACCAGCCCTGCGCGGCCTTCGCGGATGAGGTGCGCGGGGTAACCGTTGTCGCGAAGATAGATTTGGACGTCTCTGTCAGTCACGGGAATCTGTCACGTTAGTCTGGCCGCGAGGCCTGGCGGTGAAAATAGCGTTCGCCGTCGTTGGGAATAAAAAACGTGCGGATGGTGCGGTCGCGATTATAGGCGCCGAAGTAGCCGCTGCGGCGGTTGAAGCGCGAGATCACGCCGCCGGGTTTGATCGCTTCCAGAATCGGCCCGCCCACCGGAGCGTCGCGCAGCTCCTGGGCCAGGTGCAGATACTCAGCCTGGCTGACGTTGCCGAATTCGCGGCCGTGCTTGCGGTAGTGCTCGTCGAACTGAGCCTGGGTGCGAAATCCGGGCCCAGCGGCGAATAACGCCAGCGCAGCCAGTAGCAACCCCAACCATGCGCGC
The DNA here is from genome assembly GCA_030041495.1 of Bryobacteraceae bacterium. Classification (GTDB taxonomy): domain Bacteria; phylum Acidobacteriota; class Terriglobia; order Bryobacterales; family Bryobacteraceae; genus Palsa-187. The sequence continues at coordinate 106,403 of JASHNT010000087.1, read as the reverse complement.
AGAGTCCTCGGCATTAGTCCCTTTCATTCTACCGGCTAGAATAAGTAACAGCACCGTTTCCGCCGTCTTTTCGCCATGTCTGCCACGCTAACGCCCTCAGCCGTCCAGCCTCCTGCCGCCAAAGCCGCGCCTACGGTGACCACCGTTCACGGCGACACGCACACCGACAACTATTTCTGGCTGCGCGACCGCAACAACCCGGAGACCATCGCGTACCTGGAAGCCGAGAACGCCTACATGCGCGCGATGACCAAGCATTTCGAAAGCCTCGAAGCCAAGGTCTACGCCGAGATGCTTTCGCACATCAAACAAACCGACTTGACCGTCCCGGTCAAGCGCGACGAGTATTTCTACTACACGCGCACCGTAGAGGGAAAGCAGTACCGCATCTATTGCCGCAAGCGCGGCTCACTCGACGCCGCGGAGGAGATTCTGCTCGACGGCAACGTCCTGGCGGAGGGTCAGAAGTATTTCCAGATCGGCGTCTTTTCGCCCAGCCCGAATCACAAGCTGCTGGCTTATTCGGTGGATCTGACGGGTGACGAAGCATTCACGGTCCTGGTCAAGAATCTGGAAACCGGCGCGATGCTGCCGGTGGAAATCGGTAACACTTCCTATTCCCTGGAGTGGGCCGAGGACAACGCGACGTTCTTCTACACCATTCAGGATCAATCCAAGCGCGCCTACAAAGTGTTCCGCCACACTCTGGGCACGAGCGCTCCGGTGGAGATGTTACACGAACCCGACGAGCGCTTTTCCCTGGATGTTTCGAAAACCTCCAGCCGGGCGTATCTTTTGATCAGCGCGGTCAGCTCTCTCACGACAGAAGTGCGGTGGCTCCCCGCCACGCGGCCGCTTGGTGCTTTTCGAGTAGTGCTGCCGCGCACGCCTGGCGTGGAGTACGATCTGACCCATCACGGCGATTCCTTCTTTATCCGCATGAACGACGGCGGCGCTAAAACCTTTCGCGTGATCGAAGCTCCCATCGCCGATCCCTCCCCGCCAAATTGGAAGGAACTGATCGCCGCGCGTCCCGAGGTGACCATCGAAAGCGTGACTGCCTTCGCCGGCCGGCTGGTTTTCGAGGAGCGCGGGCGCGGGCTGGTGAAGCTGCGCATTCGGGAGTTCTCGTCCGGCGCGGAACACTACGTCGATTTTCCGGAGCCGGTGTACAGCGTCGGCCTCGCCGGCAACGCCGAATTCGAGACTCGGCTGCTGCGCTTCACCTACACCTCCTTGGTCACGCCAGCCTCGGTCTTCGATTACAACATGGCGACCGGCGAACGCGAGCTGAAGAAGCAGCTTGAAGTGCCGGGCTACAATCCCTCGCTATATCAATCCGAGCGAATTGAGGCTCGGGCGCCGGACGGCGTCATGGTGCCGATTTCGCTGGTGTACAAGAAGAGCTTCCACCGCAATGGGCAGGCTCCGCTGCTGCTGTATGGTTACGGCTCGTACGGCATCAGCATGGATCCGGCGTTCAGCTCCGACCGGCTCAGTCTACTCGACCGCGGCCTGGTGTACGCGATCGCGCACGTCCGCGGCGGAGGCGACCTGGGCAAACCGTGGCACGAAGACGGGCGGCTGCTCGAGAAGAGGAACACCTTCACGGATTTCATCGCTTGCGCGGAGGCGCTGGTTGCACAGCGTTACACCTCTCCGGCTCGCATGGCGATCGAAGGGCGCAGCGCGGGAGGCTTGCTGGTGGGCGCGGTGCTCAACTTGCGGCCGGATCTTTTCTCGGTCGCGCTGGCAGGCGTGCCGTTCGTCGATGCGCTCAACAGCATGTTGGATGCGACCCTGCCCTTGACGGTCGGCGAGTACGAAGAGTGGGGCGATCCCAGCGACCAGAAGTTCTACGATGTGATCAAATCCTATGCGCCGTACGAAAACGTGCGCGCGCAGGCGTATCCCAAGTTGCTGATCACCGCCGGCTTGAACGATCCGCGCGTCTCATATTGGGAGCCTGCGAAGTGGGCCGCGAAGCTGCGCGCGCTCAAGACCGATTCACACGTGCTGCTGCTCAAGACCAACATGGGCAGCGGGCACTTTGGCTCCTCCGGCCGTTACGAGTATCTTAAAGAGACTGCCTTCAATTACGCGTTTCTGCTCGACGCGCTCGGCATCAAGGACTAACCAATGACTCCTCAACAGCCGCCAACCAAGATTCAACTGACCAACGGTCCCGACTATCGCGAAAGCTACGCCAACAGCGTGCAGGTGCGCGTCAGCCTGTGGGATTTTTTCCTGCTATTCGGGACCATCAACCAGACCGCGCCGGATTCGGTTTCGATTCTGAACCACCAGGGCGTTTTCCTGAGCCCGCAGCAGGCCAAAGCGCTGGCCAACGTGCTGACGCAGAACATCACGCAATATGAAGCCACTTTCGGCGAGATCAAGCTGGAAGCCCAGCCGGCGCCCGGCAAAGTGATCCAGTAGCGGGCTAGGCGTGGCGTCACAGAAGACCGCTCCCTCGAGCTTCGCTCCAGCGGCGATTTTTCTCGCGTTGTCCGCGGGCTTGACGGCGGCGCTTCATGTTTCTTACCTGAAGCTTCCTTTTCATTGGGACGAGCTGGGGCAGTTCGTGCCCGCGGCGCTCGACCTTTATCGCGACGGTTCCTGGGTCGCGCATTCCACCTTGCCCAACGTGCATCCACCCGCGGTCATGGCGTACCTGGCGTTGGTCTGGCGCGTGTTCGGCTACTCGATTCCAGCCGCGCGTGCGAGCATGTTGGCGATTGCGGCGATCGGGTTGTGGCTGTCGTTTCTGTTGGCGGTCCGGCTGGCGCGCGGAGCCCCAGGAGCTCCGGCATTCGCCGCCGCGTTGTTTTTGGCCGCGACGCCGCTGTTTTACACGCAGTCCATGATGATTCTGCTGGACATGCCGGCGATGACGGTTACTGTTCTCGCGCTGCTGCTTTTCTTAGACCAACGCTGGGCGTGGTGCGTGGTTGCTTGTACGCTGCTGGTTTTGACCAAAGAAACGGCGGTGACCACTCCTGCGGTCTTCGCCGGCTGGTTGTGGTTCCGATTGGAGAAACGCCGCGCGGCATTGTACTTCCTCGCGCCGGTTGCCGCGCTGGCCGGATGGTTGTTCGTACTGCATCGGGCCACAGGGCACTGGCTCGGTAACCCGGAGTTTGCACAGTACAATGTCGGCTACGCGCTGCATCCGCTTCAGATTTTGTACTCGGCCGGCGAGCGAATGCTATTCCTGTTCTTCAAAGATGGCCGTTTCATCGGCGTCATCGCGCTGTACGCAGGCTGGCGTTTGCTGCGGGGAACGGCGTGGGCCGTCTCGGCGCTGGTGGCGGGAGCGCAACTGGCGGCGGTAACTCTGCTGGGCGGGGCCGTGCTCGACCGCTATTTACTGCCCGTGCTGCCAGTGCTCTACGCGGCGTTCGCGGTCGCCTCGTCAGCGTATCCGGCGTCCTGGCGGAGAATTTCGCATTGTGCGCTGATCCTCGCGTTGTTCATCGGCTGGTTCTGGAACCCTCCGTTCCCTTTTCAATACGAAGACAATTTGGCGATGGTCGATTTCGTGCGGTTGCAGGAATCCGCCGCGGGATTCCTGGAAGCTTTTGCTCCGCATCAGCGCATCGCCAGTATGTGGCCCTTCACCGGCGCAATCGAGAATCCGGATTTCGGCTACGTGGATCAGCCCCTGCGCCCGGTTCAAATCCAGAGTTTCGATTTGGCGGATCTGGAGGCGCTGGACCGGTCCAGCTTCGACGTACTGGTGGTGTACACGCGCGAGTATCCGATGGAAGGAAGCTGGGTGGACGTCGCGCCGCTCGACCCGCTGTTGCGCCGCCTTCCCGGCTATCATCCGCAAGCCACGGAAGAGGAATTGACCGCGCATGGTTATGCGAGCTTGATCCGCTGGCAGCGGCATGGCCAATGGATCGAGATTTACACGCCGGTGGGAGTGGGTTCAGTTCGGGGAAGGTAGTTCGGCGCGCTGGATCACCAGCATCGGAACCGGCTCTTTGCCGCTCTCCAGTTTCAGGCCAAGCTGTTCCTGCACCGCGGTGAAGATCGAGGGCAGATTGTTGTCCGGGTTCGATTGGGCGCGTAACGGCGCCCACTCGAGTGTGATGTCGAATGCCGCGGTCACGCCGGTGTGGTCAGCGACTGGACGGTCGACAATTCGAGAGAGAGGCGAGGTCAATTGAGCGAGTTGAACTCTTTGTCCCGTGAGTTTGCCAGGCAGCAGAAGGAATCCGCCGCAGGGGGTGGTCCCGCGCGTGCCGGTTTGCGCGGGGCAATTGGCGATTTGCGACGGGGTCAGGTTGGGGCCGAGGGCCCCGGGTTTGGCGATGGTCAGGCTATAGACCGGTTCGATTTTGGTTTGGTGCTGCACTTGCACTTTGAAGCGGTCCTCCAAGAGCGACTGGAGCATCTCACGGAGCTCCAGCTTTTGGCCCTCGCTGGGTTTGGCGCGAATGTCGAATCTCTCGGTGTCGAGCCAGCCCGGCCCTCCGGTGATCTGCACGTTTTCGACTTCGTAGGCAACGGAGATCAGGAACTTCAACGTCACCGCCGTGGCGGTGACTGTGCCTCCCGGGAGGACGCGCATATCGACTTGCTGGCGGAGGGAAAGATCGGTGGGCCTGATGGAAGAGACGTCGAAGGCGGGGCGAGCATCGGACGGCGCTTGCGCGCTTGCGCACAACGCCGTCATGAGCATCGGGATCAGGCGACGCATTGTCTCTTATGATGACGTTACAACAATCGGAAAGTCACTTCGATTTGCGCGTACACCTTCACCGGTTTACCATCCTTCATGCCCGGCTTGAACAGCCACTTGGATACCGCTTCGACGGCTTTTTCATCCAGGCCGAGGCCGAGGGGCTTCAAGACATGGATATTCGTCGTGTGGCCGGTTTCATCCACCACCAGCGAAAGCGTGACGGTGCCGCCCCACTTGGCCTTGCGAGCCTCCTCAGAATATTGCGGCTCCGGCCGGTAAATCGGCACCGGATTCGATACGGCGCCGCCGGGCATGTAGACGCCTCCGCCCATTCCGCCTCCGCCTCCAGCGCCGGCTCCTGGACCGTTCCCATCCCCGATGCCTCCGCCGCGACCGTTACCGATCCCGCCGCCGTAACCTTGGCCGTTCAGCGCGCTCAATCCGGTCAGGTTGCCGACGACCACGGAAGCGTTGACATCCGGGACATCGAGCAGAGAAGAGGGCAGCTCCAGCCGAGCTTGCGGCGGCTGGACCTGCGGTGGAGTGAACACGCGGGCTGCCTTGGGCAGTTCGGCCTTCTTGACCTCCGGCTGGCGAGCTCCTCCGCCGCCTCCGCCCTTGTGCTCGGCGACCTTGACTGGAGGCGGAGCAGCGAGCATGGTCACCGTCTTCACCAGCACTTTCTGGACCGGTTGAAGCGAGCCGATAAACAAAGCCACAGCGACTATCGCCGCATGCACGGCGAGCGATCCCAATCCCGCCCCAGCAGCGTTGCCCGAATACATCACGCGGCGGAAGTCGAGATGTACCACCGACGTCTCTACGCGCACACGGCTCATGCGCTGGGTCCAGTTCTGCACCGCGCCGCGAAAATCTAACAGAGCGCCTTCCATACGCGCGATCTCCGACCGGCACGCCGAGCATTCGCGCGCGTGCTGCGCGTAGCGCGGAGCAGCCCCGCCGATCATGTACTCCGATATTTCATCCCAGGTCAGGTGTTGCGTCATTTGCTTCCTCCCAATCCCGCTCTTACCGCTTGCAAAGCCCGGAACAGGTGAGCTTTCACCGTTCCTTCCTTCATTCCCGTCACTGCCGCGATCTCCAGCAGATCCATGTCCTCGACGAAGCGCAGCAGGAAGACGGTTCTTTGCCTCTCCGAAAGCTGAGCCGCGGCGTTCCAAACTGCGCGCACTTGTTCCTTCGCGGAGGCGACCGCTTCGGGCGAGCGCTGCCGGTCGGGAATCCAATCGCTCACGTCGGTCACGTCGACATCCGGCCGCAGCGTGCGGCGCCAGAACTTCAAGCGTCCGCTAGCCTCGTGATCGCGCACCAGGTTAGCCGCGATGTGCATCAGCCAAGTGGCCACGCTGGCGTCGCCCCGAAAACGCGCGCGAGCCTGGTAGGCGCGCACGAAACAATCCTGCGTGAGATTTTCCGCCGTCTCCCGGTCGCGCAAGGACGCCAGCAGGAAACGGAAGATGCGAGGCCGATGGGCCTCCACTAAGGCGTCGAAATCGTCGATTCCGCCGGGCAACTCTGGCGGCGGAGCCGTTCCGGACGATCGTTCCTGTCCCATCCGCCCGTATAGACCGATCCGGGGCTCGCGGGGTTTACGGGAATTTACGGAATTTCAGCTCTTCGTGGGCTTTCAAGCCCTTGCAGTTCGAGCGGGCGCTTCGAGCGGCGGGGGCATGATGACGGTGGAGGCGGCGCGGTCGAACATGGCCTCCTGCTCCGGGCTGAGATGTTCTTTGCCGGAGCCGCTCTTGCCTTTGCGAATGAAGTCTTCGCCGGTGAAGCCGAATTCTATGAGCACTTCCTGGAGGAAGCCGAACTTCTCTTCGTGCTGCTTCATGAAAGTGAAGCTGCACCGCTCGGCGATGCGCGCATAGATTTCTGGAGAAAGGGGCACGTTCAAGAATTCCGCGATGCGGTTCACCGTTCGCTCAAAATGGTTGACCAGATCCTCGTAGCGAATGAACAGGACGTTGGTATCGGCGGCGTGCGCGCTCCATTCCGCCACGTGCCGGAACCAGGAACCGGACTGCACATTTCCCACCATGAAGTTCTTGAAGAACTGATCGAAGCTTCCCTTGAATGGGGAGTGCGCGCGGAAGAAATAGTAGCAGGACACCAGCACGTCCTTGCCGTTGCGAGCGATGTAGATGCGCTTGTACGGACCCTTGGGCAGTTTCTTGTAGCGGAAATGGGTTTTGAAGAGGCGCGGCGAAGGGAGCTTGTTCAAATCGCGTCCCACGGAAAGGGCGCGCTCAAAATACGGAATTGGCTCCGTAATGTGGGTGAAATCCATGCTGCCATCGGTGGTTAGCTGATAGACGATCATCTGCAGCCAGGTGGTTCCGGAGCGCGCATAGCTGGCCAGATATACATCGTTTGGCCGTGGCCGGAAGGCCAACCGGCCGCTGAGAATGCTCATGTGGCCGGCGAGCGCCTGCGTTTTTATGGACGCTTTCCGAAGCCATCGGGCGAGAGCGGAGTGCGCGGACACCTGTTAATCATAACTCAAAAACCCGCGCAGTTTTCCCGCCGCATGGCGAAAAGATTTCGGCGATTATCGACTTCCTAGGGCGTCTATTACGGCGCCAACCAGAGCGCTCAGCGTAAAGGGTTTTTGCAGGAACCGCGAACCGGGAGGGAAATCGCCGGAGCGAACGGCTTCATCGTCCGTGAAGCCGGAGACGTAGACTACCTTGAGCTCCGGATTCGAGGCAGCCAGCGATTCGGCGAGCTCGCGTCCGCCCTTACCTGGCAGCAGCACGTCCGTCAGCAGGAGATCGATCTTTACGTCCTCGGCGTCGGCTTCGGTCAGAGCTTCCTCCGCGCTGCCCGCCTCCAGAACTTCGTAGCCCTCGCGTCGCAGAATCTTCCGAACCAGACCACGAATGCCCGGTTCATCTTCGACCACCAGAATGGTGCCGAGCGACGGCTCCTGCTCCGGCTCGGGAGCGAGCGGCGAGGCTGGTTCCACCTCGGCCGGAATCACAGTGGGTTGCTCTTGGAAAGGCTCGACCGGGACCGGCTCTATATACGGAGCCTCCGCGTGGGGGAGATAGACCGTGAAACGGACGCCTTCTTCGGATTGGCTGGCGAACACGACATCGCCGCCCCACTGGTGAATGTCGAGATAAGCTCTGGTGACCCCGGAAACAGGCAGAATCGACTCGAATACCTTCTGTGCCGCCGTCGAAGGATGGCCCGGCGCGTGAATTTCGATGCGCGCGTAGAGGCCCGGCATGAGCGTGGCAGATCCAATGCGCTCGGCGATGCGCGCTGTGCCGCATGTCAGGCTGGCTTTCCAGGCTTCCTGCGTGCTCGCCAGCGCGAAAGCGGCCAGCGCGGCGATGGATTCCGCAAGTTGCTCGGCGTCGGCGAAAGTCCACACCGCACCTTCGGGAAACGCGATCTCCACCTCGTGCGCGGCTTGGCGTAAACGGGGTTCCACGGCGCCCAGCACTTCGCTCACATCGATTTTCGCGGGCGACCTGGCCTGCAATCGGGTGAAGGCCAGAAGATTGCCCGCCAACTCTGCGATGCGCTGTGATGCGGCCAGGATTTCCGCCAGGTCGCCGCGAGCCGCGGCTTCGGGGGGAAGTCCGCTCAGCAGTTCTTCCGTGTAGCCGGAAACAATCATCAGGGGATTGTTCAGGTCGTGGGCCAGGCGGCTGGCGAGCCCTCGCAGCGCATCCACGCGTCCGGCTTCCAGCGCTTGCGCCTCCAATCGGCGCCGCTCGCCGATCATTGTCGTGACTCCTGAAATCCGCCGTGAGCCTTCACCCGGTGCGGGAACGCGAATGGTTTCGCGCAGCCACACCGAGTCCCCCTCGGCATTGAGGGCGCGGAATTCGGCGCTGGCTTCGCCGCCGGAAGCAGCCGTGGATTGATACAGCGCCATCACTTCGGCGCGATCCTCGGGATGAATTCGGTCGCTGAAGAAAAGAGGCTCGGCCAGCCAATGCGCGGTCGAATAGCCCAGGATATCCTCCGCGGCGCCGCTCGCGTAGGTGAACGCGAAGGTCTCAGCGTCGGCTTGCCAGATGACGGCGGGGAGCGCGGAAAGATCGGCTGGCGGGGCAGCGGCGGGAGCAGTTTTCATGGGCGCTGCTCCCATCGGCGCGGCCTCGGCGAATGCCTCCGCCGGTTCCACCATCAACAGCGTCTCGGATTGGTTCTCGTCTTCCCAGCTACGAATCGGGATCGCGGCCATGCGGAAGCGCCGCTCTCCTATGCTGATTGAAAATGGCTCAGTGTCGCCGGCGGCGTGCGCCAGGCGGATTCGTTCAATCAACTCGTCGGAGGGGAAAATCTGCTCGATACTTCTCCCGCGCAGCGCATCGCCGGTCAGATCGACCAGATGCCGGAACGCCCGATTGGTGGAGGCGATGATCCGGTCCGGACCGAGCACAGCCAGCGCCACGGGCAGAGCCGCGACCATCTCCTGGTAATAGCGCCTCTCCGTCTCGACCAGAGCCAGAAGGCGGGCCACCTCACGAGGCTTCCACTGCTCGAAACCGGTGCGCTCCATCTCATCCCTAGTCTGGAGACGCGGAGGGTATCCAACAAGGTACTGCGGTCTATTTCGTTATGGTACTTTCGCGCGGCCGCGAACTAGTACAGGCGCACGCCGCGGCGTCCCGGCTCCTGGAACATGTGTACCGTATCGAGGAAGCGCACCTGGCGGGAGCGATAGGTCATGGCGAGCGTATGGGTGCGGCAGCCGTCGCCGAAGAAGCGCACGCCGTGCAACAGAGCGCCTTCGGTGACGCCGCAAGCGGCAAAAATGATCTCGTTGCCGGGCGCGAGATCGCGCGCGGTGTAGACGCGCCGCGGATCCTTGATACCCATCCGCTCCACGCGAGCTTCGAGCTCCGGCGTGTCGACGCGCAGCCGCGCGACCATTTCGCCGGAAAGGCAACGCAGCGCCGCTGCTGTCAGCACGCCTTCCGGCGCGCCCCCGGTTCCGAACACCGCGTCCACTGCCGCGCCGCGCACCGCTGCTGCGATTCCAGCGGAAAGATCGCCGTCCGGGATCAGGCGGATACGCGCTCCGGCTTGCCGGATCTGCGTGATCAAATCCTGATGACGCGGCCGGTCGAGCACCATGATCACCAGATCCTTCACTTGGCGGTCCAGGCAATGCGCGATGGCCTTGAGGTTGTACTTGACCGGAGCGTCGATATCCAGCGCGTCGCGGCACGCTGGGCCGGCGATGATTTTGTCCATGTAGCAATCCGGCGCGTGCAGCAAACCGCCAGGCTCGGAGGCGGCCAACACCACCATGGCGTTGGGCGTCCCGCTGGCGCACAGATTGGTTCCTTCGAGCGGATCGACCGCGATGCTCACTTTCGGATATTCGACACCCGCCGGCGCGGGCGCACCCACCGGCTCTCCGATGTACAGCATAGGCGCTTCGTCGCGCTCCCCCTCGCCGATCACGATAGTGCCCGCCATCTCCACCGCTTCGAAGGCGTGGCGCATGGCCTGCACCGCGGCTTGATCGGAAGCGTCCGCGTCTCCCTGACCCATGGTGCGAGCCGAAGCGATGGCAGCCTGCTCCACTACCTGGACAAAATCTCCCAGCAGGTCCCGTTCAATGCGGCTGTCCGGCGGCAACGTTTTCGGTGCGCTCATATAGCTTTGCCATCTTATCAAAAGGCCCGATGGGGATTCCTGTGAAGACTGAACCGAGGTGTCAAGTGAGGATGGAGACGCTAGCGCCCAACGCTGTAATGCAGGTGCACGCCGCCATCGGCGCGGGCGATGCACCCATCCGCGCTCATCGCAACGTAGACGATTATCTTACGCTGACCCCTTCGCATCGGAAGTGAGGCTCATTTCGTATTCCATGGGGCAGCCGAAGCCCTCGATGTGCACGCCCAGTTCGCGGAAGGCATCCAGAGCCATGATGCGGCGGTGCGCGTTGAAGGTCATGATGTGTGCGAAGACTCCGCCGTAGCTAAAGGTTTCGGGCGGCTCGCACAAAGCGTCGACGAACGTATCGTCCCAGCCGCCGCGCGCGCCGACTTCGCGCATGATGCGGTCCAGTGCCGCGTCGGTTTGCTCAAGACGCTCCCGCATGGCGCGCGGAGTGCGGCGCTCCGGCGGCGGACCGTTCATGTCGAGCGTGCCTCCAGTGAGCGCCGCGGTCCAGACCTCCTTGGTGAAGACGATGTTTTCGAGAAGCTGGCGCAGCGTGTTGGTCTTCTCCCGCCACGGCAGAATCTCGACAACCGCGTTGAGCGGGCGGTCGAGTTGCTCGTCGCTGAGATCGGCCGCGCGGCACAACAAACGATTGGTGTGCCAGGAATCATTGCCGGCAAAACGGTCGAACAGGTCCATATTGGTTGCTCCTTCTTTCTGGTTCATGCCCGGGGATAGGAAGTGAACGCCGTTGGGCGAGGGAAGCCAGAAGCGGTTGGTTCCGATTCTGCGGTATAGGCTCGGCGAGGTCGAGTAGGCCTTGCGAAACGCCCGCGTGAACGCTTCAAGGGATCCGTAGTTGGCGTCCAGCGCGATCTCGGTTACAGGGCGAGCGGTGTTGGTCAGAGTCCACGCCGCGCGCTCCAGCAGCAGCCTGCGCCGCATCGCTGCGGGAGTTTCTTCCACCAGTGCGCGGAACAGGCTGTGAAACTGCGTGCGGCTGTGGAAGGCCCGGCGGGCGAGATCCCCGGTGGAACACGACTCTTCGAGGGAGTCGAGAACCAACCGTGCGGCTTGATGCCTGTGGTTCACTTTAAGAGATCGTACCTGAATCGGGGCTGATGCGCCTGATTTTTCGTACGATTCGTGGAGGCTTAGTTCGGAGAGGGTTTCTCGGCGCGAGCGATGATGAAGAAATCCACGGGCATCTTGGCCGGCTCCAGCCTCAGTCCCAGTTGCTCCCTGATCGCAGTGAAGACCGACGTTGCGGCGTTGCCGGCAGACGGCGGTAAGGGGATGTCGCTCGGGCTGAGCGGCGTTTCGCCCACGTCGGGCGTCCACTGGGCTTGAAAATCGAAACGGCCGGTGAGGTTGGTCTTGTCGATCACGATATGCTCCAGACGCTGGGAAAGCAGGCGGACGAATAATGGCATCGGGGCCGCGTTGCCGATCAAGCTGCCAAGCCCGATCCTGACGGCTCCGCGGTTCGGACCGGCTCCCTCAGCCGCGGGTCCGTCGACGCTTGGCGAAACCTGGTCAAGAGAGCGCCTCATTTTGAGGCCGCCCTTGTCAACGGTAAGAATATACACGGAAGCTTGTTTGACCTCACGGCGCAACTGGATATTGAATCGGTCCTGGAGCAGCGATTGCATCATGAGCCGGCGCCGGTCCGAACTGACGGCGGGAAAATCGGGCTTCGCCGTGACGTCAAACCGGTCCGAGCCGGTCCAGGCTGGGCCGCCGGAGATCTGGAATTCCTGAATTTGATATGCTCCCGCGATCAAGCCTTTCAGCGTGGACCCTCCGTAACCCGGGTCGGGCCGGATGGATGCGGCGTCGAACTGAGGCCGCGGCGCGTCTGGCTGCGGCTGAGCGGGCAAAAGGGAGGCAGAGGCTAGCAAAGAGATCGCGAGCAGGCGCATTCAGCTTTGACGTTGCTCGGGCCGTTTCGGTTTGCGGGTGAGGATTCGCGAGTCGTCCGCCGGAATGGGGTGGGATGGGGACCCGGGACCGCCGCCCTTGAATTTGGAGATCGCCTCGGCAAGTGTGCGGGCGATTTCGTGGACGCGTTGGCCGGAGAACATCAGGACCATCACGACGAGGATCACCAGCATTTCCGGCAGGCCAGTATGTTGCATTTGGCTCCATTCTAGCGCCGTTGATTCGCGTGGGGGCCGTCGCCTGCGGCCGGGACGGCCTTCAGTTCTCTGCCATCCCATTCGTAATAAAACCTGCCGCACGGTCCGTCGTGCTGGCCATCCGGTCCGTAGGTTTCGATCGCGCCGTTGATGACGAGAAGCCTGCTGTCGATACGGTACTCAAGCTCCGAGCCAATCCATAATCCGGGCAGAAGTAGCTGACGTTGAAAGCTGCTTCGTGGAGCTTGGCGTTGCGGACGTCTAATAATCCGAAGCCAATGCAGGCCGATCCGCAGGACCACTGAGCGACTGCGTAATAGCCCGCGAAGTCCGGCCCCTCTTTCGCCAACGCAGGAAGCAGCCGCTCCCATCCCAGGAAGCGTTCCGGGGTCACAAAGTCTGCCCGGCCCTTTCGGGGCGGCAGGGGTGCCGGAACGCGGAAGTCGGCGAACGACTGTTTGGGGCGCTGCGGCCTGCCGGATTCCGTCTTTTCCTGGCCGGGAGACTGGGCGCAAGCGAAAGCCGCAAGCACGGCGAGAGCGAGAATCGGCCGCTTCATCGCCTCACTTCAATTCGTCCAGCAGCGGGATGTCCTTGATCGCCTTGGGAGCGGGGACGGAGCGCAGATAGGCGTAGATGTCGGTCAGATCAGCGTCCGACAGGACCTTTTCGGTGAAGGCCGGCATCGCGCCTGCGGGGCGGCGGACGTAGCGGATCAACGCTTCAAGATTGAGCGGCGGAGGGCCAATGCGGGCTCCGTCTTTGGTCCCCTGGCCGACGTAGCCGTGGCATTCGTAGCAGCCGTCCTTGACGAACAGCTTCTTGCCGTTATCGGCGCTGCCGGCGGGAGCGGTCTGTGTCCAGGCAACGCCGGTGAGGAACGCACTGGCGGTCAGCAGAAACAATGCGATTTTCATGACGGCTCCCTACCTCGGCTGCGTGACCACGTCGATCAACGCCGGCTCGCCGCGCTTGACCACTTGAATCGCGGTCTTGAGCGCGGGCGCCAGATCCTTGGGATCGCTGATCGGTCCGGAGCTGTACATGCCGTAGGCTTTGGCCATGGTCGCGTAGTCGATGTTGGGATCGGTGATGGTGGTGCCGATCTTGGCGCGGTCGATGCCCCGTTCCGCGCGCGACGCCATGTCCTGCACGTACATCAGTTCCTGATGATAAGCGCGATTGTTATGCATCACCGTCAGTAGAGGGATCTTGTGATGTGCGGCGGTCCACAGCACGCCAGGAGCGTAGTTGAGGTCCCCATCGCACTGGATGTTGACGCTGATGCGGCCGTATTTGCGATTCGCCAGAGCGGCTCCGACGGATGCCGGCGCTTGATAGCCGACTCCATAAGCCCCGTGGCCGCCGATGTATTGGTAGTGCTTCTTGAAGTCCCACAAGCGCAGCGGCCAGTAGCTGAAGAACGTGACATCCGAGACCAGCGACCAATCCTCGCCCTTGAGCTGGTTCCACAGCTCGGCCGACACGCGCGCGGTTGAAATCGGGCTGGCGTCGAAGCCGAAGGCGGCGGCGTCCAGATCGCGCTGGCGATTGCGCTCGGCGGTTTCGGCGAATTTTTTGCCGCGCTCATCGAAGGCGCGCTTGCGGTCGGCGGTGATCAATTTCTTGCACGCCTCGATCAGCGCCGGCAGAGTGGTTTCCGAGTCGGCTGCGATGGAGAGATCGACCTCGGCATAGCGGCCGAAGTCCTGGTAATTGCTCTTGGCGAAAAGGTCGCCGGCGAAGATGTGGATCACCTTTGTGCCGGGCTTGGTGATAGTGCGCGTCTCCATCCCGATCTTGTTCACCGGGGTCATGGAGTGCATGGCGTACCATAGATCCGGAACGTCCAGGCCGAGGATCACGTCGGCATCGGCGATGTTGCCGCTTCCATATAAAGGATGCCGAGTGGGGAAATTCATGCGGAAGCGGCGATCCTGCACCGGAGCTTGCAGCAACTCGGCCAGCTCAATCATCGACTGCAGCCCGGCCGGAGTGCGCGCGGCGCGCCCGGCAATGATCAGCGGATGGTCCGCGGCCACCAGCATCTTGGCCGCTTCTTCCACCGCCGCGGCGTCGCCCGCCGGAGGCTGAGAGAGATTCAACTTGGGGACGCGAAGCCTGCCACGGTCTTCTTGCGGAACGGGCTCCTCTTGCATCACCGCGTCGGCGACCAGAACCACCGGCTCCATCGGCGGCGTCATCGCGATCTTGTAGGCGCGGACGGCAGATTCGGCGAAGTGCTGGAGCGAGGCGGGGGAGTCGTCCCACTTGGTGAAGTCGCGCACCATGGACGCGGCGTCCTGCACGCTGTGGGTCCATTCGACGTCGCTCCTGCGCCAGGTTTCGTCGGCAATGTTGCCGAGCAGGATGTACACGGGCACGCGGTCGGCGTAGGCGTTGTAAATCGCCATGGAGGCGTGCTGCAGGCCGACGGTACCGTGAGCCATGATCATCATCGGCTTGCCTTCGATCTTGAAGTAACCGTGCGCCATGGCGACGGAAGATTCTTCGTGGCAGCAAGTCAGGAGTTCCGGACTCTGGTTAGGGCTGCCCTTAAAGTTGATGAGCGATTCGTGCAGGCCGCGGAAGCTGGAGCCGGGATTAGCCGCGACGTATTCGAAGCCGAGCGACTTGATCACCTCGGCCATGAAATCGGAGCCGGGGCGGTCCGTGGTGTAGACGGCGGCCTGGGGTGGAGGCGAGGTCTCGCGTGCGGCTTGCGCTGCATTGGGTAATGGCGCGGTGCCCCGTTGGGCTTGTTGCTGCTGGCCTTTCGCGAGTTTCGGTTCTGCGACTAAAGCAGCCGCGCCGGCGGCTGCGCCTTTCAGGAAATTACGCCGTCCCGTTCCGGTTCTCTTCATGGAGAGTCCCTCCTGTCCTCATAGATTGCCACAGAAACGCGAGGTTGACACGGGGGCTGGATTCCGCGTATGAAGGCGTCTGAAAATAGGAGTCAGTCATGAAAACGATTCTTGGAATCTTCGTTGGGCTTGCGGCCTGGTCCGCCTTCGCGCTTCTTGCCCAAGCTCCTGGTGGATTTCCGGGCGGCTTCAAGGGCGGGCCTCCGGCGGCGCAGGCTCCGGCGAAGCCGGCCGGAGAGGCGCTGTTCGGGAGTGAGTGCGCCAAGTGCCACGTGGGCGGCGGAGACAATCGCGCGCCTGCGCTCGATACGCTGCGGCAGATGCCGGCCGATGCGGTGGTGACGGCGCTGACCACGGGCAAGATGTCGGTGCAGGCGCAAAACCTTTCACCGGCAGATCGCATTGCGGTTGCTGAGTTTGTCACGGGCAAAGCGGTGGGCACTCCGCAGGCTTCGGCTTCGGGTGAGTGCGATGCGAAATCGCGAGGCTCGGCCGCTTCGCTTGCCGCGGGGATGGGTGCCCGACTTGGAAATGCCTCGTGGAATGGTTGGGGCGGAACTCCCTCCGGCAGCCGGTTCACGGAAAACGGAGGCATCCGCGCCGCGGACGTGCCGAAGCTGAGGCTCGCGTGGGCGTTCGGATTCCCGAAGGCTTTGTCGGCGCGGACGCAGCCTGCGGTGGTCGGCGACTGGTTATTCACGGCGAGCGAGACCGGCGAGGTTTTCGCGCTCGACGCGAAGACCGGATGCACGCGCTGGACGTATCAAGCTAAGGCCGGAGTGCGCGGCGCTTTGAGCGTCGCGGCGCTGGCCTCGGGCAAGTTCGGCGTGTATTTCGGCGACGGCCAGGCGAACGCTTACGGTCTGGACGCGGTAACCGGCAAGCAGCTTTGGACGATGAAGGTGGACTCGCATCCGAACGCGGCCATGACCGCGGCTCCGGTGGTCTACCAAGGCCGCGTCTACGCGGCGGTCTCAGCGGTGGGTGAGGAAAACCGAGGGAATGATCCCACGTACGGCTGCTGCACGTTCCGCGGCAGTGTTTCGGCGATCGATGCCAGCTCGGGCGAACTGCGGTGGAAGAGTTACACCATCCAGCAGGAGCCCGCTCCGCGCGGCAAGAGTAGCGCGGGCGTGGAGCTGATGGGACCCGCGGGCGCGAGCATATGGGGCGAGCCAACGCTCGATGCCAAGCGCGGCCTGCTGTACGTGGGCACGGGCAACGGCTACGCGGGGCCGGAGCAGAAGGAGATGAATGCCGTGATCGCCATCGACCTGAAGACCGGCGCGCACAAGTGGGTGCAGCAGACCATTCCGAAAGACGTCTGGCTGGGACGGTGCCAGAGCCAAAGTACCGCACAAGGCAAGCAGGTGAATCCCAATTGTCCGGAGGAAGAAGGACCGGATTTCGATTTCTCCGCTGCACCGCTGATCACTACCACTCGCGCGGGCCGCGATCTGATCGTGATTCCGCAGAAGTCGGGCGTGATCTGGGCGCTTGATCCCGATAAAAGCGGTGAAGTGGTCTGGCAATTTCGCTACGGCCAAGGCAGCGGCTTGGGAGGGCAGTGGGGCGCCGCGGCCGATGGAGTCAACGCCTACATCGGGACCGGCGATGCGTTCAGCCCCACGCCGGGCGGAATGCACGCGGTGAATCTGGAGACGGGCCAGCAAGTCTGGGCTGTGGCTCCGCAGGCGAAGTTGTGCGGGATGGTGCGCGGCTGCTCGAGCTCGCAGGCCGGCGCGATTTCGGCGATTCCCGGCGCGGTGTTCTCGGCCGGCGGCGACGGTGGCTTACGCGCATATTCGAGCTCCGACGGCTCGATTGTGTGGACGTTCGACACGAATCGGCCGTTTAAGACGGTCAATGGCGTGGATGCCAACGGCGGCTCGATGGACGGTCCGGGAGTAGTGGTGTCCGGCGGGATGCTGTATGTGAACTCGGGCTACGGCGGGATCGCCGGGAGGCCGGGGAACGTGCTACTGGCGTTCAAGGTGGAGTAGCGCAATGGGGTCGGCCGTCGCACCTCGGGTGCTTCCGTGCCTCCCTTAGCGTGACGACAAACCGGATCGAAGGCGCCTACGGTTCGAGGGTGGCGACATAACAGGAGGCGCCATTTGTCAGGGTCGTTCCGACCTGGCATTGAGGCGACGAAAAAGGCATTCCCGCATGCCCAGGGGTCAAATTGATCCCCGTGATCACCTGGGTCGCGCCGGTGTTGTTGACCACCTGCCCCTCCTGGCCGAGGTTCAACGTGAACACTAGAGGACCTGGACCGGTCATGGACTCAACGGGAATCACCGGGACGGCCGGTGCTTGCTTCACTGCCACGAAGGCCAGGCCGCAGGCGAACAGGATCGTCAGCAGCGCACGGCCCTCGGGTAGCTTGCGCATCTTGCGGTAGGCCGCCAGAGTGAACAGCAGCCCGATGGCGATCAGAAGAACCGTGGGGGGATCCGGTGTCCCCGGCGTAAGCGGCGCGTACGTGATCGTGAATTGAGGCAAGGCCTGGGCAGAACTTACGCCCGCAAGCATGGCCAGCGGGGTCACAAACTTCCAAGAGTCGCTTCATGAAGCCTTTCTGCTCCTAAGTCGAGCCCGTCTGATTTATGGTTTACGGTTAAGGTAGCACGGCGATTTCACGCCTGTCCAGGGATGAGGGTTAGTGCGGTGAGTCCGGGTTACGACCCCGTAAATTCGGCGTGACACCTAGCAAGAATTACGGGAATCGAAGTGGGTCGACTCATAAGCTCTTTAAAGTCAACAGCAAGCGTTCTGGAGCTTCGCGTGCTTAGCAACCGCGGGGGTAACCCAATGCTCCTTCACGCTGACCTGAGCGAACAGGCGATCCAGCCAACATCCTTGGAGACCGGCCAAGAGCGGCGGTCTCGTCCCCGAGTGAACCTATCCCTTCCCCTCGTCCTGATTCGACCTGGCGATGAGGCCCGGATCGAGACCCAAACCGGGAATGTAACTTGCGACAGCTTTTATTGCGTCTCCGACCGTCCCTTGTCACCTGGCGAGGTGATTGAGTGCGAACTGTTTATCGAGGGCGAAAGCGTCAGTTCCGTACCGCAGGACGATCTGAGGCTGAGCTGCCGCGCGCGTGTGATTCGGGTTGTTCCGAGGCCGTCTCAAGATGGCTTCGATGTCGCCTGCCGCCTGGAAGAGTACTCCATCTCGCGTTCGTCGGCGTAGCTTTAGGGTTCTGGAAACGCACGGGGATTCAAGCCTTTAGGTACCACGGAACGTTGATTAAAACGATGCGCCGGTTTCCGCGCAGCAGCAACCAGGTCTTCAATACCTCCGCACGCTGATTGTGGAGGAAATAGTGGGCCCAGTGACGCTCCACCATTTCCGGGAGGATCACCGCAATCGGCCGGTCCGGATTTTCCTTTTCCAATTCGAGTACGTAGTTCAAGATTGGGATCAGCACCCACCGATACGGGGAGTCCAGAACCTCAAGCCGGGGCGGACGGAGTCCAGCCTGCCGCGCGGGCACCTCAGCGTAAGCAGACCAGTTCGTGCAGAAGCTGCCGTCGCTCTCATCGCCGGTGGAGACATAGACCGCGCGCACGTCATCCGACACCGTATAGGCGAAGCGTAGGGCTTTCTCGCTGACCTTGTTCCAGTTCGCGATTGGCGTCACCGCAATCGGAGATTGAATCTTCGTGAAATCGCCCGGATCGTGACTCGATATCTCCGTGGCTACCTTCTGGTAATGGTTGCGCACCCACAGCATTCCCAGCAGCATGAGGGGAATCAATAGAACGGTCACCCACGCGCCATCCAGGAATTTTGCCGTAAGCACCACGGCAGTGGTGACGCCGGTTGAAAACGCTCCCAGGCCGTTTATCGCGATGTTGTGCCATGGTCCACCCTGCCGCCTCCAGTGCTGGACCATCCCTGCCTGGGAAAGCGTGAAGGCAAGAAACGCGCCGACGGCATACAGCGGGATTAACCGGTCCGTGATGCCGCCAAACAAAATGAGGAGTCCGCCGGTGAGAACGGCGAGACCGCAAATGCCGTGCGAATAGACAAGCCGGCGGCCGGTGGAGGCAAATGCGCGCGGAAGATAACCATCGTGCGCAATGATCCGGCAGAGACGCGGAAAGTCCGCAAAGGCCGTGTTGGCGGAAAGAGAGAGGACCAGCAAAATGGAGGCGATGGAGGCGTAGTAAAAAGTGCCTCTGCCGGCGACGGCGCGCAGGAGCATAGAAAGAACACTCTCGTAATTCTTTTCAGGATCCGTCGCACCCACATGGTACGCCGTGGCGAGCCAGGCAATCCCGGCGAGCAGCACCATCAGAATCACAATAATGATGGTGAGCGTGCGTCGGGCGTTGTGCGCGGTGGGCTCGCGGAAAGCCTTAACGCCATTGGAAACGGCCTCCACGCCGGTCATCGCCGTGCAGCCGCTCGAAAAAACTTTGAGCAGCAGCCAAAGGCTGACGGTGGCCGTGGCGGGAGGTAACGCTGGAAGCGGTTCGACAGGAACAGGGTGTCCGCCCGCGGCCAGGGTCTTGAACGCGCCGACGCCGATCATCGTGAAGAGGCATCCGACGAACAAGTAGGTTGGCACGATAAACGCCAGCCCCGAGTCTCGAACCCCGCGCAGATTCACGATCGTGATGACAGCCAGGATTGACAGGCAAATGGCGAGCGTGTGAGGTTGCAGGCTTGGCACCGCGGAAACCAGCGCGCCCACGCCTGCCGAAATACCGACTGCGGCGGTGAGCACGTAATCGATCATCAGGGCGGAAGCCGCGAGAAGCCCAGCGCCGGTTCCGATGTTTTCGCGCGCGACGGTGTAGGAGCCTCCTCCGCCCGGATACGCCGCGATCGTCTGGCGATAGGAGAAATAGAGGATCGAGAGAAGCACCAGAATGCTGACGGTGACCGGCAGAATGTAAGCAACGCCCATCGCGCCGAGGGGAATCAGCAACGTTAGCGCGGCTTCCGGACCGTACGCCGCGGAGCTTAGCGCGTCCAGGCCGAAGATGGGAATACCGGAGACAGAGCCGATTTTCTGAGCCCGTTCCTCTTGCGATGCCAAGGGACGTCCGAACACGAGGTCGAGTAGGGGCATGGATGCATTGTCGCCAAATTCGACCCACGACATCTCGCCGGGATGCCGGAGCTATGGACGCTTGGACTTCTCCCGGAGGGTGCAGAGGGTCGCCTAGGTCTTTTTTGCTTCACCAGCCGACGCGCTTGTGCGGAGCCTCCGACGCCGGAACCTTTGTCTGAATCCACGCGTTGAGGACGTCGAAGACCTGGGCGCGGTTGGTTTCCAGCATCATGAAGTGGCCGTTGCCGAGGATGCCTTTGTCTTTGAGCGAGAGATCCGTGGCGTCGCAGCCGGCCTGCTTCAGGAACGCGGTGACGGGAGCGCCGTGGCGGCCAGAGCGCTCGGCGGTAACGTACGCGATCGGGATGCCGATGAAGTTCTTGAGCTTGCGGGCCGGGTCCTTCTGCATCTTGTACGCCGGGTTGCCGTTGGCGGCGGAGACATCAACGGTCGCGAGCTGGCTTGGGTCGGTGATCGGAGGATCGTATGCCAGCGGCAACTCGCTTAATCCGTAAACCGCCCCTTGCATAAACGGAGTCGCGCCCGCGCCCTCCACGTCGACGATGCCCTTCACCAGCATCGGCCGCTCATTCATCGCCAGCCACGCGAACGGTCCGCCGGCCGAATGCACCACGATGATGGAGGGTCCGATGCGGTCCAGCATCTCCGCGGCCCGGCCCGCCCAAAATTTGTGCATAGCGACGTTATCAACGGGCGCGGAATTCTGCCCGGCTTGAAATTGCTGGATGTGCGGGTCCTTATCGTCGGCCGAGCCGATCCAGCGCCGGTTGGGATCCTGCGCGCCGCGCTGGAAATCGCCGGTGACCGTGGAATAAGTGAGCACCGGCGTGATGTCGCCGAGCGAATCCTTGAACCAGGGCGCGCGGCCGTGGCCCGGACGGTCGACGATGTAAGTCTTGTATCCGGCCTGCGCGAAATAGTGCGCCCACCCGGCCTCGCCATCGCCTCGGCCGAAGTAGTGCGTGCCCTGCCCGCCTCCGCCATGCACCAGTACGACGTTCACCGGATGCCGCACCTGTTGCGGGATCAAATATTGGTAGTACATCTGCCCGGCCAGGATGGTCCCGTAATCGACCTTCTTCATTTCCAGGCCCACCCAGTGATAGCCCTGATCGGCAAGCTTGAGCGACGCCGTTTCCGCGCCCTTGGCGGCGGGCTTGGGCTGCTTGATCGCGGATTTATTCGGGATAGTAACGTTCTTGTTCAACCAATCCAGAATCGGTTGGAGCACTTGCCGGTTGTTCTTTTCGAGCATCATGGCGTGGCCGTTGCCATGGATGCCGTGCTCGGCCAGGCGGATTTCATCGGCGCGCACGCCGGCTTGCTTGAGGTAGGCGACTGCGCCGGGAACCGGCAGAACGAAGGACGCCTCCGAGGTGACAAAGGTGATAGGGCAGTCCTTCCAGTTCTTGAGCTGGTGCGCGGGTTCCTCTTGAATGACGTAAGGACGGATGCCCAGCTTGGCGTCTTCCGGCGTGGGGTCCACCATTTTGGTTTTGATTTCAGAGAGATCCTTGATCGCGGGTTCGTATTCGACGGGCAGACTGATCAAGCCCCAGCGATTCGGGCCGGCGAAGGCCGCGCCGCCCGCGCCTTCCACCACGACGATTCCTTTGACCAGTTTGGGCCGGGCTTCGAGCGCGTAAAATCCAAAAGACCCGCCAGCGGAATGGGTCATGAAGACGGCGGGTCCAATCTTATCGAGCAGCTCCGCGGCGTCCCTCTGCCACACAACCACTTGCGATTCCTTGATGAGCCCCCGGCCGTTGCCGAAAGAGCCGCCCTGCGACGCGACCAGTTGCTGAAGCTCGGGCGTGTCGATCTCGCCCGTGCCGGGCCACTGATTGTGCAGGTGCGCGTTGGGCGCGGGATTGGGCTGCTTGGCGCGTTGCGGCGTGAACATGCTGGAGATGCTTTCGAGAGTCTGGGCTCGCGGGACGCCGCCGTGCAGATCGGGATGATAGGGCGAGCGGCTGTGGCCGGGACGGTCGACGATGTAGACGCGATAGCCTTCCTCGAGCAGCAGGGTGGACCAGCCGCGGCGGCCGTCGACAGTGCCCATCCAATCGAGCCCGGAGCCTCCTCCGCCATGAATCAGCACGATTGGATAGGGGTGCTTCACCTTGGCGGGAATCTGATACTCGACGTACATCTGCTTGCCGGAGACGACCGGCGAAGAGCCGCCGGGCATGGTGGCGTTTTCGACGCCAACCCAGAAGAAGCTCCACTCGGCGATATCGAGCGGCTTTTCCGGCTTCGCGGCTGCGGTGGTCGCGGCGAAGAGGGAGCCGGAGCGGGTGAGTAAGGCGCTACCGGCGGCGAGTTTGCCGAAGTCGCGGCGAGTGAGGAGTTTTCTAGAAGGCACGGTGGGTACTCCTTGTATGCGAGAGGTGTCCGTTCGTTATTGATATCACCTTCGCAGCGAAAAAGTCCATCGGCCGGTCTTGATTATCAGTAACTGATGAGTTACCATAATAGTAACCACATGGTTACTATTAAACGCAAGCGGAATGAGGCGGTGTTCCGGGCTATTGCCGACCCGACCCGGCGCGAGATCTTGGGACTGCTCCGCGCGGGGGAACGCAGCGTGGGGGAGATCGCCTCGAACTTCCGGTGCAGCCGGCCGGCGATCTCCAAGCACCTGCGGCTGCTCCGATCGGCCGGGCTGGTCACGGCGCACCGCCGCGGAACATCCAACCTGTGCGGCTTGAACGCCAAGCCGCTGCGCGCGGTCAATGACTGGCTGCAGGATTACCAGGCTTTCTGGAGCGAATCGCTCCGGAGCCTCAAGACTTATATCGAGGAGAACCCATGAGTACAGCAAGTGCGACCGATTTTGTGACCGAGCAAGTGAGTATTCACGCTCCGGCAGTAAGAGTTTTTGAAACGTTGATGAACCCGGTGGAGCGCGTGAAATGGTGGGGCTCGCCGGACCGGTTCTCGATGACGCATTTCGAGTCCGATCTGCGAGTGGGAGGCAAATGGCTAATGCTCGGCACCGGCTACGGCAGAGACGTACGCGTGGAAGGAGTTTACAAGGAGCTCGACCGGCCGCGCCTGGTGACCTTCACCTGGCTGCCGAGCTGGCAGCCGGATGCCACCGAAAGCCTGGTACGCTTCGAGTTGGAGGAGACGGACGGAGTCACTACCGTGCGGCTGACACATTCCGGACTGGTGACGCAAGCCTCGCGCGAGAGCCATCGTGGCTGGAGCCAGATCCTAGGCTGGCTGAAGGACTACGCAGAGAAGGTTTAATCGTCAGTCGGGATCTTCTCGAGGTGTGTTACGACGATCATCTCGATGGGAGCTTTGCGCGCTTCCAGGCGCAGGCCGTAGGGCTTGACAGCGTCGAATAACGAGGGAGTCGCATCGACGACGCCGTCGGGCGAGGGCGGGATGGTGAGCGGGCTGTTGTTGACCTCCGGAGCAAAGGTCAGGCTGAAACTGTACTGCCCTTGGATACCGGTCATGTCCACCACGGGAACGGCGGTGAAGCGCGACATGAGGCCGGCCAGGCTCGCGAGACTCGCGGAGGGGGCGGTAATGAGGATTCCGCCGGGCCGAATGCCGAACATCATCGACGCTCTGGGCTGGCCATCCTCTCCGAGGGCCTTGGGAGCGTTGTTGTCCGGTTTCACCTCGGCGGGCTTCAGCCTTGCGCCATCTGCCGCCGACAGGACGTAGACGTTTTGATCCTTCATTTCGAGGCGGATTTGCAGTTTGAAGCGGTCCGCCAGCAGAGCCTGCAGCATTTCCGGAATTCGATCCGTGGAAGCGCCAGCGGGAAGCTTGGCGCTGATGGCAAAGCGTGCTTGGTTCATCCAATCTGGACCGGAAATCTGGAAATCCCGTACACGGTACGCCCCCCGGATGCAGTCGCGTAGAGTGATGTTCGTGTAGTTGACCATCGCGCCATCGGCGCTCATGCCGATGAACATGGTGTTTTGGGGATTTGGATCGGAGCGCTTGATGGCCGCGACTTCGAATTTGGGCGAATCAGGAGGCTGCTGAGCGAAGACGAGGCCGAGCGAAGCGAGGCAGGCGCATCCCGCGAAGGACCTCATACCGGTATCGTACCGCCGCCTGCGGCCTACTTCAGTGTGTCGTACATCACCTCGCCGCCGACCACGGTTAGCACGGAGTGCAGGTGCTTGATGGATTCGTCGGGCACTTTCTTCGGGTCGAAATAATCGTCGCTGAGCGCGACCACGTCGCCGAGCTTGCCCACTTCGATTGAACCCAGCGTGTTCTCTTCGTGGAAGAACCAGCCGTTAGTAGCGGTGTAGAGACGGATGGCTTCCTCGCGCGTGAGCTGTTGCTTATCGTTGATCAACACGCCGGAAGAATTTTTACCGGTGACCATGTAATAAATCATCGGCCAGGGGTCGAGTGTCGAAATCTGCGCGGCGTCCGAGCCGGCGCCGGTGTGAATGCCGCTATCGAGGATCATGCGTAGCGGCGGACCGGCGTTAGGACCTCCAGCGAGATATTCGAAGGGATGGACGGCGATACCGGCTCCCAGGGCCTTGAAACGGTTGACGGTCTCCTGGTCAATGTGCGGCACGTGCGCCACGGACCAGCGCAGATCGGCAATCGGTGTGGTCTGGTTCACCTCTTCAAACGTTGAGGCTGTGAGCTTGTCCTCGGCCAGAGAGAGGCTGTGTTGCTGGAACGGCCAACCCTCCTTGGCCACGAGCTTCAATGCAGTCGCGTAATTGGCCGGCGGAGTAACCTGGCCGAACAGGGGCCATTGCGTGGCGAACTCGCCGATGCCGGAGAGACGCAGCATATCGTCGCCTAGACTCCGCAGGGTGTTGCGGACGCGCTCGCTCAGCATGGGAACGTCGGGGCGAGTGTCCATGCTAAGGAAGAAAATCCGCAGTCGCGAGGTCATCTTGCCTTCGCGATGCAAAGCCAGATAGGCGTCGTACATGGTGAACGGATTCGCGCTGGCGAGTCCATCAAAAGTGAAGGAGTCTTGAATGTCGGGCGTACCGGGGATGAGGAAGGCTCCCATGTCCACGCTGGTGGTGATGCCCATGCTGGCGGCGTAGTTCATCGCGTCCAGAGTGCCGCGCTTTTTGTCCTCGAAGGTTTGCACGGAGCGCAACGCGTTCAACGCCGCGACAGAAGGTCCGTTCGCTCCGATGGATCCATTCGCACCGACAGTCACGCCTTTCGACGTGAAGAAAGCCCGTCCGGCGGAGTTGGTCGCGGCGGGGCCGGTGAAGGCCTGGTACAGAATCACCGGATGATCGGAAGCCGCGGCGTCCAGCTCTTCCAGCGTCGGCATGCGCTTTTCGGCGAACTGCGCGACGTTCCAGCCTCCCATGGCGGTGATGAATTCGCCCTTGGGAACCTGCGCCGCGCGAGCTCTGATCATCGCCTGAGCGTCGGCGATATTGGCGGCGGTTTCCAGGCGCAGGTCGTGGCCGGGACGCAGGCCCAGCAGCACGATGTGGTTGTGATTGTCGATCAGGCCGGGAACTACCGTGCGGCCGCCGAGGTTGATGGTCTTGGTGCAAGGGTCGAGCTTCAGGTTACGCGCCGGCCCGACAGCGGCGAAGCGGCCGTCTTGAATCGTGACCTCGCTGACGATCGTGTTTTGCGCATTCATGGTGTGGATGCGGCCATTGGTCAGACGCAGGTCGTCCGATCCCGCGCAGGAATCCTGCGCGAAGGCAGGAGCGGCGAAAAGCAGGAAGCTCGCGACGATGAATATTCGCAAGGATGAACCTCCGGGGTATTCCAAACACCCTCGGAGCTATTCTAGAACCAATGTCCGAGATCGCGGCGCGCACCCGGCGGCGGGTGGATCGTCGCCTGATGCCCTTCATCCTGCTGCTGTACGTGGTTTCGTTTCTTGACCGCGTGAACGTCAGCTCGGCCGGCTTGCAGATGACGCGCGAGTTGCACTTCAGCGACTCAGTGTTCGGGCTCGGTGGCGGCATTTTCTTTATCGGCTATTTTCTGCTGGAGATCCCCGGGAGCATGCTGGCGGAGTTGTGGAGCGCGCGCAAGTGGATCGCCCGCATTCTCATTAGCTGGGGATTTGTTGCGTCGTTAACCGGCTTCATTCACACCTCGGGCGAGTTTTACGCGGCTCGATTTCTGTTGGGCATTGCGGAGGCTGGCTTCGTCCCCGGTGTGCTGGTGTATCTGAGCCATTGGTACCGATCCGGGGACCGGGCGAAGGCGATGGCTCTGTTCTTCGCGGGAATTCCGGCGGCGCAGGTGGTGGGAGGTCCAATGGCCGCGGTGCTTCTCAAGATTCAGTGGCTGGGGTTGGGAGGTTGGCGCTGGTTGCTGATCCTGGAGGGGCTTCCAGCCCTTTTACTTGGGATCGCGACGCTGTTCTATCTGACGGAGCATCCCAAAGACGCGAAATGGCTGGCGCCGGAGGAGCGCGAATGGCTGACGGCGGAGCTGGCCGCGGAGCAAGCGGCCAAACCCCATTTGAAGGAAGGCTGGCGTCCGGCGTTGAGTGCGCTGGCCGATCCGCGGGTGCTGCTGCTCTCGGCGATTTTGTTTCTGGGGCTGAACTCGAATTACGGGGTGGGATTGTGGCTGCCGAAGATGGTGCAGAGATTTTCCAAGTTCGATGTCTCGACGGTCAGCCTGATCGCGACCATTCCTTCGCTGTGCTCGCTTCCGGCGATGTTTTTGACCGGGTTGCATTCTGACAAGACCGGCGAACGAATCTGGCACACGGCCATTCCGCGTTTTCTTTCTGCTGCCGCGCTGGTGGTGTGTTTCTTCTCAGCTTCGCGCGGCGAGCTGTGGCTGAGCGTGACGATGCTGTCGATTGCGACGATCGGGTTTTATTCCTCGCATCCGGGGTTCTGGCCGCTGCCCAACGCATTCCTGGGCGGGGCGGCCGCGGCGGCGAGCCTGGGCATGGTGAACTCATTCGGAAACCTGGGCGGGTTTCTGGGGCCGTACATGCTGGGGCTCTTTAGCGATCGAACCGGCAGTTTCGGCCCCGGGTTGTTGTATCTGGCGGGATGCTCCCTGATTTCGGGATTGTTGGTTTTGAGGTTGCTTAAGCTGTGGCAGCTGCCGCGCCCCTGAGACCCTGCATCTGTTGCTCGAGCTGAGCTACCGTCATTCCCGCGGGCGTCTTACCGGTGGCGGCCACCCAATCGCTGTCGGCGATGGCGTAGACCTCATCGACGTAAGTGGAGAAGAACTGCCAGGTCATCTTGTAGAGCTGGCCCCAGGAGATGACGATGGCTCCATCGGCGTCGTAGCCGGGCAGCACCACGGCGTGGCCGCCAATAATCTTGCTGTTATTGGGGTCGACAGTCCAAACGGCGGGCGGATCGCCATTGGCGGGCATGATGTTTTGCGGGACGTTGAAGCCGATATAGGCCACGCCGCAATCGTTGATGGTGGATTTGACGTCGTTGACGTTGCGCGGATCCACCTCAACGAAGCCCAGAATCTTGTGCCGGCTCTGCCCGCTAGGCCCGAAGGGAGCTCCGGTATTGAGGATGTACTCCAGCACCTTCTGCTCATTGCCGCCTGGTCCCTCTCCGCCTTTCCTGGGATTGTAACCGCAGGCCTGGATGTAGAGATCTTCGACGTCCGGGTCCGGTTCGGTGGTCTCAGTGCCGGTAGCGTTGAAGGACCAGACCTGAATGGCGTGATAGAACGCAGCGCAAGTGCAATCGCCCAAAGCGTCATTGAGCATCATTCCAAAACTGGCGGGCATCTTGCTGCTGTAGTTGACGGAGGCCGGGGGAGGTGCGACCTGCTTGCCAGCCAGCAGGGCGCTCAGGTGAGGAATACGCGGGTTGTAGGTACGGGGATTCCGTCCCAATTTTCGATCTTTCCGTTGGGTTGCACTCATTTGTCGAATCTCCTTTTCTGTTTCTCCGCTATCTTTGAAGGCCCGATTTCCGTTTCAGGCCCCCTCAGTATATACCCGCTTTTCCGCGGGTCAAATGGGGATTAAGGTTGTGATGCAATGACATATATTTCCGCGGCAATGTCCGGGTAGCGCTCGCCTAACTGCATGAAAGCGCGGATGGTTTTCTCCGGCCAGCTCCCTTCCATCTGGACGTTGGAGAGCGGCTTGATCCAATACCCTCCGAAGACGCGGATGCGCAGGCCGGCGGCGAGGAAATCCGCGCGTAGGCGTTCCGGATCGTAGAGCCGGCGATGCCCGTGGTGCCGGTCGGTTGCATTGAGCGAATGCTCGGAATCGAGCATTCCCAGGATGACCGCGGCTTGGCGATGCAGACTTCGGGCGTTCGGCACGGCGCCGCAGATGACTCCGCCGGGCGCGAGCCAGGAAGCGGCGCGGCGCAAGATCGCCACCGAATTTTCGACGTGTTCCAGAACGTGGCCGAGCACGATGGTGTCGAACACGGCCGCCGGGGCGAAGTCTTCAAACAGCGAATGAACCACGATGGCGCGGGGAAAACGGTCGCGCAGGCCGGCGCAGAAGGGCTCCGCGCCCTCCACCAGGGTGAGATCGGGGAAAGCCTGCGCCAGCGCGCGGGTCATGACGCCTTCAGCCGGTCCCATTTCCAGGCACCGCGTGCCTTTCCAGAACCGCGCGAAGACCTCGGCGCAATATTCCACGGTGGCGGTGTTGAGCCCCTTACTGTACCAGCTATCGGCGGCGATCTCGTCCAGGCGGGAGGCTTCGGGCAAGCGTGAGCTTTCGGGAGGGGCTAGGACGGTGCTCATGACGATGCGGCGGCGAGGGCCGGATTG
This sequence comes from Bryobacteraceae bacterium, assembly GCA_030041495.1. Lineage (GTDB taxonomy): Bacteria > Acidobacteriota > Terriglobia > Bryobacterales > Bryobacteraceae > Palsa-187. Next base: position 77,234 of record JASHNT010000087.1, on the reverse strand, counting down.
GTCCAGGTTGCGGCTCGTGCGGCTTTGCGTTCCGCGGATTCGCGCAAAGCCCGCCAGCGCGAGCGGGTGAGGCGGCCTTCGATGGCGTCCAGATGGCGTCCGTCGCGCTCAAAGTAACGCGGCAGGCGGCGGATGCGCTCGACGCCGAAAGAGTCGTGAAACGCGAGTGCCGCGGCGTTTTCCGCGATGGTCCGGCAGTACATCGATTCCAGGCCCAGCATCTCGAAGCCGGCGCGATACACCAGGCACGCGCTTTCCAGCGCGGCCAGCGATCCGCGCCGCAAAATCCAGCGGCCCCATTCGGCGTCACGCCGCCCGGCATGGATGTTGTAAATCCCGGCCGTGCCTTCGCGCGTTCCGCTGGAGCGGTTCTCGATGACGAAATAGCAGTCGCCCGGCGTCCTCAAGTACGTGCGCAGCCAGGTTTCCTGTGACCCGGCGTCGGGAGCTCCTTTGTGGAGGTAGCGCCCCCGTTCCGGATCGGAACGTAGTTCCACAATGAAGGCCGCGTCTTCGAGCCGCACCGGCCGCAAACGGAATGCCGAGCCGTCGATTTCGAGGTCATGCTGCATTGCTATAACCGGCTGCCCGCCTCCAGGTTTCGATCCAACTCGCGCAGGATCCCGTCAACATCTTCCATTTGCTCCATGGCCGTTGCCGAAAGCCGGACTCCGAAATGATCCTCCAGCAGAAACATCAACTCGATGTGCTTCATCGAGTCCCAGGCCGGCTCCGAGGCGCGGGAGGGATTCTCCTCCTGGGCGCCGTCTTGCTGGCCGGAGGCGCCGCGGCCCAGGATGAGGCGCAACAGGCGCAAAACCTCGCGGCGCCGGTTTTCGCGCAGCACCGGTTCACGGGCGGGATCGGCAGCGGCTTGAGGAATCATCGCCAGAGACCACTGATATGGTGGCCTGCGCCGGGGATTTCTCTCCGGGAACCCACTCCGGCCGCAGGCGCGAAACCCCAGCCATGATATCCTCGTGGGTTGCCGGTTTTAGAACCGCGCCAAGGAGATCTTTCCCTAATGAGAACCAGTACGGACCGCATTCTTACTACCCACGTCGGCAGCCTGCCCCGTCCCCAGGATGTGGTCGATCTGTTGTTTGCCCAGGACCGCGGCGAATCCTACGACCCAGCCCAGTTTGAAGCAACCATGGCGCGCGCGGTCTCCGAGGTTGTCGCCAAGCAGGCCGAATGCGGCGTGGATATCGTGAGCGACGGCGAGATGAGCAAGATCAGCTACGCTACCTACATTCGCCACCGGCTTACCGGTTTCGAGGGCGATTCCGCACGCCCCACTCCTTCCGATATCGACGCCATTCCCGCCTATCGCGACAAGCTGGTGAAGGAAGGCCACTCGGCCACATATAAGCGGCCGGTCTGCAGGGGCCCGGTGAAGGTGAAGGATCTTTCGGCGCTGCATGCCGATATCGCGCGCATGAAGGCCGGGCTGTCAAAGGCCGGGATAGAAGAAGGCTTCATGAATGCAGTCTCGCCCGGAACCATCGCTGTGTTCCAGCCCAACGAATACTATCCTTCGCATGAAGCCTATATGTCCGCATTGGCCGACGCCATGCGCGAGGAATACGAGACCATCGTCAAGAGCGGACTGCTGTTGCAGCTCGATTGCCCGGATCTGGCCATGGGCCGGCACTCGCGCTTCAAGAACCTGACCGATGAGCAGTTCCTGCGCGGAGCCGAAGTGCAGGTGGATGCGCTCAACCACGCTCTGGCCAACGTTCCCGCCGGCCGCGTGCGCATGCACATCTGCTGGGGCAACTACGAAGGCCCGCACAATCACGATCTGCCGCTCACCGCCGTGCTGCCGTTGCTGTTCCGCGCCAAGCCGATGGCTCTGCTGATCGAGGGCGCGAATCCGCGGCATGAGCACGAATGGGAGGAATGGGGACGCCACAAGCTACCGGAAGGCAAGGTCCTGGTTCCGGGCGTGCTCGATTCCAGTTGCAATTTCGTCGAGCATCCCGAGCTGGTCTCGCAACGCATCTGCCGCTATGCAAATAATGTCGGCCGCGAACGCGTCATCGCCGGCACCGATTGCGGATTCGGTACCTTCGCCGGCTTCGGCCCGGTGCACCCCGATATCTGCTGGATGAAGCTGAAGGCTCTGGCCGACGGCGCGGCTCTGGCCAGCAAGAAGCTGTGGGGACGCGCCGGGCTCGCGGCGTAAACCCAATGCCGGGGACCTTCGAAGGCAAGGTCGCTTTAGTCACCGGAGCCAGTTCCGGCATCGGCCGCGCGGCCGCCCTGGCTTTCGCGCGCGAAGGGGCTCGCGTGGCCTTGTGTGCGCGCCGTGCGGCTGAGGGTCAGGTGACCGCACGAATGATCGACCAGCAGGGCGGCCAAGCCTGCTTCGTCGAAACCGATGTCTCCGTTCCGGAACAGGTCCACAATCTGGTCGAGACCGCCGTCGCGCGCTTCGGACGGCTGGATTGCGCGGTCAACAACGCCGGCATCGAAGGCACTCCCTTCGTCCCCGTCACCGATTATTCGGTCGAGGTGTGGGATCAGGTGATGGATATCAACCTTAAGGGCGTGTTTCTTTCGATGAAGTATGAAGTGCCGCATCTCCTTAAGCAGAACGGATCGGCGATCGTGAACGTTTCATCGGTGGCGGGGTTGATCGGTGGGCCGGCAGGCTCGGCCTACTACGCGAGCAAACACGGCGTGATCGGAGTCACCAGAGCGGTCGCGATGGAGTACGCCAAGCAGGGCCTGCGTGTCAACGCCGTCTGCCCCGCCGTGATCCCCACTCCGATGTCGGAGCGTCTCTTCCGCGGCAAGGAAGAGATGATCAATTCGATTCATCCCATGGGCCGCGCGGGGACCCTGGAAGAAGTCGCCGCGTCGATCTTGTTTCTGTGCTCGCCGGCGGCTTCGTTCATCACGGGCCAGGCTCTGCCGGTGGATGGCGGAGTGACGACGCGGTAGGAAAAGATAAACCCGGCAGGCCGGCACCGCGCCCTTGGTGAGGAAGTTCGCGGATCGACGCCTCACCTTAGCCGACGCCCACGGGCTTTCGATCATGCGGAAGGAGCGCGTATCGGTGTGTTGGTCGGCAGACAGGCATTTGGCGCTGACGGGCTCCACGCTTGTGATCTAGGCCGCAAAATTCGCGAGAACTTTTTCGCTCTTCCGGGTTCGACAAACAGGACCGAAGATACCGAGTCCTGAAGTCATTTCCCACCAAGAGGAGTGAAATCAAATGTTGTCGAAAACTGCGTACAGGATTAGTGTGTTTATTCTTGCCGCCGCCGGAGGATTCGCGCAGAGCACGATTCCTACTGCCGTGGCTCGTACGACCGGCATGATTGGAATAGCCGAAGGACAGACTGCACGCTTCAACGTGCTCAACCCCGGAGTTCTACCTCCGGCGGCCGGCGCCAACTGCACCGCCACGCTCGCGTATTGGGGCGCTGATGGGACCATGCTCAAGTCCCTGATAGTGACGGTTGCGCCCGGCCAGGCGCAGTATCTGGATCTGTTCTCAATTGCGGATCTGAACCTGCCCATCGACGCACGCAAGCAGGTTCGCGCGACGTTTACGGTTCCCGCGATCGTGCCGGTGACCACCTCAGGCTCATCCAGTACATCACAGCCCAACATCCCCGTGGCTGCTTGCACCTTGTACGCCACGCTGGAGATTCTGGATACGGTGAGCGGGAAGACGGAAGCGGTGCTGGGCGGAACGCACGAAGTTCCCGTGGGGCCGGTTACGGCGTCCGGCACTTCAAATTAACGGGCGCCCTAACTAACGTCCAGGGCACAACGCGTGTTCGCCGATCCCGGCGAGCGTGAAGTGATCCGGCTGCCGCCATCGCACCAGGTAGTAGGTCTTTGCCTCAACGCCGGGCAGCCGGATTCCGATTTGCCACAGATTCGCGTTATTGGCGCACTGCACGGGCGCGTCCGGGAAATCGCCCATGCCGTCAGTGCGATGCAGTTTGTCGTGCGAGGCTTCCAGCATGGCGGATTCGGAAAATTTCACGGCATCTTTCCACGGCGCCGAAAGCCACTCTTCGACGAAGTCGCGAGGCGTGGGCGCGATGGGCTCGACCCGCCTGGCACTGTCGGCCGAGACTTCGAAATGACGCTCGGCCTGATGACCCTCGCCATAGCCGGTGCCTCCGGCGGTGAACTCGATGCGCACATCGTTGGCCGAGAGAGTGGCGCGAACCGGAGGATAAAAGCCGATGTAGGCGGTTTCCGAAGCGTCGAGCAGCAGTTTGGGCTTCCCGCCCGAGCTAATGCGCCACAGGCGGTAGTAAAGTGGCTGGAACGCGTTCGAACATCCAGGACGAGAACCGAGGCTGACGATGATGCGAGCTCCGCTTGCATCCGGCGGCGAAATTTCCACGGAATAGATGGTCTGCGGCAGATACCCGGCTTTAGTGTAGTTGTCCTGCTCGGTTGCAAAAATGCGCTGCCATCTTGAACCGCTCCATTCGTAAAGATAGGCGGAATCGTCGTAGCCGCATGCGATGCCGACGCTGGTTTGAATCACCGCGAATTCCCCCTGCCGGCGCACACGTGGCGCGTCCGCATAGCCTAGAGCCGTCAGCGGACAGCCGTCACGACACAGCAGCCCGGCCCGCGCGGCGGCCTCTTGAAAACCGCGATTGAGCGCGTCTTCATCGAAGTGGCCGTCCAAAGCCGTGAGCTTGGCTTCGGCCCAGTCGCGTAGCATGTGCTTGATGGAGGTGACCGCGGCGGTGGCGCCGCGTGTGTCCTTATGCTCCTGCGCATGCGGACGTCGGGCCTCTAAAAATGGCCGCAAATCGTTCAATCCGCTATCCTGCGCCCGGGCGCGGACGCACGCCAGACTAATCGCCACAAACAGGCGCTTCACGGTCCTTTTAGTGTAAACTTACGGATACCTTTTCCGTTTCGCAAACGCCTAACAACTTATGCATTCCCTGATTTCGCGGAGCAGACCATCCGCGCCCCCGCTGAGTCTTCTGCTGGTTCTGCCGGCGTCTATTGCGCTGTTTGCCGCGGATACCGGAGCGGAGCGCGGGGAGCTGCTCAATCCGTGGGAGATCCACCATGAAATCCGCGTGGACCCCGCAGTGGCTCCGGCGGTTAAGGCGACCTTTCTGAGTTTTCTCGAATACCAGGACCTGGTGCTGTTTCATCCCACTCTCGGCTACTATTCGAGCGGCCGCGTGAGCTTCACCAACGACTACCGGACGTTTCCGGATGCGTTATCGCCCTACTTCGGGCAGATGATCGCGCAGCACATTTTCGACATGTGGGACGGAATGCGCGCCGCTGGAACGCTCGGCCCCAATGACCGCTTCACCATCGCCGAGTTCGGCGCGGGCGACGGCAACATGGCCACGACCATCCTCGACTACATAGAGAAACGCGCGCACGATGCCGCCGCGGGAGGCGATTCCGGCCGCTGGCTCGCGTTCTGGAATCAATTGGTCTATGCCTGTTACGACCGGTCCCCGGCGCTGAGCGCGCTTCAGCGCCAACACAACGCGCGCTTCGGGACGCGCTTCGACGCTCGCGAGGGCGATGCCACCGATCCCACCGCCAGTATTCCTGAAGGCAGCCTGAAAGGCGTGGTGCTATCCAACGAATTGCCCGACGCCTTCAGTGTGCACAAAGTCGTGATTTCCCCCACCGGCTCTGCTGAAGTGGGCTATGTTGTACCGGCATTGCCGCGCTCGGGCTGGAGTAAGCTCGAGAAAGATATGCCCGCCGCGCTTCAGGAGCGCCTCAAGGCGGAGGATGAATCCATCCAGACCAAGATCTTCGGACGCAAGCGCGAAAGCGGGACCACCTATCTGAGCCGCGCGGGTTTCACCGCGCTGCTGGAAGCGCTGTCACCGCTTAAGGATTACGCCGAAAAACTCGAAGCCATCGAGTTTCACGAAATCTACGTGCCGATCGAAACGGAACCGGAGCTGGCCGAGCATCTCCGCAAATACACTCCGCAGTACGCCTATGAGCTGGCGCGCGGCAACAAAGCCTTCGTTGCGTACATCAATCTGGGCGAGGGCCGCTTCATCCAGGGCGCCGGAAAGATTCTGAAATCCGGATACGTGATCACCATCGATTACGGAGAGAACTGGGACGGCGTCACGCCTCTGCAGTACGATCACCTTCGCACTTACGGCCCGGGCAGCCGCCAGGAGCGTTCCGATCCGTACCACACGCCGACCCTCAACGACATCACCACTGACGTAAACTTCAGCCACGTGGTCGAAGAAGGCCGCGCGGCCGGCTTGCGGCCCGTCTTTTTCGGTCCGCAGCACACGCTCATTACCGGAACGCCCATCGCCATCGAAACCCCTCCGGCCGACCGGGACGTCGGCTCGCTGGACGACTACAACGGTTGGGTGCAAAACTTCTACACCTGGGACGTGTTCAAGATCCTGATCGAGCAGAAGGAGAACACCGACCCGGCCTACGCATTCCCGGACAATCGTGGGGAGCCGTTAACCGTGACCGTGGATGACTTGAGCAAGCAGCAACAGGTAGCGGAGCGGGAAATCGAACAGCGTTTGCGGGAGCGCTTGGCTGCGAATACCCGCTAATAGGCCGTGGCGTGGACGGTAGTCACGCGCGGTTTGGAATCTCCGCGCAGCCAGACATACAGCGCTGCATCGGGCGAGGGCGGCTGCGTCAAACGGACTTCCAATTTCTGGCGGCGTCCGTCGCCCAAAGGCTGCGGTAGCGCCGCGACCGCCGTTCCCTGATCGGGGCTCCATCCGGTCTTCTCGATGGTCTCCAGATTCCGCCCAATCAGCGTCGCGTTGATCTCACCGGAATCCGCGTCGGGAACCAGGTTGAACTGATCCACGGAAGGCAGATCGACCACGCGCGCAATCGGCCGCGGAGCCGAATCGCCGACAGCGCTGGTCACTGTCACCTGAACGCCGCAGCCGTTGCTCCAGGCGCCGGTATCGAAGGTCAGGAACAATTGATCCGCGGTCAACTGCTCCAGCCTCGCCGTTCCGGCTTGTTGGCCGGGGTGCAAAGTGACCGCTGGCGAATCTCCGTCTGCGCACTCCAGACGCACTCCACTTTGCGAGGGAAGGTTCGCCACATGCAGCATCGCACTGAGGATCAGTCCGCCGGGCAACTCACCCTTGTCCAGATGCACGCTTTGTTCCGGCAGTTCGGAGATGGTCACGCCCGTGATCGCGGGCCGGGGTGCGACCACGGTTACGGCGTCGTCGATGGTGAGCGAAGTGCTGCGGTCGGCCACTGCCGCTGAAAGTGACACACCCGCGCCAACGGTCAAGCCCGCAGGGAACTGGAATGTCGCTGCTCTCGACGTCCCGTCGGAAGAGGCCGGGCCCAGGGCCGCGGTGCCTTTCGAAAGCTTCACGTTCTTCAAATACTGGAGTCCGGTTCCCTTCAAATTAACCTGCACCGTGGAAACGCCCTGATTCACGGTGACGGGCAGATTTGTGATGGCCGGGAATGCGGGCAGCACCTTGGCCGGAATGTCATGTTCCTTCCCGTCCACCTGCGAAAGCATCAACTTGTATGAGCCTGTGTCCATGCCGCTGGTGTCCACCTGGATATCCAAATGATCCTGAACGCCGTCCCGCAAGCCCTTCGGTAATACGAAGGGGACGGCGCTCGCCGACGCGAATTCGTCGTTCAGTTTCTTGATTTGGACCTTGGTGACGAATTCGAAGTCCGCGCCTTGAAGCGTCAGCACGACCTTGCCGGCATTGGTCACCAAGCTATCCTGCGATGCGGACTTCAGTTTGGCTGAGGCAAAATCCGCCAGCGGACGAACGTCGAATTTGCCGCCGATCTGCAATGGATCCCAATCCCAATTCGCGGCCAGCGTGTAAGTCCCGGGCTTGACATCCTTGCCGAGATCGAGCTCGATGCTCTTGGTGTTCGCCAGCACCTGCACCTTCACGGGAATCGGCTTGCCCGAGGCCGGCTGCAGCGTCCAATTGCGGGCGCGGCCGAGATACTTCCAATCGTCCGCGGCGGCCGTAAGCGGCTGCGGAGACTTGGTCGCGTCGGGAGAAGCCAGCGCGGGAGCCTTGGGCGCGGGCGCATCCGTGGCGGCCAGCGGAAGCGGCGACTTGACCGACGCCGGAAGTGAGTTCTCTTTGCCGATGGTCAAGCGCGGCTCCGCCGCGTTAGGGACGCGCGTGGCCCAGATGTAGGCGAGACGCGTGTGTGCGGCGGAGGCTCCGGTCTTGCCGCACAACCCCAAAGCGTCGTCCGGCATGGTTTGCGAGAACGCGGAGCGGAATTCGGAACGGGGAAAGGCGAGCTGGCCCAGGTCCAGCAGCACCGCCGTTCCGCCGGCGGCCAGTCCCACCGGACTGCCGAAGAACATCTCCGCCGCCAGTGTTGCCAGGCCCGCGGTTTGCCCCACCCCCTGGCTGCTCTGCGAACTGAGTGGATCGATGGCCGCCACGCTCGGATTCAGCGTTTGAAACATAACCGAGGCTTGTTGGTTCAGCGGCGCGTCTTTGGAGAGTTGAGGTGTCGCGCCGAATTTCGACGAAAATCCCTGCAAGGCCGCATCGACTGCCGCGGAGGAGTTACCTGGTGTGGTCAGCGCCGCGATCAACGCTTCGGTCTTCTCGGTTTTGTCGGCATAGTCAGCCAGTTCACCCACCAGTTCGTCGTCGCTGTCGAGGAACCGCTCCACCTTCTTCACGCTCAATCCGGAGGGTCCGTAGATGAACGCCACCAGGGCGGTTCGCCACGGCACGGTCCACTGGGTGGCTAGGGCTGCGTCGCGCGGTTCGAAGACCTTCAGGTTTTCGCGAGCCGCCTTCTTGTTGGCCGGAATCAGTACCAGAGTCACGTCGCCTTTGCGCTGTTCGTGCGGGCGCAGCACAGGCTTGTAACGGATGACGTCACCCTCTTCCACCAGGTTCATGGTGCGCAAGGGCAGAGGCTGATTCTGGTGCTTTTCCGAAGGAGAAGTGACGCGCAGGTCAACTGTCGCGATGGCGCTTCCCGAGGCGCAGATCAAGGGCGGCACAGAGGCTGCAAACAATCCTGGACCAGCGAAAGAGATGAGAACGAGAAGGTTCCGTCGCAAGCTCAATGCAGCCATTTTAACGCTTAAACGCAAGAAGATGGATGAGCGGTGCGCTACGTTTCCCACGGGTTATCGAGGCTCGCGCCGCGCTCTTCCTTTCTGACCGCGAGCATCGCAAAAAATACAGTGTTCCGGCAGTGGGGAATGCGAGAAAAGAGCCTGATTCAAACAAGATTGGGATTGCGGAACGCAAGATGCAACCTTCCGGGCGTGATCGAGCCGTGTGGGCGCACGGTCCGCAAGGGCTCGGCGAATGAAGGAAAGGAGTATTTTTCATGAAGTCACACTCTCGAAACCGGGCCGGAATTTCGTTGGCTGCCGTTGGCGCCGTCGCCGTGCTGGCCTCCATGCTGACGCTGCGCGCGCGTGCCGATAGCTGGGATAAAACCACGTTCCTCACCGTGAGTGAGCCGACCCAGGTGATGAACACCTATCTGGAACCTGGCACGTATATGTTCAAGCTGGCGAATTCCGACCGGCACATCGTGCAGATTTTCAACAGCGATCGAAGCCATCTGATCAACACCATCATCGCGGTGCCGAACTATCGCGTGAACGCTACCGATCGGCCGGTTTTCACATTCTGGGAAACGCCTCCGGGAACGGTGAAAGCCGTCCGGGCGTGGTTCTACCCCGGCGATCACTATGGACAGGAGTTCACATATCCGGCCAACCTGAGGCAAATCGCCGCGGTTACGGCGCCTCCGCCTCCCGCGCCTGCGCCGGTTCTGGCGCAGCCTTCCCCGAGCGAGCCTCCGGCGCCGATCGCTCCTGCGCCTGAGCCGCAGGCGGAAGTAGCGCCACAAACTCCGGAAGCCGCGGCCCCGCAAGAGCCGGTTGAGATTGCGCAAAACAATCCTCCTCCGGCTCCTCCACCGGCTCCCGCCGCTCAGGAGCCGGCGCAGGACCAAAGCCAGAGCGCGAACCAGTCCAACCTGCCCCAGACGGCCAGCCCGTATCCGCTGATCGGCTTGGGAGGGCTCTTCTTCTTCGCTCTATATTTCGGCTTGCGTCTCAAACAATCGCGGTAAGCTGGAACTGAAGAAGGATTTCAGCTATGAACCGGCGTTCGGCACTTCGCTTTCTGATGGCGGCCGGCGCCGGTTCTGTTTTTGACCGGGCCTTCGCGGGGAGCCCGGCGGACGGGCAGGACAATTTCATCCTGCACAGCGAAACCCGCCTGGTGTTGCTGGACGTCAGCGTGGAGAATCGCGAAGGCGGTTTTGTCTCGGGCCTCACGCGGGAAAATTTTCGAGTCTACGAGAACAACCGGCCGCAGGAGATCACGGTCTTCGCGCACAACGACCTTCCGGTTACCATTGGCATTCTGGTCGACGAGAGCCGCAGCATGAGTCCCAAGCGTCCGGCGGTGCTCACCGCGGCCCTAACTTTCATCGGCGAGAGCAATCCGGCCGACCAGATTTTCGTGCTGAATTTCAACGAGCGGGTCAAACCCGGGCTCACTCCTCCGCAGCTTTTCTCGGACAATCGCCAAGAGTTGCGCGATGCGCTGTTTCGAGGAGTTCCGGAGGGACGCACGGCGCTGTATGACGCGGTGATGGACGGACTGAACCAGCTCCGGCTCGGCCAGCGCGATAAGAAAGCGCTGGTGCTGATCAGCGACGGCGGCGACAACGCCAGCCTCCACACCCGCCACGAAACACTGCGGCGAATCGAGAGCAGCGTCGCGACCATCTATACCGTGGGGATCTTCGACATGGAGGACCAGGATCGCGACCCCAACATTCTGAAACAGCTCGCGCACATCAGCGGCGGACGCGTCTATTTCCCTGCGGACGTTACGGAAATGGTTCCGGTGTGCCGGCGCATCGCGCACGAGATCCGCGAGCGGTACACGCTGGGCTACCAACCGGCGAGTCCCCCGCCGGGAAAAACCGAAAAAGGCCTGCGCAGCATCCGGGTCGACGCCGTCGCTCCCGGCCGCGGCAGCCTGACCGCGCGAACCCGCACCAGCTATCGCTATGACGCCCCCGAGACCACGCCGCAAAAGTAGATTCCGCCTGTGGCTGGGGCGGTTATTCCTGATTGCCGGCTGCGTGTGCATCGGCGTATGGGCTGCGTCCCAAGTGGTTCCGCTCTTCTGGCAGGCGTGGGCCAACCGGAAGTTTGAGCGAGCCGTCCGCGGCGTTCCGCCCTCGCGAGGCGCGCCGGCCGCGCCGCTCGAGACTGGGCGCCTGATCGGCCGCCTCTCGATTCCGCGCCTGAACTTGCGCTCGATCGTCCGCGAGGGAGACGATGAGACTACGTTGAGCCTGGCCTTAGGCCACATCCCCGGCACGGCCCTTCCGGGGCAATCTGGAAACATCGGCATAGCCGGGCATCGCGACACCATCTTCCGCGCGCTGCGCGGCATTCGCAAGGACGATTTGATCCGCTTCGAAGCCCTATCCGGCACCCAGACGTATCAGGTCGATTCCACCACCATCGTCAAGCCCGACGACGTCGGTGTGCTGGCGTCGAGCGGCAAGCCCGTGCTGACGCTGGTCACCTGTTATCCCTTCTATTACGTCGGCTCGGCGCCGGACCGCTTCATTGTCAGTGCGCACCAGGTCGGATCCGCGCCGCCGCCGGCCAAATCGGATCTCGCCAGTCTGCCGCAGGAGTCCGCGCCGGTGCTGCGGCCGGCCGTTTTAGAGAGGCCTTCTTCTTTAGACAAGGCTTCGCCGGCGGCACACCAGCACGCCTCCAAGCCCGCCGGCTTCGAAGTTCTCAAGGGCCAGGGGCGGGAGATCGCGCCCGGGATCTCCTTCGGGCTGACCGATACCGATCCGCAAACTAACCGCGTCTACGGATGGATTTTCCTGGCCGCCGAGCAACGCTCCATTTTGTTGCGCAATCAACCCATCAGCCGTCCGGTTGTGTTCTATCAGGACGGCCACCGGCGCGAACTCTTTTTCACCGCTCTCTCCAGGGACTCCGTGGGGGGTAAGCTGCTCTTCCCCCAATAGACTGTTACGTCCGCGCGGGTCCATTGGCGGCGGAATCGGCGCGAACCTCTGGAGCCGGCGCCTTGTGGTCGAAGGCGTACTGCACGCTGGCCTGCGTCGGCAAAGCCAGCGCGGTTCCCGCCGCGGCCACCGCATCCAGAATCTGCAGCAGCAGTTCCTGCTGGATTTTGAGAAACTCGTCGCCGTTCTCGGTGCGGATGTAAACGAAGATTTCCACGTTCAGGGAATACTCGCCCACCCCGATAAAGCGCACCGGAATCGGTCCGGTCTCGATGGAGGGGTCCTGCAGAATTCCATGAATATCGTGCAGCACCTTGCGAACCTGCGCCGGCGTGGTGTCTCTCCGCAGGTTGAGCGTGATATGGAACAGCATCTTGTCCTTACGGGAGAAGTTCTCCAGCGTCATCGAGGAGAACTGCCCATTGGGCACCGTCACCAGCGTGCGGTCCGCGGTGCGAATGCGCGTGGAACGCAGCCCGATGTCTTCGACCGTCCCCACGTTGTCGCCGAACTTGCACACGTCACCGACCACTACCGGACGGTCGCTGATCACCGCCACACTGCCGAATAGGTTTTCGATGGTCTTCTGCGCGGCCAGCGCGATCGCCACGCCGCCGATCCCCAGGCCCGTCAGCAGAGCGGTGGTATTGTAGCCCCAACTGGTCAACACCGCCACGACCCCCAACGCCAGGATGGCGATCTTCAAGATCCGCGAGGCCAGCGGCAGCGCCGAGCGCGAGACGCTATACTGCGAACCTTCGAGGCGCGCCCGCACACGCACTACGCCCAGATCCAGGATGCGCGCCGCCAGCCACACCGTGCCGAGCACCGACAGCAGTTCCACTGCGCGCTGCAAATACAAGCGCAGCACAGCCCCCGGATCCACCCATTGCATGCCCGCGCCGAACACCGCCGCGGCCAGCAGCAATTGCACCGGGCTCAGCAGCGACTCGAACACGTCCCAATTGACGCGTGGCGCGATTCGCTTCAGCAGCGGTGTTACGCCGGACAGGAGCCAACGGGAGCCTATTCGTGACAAAGATCCTACGGCAATCGCCAGGATGGCCAGCGCGAGCCAGCGCCAGATCGCGGTATCCAGCAGCGTGTAGTTGACCAGCGGCGCGGGCAAGCGCCGTTCGATGGCTGAGTCGCTGGTCCCGGCCGCCAATTTGGGGATCAGCGCCAGGCTATCGGAGGCCACGCGCCACACCAGGATTCCGCTGCGCAGCTTCTCGTGCTGCATCTCCAGGTGCACGCTTTGTCCGTTCAACTCCAGCGTCGCCAGAGGATCCCGGTCCGGACGCAACCCGTCCTGAAGCTCGCCTCCCGGATCGCGGCTCAGAGCCGCCACGTCGAACTGAGCATCGCGATTGAGGATCTCCTCCAGTTGCTGCGCCACTTGAACGCCCTGCCTCATCCGGTCAGCCGCGGGGATCTGGCTCAGATCGAGGTAGTGGACAGCCTGCTCATAGTTCTTCGAGTGGCACGCGTCCAGGAAGAAAAGTATCGAGCTTTGCGGCGAGGTCCGGTTCAGCGGGTCCTGAGCTTTTTGGTCTGCCGGCGCGGGCGGGGCCGCAGAGCTCGGAAGAACTTGCCCCGCGGCCGCCAGAGCGGTCCCAATTACTGCGAACCAGTAAGACAGCGGACCACCGGGCATCGCTTAGTGGGTCTTCACGGGAGCGTATTTGTTCAGCTCCGCGTACAGCTCGTCGGCGGCGGGAGGCGGTGCTACCTTGCCGTGCAGGATCTCCGCCTGGCTGAACCGGGTTCCGTAAATCTGCATGTTGTCGTCGTCGTCCGGCCGCAGCGTCGCGCCGTCCAGCGTCACCCCCGCGAAAATCCCATGCGAGCGCGAATACGCCAGGATCTTTGCGCGCATCATCGCGTCGGTTTCCGCGGCGGTGTCTCGCCCCACCGGTCCGGCCATCACGCTGGCATCCCCTCCCACGGTGAAACGGTCTCGCATCAGATCGTTTTCGCCCTTGCTGTTCATCACTACGAAGATCAGGTCCGTCTCTCCCAGGCCGATCTGGAAGCCGATGTTGCCGCCTTCCACCCGGATGGTGGACGGAGCGCTCCATCCGATGCTATTCGGCACGCGGCAAGTGATCACGCCCTTGCCGTATTTCGCGCCGACGATGAAGCCTGCACGCTTGAGGCTCGGGACGATGCCCACGCACTCCGCTTTCTTCAGCAGGTCGCGTGGGACGCTCCGGTCGCCGGCGTTCATGATTTCTCCCAGCACTGCAGCCGATTCGTGAATTCTTTTAACCGGCTCCGGCGTGTCAGCCGCGACAGCGCCCGCGGCCACCAACAGCGTCACAAACAGAGGCATGGCTTTCATTTGTATATTCACCTCCACTGCCAGTATGCAGCATGTTTCAGGCCAAAGGAACATACACGAAAACGGCGCAATTTCGCGAACTTTGTCTGCATTGAGCCGGCCCTTGCGGTAACTCCTGCGGGGAGTGTTACGCAAAACCTTCCCGGAGGATCTTTTTGACAGGAGCTTTGAGAGCGATGAAATGGGTGCTGAGCTGTGCTGCGGTGACCGCGGCGATGTCCGCCTCGCCTCTGCCGATTCTGGATTACATCCGGCAGACCTGGAAAATCATGACTCGCTCGAATGCCAATCTGGCCGAAGCCGCGCCGGACCCCAAGTTTCCCAAGCCCAAGCTCGGCGCCTGGCCGGTTTATGTCTCTCCTCAAGAGAATTTTTCTAGTGTAGAGGAGCGCCTGCGAACCGAAATGCCGCTCGCCGATTTCAGGAAAATCGTCCTGCTGCAGCTACCCGGCGATACCTCCGTTCGGGAACAGGGCCTGCTCTATCTGCCGGAGCCGTACGTTGTCCCGGGAGGCCGCTTCAATGAAATGTACGGGTGGGACAGCTTCTTCATTCAGATGGGCCTCTTGCGCGACGGCCAGATCGAGTTGGCGAAGAACATGGCGGACGATGCTTTGTATGAAGTTCGAGAATACGGGAAGGTGCTGAACGCAAATCGCACCTACTACCTCACCCGCTCCCAGCCCCCATTTCTTACCCAGATGGTGCTGGCGCTGTACCGGCGCACCCAAGACCGGCACTGGCTGGAGGCCGCGCTGCCGGAAATCGAAAAATATTATCGCTACTGGACCGCTCCTCCGCACCTGACGCCGGAAACCGGTTTGTCCCGTTACTACGACTCTGGAGCCGGGCCTTCGCCCGAAGTTCTCGCCTCCGAACACGGCGTGAGCGGCGAGAATGACTACGACCTGATCCGCGACTACTTCCGCACCCATCAAGTTACCGCTTACGACCTCACCCGGTATTACGACGCCACAACCAATCGATTCACGCCGCTGTTTTACACCGGCGACCGCTCCATGCGCGAGTCGGGTTTCGATCCCTCCAGCCGGTTCGGGCCCTTCAGTATCGACATCATTCACTACAATCCGGTCTGTCTCAACACGCTTCTGTATTGGATGGAGGATCAAACCGCGGAAATCCTGACGATTCTCGGACGTAGCTCTGATGCGGCCGACTGGCGGGAGCGCGCCCAACAACGCGCCGCGCGCATCAACCAACTAATGTGGAGCGAATCGGACGGTCTGTATCTCGACTACGATTTGGTCCACCGCCGCGTTCGCCATTATCCGTTCCTCACCACGTTCTATCCCCTGTGGGCCGGCATCGCCAGCGCCGCTCAAGCTGCACGAGTCGAACGCAACCTGCACCTGTTCGAGGAGCCCGGGGGCTTGCAAACCAGCTCCAAGCAAACCGGCGATCAGTGGGATGCGCCGTTTGGCTGGGCTCCGCTTCAGTGGATCGCGGTCCAGGGGTTGCGGCGCTACGGATATCGAGGAGATGCCGATCGCATTTCCATGAAGTTCCTCTCCATGGTGCACCAAGAGTATTTGAAAACCGGGAATATCGAAGAAAAATACGACGTCGTGCGGCGCCAGGCCGATGTCAGCCGGAGCCTTCGTTTCGGTTATCGCACCAATGAAGCCGGCTTCGGTTGGACCAACGCGGTCTTCACCGCACTGTTCGACGAACTGCCGCCGGAGGAGCGCGAAGGCCTGGCGGCAGCCGTAAAAACGGAGTGAACGTATGCAAGTCTCAGCCCCAATGCAATTCTCTATAACAACCGATCCCTACCAATTGGATTCGTTGATCGCCAGACTCAAACGGTCGGAGGATAGCGAGCTGCTGGTCGAACATTTGCAAACCGCACACGCCTACCTTCAGGGCGCGATGCCTGAGGAATGCATCCACAACCTCGAACTGGCCCGCCAGGCTGCCGATGCGCTCCCTGCCAAATCGTTAGCGGACGAGGTCAAGCAAACCGTGAATGCGATGCTTCACGATCTCCATCCCTTCCCGCCGGCGCATTGGCGGCATCATGCGGCTCTAAGCCTCCGCGGGCCTCGCGCTAACGCCCAAGGGCTTGCCGATTTCTTTCATGGCACCGGCGTGAGTCTCGGCATTTTCTATCCCAAGAAGCACGTGGTCGCGGTATTCGCCTCCGATGCGGCAGCGCAATCGGCGCGGGAGATCCTCTCCGCCGCCGGATTCCGCTTATGGGAAGTCATTGCGATCCCGGGAGAGGAAGTCGAAGACTTCATCGAACAGACTCGCAAGCATCATTCCATGTGGGCGGACCTGATGATGCGCTTCTCGCGCCTGCTGGATACCGAAGCCGGTCTGGTGGATCGGTACCGCATCTGGGCCCGGCGCGGCGCTTCCTTCCTGGTTGCTTACAGCCCCACGCAGGCCCAGGCAGAGGGGATTTTCGAGCTGCTAGAGCCGCTCTATCCGGTAGCCGTGCATTGGTTCGGCGCCGGCTACATCCGGCACTTGATGTAGCGGCTTATCTCCAGCGGCCTTGATGAAACCGGTAGCCGTTGCCGTGGTGTTCCCACCGAGGCTGTTCCCAATGCGCGCCGGCGTGCGGCGGACGTTCCCAGCGGCCCGGAACCCAGGAATACCTTCCTCCGCCCCAGCCCCAATATCCGTTGAGCCAGACGTAACCGGCACCAGGAGCGACCCCATATACTTCCGCCTGTAGCGGCGGCGGAGGTGTTGCCGCATAGTATCCGATGCCCCCTGCACAGCCGGCCAGCATCACAGATCCCAGAGCCAACGCTAACCAAAAGCAGCGTCTCATGCATCCTCCTTTTTGAGAGACCGTCACCTATTCGACGCGAAAATGCGCGCGGGAGGATTCAGCTTCGGCGTGAAGCTTTTTAAACGCTCACGTCAAACGCTGACGACGGGGCAGGGCGACTTTTGGATAATGCCATACGCGTGCGTGCGCAGGCGGCCCATCGGCCCTTGCAGGGTGCCCCGCCCGATAATCACCACGTCCGCGCCTTCCTGCCGCGCCTCCTCCGTGACGGTATCGGCAATCTGGCCGACGGCGACTCGTGGCGTCAGATCCGCCAGGCCCACCGATTTGAGCTGGTCTTCAATCCGGGCTCGCGCGGTCTCGCGAGCCTGCTCCTGAAGCTCGCGCTCTGACGGAAGAGAGAGCCAGTCGCTCAACGGAGGAACCACGTGCAGCAGCTTCAGCGCCGCCCCGATGTGCCGGCTATATTCTGCGGCCCATTGCGCCAGCGCCCCGGTTTTGGCCGTGCCGTCGACCGCGCACAAAACAGTTCGCGGCGTCTCGCGCGAGTGTTGTTCCTCGGCGTGTGTGGCGGTCCACACGGGACACTTGGCGTCGTGCAGAACTTTCGCCGTCACCGAACCGATCAGCAAGCTGCGGAACACTCCGAAGCCGTGGGTCGGCATCATGATCAGGTCCATGGCGTGTCCCTCCGCATATTCGGCGACCTTCAAGCCCGGATCGCCGGCCGCGGTCACGCGTTCCACCGTCAACCCGGCCAACTCATCCGCCAGTGCGGCATCCAGACGCGCCTTCAACGCGCGCTCCCGTTCTTCGGTGTCCGCTTCCAACACCAGCGGCATGCCAACCAGCGGAGGAACCTCCCACACCGGCGGCACCACACCCAACAGGGTGACGCGCGCTTCAAAGCGCTGCGCCGCGGTGCGCACGAATCTAGCCGCAAGAACTCCCGGATTCGAAAAATCGAAAGGGAAAAGAATATGTTTGATCGCCATTCTGTCTCCTATACAAGTTCCAAAACGCCGTGGATCACGCCGTCTTCGAGGTGATCCAGTTGAAATCCCACTCCCCGGCAGACTTCGATCATGGAGCGGTTGTCGCCGAGGATCTCGACCGTGATCCGGTCGAGCTTCTCCGCCCGCGCGATATCGATCAGCCGCCGCGCCAGCTCGCTTCCCAAGCCGCGGCTTTGATACTCATCCACGATCAACACCGCCAGTTCCGCTTCGTTCATCAGGTGCGCCTTGCTCAGCCGGCCAACCGCCACCAGCTCACGCTCTCCAGCTTCTCCGCTCCGCATTTCGGCTGCCAATGCGATCTCGCGATCGTAATCGCCGAAACACACCCGCACCAGCCGTTCATGCGATGTCCGCTGGTCCAGAGTCAGCAGATGGAAATAGCGCTGATAGATGCTCTTCTCGCTCAGTTTGGCGTGGAACCCGATCATCAACCGCTCGTCTTCCGGACGGATCGGGCGAATCAGCACCTCCGCGCCGTCCTCGAAGCGCCACGGCTGAACGTACTGGACCGGATACGGCCGGATCGCGGTGCGCGGCGAATCCGTCACGCCCACCGGATGCAGCGCCACGCGCGCGTCCAGCGCAAGAAGCCCCTCCGGCGATGCCAGCAGCGGATTGATATCGATTTCCTTGATCCAGCGCTGCTCCGCCGCCAGGTAACTGAAGCGCACCAGCAAGCGTTCCAGCGCCACCAGGTCCACCGGTTTTCGTCCCCGCACGCCGCCCAGAGCCGTGAAGATTTTGGTGCGCTCCATCAGACGCCGCGCCAGAGTCGTGTTGAGCGGAGGCAGACCGATGGCCCGGTCCTTATACACCTCGACGAGCTGGCCTCCGCTGCCGAACAGCAGCACCGGCCCGAACTGCGGATCGACGCTCGAGCCCAAGATCAATTCGTAACCTTCCGCCCGCACCATAGGCTGGACGGTCACGCCAAGAAAATGCTCGCGCCCCTCGATTCGCGTGACTGAGTCTTGGATCGCCTGGTACGCCGAGCGCACCGCGGCTTCGTCGCGCAGATTAAGCTGCACGCCGCCAACGTCGGTTTTATGGGTGATGGTCTCCGAGTGCAGCTTCAGCGCCACCGGGTAACCGATCCCCGCCGCCGCCTCCACGGCCGCATCCGCGCTGGCCGCGATCCAGGTCTCCACGGTTGGAATTCCGTACGCCTTCAGCAGGCTCTTCGATTCGGCCTCTGTCAGCAGCTCGCGATTCTTCGCGCGCGCCGTCTCGACAATGCTCGACGCCTTTGTCACCGCCTCCGGATGCTGGGGATCGATCGGCTGCGGCGTTTCGTACAGAGCCCGCAAATTGGCGCTATAGCTCCACATCAGGTTGAACACCCGCGCGGCGGAATCGGGGTAGCCGTAGACCGGAACCCCGGCCTCGCTGAGGAGCTTTTCGCCGGCCGCGATGTCCTGCCCGCCCATCCAGCTTGCGATCACCGGCTTCGCGTCCAGCTTGGCGAACTGTTTCACTTGCGCCGCGACCGCTGTCGGATCGCTCAAACCCGTCGGCGCGAGGATCACCAGAAGACCGTCGGTCGCCGGATCCTTGGCCGCGATGCCGACCGCTTTCGCGTAGCGCCCTGCGTCCGCGTCGCCGATGATGTCGATCGGATTCTGATGGCTCCAGTGCCGCGGCAAGCAACGGTCGAGCTGCTCCACGGTACCCGGAGACAACTCCGTCAGGCGCCCTCCGTCACTGAGCAGAGCGTCGGTTGCCAGCACGGCGGGCCCTCCGGCATTGGTGACGATGGTCAGGTGCGGCCCCTTCGGGCGAGGCTGCTTATCGAGCGCTTCGGAGAGGTTGAACAGCTCCGCGATGGTGTTGACGCGCACTACGCCGCAGCGCCGGAACGCCGCGTCCAGCACGTCGTCCTGCCCGGTCAGAGCTCCGGTGTGGGACGCGGCAGCCTTGGCCGCGGCCTCCGTGCGTCCGGGCTTGATCACGATGATCGGTTTTGAGAGCGCAACTTCACGCGCCGCGGACAGGAACGCTCGCGCGTCTCCCACCGATTCCATGTAGATGATGATGCTGTGCGTCTTCGGATCGTCGCCCAGGTACTGGATCAGGTCTCCCCATCCCACGTCCAGCATGGAGCCCACGGAAACAAACGCGCTGAAGCCGACCATCTCGCGATGGCTCCAGTCCAGGATCGCTGTGCACAGCGCTCCGCTCTGGCTGATGAACCCGAGATTTCCGGGGCGCGCCATGGAGTTGGCGAAGGTCGCGTTCCATCCGTAGTCCGGCCGCATGATGCCCAGACAGTTCGGCCCCACGATCCGCATCTCGGTTCGCCGCGCCTGGCGCAGGATTTCCGCTTCCAATTCCGCGCCGTGCGCGCCGGTTTCTTTGAATCCGGCGGAGATGATGATCGCGCCTTCGACTCCCGCATTCGCGCACTCGCCGATAATTGCGGGGACCGTCCGCGCGGGGGTCACAATCACCGCCAGGTCGGCTTTCACCGGCACCGCTCCGACATTGGGGTAGCAGGGCAAGCCCATCACCGTGGTCCGCTTCGGGTTCACCGGGAAAACCCGTCCTTCGAAGGACTCCTCGGTGAGATTTTTCATTACGGAATGCCCCACGCTCGAAGGTTCTTCGGTCGCGCCGATTACGGCCACATTGCGCGGATGGAAGAACACTTCGAGAGGCGCTCTGCGCTGGACCATCGATGGGGGCGGGTTGTCAGGCATGCGGCGAAGATCAATCCGTTTTCCCGTTGGCAGCCAGGCGGCCATGAACCACCAGACGTTTTGGCGCTGGTCCGATGTAACGGAACGGGAAACAGGTCACCAGGGTCAGGATCGGATCCGGTCCGCCCTCGACGATTTTAACCGATTCCGGATCGGTGACTTCAAAAGACTCGCCGCTGTAAGTGAATCGGCCGTGGTGCGTCACCACACGGATTAAATCGCCGCGCTCGATATTTTTCAAGGGGCGGAAGAACGTATCCCGATGACCCAGAACGACGAAGTTTCCGAGCTCGCCCGGCCATGCGCTGGAGGGCAGATGGCCGGCGGCCTTGCTCAACGTGTCGTCGTCGTTGCCTTCGCGCAACATCACCGCGAGGTCGATCGAAGGAGCCTCCAGCCGTCCGATCAATCGCGGGTCCGGCGGCATCAGCATGCTCAGTCGCGGGCGGAGGGGCTTGGGAATAATCGCCTCCGTCCGCGCGGGCGTTCCTTCAGAGATTTCCCCAGGAAGCCTGGGGCCGGCTTCCGGAGCGGCCGCCGTGGCTGAATCGAACTGCTCTTCCTGCGCGTACTGATACAGCATCCCTTTTCCCACCGACCACCCGCAGTACGCTAGCGCGCCGGTCCCCGCCAGGATCAGCCCATTTGCCATGAGCCGGAGGAGCAACACCCGCAGGTGAATTCGTACCGCCATCACCATGCGCTGTGCACGGCATGAGCCACTCTCGAATGAGGTCGCTATTTCTTAGCGTTTCCGCCGCTATTGAGATAGGCGAGCAGGTTGGCCATGTCGTTATCGTCAAATCTCGGCCACGCCCCGCCTTTCGTCTTCATTTCGTCCAGCATGCGGGGCCCGTGATGCCACAGCGCGGAGACCATAGCCGCGCCGGTGAAGGTCTTCCCCGCCAGTTTGGGTGCCGTGCCGGAGCCCTCGTGGCAGCTCGCGCAATGTTTCGAGGAAAAGACCTTTGCTCCTGCCGCCGCGTTGCCCGAATCTTCGAAGAACTGCCCGGCCCACACATAGCTGACCAGATCGCGCATCTCGTCGGTGCTTAGTTGCGGCGCATTGGGCGGCATTTTCGGCTCATGGTTCCACATCGCTACGGCGATGTCGCCAAGCGTCATGCCCTTGAGCTTCGGTCCTAAGGTGTTGCCGCCAGTGTGGCACGCCGCGCAGCCTTTGGACATGAATAGCGCTTCGCCGTTGGTCCCGGCCGTGATTTCGACCCGGGCCGGTTTTTCGCGCGTGGAGGGCAAGTTCCGCACGTACACCAGCAGGTCCGTCAGATCCTGGCTGGTCAGCTCCGGCCAGCTCAGCTTACGCCTGGCGAACTCCGGCCGCATGGTTGCCGCATGGTTCCACATGGCATCCACCAGTTCGATGGGGCGCCCGATGGCGGTCCACTCCGACACCGGCTTGGCGTCCGGCGATTTCGGTTGGGCTTCGGTCAAGCCGTGGCATTCCGAGCAATGGCCGGAGGAAAAGACCTGCTTGCCGCGGCCGGCGTCGCCCAGTTTATCGAAAAAGTGGGCCGAGTAGAAATACGCGAACAGGTCCATGGCGGCCTGCTCATCGAGTTTACCGGCGGCGACATCGCGCTCTTTCATGGCCGCCCACATGGCCGGGGCGTGATTCCACATGGTGGCCGCGAGCGAGGCCGGAGTGAATCCGCGATCCACGCGGCGCCCCAGGTCGGGACCGGCCTTGCCTCCTTGGCCGTTGATGCTATGGCATTGGACGCATTCCAGCGTCCCAAACAACTCGCTTCCGCGGGACGAATCCGCCGCGACCGTCGCCGCGTTCAATCCGGCAGCGAAGGCGAAAACGATCGACAATTGGCGCATACTTAACCTCCGTTATAACCCAAGCCGGTCGTTTCTCAAATCGGAATTTCGATGTCGCGCCATATGACCCACGGCTGCGGGATTTGACCCATTCCCCTAGGAGTAGAGGCCGATTTGACCTGAGAATAGTGGCGTCTAAATTGCACGCTAGATGAAACAGTTCAAACTCAAATAGGAGCCGCTGGGAGGCGGCCTGGAATGTGTCTGGCTGTTCCTGGAAAAGTTTTGAGCGTAGAAGATGCCGATCCTGCGTTCCGCTCCGCCTGCGTCGACTTCTGCGGCGTGCGCAAAAACGTCAGCCTGGCCTTTACTCCGGAGGTTCGCGTCGGTGACTACGTGTTAGTCCACGTAGGATTTGCCCTAACCCGCGTAGATGAGGAAGAAGCTGCGCGGACATTTGCATATTTGGAGGAGATCGGCGCGCTGGAAGAGGAAGGCCTCGTTCCGGAGGGCGGTGAGGGTGCACGAGGTGGTGAGGGTAACTGATGCCGGCTTGCGTGGAGGTTCAAATGCAAGCGGGGTAGGCGTGAAGTCGGCGGTTGGATTTATCTCGCGTCGCCTGAGGAAGTCGAGTATGCATGAGATGGGCGTAGCCAATTCAATCCTTGAGGCGGTTCACCGCGAGCTCGACCGTTACCCCGGGCGCCGCGCCGTCAAGGTTGGCGTCCGCATTGGCGAATACGCGGGAGTCGACCCCGAATCCCTCCGTTTTTGTTTCGAGGCTTTGGTCAAGGGAAGCGAGTTCGAGCCGCTGGAGCTGGCCATCGACTGGCGGCCCGGCGCGGAAGACCTTGATCTGGCCCATCTTGAGCTCGATGACACCGAAGACACACCCCCGGATCAGCGCGCGGGAGCGGCCCACGAGGTGTCGGCGTGAACGAGGTATCGGTATGAATCAAGTCGTGATTGAGAAGAAGGTCTTGAGTGAGAACGACCGCATCGCGACGCAACTTCGCCAGTCGTTGACCTCGGCCGGCACTCTTTCGCTGAATTTCATCGGCTCGCCAGGGGCCGGAAAAACCGCGCTGCTCGAACGGACCCTGGAGCGCCTGCCCCGCCACACTCGCGCCGCCGTGCTCACCGGGGACATCCAGACTGAGAACGATGCGATTCGTCTCCAGCGCTACGGATACCCGGTGCGCCAGATCACGACCGGCGGCTGCTGCCATCTCGACGCCCGCATGATTGAGGCGCATTTGAACGGCTGGTTCGACCTGAGCGCACCGCCTGAGCGCGGCGTTGTGCGCGATCACGAAAACGAGCTCGAGCTGCTGCTGATCGAGAACGTCGGGAATCTTGTCTGTCCCACTAGCTACGATCTGGGCGAGGACGCCAAGGTGGTGGTGCTCAGCGTGGCCGAAGGCGAAGATAAACCGCTCAAGTACCCGGGCATCTTCCGCAAGTCCGAATTGATGATTCTGAACAAGGTCGATCTGCTGCCGCATGTTCCTTTCAAACCGGAGCTGGCGCGCGAAAACGCCCGCCGCATTCACCCGGAGATCGAGATCATCGAGACTTCCTGCACCACCGGAGCGGGGTTCGACCGCTGGATGAAGTGGCTCGACGCCCGCGCCGGGCGCAAAAAAGCCGAGGTCATGATGACTTTGGCCACCCATCCCATTTAACACCGCAATCGGAGACAAGCAAGCCATCAAGGAGATTTGGCCATGCTTTCACAGGATCTTGAACTGAAACAGGCGCTCGCCAAGCGCGGCATCACCCGGCGGCAACTCGTGAAGTTTTGCAGCGGTGTGCTGGCGACCCTGGCTCTGCCGGAGCGCTACCTGGCCCAGACCGTCGCCGCCGTGGGCAAGGCGCGCAAACCCGTGCTGGTCTGGCTGCAATTCCAGGATTGCACCGGCTGCTCGGAATCGATGTTACGGTCGAGCCATCCCGACGTCGCCGATGTCGTGCTCGACCTGCTCTCTTGGGAATATCACGAAGTGATCATGGCAGGCGCGGGCGGGCATGCCACGGCCATCCTGGATCGCGTGGTCAAAGAGGAGAAGGGGAAGTATCTGGTTGTCGTGGAGGGCGCCATCCCGACCGGCGATGACGGAGTCTATTGCACCATCGGCGGCCATTCCGCCATGGAGATCGCCGAGACGGTGTGCCGCAACGCCGCGGCGACCATCGCGGTCGGCGCCTGCGCCTTCGACGGGGGATTGGTCCGTTCCAATCCCAACCCCACCGGCGCGCTCGGCGTGCACGAAGCCGTTCCGGGAATCAAGGTGATCAATATGTCGGGGTGCCCGCACAATGCGGCCAATACCGCCGCGGTGTTGGTTCACTATCTCACCTTCAACGACCTTCCCGCGCTCGACCAGTACAACCGTCCGTTGTTCGCCTACGGCCGCATCATTCACGACCAGTGCGAGCGCCGCGCCCATTACGACGCCGGCCGCTTCGTCACCGAATGGGGCGATGAGGGCCATCGCAAGGGATGGTGCCTGTACAAAATGGGCTGTAAAGGTCCGGTGGGGACCTTCAACTGCCCGATTGTACAGTGGAACGACCATACCAGTTGGCCGGTCCGCGCGGGACACGGCTGCATCGCCTGCGCCGCGCCGCGCTTCTGGGACCACATGTCGCCGTTCTATGAGCGCGTGCCCAACGTGCCCGGCTTCGGCGTCGAAGTCACGGCGGGTGAAATCGGCGTCGGGCTGGTGGGAGCGACCATCGCCGGAGTCACCGCTCACGGACTCATCAAAATGATCAAGCCCGTGCCTAAGCCCGAACCTGCGGCCGAAACCACCCCGCAACAAGGAAGGGAGAATTAACATGGCACGCCTGGTGGTCGACCCCGTCAATCGTATTGAAGGCCATCTCCGCATTGAAGCCCAGCTCGAAGGAGGCAAAATCTCCGACGCCTGGAGCTCCGGCACCATGTTCCGCGGCATCGAGATGATCCTGCAAGGCCGCGACCCCCGCGAAGCCTGGATCTGGGCGCAGCGCATCTGCGGAGTCTGCACCATGGTCCACGCCATTGCCAGCGTGCGCGCGGTCGAAAACGCGCTGCAAATCGAAGTCCCCGACAACGCCCATATAGTCCGGAATCTGATCGCCGGCTCCCAGATGGTGCAGGATCATGTGATCCACTTCTATCACCTGCACGCTTTGGACTGGGTGGATGTCGCTGCGGCGCTCAAGGCCGATCCGGCGAAAACTTCGCAGATCGCGCAATCCATCTCCGATTACGAGAAATCCTCCACCACCTATTTCCGGGGCATTCAACAGCGCGTTAAAGGCGTGGTCGATAGCGGCCAGTTGAGCCTGTTCGCCAGCGGCTACTGGGGTCATCCGGCCTACAAGCTGCCGCCGGAGGTGAACCTGCTGGCCGTGGCGCATTATCTCGAAGCGCTCGCCTGGCAGAAGGATTTTATCCGTATTCATGCGGCTTTGGGTGGAAAGAATCCGCATCCGCAAACCTTCCTGGTCGGCGGCATGACCACCGCCATGGACCCCAATGAGCCCGCAGCGGTCATCAATCCGGACACGATTACCTTCCTCCGCGACCTGGCAAAAAGCGCGCGCAAGTTCGTCGACCAGGTTTATATCCCCGACGTTCTGGCCATCGCGCCGCTCTATAGCGACTGGTTTTCGCGCGGCGAGGGTCTGGGCAACTTCCTGTGTTACGGCGATTACGGCTCAAGCGGCGCCAACGATCCCAGCTCTTTCCTGTTCCCTCGCGGCATCGTGATGAACCACGACATCAGCAAGGTGCTGCCGGTCGATCCGGGAAAAATCACTGAAGCTGTGGATCATTCCTGGTACGAATACTCGGGTGGGAACGGCAACGGCAAGCATCCTTCGGTGGGTGAAACCAATCCCAAGTACACCGGCCCGAAGCCGCCTTTCGAACAACTGGACGTCGACAAGAAATACTCCTGGCTGAAATCGCCGCGTTACGACGGCAAGCCGATGGAGGTGGGACCGCTGGCGCGCATGGTGGTCGGTTACGCCGCGGGCCAGCCAGAGATCCGGGCGGCGGTCAACGGCGCTCTAAAAGCGCTGAATGCCCAGCCAGCGGTGCTCTTCTCAACGCTGGGCCGCATCGCCGCCCGGGCTCTCGAAACCCAGATTATGGCCAAGCACCTGGAAGACTGGGTGGATGAGTTGGACAATAACCTGTCTCACGGCAAGACCGCGATTTTCAATCCGGTTCGCTGGGATCCCAGCACCTGGCCGGATCACGCTGCGGGCTACGGCTGGCATGAGGCTCCGCGCGGGTCTCTGGGCCATTGGGTTGAAATCAGCGGACGGTCCATCAAGAACTACCAGGCAGTGGTGCCGAGCACCTGGAACGCCGGCCCCCGCGACGGCCAGGGTCAGCGCGGCGCTTATGAGGCCTCGCTGCTGAATACGCCGGTCGCCGATCCGGACCGGCCGCTCGAAATTCTGCGCACCATTCACTCTTTCGATCCGTGCATCGCCTGCGCGGTGCACGTGCTCGACGCTAACGGCCGCAGGTTTACGCTTCCCAACGTGCGGTAGGAAGGAGGCTGCTCATGACACCCGTAAATCATCTTCCCGCCATCCAGACCGGCGATGGCCACCATCCTACCGTGCCGATGGGCCGGGCGGTGTCCGTCTACGTGTGGCAATATCCTCTGCGATTGGTGCACTGGGGCATCGTGATCTGTATCGCAGTGCTCAGCGTCACCGGCTACTACATTCACGATCCCTACATCGTGGGCCAGGTCAACCCGTTCCTGATGGGCGAATTCCGCTTTGTCCACGAAGTCTTTGCCATGATCTTCATCGCGCTGTTCGTGCTGCGCATGTATCTGTTCTTCGCGGGAAACCGCTGGGTCCGCTGGCGCAGTTACGTCCCTTACCGCAAGCAGCAGTTCCGCGAAATGGTGGAAATGGCCAAGTTCTACCTATTCGTCAAGCCTGAGCCGGTTTCCAAGATCGGCCACAACGCGCTGGCCGCGATGTCTTACGTCGGCCTCTACGCCATGGTGTTCGTCGAAATTGTCACCGGCCTGGTGATGTACAACGTGCTGCGGCACAGCGCGATTCTCGGATTCTTCGTGGGTTGGGTTCCGCGCCTTATCAGCCCCCCCAACATCCGGCTGATCCACTTCTGTCTGATGTGGATCTTCATCGCTTTCGGCATCCTGCACGTCCACCTGGCCATGCTGGTTTCGCGCGAGGAAAAGAAGGGGCTGATGGACAGCATTTTCATCGGCTACAAAGTGATCCCGGAAGAAGACCTGAAAAAAGACGACGAGCTGTATTCCAAATTGCCATGATGGCAGAAACCCTCGCCGGGACCATGGTCCTCGGCCTCGGCAACCTGGTCCATTCCGACGATGGAATCGGGGTACATCTGATCGACCGGCTCGCGGACGACCCGCGCGTCCCCTCCGGCGTCGAGTTGCTCGATGGAGGCACGCACGGCCTCAATCTGCTCTCGCGCATTTCCGGGTTGCGCCGCTTGCTGGTGGTCGATGCGGTTGATGTCGGCCAGGCGCCCGGCACCGTGGTCCGGATCGAAGGCGCGGCGCTGAAGGGACTTCCCGGCAAACCATCCGTTCACCAGCTCGGATTCGCCGACCTGATGACCGCGCTGCAGCTTATCGGAGGCTCGCCTGAGGAAGTCGTCGTTCTCGGCGTCCAGCCTCTTTCCACCGAATGGAGCGCCGAGTTGACGCCTCCCGTCCGCGCCGCGCTGGAGCCGCTGGCCGCGGCCGTCATCGGGCAGCTCGAGTCGTGGTCGGGATGATGTGCATAATCGTAGTGGATCATACACATCATGCGAACCAACATCGTCATCGGCGATAAGCTGATGCGTGAGGCGCTCAAGGCCACGGGGTTCAAGACCAAACGCGAGGCCGTGGAAGCGGGACTTCGCACGCTGGTTCGACTCCGGAAGCAAGCGCGGATTCGGGATCTGCGTGGGAAGCTTCACTGGGAAGGCGACCTGGAGGCGATGAGACTTGATCGATGATTCTCGTCGATTCGAGCGTCTGGATCGCCTATTTCAGGGGAGCTGTTACCGCCAAAACCGAGCAGCTCCAGGCTTTGCTTGAACGTGAGCAACTCGCGATCGGCGACTTAATCTTGGCCGAGGTCCTGCAGGGCTTTGATCGTGACGAGGAGTTCAGGCTGGCGGTTCACCGTCTCAGGGCGCTGGTGACTGTCGAAATCGGCGGCTTGCACGTCGCGATACAAGCCGCACAAAATTTCCACACGCTGCGCGGATTGGGGGTGACGGTTCGGAAGACGATCGACTGCCTCATCGCCACGCGCTGCATCGAGAGCGGGTACCAGTTGCTCCACGACGACCGCGACTTCGATCCCTTCGTGAAGCACCTCGGTCTGCGAGCCGTCTAGCCATCAATCCCCCGCGACTGCGCTCATCCTCTCCGCGCCGGGGCAGGAGCTCATCACGGTCTGGTAATACTCGAGATATCGCGTAACGCTTTTTTCCGCCGAAAATTCCTCCGCCGCGCGGGCCTTCGCCGCAGCGCCCATCTCCTCCGCTAGCTTCGGGTCGCTCGCCAGTTTGCGTACATGCCGCGCCATCGCCTTCACATCGCCGAGCTTCGCCAAAAATCCCGTCTTACGGTCGATCACGATCTCCGGTACTCCTCCCACCCCGGTCGCGACCACCGGTTTGCCGAAGCTCATTGTCTCCAGCACACCCATGCCGAAGCTCTCTTTTTCCGACGTATACAATCCGGCGTCAGCGGCGTGCACGTAGTTTTCGATGTCCACCACGTCGCGCCGGATCACTAGCCTGTCCGCGATGCCCATTTCCTTAACCGCCGCCTTGAACTCCTCGAATCCTCCTCCAGCCAGAATCAGCAGCTTCACACGAGGCACGTCCTGCAGCTCGGCCAGCACCCGCAGAGTGTCGAGGAAGCGCTTCACCGGCCGTAGATTCGACATGTGCACCAGCACGAAATCGCCGTCGCGCAGTTTGAGCGACCGCCGTATCGCTGCGCGCTCCCGGCTGGGCGCGGCCGCACGATAGAAGTTGTGCACCACCTGGATCGGCTTCTTGGTCCGCAACACCGCGATGGTTTCTTTGCGCAGGCTTTCCGAAACCGCCGTCACCCCGCAGGAGCTTTCGATCGAATACTTGATGATCGGCCCCAGGTTCGGGTCCCGCGCCAGCAAAGTAATATCGGTCCCGTGCAGCGTGGTCACCACGTGCGGCGCGCGCCGGCACTGCGCCTTCAAGATACTGGTGGCCAGCAGAGCGGCCGTCGCGTGCGGAACCGCGTAGTGCACGTGCAGCAGATCCAGTTTGTGCTTCTGCGCGACCGCCACCATCTTCACCGCCAGCGGCAAAGTGTAATCGGGATACTTGAATAACTGATACTCGTTAATCTCGACTTTGTGGAAGAAGACATTGGGCTGGCCGAGATCCAGGCGGAACGGCGGCTCATAACTGATGAAGTGAATGCGATGTCCGAGCTTGGCCAGCTCACTCCCCAATTGCGACGCCACAATCCCGCTGCCGCCGACGGTGGGATAGCAAGTGATCCCGATCGCGAGTTTCTTCATTGTCAATAGTTCCGCGAGGACAGCGTCAAGTCGCTTAACCGGCTCAGGCGGATCGGATCGTTGGCCCACAGCCCCACCGCCGAGCTCACTCCGATGGTCGCCCCCAGCGCCCGCGCCCGCGTCTGCACCAGTCTCAGGTAGGCTTTGGTCTTCATTTGCGATTGGTGGCAGGCGATCGCCTGTTCCCACTGGGATTCGATGCTGCTCACGTCGATTACGATGTCGGGGGTGGGCAAGAAAGTTTGTGTAATCGAGTAGAAATAAAGGTGCCCGATGGCGTGCCGGGGCAGATCGCGCAGTTCAGTCAACCCCCCGTAGCGCGCCAGCCGGGTTGCGTCGCGCACCAGTTTCGACGCCACCACATGGTCGGGATGCTGGTTTTCGTCCGGATGGGGCGCCAACACAATCTCCGGCTCGAACCGCCGGATTTCCCGGGCGATCGCCACCGCGCTTTGGATATCCTGGCGCAGATGGCAATCTCCACCCATCTCCAGAAACTCGATTTCGGTGCCCATCGCCTTGGCCGCCGCCCGAGCTTCCTCGATGCGCTCTTCCGGAGCGCCCGAAGTAGAGGCTTCCCCCTGGGTGAGTACTAAGATCCTGACCTGGTTCCCGTTTCGGACCTCCTGAATCAATACGGGAGCGCACCCGAACTCGATGTCGTCGGGATGGGGACCCACCGCCAGGATCTTGGTTTTCACGAGTGCGGACTAGGCTTCGGTAATGGTGAGAGTTTCCAGCTTATCGCCCGGCTTCACGGATTCCACCACGTCCTGGCCTTTGGTCACCTGACCGAAAACCGTATGCTTGGGATCCAGATAGCCGGTGCTGCTGTTCTTGTGCGTGATGAAGAATTGGCTGCCGTTGGTGTTGGGGCCGGCGTTCGCCATGGACAGCGATCCAGGCTTATGTTTGTTAGTCTTACCGGCGATCTCATCGGCGAACTTGTACCCCGGCCCGCCGTAGCCGGTGCCTTGTGGGCAGCCGCCCTGGATCATGAAATCCGAAATCACCCGATGGAACGTAGTCCCGTCATAGAAACCGTCTTTGGCCAGAAAGACGAAGTTGTTCACCGTCTGGGGCTTGTCCTGGGCGAACAGCTCACAGACGATTTCGCCGCGAGAGGTTTTGAACGTTGCCGTGTATTTCTTATTGGCATCGATGGTCATCGGCGGAGAGGACTTGTATTGTTTGGGCATGCACCTAACAGTCTAACGCGGCAGTGAGTCCCATGATCCGATTCCCGCATCGAAGACGCGTAGCCAGATTAAAGAAAGTCACGGATGCTTCCGATGAGCAAATGGAAGCCGAAGTGCTCGGATCGACCGTCAGAAGGTCAAAAGGGAAACAGAGGGTCCTATGTTAATCGGAGCAGGCATCGCTGGTTTACTTATCGTTTCTTTGTTTTTCGAGATGGTTTCCTCCTCGCCCAAGCGGCGCGACGACCACTCGCAAGACATTCCTTCCGTGAAGTAAGTACCCGCTCAGTGTGTCGAGTTGGCTCACAGCGGCCCGTTTCTCTGTCGTGGCCGAGCCGCCGGAGCCTCGTGATCGCGCGCCTACTGGTGGTATCGCCCGGCCAGGACGCCCTTGGCCAGGATGTGTCCGTCGGCCGCCTTTATCACCTCTTCGCGAGTCGCATTTTCGCCTAGATCCAGCTTGGTGTCGAGAGCGTACAGCTCAAACGTGTAGTGATGGTACGGACCTTGCGGACCCATGCCCGGACCCATGTAGCCCGGCTGTCCGCGAGTATTTTTCACCTGGATGGCTCCGTCCGGAAGCTTCGCCTCCACCGGCTGTCCCGCGGCAAGCTCGGTCGCCGCACCCGGAATGTTGAATACCATCCAGTGGGTGACGTCGTTCAGCGACTTGTTCAGCGCCACGTCCGGATCGTGGAACAGCAGAATGAAGCTTTCGGTCCCGGAAGGAACGTGGGTCCATTCCAGCGTGGGCGAAGTCCCATTGGCTCGCATGCTGAACTTCTCCGGGATCACGGCTCCGTCTTCGATATCGGGCGAGGTCAGCGTCAGCCCGGGTCCTTGCGGTCCGCGGCCCTTGCCCTTGCCGCCTTTGTCCTGAGAGAGCGCCACGCCTGCGGTGAGCGCCAAAATTACCGCACCTGAGGAAAAGAATTTTTTCATGGTAGGCAAATTCTCCTTTACCTACGTTACTCCAATCGCCGCCAGACGGGCCGGGCGCATTAATCCGGCAAGGCCGCGATTTTCTCGGCTGCGCTCGCAAACATCCCGCGAAGCTGGTTCATCTGCTCCGCAGTCAAGCTCATCCTGCTGGCGGTCCGGAACCGGCCGACCGTGACGCTGTAAGTCACGCCCTTGTCCTCGCTGGTGGAGGCGGCGAGCTGCAAGCTGCCGCGCGTCGAAATGCGCGCTTCGTAGGTCTTAAACGGGGTGGGATTGGAGTCAAGCGCGAGCAGGGAATCGCAGCCGCGAATCAGGGCAGCTAACTCATCGGCGTCGACATAGGACCGGCGCGAACCCTCCGGCCCTGGAATTTCCACCACCAACCCGCGCACCGGCTTGCCCCGCGCATCTCGCATTTCCCGCACCTCGACGGCGACTCCGTTTATGTTGCCCAGGTCCTCACGGGCGACGGTGTACACCGCGTCCGTAGGCGGTTGGAAGGCTTCCAACTTGGTCGCCGGAGGCGGGAACGGCTGCGCCGGGGCCGGGGTCGCGTTTTCCGCGTTCTGGCCGGTTGTGAGAACCGCCAAAAACACAGCCAGCGCGGCAGCGCGGTGAATTCCAGGCATTCAATCCTCCTTGTTGACGCCTTTTTCTACATTGACGTTCAAAAGCCGCCCGCCGTGCAGTCGTCACCCCATCACCCTGCGGAAAAATTCGAGCGACTCCGCCGCGCACTTCTCCCAGCGGTACTGCTTCGCCCGCTCGCGCCCTCGCTCTCCCAGTTCCTCCCGTAAAGCCTCCGATTCCAGCAGCCTCTCGATCGCGGCCCCGATCTCTGCTGGGCTGCGCGGGTCTGCCAGAAGGGCTCCCGGCCCGGCGACCTCCGGCAGGCAGGATACGTTCGAGGTTACCACCGCGACCCCGGCTGCCATCGCCTGCGCCACCGGAAATCCGAAGCCTTCATACAGCGACGGGTAAACGAAGACCGCCGCCCCCGCCATCAACCCGGGGAGTTCAGCTTCCGGCACGTATCCCAGGTAGGCCGATTCGCTACGAATCCGCGCCTTAGTCGTCTGTGGCGCCCACTCCATCGGACCGGCGACCACCAGCTCGAAAACCTCGCGCAAATCCCTGCGCAAGGCAAGCCAGGCGTCGAGTAGCGTTTCCAGATTTTTGCGCGGCTCGATCGCGCCCAGAAACAGCACGTACGGCTTCGACCGGCCCGCCGGTGCGGCATCGAAATACGCTTGCGGAATGCCGGAATAAATGGTCGTGATCTTTTCCGGCGGGATGTTCAACACGCGAATCGCATCCATTCGCGTATTCTCCGAAACCGCGATCAGCCCGTGGGCGCGCTCCAAAACCTGTTCCGCGAAGATTCGGTCCGCCCGGACATTGCCGGGCGTATGCAGCTCCGGCATGAGCAATGCGGTCAGATCGTGAATCGTTGCCGTCAGCCGGGCTCTTCGAGGCGCGTGATGCACCTGGTTGGAAGCATGAAATATATCCGTCCGCCCGATCGCCGCATCCAAGGCCGCCGGCCCCAGCGCATTCACCGCGAACAAGCTCGCCAGCCTCGGCGCAGTCCGCCAAAACGAAAGGGCCGAGGCTTCGTGATCCAGCTCGGCTACGTCGCCCAGGAACGGAAACGCCCGGATCTCCTCGCCCTCCCCCGACTGCCGGCGCAGGTGCCGCAGCCAATGATAGGTGTAATTCTTGACCCCGGCGCTGCGCAGTAACAGGGACGTCGCGTCGATAGTGATCCGCATTGCGCCCGCCTATGCCGCCGGCCGGTTGGAGAACACGACTTTTCCTCCGCTTTCTACGATTTCATGCAGCGTGCCGGCTCCGACCAGCCTTCGCAGCTCGTCGACCTTCTCATGCTCCACGCAGACATAGAACAAGTCCGAAGAAAGCCAGCGCGCGCGGAATCCGGCATCGTCGATGAACACATCGCCCGGAGCACCGGGCGCGTCGGATCCATACTCCAGGTTGTTCCTGCGCCCGTTGAGCATTAACACTCGCTGGCCGTGATAGGTTTCGGCGTAAAACACGATGGAGGAAAACTCCCAATAGGGGTTGTCCAAAATCAGCGTCCCTCGCGGCGCGCGATTCAAAGCCTCCGCCAACGGGCGCGAAGCCAGATACGGATCGAAAACCACCAGCGCCAGCCGAGCCGCGTGGAAGAACAGAACCATCATCACCACCGCTCCGGCGATTCTCCAGCGCCGGATCAGCAGCACGCCCAGCACGAACGCGGCGAAGGCCAAGGCTAAAGGCGCTCGCAAGTACGCAAAGGAGCGTAGCGTCAAATCCCCCATGTGTCCGAGCGACAGCGTGTACTTCTCGATCGGCTGCTCGATCAGCGCGCGCGAAATGTCGCCCGGTGCGGGAAGGCTCCAGACGTGCGCGAGAATCCAACCGGTCGCGAGCGCGGCCGCCGCGGCAATGACGATGAGCGCGCCGGTCCCGAAGCGCAGCCATCGCCGGACTTCAATTGAAGAACCCGGTAACGCCGAGCCGATCAAGAGAGCCAATGCCGCGTAACACGGCAGCGAATAGTACTCCTGTGTGGAAGAGAACGTAAAAAACGTCAACAGGAAGCCGGTCCAGCACAGACACATCAGCCGCATTCTCCCGGCGCGGTCCACCGGCCGGAAGCCGAGTTTCGCTGCGGCCGGAAAGTAGACGCTCCAGGGAAACAGCCACAGCAGATGGAACAACCAGAAATACGCGCGAGGCACGGTGTTGTAATCGCGCGGATAGCGGAGGTTCAAGAACCGCAGCACGTGTTCATTGATGAAGTAGAACCAAAAAAATCCGTGATATTGGCCCGGCCCGCTGTGCAGGGTCCAGGCGAAGTACGGAGGATTGCGAAGCGTCGCCAGCACATGCCACGGCGCGGCGATCGCGAGCACGATTGCCAGCACGCGCCCTGGCTGCACGCGCTTCCACGTATCGCGTAAAAGGATTTGGCGCGTGAACGCGAGATACAGCAGCGCGGAGGCGGCTGGAAACACCGCCGCGATCAGCCCCTTCAATAACAAGCCAGTCCCGATGGCCGCCGCCATCGTCGAGGCCCACACGCCCGGCCTGCGCTCCTCCGGATCCATCACTCGCAAGAAACTCCAGATCGCTAGCGCGATGGTCACGGCCAAAGCGGATTCGGGAATCTGGAAGCGCGTGAACAGGAACAATCCCACGCAGGTCGCCATCGCGAGTCCGGCGTAGAGGCCCGCTCTGATCGAGAATGCCCAAGCGCCCATCCGGAACACCAGCCAGCACAGAAGCATGGCCGACAACGACACGGGCAATCGCGCGGCCCAGTCATGCACGCCGAAAATTTTGAACGCTCCCGCGATCATCCAATATTTGAGCGGGGATTTTTCCATGTACGCGATGCCGTCCAGCCTCGGGGTGACCCAATCGCCGGAATCGATCATGTTGCGCGCGATTTGCGCCTGCACCGCGTCGACGTCGTCCATCAGGGAAGGCGGGCTCACGATGCAGCCCAGAAAGATGACGGCGGCGACCGCGGATACGATCAGCCCGCTACGGAAACGATCCCGCCGAGCTTTCCGCTCCTCGCCGTATGAGCCGCCTGTGTGAATCCCCAGCGTCTCATCCAGAGGAACAGAACCAGGAGCCCCCATAGGTGATAACCGAGGTTAGCACGCCTCTCCAGGTGGGCGCGGACGGCCGCGTCGATGGCCGGCCACGAAAAAATTCCGGTCTCGCGAACGCTGCGCTCATTGACCGTATCGAGCAACAGGGGACGCAAGGCGCTTCGCATCCAGTCATGCGCGGGAATATCGAAGCCCTCTTTCTTGCGGCGCACGACAGGCCGGGGCAGTTTGTCTTTCATCAGCTCCCGGAGGACCAACTTTAACTGGTTTCCACGGATCTTCAGGCTCTGCGGCAGACGCGCGGAGAACTCCACAATGCGGTGATCCAGAAATGGCGGCCGCACCTCGAGCGAATGCGCCATGCTCATGCGGTCGGACTTGTACAGAATGTCGTCCGCAAGATAATACAACTGATCGAGCCACAGGAACCGGTTCAAGTAGCCGGGATCGCCAGCGGCCGGGTTCCCCGGAAGCATCAGCGTATCCCCCGCTTGCATCGTGCGCCGGCTCTCCGGATTTAGCAGCTCGCGCGCCGCCGCTGGAGAAAAGGTCCCGTTCCAGAAAAGATGGGCTTCCAGCGGATCAAGCAAAGAGCCTTCCAGCATCCGCGCGATCTTGTAGTCGAGGCCGATCTTTTCATCGGACACCGGAAGCAGCCGCGTGGCGCTCCTTGCCGATCGCCGCATCCATCGCGGCAACAGCCGCAGGCCGCGGGCATAACGATCCGCCAGATACGTGGTGTAGCCTCCGAAGATTTCATCCGCGCCTTCGCCCGAGAGCGCGACGGTCACCTCCCTCCGTGTCATCTTGGAAAGAAACCACACTGGGACCGCTCCGGCGTCCGCACTCGGCTCGTCGGAAAAGTATGCGAATTCCTCGATCGCATCCGCCAATCCGGAGTCCCCATCCAAATTGAACTCGTGATGATCCGTGCCGTAGCGTTGGGCGATCTGGCGAAAATAATCGCTCTCGTCGAAGGAACGGCCCTTGAAGGAAACCGAAAAAGTTTTGAGCCGTCCGGACGCCTGTTCCGCGGCGTAGTGCACCATGGTCGACGAATCCAACCCTCCGCTGGACCACACGCCCAACGGAACGTCGGCCACCAGGTGCTCCCGGATGGAATCGCGCAGCAGCCCGTCCAACTCCTCTTTGGCCGCCGGCAGGCGGATGCGATGATCGGGAGCGAATTCCAGCTTCCAATACGGCTCTACCGACACTCGCCCGGAGCGCCATTCCATCCAGTGTCCCGGAGCAAGCTTGTCGATCCCCTCCACCATGGTCGCTGGCTGCGGGACCCAATTAAGCGAAAGGTAATGACGCAGCCCTGCCGCGCTGAGGGTTCGCTCGATGGCTGGATGAGCGAGGATGGTTTTTACTTCGGAACCGAAATACAGTTCGTTGCCGCGCCGCGCCACATACAGAGGTTTGATTCCCATGCGGTCGCGCACCAGCACCAGCCGTTGCTGAGTCTCGTTCCAGAAGGCCGCCGCGAACATCCCTCGCAGTTTTCCGAAAGCATGCGTGTCCCATTCAAGAAACGCGTGCAGGAGGGTTTCGGTGTCGCAATGCGAAGTGAAGCGATGCCCTCGCTGCTCCAATTCCCGCCGCAGTTCCGCATGGTTGTAGATTTCGCCGTTATAGGCGAGCACCGTGTTGCCGTCCTCGCTCAACATGGGCTGCTGGCCGTGCTCGAGATCGATGATCTTCAGTCGCACCGCGCCGAGAGAAACGTGGTCGGACTCCCAGATTCCCTGCTCATCCGGACCGCGATGGAGGATAGAGCGCGTGAGCTCCCAAATCCGCTCCGGGTCCCGGCTCTTATTTTTGTGAGTAAATCCCGCGATTCCGCACACTGATGAATCCCCGCCAGCCTAATCACCACCTTAACACTAAGGCAGCGCGAGCTTCAGGCAGTGCGAGCTTCAGCCAGTGCTTCGCTCCGGCTCGAGTTGTTCGGGGAACACCGCGTAGCCTTGCGGCGGCGGGAACAACTCTTCGAGCGCCAGCAATCGCTTGCGCAGGAACCGGCTGGGAAGTTGCCGGGGACCGGTGTCCACGTCGATATCGCAGCAGATGCCGTGCAGATACAGCGTTAGCGTATCGATGAAGGATTGCTGCGCGTAGGAGCGGAACGCCCGCGCCGCCATCGCAGTTGCGGAGCCGTTCTTGCTTCGCCGCAGCCCCTGCTTCAGGCGCCAGCTTGGCTCGTCGACCTCGCCGTGCGCCTCCGCGCTCAACTCCTCGCGCACCAGGCGGCTGTAGCGCGTCTCGACATCCTCGCTCCAGGTCTCGCCCAGCACGCTCGCCAGCAGATGGTAGAAGCGATAGTGGTACTCGGCGACCTCCTGCCCCTTGAGCGCGAACGCCAGCACGGTCTCTTCCCCCAGCTTGAGTTGGGTGGAAGTGGAGATGCGGCTCTCCGGCGGTTTCTCGATCGAAACGTAATCGCCGGCGGGTTCCTGCCCATGAACGCTTTCTTTGGCGCCATTGCTCTTTCCGTTGGATCGCTCCAGGTACGGCACCAGCAGAATTGATATCTTGGGGAGCGCCGCGGCGATCGCCGGAGGCAGCGCCGCCACCGGTTCTTCCAGATATTCTTTGAGATCGTCCTCCGTCATCGGGACAGAAGCGCAGAAGTATGAGATCGTGCTGCTGAGCGGAATCATTTCGCTGCGGAAGCGTTCCGCAAACTGGCGAACACTCAACTTGGCGAGATCGAATTGGGCGGGCATCAAAGTGGCACCCTCATTCTATCTCCCATCGGTGGGGCGAGCAAGGAACCAGAGTCCTGGTCCGTGCCAATCCGGTTCGTGTTGAAAATACAACGAGTTGGGCGGGTGGCTACTGGCGCTTGGCCACCTGAAAGTGGCTCAGGGAGTCCGCATAAGCGGCAATGCCCTTGTACAGCGCTTCAGCAATTTTCTGGCGATGCTCCGGTTTGCGCAGCAGCGCTTCATCCGCCGGGTTGGTGAGAAAGCCGATCTCAGCCAGCACGCTGGGCATCTGCGCGCCGATCAGCACCACGAAAGGAGCTTTCTTGATCCCGCGGTTCTTGACTGCCGCGTTGTTCTTCGCTGAGAGCGCGAACAGAGCGCTCTGAATGCTGGCGGCGAACTCCCGCGATTCATCGATCTTGTCCCGCATCGCGATCTTCGCCAGCACGTCCCTCAAGTCGAAAATGCTGCTCTGCGAGCCGGCGTTCTCCTTCGCCGCCAGTTCCAGCGAACTCTTGCTGGTGGTGAAATTCAGATAGTAGGTCTCCACGCCTCCGACCGTCTTGAACGGCGAGGAGTTCGCATGGATGGAAAGGAACAGGTCCGCCTTGTGCTCATTCGCGATGCGAGTGCGCTCTTCCAGAGGAACGTAAGTATCGTCGCTGCGCGTGAAGACCACATCGCTGCCCAATCGGTCCCGGAGCAACGTACCCAAGCGCAGAGCCACATCCAGCACCACGTCCTTTTCGAGCAATCCCGAGACTCCGTGCGTGCCTGCATCATGCCCGCCGTGGCCTGCATCGATCACCACGCGGCCCAGTTTCAGCCCCAGCACGCGCGTCAGGGAAGGTTCGCCCGAATTGGTCTTGGCGGGCAGCGCGTCTCTCACAGGATTGGTGGCTACAGGACCGGCGGAAACAGGAGCTGTAGGCTGCGGAGGCACAGTTGACTTGAGAGTGGGCAGCGCCAAGGGCTGCGCGGCAATCGCCGGGCCGGCTAGCGCCATCATCGGCAGCGCCGGCGGCCCCGACGGATCCATGGCCAACGTGGGAAGCGGCGCGGGCAGAGGCTCCGGCGGCGGGTGGTAAGCCCTCGGCGCAGGCTTGGAGAACACCGCGGGGATGGTGAGCGATCTGAGTTCAGCCGGCGCGGTTGGCGCCGCGGTCCGGAGATCCGGCGCCACCTCACTCAACGGTGTGTCGCTGAGCGTTTTGACTCCGCTCACGCTCGCGCCTGCCGGCGGAGCCGGCTTGTCTTTTAAGTGGACCTCCACTATCAGACGGTCCGGATTGGAGAGCTGCGATGCAGTGTAGGTTACGGGCGGATCGTGCGGCTCCAGGTCCAGCACCACTCGCGTGATGCCGGGCTGCGTTTCCGCCACGCGAATCTCCTTCAAGAGCGCGTCCTCCACCGGAACCACATGCATTCCTTTTTCGCTGATCGCCGGCCGCGCGCCCTCGATGTCGAAAAACAGACGGTCCGGATCCGGCAGACGGTCCGAACGGTATTTGAAATCCGAAGAGACCTCGATGGAGATGCGCGTTACTTCGCCCAGAGACCAGAAGCGCACCGCCGTCACTTTGCCGGCTGCCTGCGGCGCGGCGTGCGCAGCCTTGCCCGCGCCGGACACCTCCGGCGTCAGCAGCGCCAGTGCGGCGAACGCCGCCGCCCAGGCCCTCCCGCTACTGCGATGTTCTGAGGTGCAATCTGCCATTGGCGTCGACAAACTGCTCTAACTTCGGGTGCCGCTCCTGTTCCGGCTGAGTTTGCTGCGGAGGCGGCGCGGGTACAGCCGCCGTCACGCTTGCGGTAGTCTTGCGATCGCGCGCGCTGCGGGCCTCGCCATACTTCTTGCCCACCTTCTCCACGTACTTCTGCGTCTCCGGATACGGAGGAACCTGCTTGAAGCGATCCACCGCAGCCGGCCCCGCATTGTAGGCGGCCAGCGCCAGCCGGTCGTCTTTGTAAAGATCCTGCAGGTACTTCAAATATTTCACGCCCGCCTCGATGTTTTCGGCCGGGTCGAAGCTGTTGCTCACGCCCAGCATCTCCGCGGTCGGCGGCGTCAACTGCATCAGGCCTTCGGCGCCCTTGGGCGAAACCGCGTTGGGATCGTAGTTGCTTTCCACCTGGATCACCGAATCCACCAGTAGCGGATCCACGTTATGCGCCTTGGAGGTTTTCTCTACTAGTTCGGAGATCGATGCGGGCGGCGCGGAAGCCGCCGCCGGATGAATAACGATCGTGTAGCGCACCAGCTTACCCGTGTGCGGATCGACGCGCACAATGATCTTGTGCACCTCGGCGTTCTTCTGCAGCTCGGCGTCGGCAGCGCGCATGGGGGAGGCGGCTAACATCACCAGTGCCAGTATGAAACAAATATACACGCTTTTGTTTGTCCGCGCGAGGCCATCCGTCAACCCCGGCCGGATTTCGCTTGCTACCATCATCTCATCAGCATGCTCGTTGCGGAAAGTCCCGGCTCGTCCCATTACATCGAGTTCGCCCATGTCTGTAAGACGTTCGACTACCCGGTTTTAGACGACGTCAGCTTTTTTTTGGACGCCGGCGAAACGCTTGCGATCATCGGCCGCAGCGGAGTGGGCAAGTCCGTGAGTTTGCAGCACATAATGGGCTTTCTCCAGCCCGACTCCGGCCGCGTCTACGTCTCCTATCTGGACATCACCGATGGCGATGATGCGTTGCTACGCAAAATCCGTAAAAAAGTGACCATGGTCTTCCAGTCCGGCGCCCTCTTCGATTCAATGACGGTCCGCGAAAACATCCTGTTTTCGCTCGAGCTTCGCGAAGACTACAATGCCGACAATAAAGAGGAGGTGGTGCACGGGCTGCTGCAGATCGTCGGGTTGACCGACTACAAAGACACCTTCCCGGCCGACCTGTCCACCGGCCACAAACGCGCCGTGGCCATCGCGCGCGCGCTGGCCGCCCAGCCGGAATGTATCCTCTACGACGAGCCCACCACCATGGTCGATCCCATCATGGCCGACCATCTGGGCGAGCTGATGCTCCGGTTGAAGACTCAGTTGCAACTCACCGGCGTGGTGGTGACCCACGACCTCGACCTGATGCGCCGCGTCGCCGACAAGGTAGTCGTGCTGTTCGAAGGCAAAGCCATCTACTTCGGCCCCGTGGCGGACCTGGAAAAATCGACCCATCCGCATATCCACGAGTTTCTGGCGATGGACACTCTGGCGTAAATGCCGGGAGCCCATGTCATGGGTCCGGGGACGGCCAGTAGACCCTCCGTGAAGCGACGAAGTCGAATAGCTCCCTTGAGAACTGGTGGACCGCCATCTTCAGGAACTCGAGGTCGGTCCGCAGCCTCTCGTCGATGTGATTGAGGTCTGGCCCCGTCGAAGTCGGCCGGGTGTGAGGCCGCTTCTGTGGTCCGCTTTGACTTCGCCCCAAGCCAGTGGGAGGTGCGACCGATGTGGCGGCGACTGCGCGGTTTATAATGAAGGCGGTGACTTTCGCAACCATCAAAAGATTCTTGCGCTTCTCCGCGCACCTGCAGCTTCTGCCGATTCTCGAAGGCGGCGAGGAGACCCTTATCGGCGGCCAAGCCGTGATGGAGGGCGTCATGATGCTGGCACCGCATAGCTGCTGCATCGCCGTGCGCAAGCCCGACGGTGAGATCGTGACCCACGAACACCCGGTCGCCAAGTTCACCGACAAGCATCCCCTCTTCAAGCTCCCGATTTTGCGCGGGCTCGCGCGCATCGGCCAGACGCTGGTTCTGGGCGCGAAGGCGACCAAGTTTTCGTTCAATACGGCTCTAGGCCCCGAGCTTGCCAAAGAAGGCGAAGCCCCCGCGGAGATCAGCTCCAACATGCTGACGCTCGGCTTCGTGCTGGCCCTGCTGTTGTTTATCGGGCTCTATAAAGTGGTTCCGCTGTATCTGGCCACCCAGATCGGGCACCATGTGCAGGCGCTCTCCAGCCGCTTGGCGATCAATATCACCGACGGCCTGATCCGCATCGCCATCCTGCTGGGTTACCTCTACGCGCTTTCGTTGCCCAAAGACATGCGCCGCATCTTCCAATATCACGGCGCGGAACACAAAGCCGTGTTCAACTTCGAATCCGGCAAGCCGCTGACCATCGAAAATACGCACAAGTTCACCACCTTTCATCCGCGCTGCGGCACCTGCTTTCTGTTCGTGATTGTGGTGATGGCTCTGGTCCTGTACGCATTCCTTCCGGTGGATGGCTTCCTGGCCAAGCTTGCCCTGCGGATTCTGCTGCTGCCGCTGGTGGTCGGCCTGAGTTATGAGCTGATCCGCTATGCCGCGCGCCGCGAAGGCACTCTGTTAAACCTGGTGACGCTTCCGGGGCTGTGGCTGCAGCGCATCACCACCAAGAATCCTGACGATACCCAGGCTGCCGTTGCCCTTCACGCGCTGAGCGGCGCGATGGAACTCGAAGCCAAGCAGGGCGGGACCCTGGTGGTCGCGTAACGCCCGCCGATTGCCATGCAGTATCGTCCCAAACTCGATGAGATAGACCGCCGCTACGAGGAGTTGACGGCGCAGATGGCCGACCCTGCGGTCATTAACGATTCCACCCAGTACCGCAAGGTGGCCAAGGAGCAGAGCGATCTCTCCGAAATCGTCGGCAAGTATCGCGAGTGGAAGACCGCCAATCAGGACCTGGAAGGCGCGCGCGCGATGCTGAACGATGGCGATGCGGACCTGCGCGAGATGGCCAAGGACGAGGTCACTCGCCTGGAGCCGCAACTGGCCGAGCTGGAGCACCAGCTCAAGATCATGCTGTTGCCCAAGGATCCCAACGACGAAAAGAATATCGTGCTGGAAATCCGCGCGGGCACCGGCGGCGATGAGGCCACTTTGTTCGCGGCCGAAGTTTTCCGCATGTATTCGCGCTTCGCCGAAACACGCCACTGGAAAGTGGAAGTGACTTCGGTGAGCGAATCATCTGTGGGCGGACTTAAAGAAGTGATCGCGCTGGTCAGCGGCGACAAAGTCTACAGCCAGCTCAAGTACGAAGGCGGCACGCATCGCGTACAGCGCGTGCCGGAGACCGAGCAACAGGGCCGTGTGCACACCTCCGCGATCACCGTGGCCGTACTGCCCGAAGTCGACGAAGTCGAGATCAAGCTCGACCCTAAGGACGTTCGCATCGACACGTTCTGTTCCTCCGGCCCCGGCGGACAGAGCGTGAACACTACCTATTCCGCCGTGCGCCTGACGCACATTCCCACCGGCGTTGTCGTCTCCTGCCAGGACGAGAAATCTCAGATCAAGAATCGCGCCAAGGCTGAGCGGGTGCTGCGTTCCCGCTTGTACGAGATCGAGCTGCAAAAGCAACAGGAAAAGCTGGGAGCCGAGCGCCGCAGCATGGTGGGCTCCGGCGACCGCAGCGA
Organism: Bryobacteraceae bacterium; assembly: GCA_030041495.1. Lineage (GTDB taxonomy): Bacteria > Acidobacteriota > Terriglobia > Bryobacterales > Bryobacteraceae > Palsa-187. Next base: position 33,125 of record JASHNT010000087.1, on the reverse strand, counting down.
AAAAATCCGCACCTACAATTTCCCGCAAAACCGTTTGACCGATCACCGCATCGGTCTGACCCTGCATCAGCTCAACCTGGTGATGGAAGGTAAACTCGATCCGGTGATCGAGGCTCTGACGGTTTATTACCAGAACGAAGGCCTGAAAAAACAGGGCGAACTTCAGCCCGTGTGAACATCCAGACCGCGCTGCTCCAGGGCCAGCAGCTTCTTGACGACGCTCGTGTCGCCGCGCCGCGCCTCACGGCTGAAGTTCTGCTCGCTCACGCTATCGGCTGCGACCGGCCCTGGCTCTATGCGCATTCCGATGAAGAACTGCGCGAGCTGTGGTGGATCCACTACGGCCGATACCTGCATCAGCGCATCAAAGGCAAACCCACGCAATACATCACCGGGCTCCAGGAGTTTTACGGCCGCGAATTCCGCGTCACGCCGGATGTTCTGATCCCGCGGCCGGAGACTGAGCATTCGGTCGAAGCCGCTCTTGCCATCGGCGGGAGCCGCATCGTGGATATCGGCACCGGATCGGGAGCCATTGGAGCGACGCTTGCTCTGGAGCTGAAAGTCCCCGTGGTGTGTACGGATATCTCCGAGGCAGCGGTCCGCGTCGCCACGGCGAATGCCCGGCGCCTGGAAGCGCCGGCTCGATGCGTCGTGTGCGACCTTGGCTCGGCTTTGGCCTCGGGCGCTTTCGACTTGGTGGTGTGCAATCCTCCTTATATTCCCGAAAGCGACAGCGCCGGCATCCAGCGCGAAGTCCGCGACTATGAGCCTCACGTCGCATTGTTCGGCGGCCCGGCCGGGATCGAGATCTACCGTCGGCTGATCCCCGATGCCGCGCGCTTGCTCCAGCCCGGCGGCCATCTCGTAATGGAAATCGGCTGGAAAGAAGCGGAAAACGTGTCAGCTATGCTAGGTGCGTGGGCGGACACGTGGACGAGCGTCGAGATCACGCCGGACCTGGCGGGAATCCCTCGCGTGGTATCGGCGAAAAGAGCGCCTGCCCCGCGACTCTGAAGCGGACCTATTTCCACCTCGACATGGACGCTTTCTTCGTCTCCGTCGAGGAGCTGTTCGATCCTTCGCTCAAGGGCATGCCGGTGGTGGTCGGAGGCAAGCCGAATGAGCGAGGGGTGGTCTCCGCGGCGTCTTACGCAGCGCGCAAGTGTGGAGTCCATTCCGCCATGCCTCTGCGCACCGCGTACAAAATGTGTCCGCAGGCGATCTTCGTCGAAGGACATCGCGACCGTTACTGCGAATATTCAGGGCGCGTCTTCGAGGTGCTGAACCGCTTCTCGCCCAGCGTCGAAATGGCTTCGATTGACGAGGCCTATCTCGATCTCACCGGCTCCGAGAGACTGCACGGCCCTCCGCTCGCCGCCGCGCAGAAGCTGCACCAAGCCGTGAAGCAGGCAACCAATCTGAACTGCTCGATCGGCATCGCGGCATCGCGCATGGTCGCGAAGGTCGCCTCGGATCAGGCCAAGCCCAACGGCATTTTGTGGATCGTGCCGGGTCAGGAGGCGAGTTTTCTTGCGCCGCTCGACGTGCGCAGGATCCCCGGCGTCGGCAAAGTGACCCAGCGCAATCTCCACGCCTGCGGCATCCGCAAGGTGGGCGACTTGGCGGCGCTGGATCGCGAATTCCTGGAAGAACGCTTCGGCCAATGGGGCGTGGCGCTGGCCGGAAAAGCCCGGGGCGAAGATGCCGGAGGATGGTTCGATCATGAGGTCGGCGAGGCGGAGCCGAAGTCGATCAGTCACGAGCACACTTTCATGGAAGACACCGCCGATGCCGCGGCGCTCGACGCAATGCTGACGCGGCTTTCCGAGATGGTCGCGCGGCGCTTGCGCGATCACGCGTTGTACGCCCGCACTGTACAGATCAAGCTGCGGTACTCCGATTTTTCGACTTTCACCCGCGCGCGCACTCTGGAGCGCGCCACGCAGATCGACTCCGAGCTAGCCTCCGCCGCCCGCAACCTCTTTCACAAGGCCTGGAAGAAGAAGCCGATCCGCTTGTTAGGCGTCTATGCCCAGCAGCTCGAGGCGAGCGAAGGCCAGGCCAATCTGCTGGAGGAAGAGAAGACCGAGGCCTGGCGCAAGACGCTTCAAGCCGTTGACAAAATGCGGGACAAGTACGGCGACTCGGTTGTCTCGCTCGCCGCCGGAATGCCGGCGACGTTCCGCGCGAGAGTGCATGAGAACCCGGAAAATCTGCCGGGAAAAGAGCCGAAAAAGAGTAGCCGCGAATAAGCACCAATAAATAAGAATTCGTTCATTCGCGTCGATTCGCGGCTTGGTTGCTTAATGCGTCATGGCGTAAATGATCGAGTCCACGCCCATGCGGATGCCCTGCTCGGAGAAATGCCCGGGGTAGCTGAGGCTGTCGGGCCGTTATTGTTTGCGCATCACGGTCGGGAAGTTGCGCTGGAATTCGACCGGCAGACACTCGTACGGAAGAATCTTCACGCGATTCGCGCGAGTAACGACTGCTTAGCCTCTTCTCTAGAGAGCCCGGATCGCCATTTCGCGCGTGACCGAGGGGAACTGTTTAAGAAAGTCACCCAGCGAGTGACCGTCCTCCAAATAATCGATCAGATTCTGGAACGGAACCCACGCACCACGAAAGCAGGGTGTTCCACTCATGACCTCGGGATCGGAGAGAATAGCGCAGTCGATCATTCTCAATCTATTGCAAATTTGCCGGTTGGACGCTTGTCCCGCATGCTGTACAGGAAGACCAGAAAACCAGTGACTGCAGAGGCTACGGCGAGTATTATGAAGTGCGCCCAGAACGGGAGCGGAGGGCAAACGTCTTCTCCGAGCTCCCCGGCAAGGGTCGCGGCGATTCTGCGCTGCGGAGGCCAAATTGCGCCGACTACCCAAGACTGCGTGAACTCGAGACATGTAAACCAGAATAGGACGGCGAGCGATGCTTTCTGGAGTGTGGCAATGCGCATGGGCCCTCACCGTCAAGACGTTGCTCACGCAAGAAAAGACGGCCTCTGTGAGCGCCTTAATGCGTCATGGCGTAAATGATCGAGTCCACGCCCATGCGGATGCCCTGTTCGGAGAACTCCTCAGGGTAATAGGGATCGTCGGCCCACTCCCAGGAATCGCCGACGTCCTGGTTGAACCAGCCTTCGGTCATGATACGGCCCTTGTCGTCGTAGATAGCGACCCAGCGCGGCACGGTGCCGCCGTTCTTTGAGCCCTCGCGTAAATGATCGTGTCCGACGATGATGTGGCGGTCGTTCAAATCATAGACCGTGTGAAACACCTGATCGTTGTTGGGAATATCCTGGAGCGACTTATCCGGGAACGCGTAGCCGATGCGCCTGGCCCACTCGCCGTACTCGGCCGGACCGTGAAAATCGTCGCCGATGAAGAAGCCGCCGCGATCCAGATATTCGCGCAGAATTTTGCCCTGCTTCTCGGTCAAGCCCCACTCGCCCGCCTGCACGGCATAGAGGAACGGCCAGTTGTAGACGTCGTCGCCGTCTTCGAGATCGACTACCTGCTCCACGGAGCGCGCGTCCACCCGCGTCAGCCTACGCACTGCCGCTAGGAAATGCCGGTCCGCGCGCGGATAATCCTGCGTCCATAACGACAAGCCGAAGTGATAATCCCCAGTGAACCGGCCGGTGCGCTGGTATCCGTCCAGAGGCCCTCCCGGAAACATCAGCCGCGCGAACACGAAATCGGTCTTCTGGTTCCAGTCCGGCGGAAGAGGAATGTCGCCGATGTAATACTCGGTGCCCGAAAACTCCTTGAAAGGCTTCTGGAAGGCGCACAGCGTCCCGTAGAACACCAGGGCCGTGCCTGCAAGGAGAACCGGAATCCGCATACTACGCTGAGCCCAAATCAGTGAGGGTCCGTTTCACGATGGCCGCCGTCAGTGCGACTTTGTATTTGTTCTTTGCGAGGGGCTTTGCGCCCTCGACCGCAGCCTGTCCGGCCTGCGCGGCCAGCTCCGGCGTAATGCGTTTGCCTTCGAGCATCGCTTCGACCTTAGGGACTCGCCACGGAATCGGCGCGACTCCGCCCAGCACCACGCGAGCCTTCTTGCAAGTCGGCCCTTCCATGGCAAGGGCGATCGCGACGCTGGCGACGGCGTGGGTCCAGGATTCGCGGTCGAGCTCCTTGTGATAGGTGCTGCGGAGCGTCGAACTCGTAACCGAGTAGGGCGTCATGAAAGTCCAGTGCGGGTAGGTGGGCAGCCGCACCTCGGTAAGCACCTCGTCGTGAGTCAGTACGTTTTCACGACCCGGATCCTTTGACGGCGGCGCGAAGAAGTCGGCTGCCTCGACCATCCGCTCGCCGGAGGGGCCGGCGATCTTGAATTTCGCGTCGAGCGCGACCAGCGCCGGAGCGGTATCCGAAGGATGCACGATATAACTCGGGCCGCCTCCGAAAATCGCGTGGAATTCGTTTTCGCCGATGACGCTGAAGCAGGTCTTGCCGCCGTTTTTATAACACGGGAAGCCGTTGCGGAAATACCAGCACCAGGGCCTCTGGCAGACGTTGCCGGCCAGCGTTCCGGCGTTGCGGATCTGCGGCGTGCCGACAACGCTGGCAGCTTCAGCGAGCACCGCGTAGCGCCCGCGGATTAAGGGATGCTCGGCCAGCTCAGCCAGAGTTACCAAGCCGCCGATCACCACTTCGTTGGCCTGCTCCTTCACCTGATCGAGCCCCTGAATCGACCGCAGATTCACCAGCACGTCGGGCGAGACCAGGTGATCCTTCACCATGCCCAGCAGGTCGCTTCCTCCGCCGGCCACAGCGGCGTTGCCTTTCGCCAGCAGCTTCACCGCCTCGCTGACGCTTTTCGGATTCGCGCTCGTGAAGGTCTTCATGCCAGCGCTCCTTCGGATAAAACCCGCAGAACCTTGTCGCGAGTTATGGGCAAGTCTCTCACCCGCTTTCCGGTCGCGTTGAAGAACGCATTCGCCACAGCAGCCACCGATGGAATAATGGTCGGTTCGCCAAGAGTCTTCGCGCCGAACGGGCCGTAGGCGTCTTCGGATTCCACCCACAGCACTTCAATCTCCGGCGCATCCAGATGCGTCATGACTCGGGCGTGATAGTAACCGGCGCTCAGCGGAAGGCCGGTGCGCTTGTCGTACAGCAACTGCTCATGCAGGGCCATGCCGATTCCGGTGGTGGCTCCGCCCTTCACCTGGCTTTCCGCGGTGAGCGGATTCACCACGCGTCCGCTATCGTGCGCCGCCACATACTTGGTCACGCGGATGTGGCCGGTTTCGGTATCGACTTCCACCTCGGCGAAGTGCGCGGTGAAAGAATAACGCGCGAAGTCGCGCAGAGCGGGGCTGGTGTCCGCGCTCGCCGTCAGCAAGTCGCTGCCGCTGGGCAGGCCCTTCTCGGCGATCTGCTTCTGGATGTCTTTCGCGGCTTCGATGACCGCAGTGCCGGTCTGCACGGTGGTCCGGCTGCCGGATTCGCCCACCGAATAGGGGCAAATGTCGGTATCTCCCCACACCACGTCGACGCGGTCCAGCGGGACACCCAGAGCCTCGGCCGCAATCAGCCCCATCGTAGTCTTGGCTCCAGTGCCGCAGTCGGTCACGCCGACGTGCAGATGGTAGATGCCCTTGGAATCCACCTGAATGATCGCCGCGCTGCGGCCGAGCGAAGACGGGAACATGCCCATGCCCATGCCGACGCCACGGCGCATCACTCCTGAGTCAGAGCCAGCGGGGCGCCAAAGCGCCCTCCATCCGAATTTCTCGGCGCCTTTGCGCAGGCAATCCTCCAGGCCGCTGCTCGAATATGCTGTGCGGTCCTGGAATTTGCGCGAGAAATTCTTCAGGCGGAATTCCAGAGGGTCCATGTTCAGCTTGTGCGCGGCGTCATCCATCAGCGATTCAATCGCGAACACGCCTTGCGGATACGCCGGCGCGCGGAAATTCGCCGAGACGGCCATGTTGGTGTAGATCATCGAAGTGGTCCGCTCGACGTTGGGGCATTGATACACCTCGATGCCGCTGATATCGCCTTGGCCCTTGCGGTACGGCCCCATCCCGCTGAACGCCGTCATCTGAATCGCGGTGAGCGTGCCGTCATTCTTCACACCGATCTTGTAAGTCTGCTTGGTCGGCCAGCGGCCGTGCACGGAGATGTAATCTTCCTTGCGGGTGAATTCGACGCGCACCGGAGCTCCGGCGCGGCGCGAAAGTTCCGCGGCCATCAAGTCGAAATCGTGGCACTGATTTTTGTTGCCGAACCCTCCGCCCATGTAGAGGCAGATCACCTCAACTTTTTCGGGCGGAATCTTCATGTCCTTGGCGATGTCGGTGCGGCAATTGGCGATGCCTTGCGTGGACGCATGCACAATCAGCTTGTCGCCCTGCCACTCGGCCATCGATGCCCGAATCTCCATCTGCGCATTGTTGATGTGTGGCGTTGTGTAGGAGTCTTCGAGCACGTGATCCGCGGCGGAAAACCCGTCGGCGATATTTCCGCGGCTGTATTTATCGGGCTCATGCTGGCCGCGTCCGTTGGGCGAGAGATTGCCGCCGGGTTGAATTTCCGGAGCGCCGTCTTTCAGCGCCTCTTCCGGCTCCAGCACGAAAGGTAACTGCTCGTAATCGACGTCGATCAGCCGGATGGCTTCCTCGGCCACATGGCGATTCACGGCAGCTACGGCCGCGACCGCATCTCCGGCATAGCGCGCCGGATTGTTGAACAACAGCCGCTTGTTGCGCGTGTCTCCGGTGGACCACTGAATGTCGCAGTTCTCATAAGTGAGGATGGTCTTCACGCCCGGCAGAGCCTGCGCCTTCGATACGTCGATCTTCCTGATCCGCGCGTGCGGATAAGGGCTGCGCAAAACGCGCGCGTAAAGCATGCCCGGAGCCGTGATGTCAGCGGTGTAAGTCGCTGCGCCCGTGACGCGCTTGATGGCATCGATGCGAGGGGTGGGTTTGCCGGCGGTTTTGAGCGGAGTCATGCGCGCCTCCGGGCATCCGCGGCCAATGTGCCTGACGCGGCCAGTACCGCCTCCACATAGTGGTTGTAATTGGAGCAGCGGCAGATATTGCCGGTCATCCCGGCGCGAACTTCATCGCGATTCGGATGCGGATTCTTGAGCAGCAGAGCCTTAGCGCTCATCAACTGCCCCGAAGTGCAGTAACCGCACTGCGGCCCATCATGTTCGATAAAGGCCTCCTGCAGCGGGTCGAGCTTGCCGTTCCTCGCAAGGCCCTCCACCGTGGTCACCGTCTTGCCGTCCATCCACACTGCGAGCTGGCTGCAGGAGTAAGCCGACTCGCCGTTGACCAGCACCGTGCAGGCTCCGCATTCGCCGCGATCGCAGCCTATCTTGGTGCCTGTCAGCTTTAAGTGATCCCGCAGCAGCTCGACCAGCGTCCAGCGGTCCTCGACTTCGACGCGATGCTCCTGGCCGTTGATCGTGAGTTTGATGGTGCTGTGCGGGACGGACGGGTCAAGCGCCGGTCCGGCCAGCGGCGCCTCTGGCGCTTTCGCCTGCTTTGCGGTCTGCCCCTTGAGTGCGGGGACGACCTTCGCGGCGACGATGCCTGCGCCGGTCCCTTCCACGAAATGCCGTCGCGAGATCTTGCTCGTAGGCGCCTCCAGGCGGGAAGAGTCCCGACGGGGTGATTTTATCACGCTGGCCTATCGGCGAAGTCGGCGGGCAGGCCGCGGCGTGGTCCCGTCGAGGCCGTGACCGGCCATGCGTCCGCAGTCCTGGGCACGATGCTACGGCGGGCCTGCGCCTCAACATGCGGCGGTAATGTCGAGTCGAGATCACCACAGCGTGACCGGCGGCAGAGGCTGTAGCATCGGGGATCCAGGCCGTTCTATCAGCGCATCCTCCTCCGTAATCACAGCCCAGGGCAAGGCGGCTAACTTTTGGGAGACGGCGGGTATCTCCTCCGCCAGAACCAGTACAAGGCCGCATCGCAACAACGCCGCAGTCTCTCCCGCCAAGGTGGAGCAACATCTGCGTTGATGCAAAAAAACTTGCGAGGCAGATTCTCCTGCAGATACCTCTTATGCCGCGTCGTGCTGACGCGGAACACGACACGTCTGCTCAAAAGTCTATCTTGCACCGCGTGCAAGACCGCTGCCGACGCAACCTGCGCCCGCAGAAAACAGTCCTGGGGATCCTCGTAAGAGCCGCTGCTTATGCGATCGAACTCACGGTAAATCGCATCAATACGGTAAGGCTCATCCCCCCGCAACGAATAGAACCCCGAGTCCTTGACGGCGAGCTCGTAAGCCAGTTTCCTGTACTCGCTGGCGAACTGGACCGCGGTGTGCACTTGCATCTCCGGATGATCCTTCGCCGATAGAACCCATCCCGACAGCGCCGAGCAATTGTGGATCATTTCCCGATACAGCCAGCGCCTAATTCTTCGTCGTTGAATCCTCCCCTGAAGCCAGGTCTTAGTCGGCTCCGTTATGCAAGCCGTAAAGAATGACGCAGCCAGCGCGGTCACAAGGATCGTTCTCCCCTCCGTCCACGTCCACGGAGACCAGTGAGGCCAGGCCCATGAAGGCCAGTTCATGACGGTCAGTATACGGCTTCAGGATCGCCATGTGGTCCGATAGCGTTCCAAAAGTGCGCTTCAGGACGTTACCCATGGTCTTGCAGCGAGAAGTGGGGGCTATTCGGGGATCTCTACCTCGGTATAGCTGCCCGGCGTCACCGCGTCGATCACGGCTGTAATCTTGGCAATCGCTGCCTTGATGAGATCCCAGTTATTCGTGCTGAGCACCACCAGCGCCATTTTTCCGGCCCGTCAGATTCTGTTGATAGCTCAACTCTTGGTCCGCCGTAATGAACAGCTCGAAGCCCGCGTGTTCCGCCGCGTCCAGCAGTTCTCCGTTCTGCAAGCTGGACCAGCCTTGATACCACGCTGTCACGACCGTATGGCCCTCGATCAGCAAGCGCAGCTTTTGCGGGACGCTTTCATCGAGAAGAATCCTCATCCGGCGCGCAAGGTTTCGAGCGGTGCATCTGCGCTCTTGGCGGCGAAGTCGAGCACGGTCTGAACCTGCTCGCGCGTCACGTGGAAGTTTTCAAGCACCTCTTCGATCGGCGATGTCTTCAAATTCTCGAAAATCGCAGCCACGGGAACGCGTGTACCGCGAAACACCCATGCTCCGCTCACCTTGCCGGGGATGCTCTCCACGGCGGGGCATTGTGACCAATCGAGGCTTGCCATACCCTGCGCTCCTTCTATCAGGATAGCCCGCGGGTGATTAAGAGTTGCCGGGCGCGAAGTTCCACGATCCGGCGCGGTGATCCAGGCTCGTGTGGTTCTGCGCCCCGCGCGGAAAATCTTTCCATCCGGCTGCACAATCTTCCCACGCAGTCCCGTGTCGCGCAGCTCCGTCCCTGCCGATTCAGCCGGATACTGATCCTGGCACACCGGCTGCATTGTTTCTGGCGCGCAGTTCACCTGCGCTCAAAAAGCAAGAAGGAGTTTCGTGGCTTATGAATTCCGATGAACTTCAAGGCAAGTGGAAACAGTTGAAAGGGGCTGCCCGGCAGCAATTCGGGCGGCTCACCGAAAACGATCTGGAGATGATCGCCGGCCAGCGCGAGCGCCTGATCGGCAAGTTGCAAGAACGCTATGGCTACCTCCGCGAGGAGGCGCAAAAGAGAGCTGATGAGTGGCTGATGTCCGCGAAAATCCCCGCGGCGGCCGGCGAGCAGCACATGCCTCTGCACTCCCAAGCCGAGGAGCACGCGCACAAACGCTGACTGGCTCGGTTCCGAACCCGGGCGGAGTAATTGGGCTCCGCCCCGCGCGTGTGAGCTCCTGTGGTGCGGAGCGGGCGGCTGCGGTATGATGGCCCACTAGCCTCAGAAAACCGAATCCGACCCTGCTCATGAGCACCACACAGTCTGTTTCCCCCAGCGCCGTTTCCTCCAGCCCCGGACATCTGCGCCCGTTTCTGCCTCTCCTTTTGTTGCTGTTCGCGGGCAGCGGTTGTGCGGCGCTGATCTACGAAATCGTCTGGCTCCAGTTGTTGCAACTGGCGGTGGGCAGTTCGGCCGTCTCCTTGGGTGTTCTGCTCGGGACCTACATGGGCGGGATGTGCCTGGGCAGCCTGCTGCTGCCGCGCTTGGTCTCGCGATCGCAGCATCCTCTGCGCGTGTACGCCAAGCTCGAGATGGGCATTGGGATCTTCGGCATCGTCGTCCTGTTTCTGATTCCGATGCTGGATTCGCTGTACGCGGCCATCGCGCAACACGGCTTTCAGGGAGTCTTCCTGCGAGCCGTGATCGCCGCCATCTGCCTGCTTCCTCCCACTTTCCTGATGGGAGCCTCCCTGCCCGCCATCGCGCGCTGGGTGGAGGCCACGCCGGAGGGCGTCTCCTGGCTCGGGTTCCTGTACGGAGGCAACATCGCCGGAGCGGTCTTCGGCTGCCTGTTCGCCGGTTTTTATTTATTGCGCGTTTTCGATATGGCCGTCGCCACCTATGCCGGCGCGGCGATCAACTTTGTCGTGGCCCTCGCGGCTTTCTCGCTCGCCAGGAAAATGTCGTACGAACCGGCTGCCGCCCCCTTAAGAGAAGAGGCCGCGCCCCCGCCGGTCTCCACCAACAAGCCCTGGGATGTCTACGTCACCATCGCGATCTCCGGATTGTGCGCTCTCGGCGCGGAGGTCATCTGGACGCGCCTGCTTTCGGTGATGATCGGCGCCACCACTTACACGTTTTCGATCATTCTAGCCGTCTTTCTGGTGGGGCTTGGGCTGGGCAGTGGAGGCGGGTCGATCCTGGCCCGTTCGGGCTCGCGAAACGCGCTGGGGTGGTGCCAGATGGCTCTGGCGGGCGCGGTCGCATGGGCCGCGTTTGCGCTCTCCGATTCAATCCCCTATTGGCCGGTGAATCCGCTGCTCTCCACCAGCCCCTGGTTCAACTTCCAGGTCGATATCGTGCGCTGCCTGTGGGCCATTCTACCCTCCGCGATTTTGTGGGGCGCGAGTTTCCCTCTCGCCTTGGCCGCGGCGGCATCGCGCGATGACGATCCCGGAAAGCTGGTTGGAAAAACCTATGCGGCCAACACGGTCGGCGCGATTCTCGGCTCGATTCTTTTCAGCATTGTCTTCATCCCCTGGATCGGCTCGCGCGATTCCGAGCGGTTGCTGATCGCGTTGTCGGTTGCCTCCGCTTTGCTGATGCTGTCGCGGAGCGCTTCGGTCAGAATGGGAATCGCCGCAACCGTGGCCACTGCACTGGCCGGACTGCTGATCTGGAAAGTCGATGAGGTCCCCTGGCTGGCCATCGCTTACGGCCGCCGAATGCTCACCACCAGCGACGCCGGCACGCCTCTCTATCGCGGCGAAGGGATGAATTCTTCCATCGTCGTCTCCCAGCTTCCCGGCGGACAAATCTATTTTCACGTCAGCGGCAAAGTGGAGGCGTCCACCGAACCGTTCGACATGCGCCTGCAGCGCATGCTGGGGCATCTGCCGGCGCTGGTGCATCCCGATCCCAAATCGGTGCTGATCGTCGGATTCGGAGCGGGTGTCACCGCCGGAACCTTCGTGGTGCATCCCGAGGTGCAGCGCATCGTCATTTGCGAGATCGAAAAAATCATTCCCCCGGCGACTTCACGGTTTTTCGGGCCGCAGAATTATCACGTCCTCACCGACCCCCGCACCACCGTGCACTACGATGACGCACGGCACTACGTGCTCACCACCGGAGACAAGTTCGACATCATCACTTCCGATCCGATTCACCCTTGGGTCAAGGGCACCGCGACGCTGTATTCGAAGGAATATTTCGAGGTCGTAAAGGAGCATCTCAACCCCGGCGGGATCGTAACGCAATGGGTGCCTCTTTATGAGAGCGATCCTGACACCATCAAGACCGAGCTCGCCACGTTCTTCGAGGTTTTCCCCAACGGCACCCTCTGGGCCAACGATATTAACGGCGAGGGTTACGACACAGTGCTGATGGGCCAGAACGGCGACGCTCCCATCGATCTGAACCAAATGACCCGCCGCTTTACCGGCCCCGTGGCGCAGTCCTTGCGCGAAGTCGGGTTGAATTCGGTGACCGATCTGATGTCGACCTACGCCGGCCGCGCGCAGGATCTGAAGCCGTGGCTGGAGGGTGCCCACGTCAACACGGACCTCGACCTGCGCCTGCAATACATGGCCGGCATGGGCTTGAACTGGAACGACGCTCCGGCCATCAAGCAGCAGATAACCAACTACTTGCAATTTCCCAACGGGTTGTTCAAAGGCTCGCCGGAGGAGTTGCAGAACTTGGAATCCGCGCTGCGGTAGCTTGACAAGACAGGCAATCCCTTCGATAATCGAAATATTGCAAAAGCGAACTACAGCCACCGCTCCCATAGCGGCGGTCGAGCCGGAGACCAGGGCGGGGCTGGACCAGCAATCCACTCAACTGGTCGGATATCTGGAGACCCTCTTCCGGCGCTTGCTGCTCAATCGCAAGCTGGCGGACGACCCGCAAATCGAAATCTCGCGTGAGGAGATCCGCGCCATGCTGCTGCTCGAGTCCGGCGAGCGCCTTACCATGTCCAATCTGGCCGAGTCTCTGGGCGTGCCGCTCTCCACCGCGACCCACACCGTCGACCGGCTGGTCGCCAAGGGATTGGTCGAGCGCAATCGCAGCGAGGAAGACCGCCGGGTGGTGGAGGTGAAAATGAGCGACTACGGAAGCCAGCTCCAGCAGACCTTCCGCGATAACCGCAAGATCGTGGCGCGTAGCTGGCTGGAGCCTTTGAGTGGCGCTGAGCGCGAATTGTTTCTGCAACTGATGGCGAAAATCACGCTCCTGGCCAAGCCGGGACCGGAGGATTCACGGTGATCCGTGTCACGAACCTGGTGAAGAATTACGGCGACTTCGCGGCTGTCAAGAACATCTCTTTCGACGTCGCTCAAGGCGAGATCTTTGCCTTTTTGGGTCCGAACGGGGCGGGGAAAACCACCACCATCAAAATCCTCACCACTCTGCTCAAGCCGACCAGCGGGGAAGTGGAGATCGACGGCCTGAATCCGGCCGTCCAGCACAATGAGGCGCGCAAGCGCTTCGGCATCGTATTCCAGGACCCCAGCCTCGATGAAGAGCTCACCGCGTACGAGAACATGGATTTTCACGGCGTTTTGTATAAAGTTCCGGGGAAAATCCGCGCCGAACGCATCGAAAAGTTGCTGCGATTATTCGAGCTGTGGGACCGCCGCGACAGCTTCGTCAAGCAATTTTCCGGCGGTATGAAGCGGCGGCTGGAGATCGCCCGCGGCCTTTTGCACACTCCCAAAATCGTGTTCCTGGACGAGCCCACCCTGGGCCTCGATCCGCAGACCCGCAATCAGCTCTGGACCCATGTGAGGAAGCTCAATGAAGAAGAACAGGTCACCGTCTTTCTGACCACGCACTACATGGAGGAAGCCGAAAAAGTGGCGCAGCGCATCGCCATCATCGACCATGGAGTGATCGTCGCGCAGGGGACCGCGGCCGACCTGAAGGCGCAAACTGGCGCGGAATCGCTCGAAGACGCGTTCCTCAAGCTCACCGGCTCCACCATCCGCCAGGAAGAAGCCAGTTCGCTCGATCAGATGCGCAACATGTCGCGCATGTTCCGCGGCCGGCGCCCAGGAGGCAGATAAGATGAACGCCGTTTACATTTTGTGGCTGAGGCAAGTCAAACGCTATTTCCGTTCGCGGCCCAGGATCATTGCGTCGCTGGGGCAGCCCTTGCTGTTCCTGGTGGCGCTGGGCTTTGGCTTCGGACCGATCTTCCAGCGCGCCGGTCAGGGCAGCTACCTCCAGTTTCTGGCGCCGGGAGTGATCGGTATGACCATTCTGTTCACAGCGATCTTTTCCGGCATCGAGTTGATCTGGGACCGCCAGTTCGGATTCCTGAAAGAGACCATGGTAGCGCCGGTGCCGCGCGTTTACATCATGGCCGGCAGAACTCTGGGCGGCGCGACCGTGGCTCTGTTCCAAGGCGCCATCGTGATTCTGATCTGCTTCGCCGCGGGGTTCCGGGTGACCAGCTTTTCAGGAGTGCCCGCGGCCGTGCTCTTCATGATTCTGGTCGCCGTCATGTTCACGGCGCTCGGAACCGCTGTCGCTTCGCTGTTGAGCGATTTTCAGGGCTTTCAACTGGTCATGAATTTCCTGGTGATGCCGATCTTCTTCCTCTCCGGCGCTCTGTTCCCGCTGGCCGGCCTGCCCAAGGCCCTGGCGATCACCGCGAGTCTGGATCCTTTGACTTACGGCGTCGATGGCCTGCGGGGGGCTTTGATCGGGCAGGCTTTCTACGCGGGCAGCCTTGATACCCTGGTGCTGGTCGTGATCGCGTCGATCCTGGTGATTGCCGGAGCGTACCTGTTCTCGCGCATTCAGCTCTGAAGCGAATCGGCGGCTTTTATTGACACAGGCCTGTAAATGGGTGTAGCATCGCGTGAAAGTTTAGCCTTGCTAGAACGCACTCAAATCTCTAGCGGCTTCGTACGCTTGTACTTTCCAAGGGGCAGAGCCGGTGAAGCCGAAAGTAGTCTCGTCAGTTTTCTGTTTTTTGTTGGTTGGATTGATCGCTTGGGGGCAGGTCGGCAACGGAACCGTCACCGGAACCATAACTGACCAAGCCGGCGCAGTCGTCGCCGCCGCGAAGGTGGAAGCAAAGAACGCGGAAACCGGGGTTGTCTACCCTGCGGCTTCCACCGCCACCGGAAATTACACCATCGCGGACCTGCCGGCCGGCAGCTACGCGCTCACGGTCACCATGATGGGGTTCAAGACATTCTTGCACTCCAACCTGACGGTGCAAGCGGCCGGAACTGTTCGCGAAGATGTTCGGCTGGAGGCTGGAACGAACACCGAATTGGTGACGGTCCGGGCGGAAACTTCGCTGCTCAAGACCGAGAGCGGCGAACTGGCCTACAACGTAACAGTCGGCGACATGGACCAGCTTCCGCTGCTGGGCATTGGCACTGTGAACGCCGGCCCCGCGGGTTATCGCAATCCGTATAACACTTTGCTGACCCTTCCCGGCGTGAGCAACTACCAGACCGACAGTCCGTTCCAGGTGAACGGCTTGGGCAATGCTTTCTCCACCACGGAGACCATGCGCGTGGAAGGGCAGGACGCCACAGTGCGTCTGTTCGGCGCGTACGACTACACGGAGATCGGCCAGCCCGGAGCCGATTCCGTCCAGGAAATCGCTTATCAGGTTTCCAACTACGCTCCTGAGTTCGGACAGGCCGGCTCGGCGGTGATCAACCTGACCATGAAGGGCGGGACGAACCGATTTCACGGCAGCGGGTACGAGTATCTCGTGAACGAAGACTTGAACGCCGGCGACCCGTTCAGCATTAGCGGCGGGCCGGGCAGTCTCTCCGGCGGCGACGGAGGGAAGTTCCGGCCGCGCAACCGCCGCAACGATTTCGGCGGCACGCTCGGCGGGCCGGTCTACATTCCGAAAATCTACGACGGCCACAACAAAACGTTCTTCTTCTGGAGCTACGAGGAGTATCTGGAAACCACGCAGTTGTCTTTCACGGACACCGTTCCCTACTCGGCCTACACTCAGGGCAACTTCTCGGGCATTTCGCCCGTAGGGACCTGCTCTTTGTGCGCGCTGGCCGGCCTGACGGGTAGCGCGACTCAGCCCCTGGGCAACGGGTATAAGGATCCGCTTGGCAGTGTGCAGTACGCCAACGAGATCTACGATCCGCTAACGCGCGGCACAGCCGCCAACGGGTTGGGCTACGCGTACCCGTTCCCCGCCAACTCGATTCCGCCGACGCGTTTCGACCGCGTCTCGGTGATCTTCCAGGACGAATTCCCCGCGCCCTCCACGCCGAGCCTGATTTCCGGCAACTATGACGGTCAGATTCCTAGCCACCGTTACTCGGCGATTCCGTCGATCAAGATCGACCACAACGTTTCGGCCAAAGACAAGCTGTCGTTCTACTATTCGGAGAACAATACTCAGAGCCAGGTGTCCGCTCAGGGATTTGCGGACGGGTTGCCGCTGAGCATCGGGCAGTATGTCGGCACGTTTATTCCGACCTGGATTTACCGCCTGAATTACGATCGTACGCTGTCTCCGACGCTATTACTGCACATGGGAATCGGCTACCAGCGCACAAAGTACGACGACCCCGCGCCGGTCCTGAACTACAACGCGGAGCAGACTATCGGGATCGCCGGCTTCCTGGCGAACCGCAACATTCCGGTCCTTAACGGCGTGACGGATGGCCAGTTCGGCGGCATGCAGAATGTCGGACCTCCCAGCCAAACTACGAAATGGGAGGGCAAGGTCACCTCCGTGACCGGCCTGACATGGGTGAAAGGCCGGCACACATTTAAGTTCGGCGGCGAAGCGTACTTCACCGGCGACATCGCGGAGCCGTACCCCGTGGTCACATTCACCGCGGGCCAGAATGCGACCTCGGAACCGTTCACTCCGGCGGTCAGCTATCTGCCGTATAGCACGGGGTTCAACTACGCCAGCTTCCTGCTGGGCGACTACAACACCATCGCGCAGAGCGCCCCCGGCGAAACGCACACCGGCTATCAGACCTGGGATTGGTATGCGCAGGACTCCTGGAAGATCGCGCGTAAGCTGACCATCGATTACGGGCTGCGCTACGACCTGAACACGGTCGAGAAAGAGACCTACAACCGCTGGGCTCAGTTCGGCGAGAACGTCATCAACCTGAACGCCGGCGGCCATCCGGGCGGCACGGTGTATGGCGGCTATCCCGGCTTCCAATACCAGCCCGCTTATCCCTGGGCGTTCGGACCCCGCATCGGCGTGGCCTATCAGCTCGATCCTAAAACGGTGCTGCGCGCGGGATGGGGCCTCGCGTACCAGTTTGTCGGTGCGGCGGCGGGGAGCACAGTGTCCGTTTCAGGATTGAATCAACCGGCCGGCATCAACTCTTTTGTCGACATCGAAACGCCGGGCGCCGTTCCCCAACCGGTGTGGCCGGTTTTACCGTCGAGCCCGTATTGCGGTATCGGATGCGTAAACCCGGCCAGCATCTACCCCAACTACGGCACCACGGCCGGAGCGCCGACCATGCCGGACCGGAATCAGAACCGGCCGCCGCGCATCGATCAATACAGTTTCGGCATTCAGCGCGAATTTACCCGCAATTTCATCCTGGAAGCAGCTTATGTGGGCAACCATGCAGTGTGGCTCCCCGGGCCTCTGGGCTTTCTGAACCAGATTTCGGCGCAGGATTACGCCATGTACGGATTGTTCCCGCTGCCGGGCACCGGTCCATGCCCGTCGAATCCTCTGACGGTTTGCCCCAGCTCGACCTACAACAACAATGCGGATCGGGCTCTGCTGAGCCAGCCCGTCAGCTCGGTCGCCGTGATGCAGCACGAAGCCGCCGCCGGCCTGCCCAACAGCGGATATTTACTGCCCTACTACAGCGCCTCGCCCTCCACGTTACTTTCGACCGCGATTAAGGCTTACCCGCAGTTCCCGAATCTGGGACCGTCGGGCTCGCCTACCGGCGATTCGCTGTACAACTCGCTCCAGGCCAAGGCAACCAAGCGCTTCTCCCACAATCTGCAAGCCGGCGGCTCTTTCACCTGGGCCAAGAGCTTCACGCGCGCCGCGCGGCAGTCGGACTTTTTCAATCCCAACAACTCGGTTTGGGACCTGCAGAACATCCCTTTTCGCACGCTCAATTTCAACCTGATCTACACGGTTCCCAAGGCCGGCTTCTTCAACAAATGGGAGAACTTAGTAACGGAAGGATGGCAAGTTGGCTTCTTTGGGAACTATCAGACCGGCCAGTTACTCACACCTCCGGGCAATCCCACTGCGGAGCAGGTCAACGGAGAAGAGTTCTACACCGGACAACCCTTCTATATGCACGGTGTGAACATCAACAACCACAGCACCTTCAACCCGTATTTCACCCAGGTTCTGAATCCGGGCGCCTGGGCTCAGTGTCCAATCAACGCGGCTTGTCCGGCGACAGGCACGCTGTACCCGGGTTTTCGCGGACCGCGCATGCCCATCGAGAACGCGAATATCGGCCGCAACTTCCGGATTAAGGAGAGGATGAACCTCCAGATCCGCGGCGAGTTCGTGAACGTCTTCAACCGCACCATCATGGCCAACCCGGGCACGTCCTTCAATCCGCAGAGTCCGATCATCTACGGCGGTCTCGTTAACGGAGTGAAAGTGCTTACAGCGGGCTACGGTGTAATCGACGCGTACGCAGCGCCGAATACGGCCCTATCGCAACCGCCCAACAACCAGGTATTCGCCCCTCGCACCGGGACGGTCATCGCGCGCTTCAGCTTCTGAGGAACTCGCCGCCACAACCCGCGGCGGGTGAACTACGCCTGGCCCGGGGCATAGGGCCACGGTTCCTGGCCGTTTTTGGGCCGCACCGGCCCTGTGCCGGCTTCTGAGATTACCTGCCGACGGCGGGTTAGCCGCAAGCCGAGGCGAATGAGCTGGAGCGGCTCCGCATCCAGTCCACAAATTTCGCCGGAGCGGACATGGTCGATAGCCGCCCCTGCCGGACCAGGGCCCAATCCTCAAACTTCTTGGATTCCTTGATCTCTTTCAGAGTCACGGGCGGGTCGATGCGGCATAGGAACTCGAGATCGACGACTGCGGATTTGGCGTTGCGTGGGTCGGGCCGGGGGGCGGACTGCACAACGGCCAATCCCACGACGGCAGATATACTGCCCGAATGGTAGATGAACACTTTGTCCCCCGGCCGCATCTCC
Organism: Bryobacteraceae bacterium; assembly: GCA_030041495.1. Taxonomy (GTDB): domain Bacteria; phylum Acidobacteriota; class Terriglobia; order Bryobacterales; family Bryobacteraceae; genus Palsa-187. The sequence continues at coordinate 14,372 of JASHNT010000087.1, read as the reverse complement.
TTGATGGCTCGGACGGCCTGGGGATTAGTCACTCCGTCCCAAGTGGTCTTATGCTCACGCTCCAGATCGTCGATGGAATAGGTGTCGTGGTCGGTTTTGGCTAGGAAATAGTTCATAAGGTGCCTGCGAAAAACATGGTTCGGTCCCGGTACATCGGTTACTAGACAGGGCCTCCAGATGTTTGTTCTTCTATTTATGGTATGACATCATCCCCCGGGGCGATGGCGTCGGCTGATCGACTACGTTATACACTGTAAAGAGGTTTGAATGTTGCGGGATAGCTTCCCAGGGAGCAGTCAGGTGACTTGGAGAGGTTTGACGGTACTGCTAGTTCTTCCGGTTTTGTTCGCGGCCGCCGCCGACGCGCAAAACCAGAATAACAACAACAACAATACGGGCGTTGGCACCCCCAGTGGGGCTCCCGATGCCCCCAAACCGCTCCCCGGCTTGAGCGATCCGGCCGCCAACAGCGCCGCCGTGGATCAGTCCACATACATCATTGGACCAAACGATATTTTGGACATCGATGTGTTCCGGGAAAAGGACTGGAGCCACCTCTATCCGGTTCGTACGGACGGCATGATCAGCGTCTCGCTGGTGGGTGAAATGCGCGCCGCGGGGCTTACTCCCAAACAGTTGGAACAGCAGCTATCCGACGCACTGAAGTCGCAGATCAAGGATCCCAGCGTCACCGTCACGGTCTACGACGTCCGCAGCAAAACTTACTCAGTCACCGGGGAGGTCAAACGGCCCGGCGATTATCCGCTGATCAAGAACCCGACCACCGTGTTTGAAGCCATCAACGAAGCCGGCGGCTTCCTGGACACCTTTGCCAATCGCAGCAAGATCACCATTATCCGCGGCAAAGACCGCTACTTTTTCAACTACAACGATTACGTCAAGGGCAAGAACCTGGATAAAAACATCGCCCTGCAAAACGGCGACACCATCATCGTCAAATAAGCCGGCCTCGGAGGAGATTTTTTATGCAGCCAACCGAAGGATATAACATTCAGCGAAGGGCGTTGGATGTCGAGGATTATATCGATATTCTGCGACGGCACAAGGGCTGGATCTTTGGTCCCTTTTTATTCTGTCTGGTTGCGAGCGTCGTCGGCGCGTATCTATGGCCGGATACCTACGTCTCGGAGGGCATCATCAAGGTGGAACAGCAGCAGTTGCCCACCAACCTGGTCCAGGGCGTGATGACCCAGGATATTCTCGACCAGATCAATTCGATGACGGAGCAGATTGAGAGCCGCGCGACCCTGACCAACATCGTCCGCACCTACAACCTGTACCCCAAGGAACTCAGCCGCCAGCCGCTCGAGGACGTGCTGGACAGTATGCGGAAGGACATCAAGATCGATCCCTTGGGGGTCACCCAGCAAGGCCACACCGTGCCCGCCTTCAAGGTATCTTTCTCTTACCCGGATCGCCACCAGGCGATGAAAGTGGTGAATGAGCTGATCAGCAAATTTATCGACGCCAGCTCCCGGGATGAAGCCAATCGCGCCGCCCAACTTACGCAATTTCTCCACGATCAAACCGAGAATGCGGGCAAGGACCTGGAAGCCGTCGAAACGCAATTGGCGGCCTACAAGGCGCAGAACAACGGAACTTTGCCGGAGCAGCAGGGCGAAAATTACCAGAAGCTTCAGCTTCTCGAACAGGAGCGCGGCAACGTCAATGGATCGATCAGCCGCGTGCAGGCGGAAAAGCTGATGCTGGAGGGCAACCTCAACATTTACAAGACCAGCTCAGAGGAGTTGGAGAAGATCAAGCCCCAGGAAGCCCAACAGCAGCAGCAGCAGAAAAGTCCCCGCTTGCTGCAAGCGGAAAACCAGGTGGACAATCTCGAAAAGATGGTGCAGGAACTGCTCCAGCGCTACACCGACAGTTACCCCGATGTGAAAGCCGCCAAGGCGCAACTGGAAATTGCCAAGGCCGATCGGGACAAGATCGCGCAGGAGGATGCCGCGGCTAAGAAAGACGCAACCTCGGGGAAGGCCGTCAGCCCGGCCGTGGTTAGGGAAGACCTGCAGCGGCAGGCCGACATGCAACACTACCAAATGCAGATTCAGGCCGATGACGCGCAACTCGAGGACCTGAACCGCCAGCTTAAGACCATCGACCAACAGGCCACCCGGCTGCAGGCTCTCATCAATGGTGTTCCGCAAAGTGAAAAGGAGTATCAGGATTTATTGCGGGAGCGCGACCTCAAGAAAGAGAAATACGAGGAAATGAGCAAGAAGTTGACGGCGGGTCAGGTGACGCAGGATATGGAGAACCGCCAGGAGGGCGAGAATCTTCAAATCCTGGACCCGGCGTCCGATCCCGAAAGTCCCACCTACCCGATCCGTTCCGAGGTGATCGCGGTGGGGGCCGGCCTGGGCTTGGTGTTTGGCATCGTAATCGCCGGAGCGCGCGAGATGAAGGACACCTCCCTCAAGAACCTGAAGGACGTGCGGGCGTATACGCAGATGGCGATCTTGGGAAGCATCCCGCTGCTGGAAAACGACTTCGTGGTGCGCCGTCGGCGGCGTCTGGCGTGGCTGGGCTGGACCACCGCCTGCCTGGCCGCCGCGGTGCTCATGGCTGGTTCGGTCGCGTATTATATTTTCACCACCCGGGCGCAATAGCGGAGGAATTTCACATATGAGCCGAGTACATGATGCCCTGCGCCGCGCCGAACAGGCCGGGCTCCTTTCGTCGCCAGCCGCGCGTCCTCAACAAAATGGACCCGCCACTGCGGCAACCACTACGCTGGAAGCGCCGGGGGCGAACCTGGCCGGCCTTCTGGAGCAGATTGAGGAGGTCCCGTTCCGCGCCGCGACGGACTCGCTGTTGATCGACATCAACCGTCCGCATGAGGCTCCCATGGAGGAGTTCCGCACGCTGCGCACGCGGCTCAATCACATGAAGAGCCTCCAGCCGATTTACTCCGTGGTGATCACCAGCCCCTCGCCGGCCGAAGGCAAATCCCTCACCGCGGCGAACCTTTCGCTGGCGGAATCGCATCTGGCGGGCAACAATACCTTGCTGGCGGACTTCGACTTCCGCCGCCCGTTAATGCACACGCTGTTCGGGCTGGACCGCAGCCCCGGCATCACCGACTATTTGTTGGGGAAGGCTCCCTTGCACAAATGCATCCGCAAGCTGGCCGGCACCACGCTGTATGTCATGCCGGCGGGCGAAGCGGTGATCAATCCTCTGGAACTGCTGAACCTACGCGAGGTAAAGCTGCTGATGGACCGGCTGCCCAGTCTGTTCAACTGGATCGTTCTCGACAGCCCTCCGCTGCTGTTCGCCGCCGACGCCAACCTGCTTTCGACGCTGTGCCACGGCACTCTGTTGGTGGTTCGCATCGGGCATACCACCATCGATTCGGTCACGCGGGCGATGCAATCTTTGTGCAATAATAACGTGCTGGGCATCGTGGTCAATGGCGCGCGGCGCGGCGAACTGTACAGCAAGTACACTTACTATCACTCCTACTACACGCCCAAGGAAGCCGGCGAGCCGGAGGAGATCGAGGGAGGGACAATGGAGCAGGATGCCATGCCAGTGGGCCCTGCGCCCTCGCCAAGAGGCTCCCACACGCCGTCCGGACCGGCCCAGCGATAGGTCCGGGCTTGCTCTAGAACATGCCAGCCAAGCCCCCGGTGGTCGCGCCTGAACCCGCGGCGGTTCAGCAGGAACCGAGCGGCCCTCGCGTCTCGGCGATTCTGGTCGCGTTTAATCAAGCCCAAGAGCTACGGCGCGCGATCGAGGCCTTGCAGCGGTCGAGCGATGCCGCTCGGTTGCAAATCCTCATTGTCGATTGCGGCAGCCACGACGACGGCCCTCGCCTGGACGCCGAGTATCCCTCGGTTCAGATTCTGCGCCTGCCCCAACACTTCGGCGCGACCCGCGCGATGAACATCGCCCTGCGCACGGCCAAAGCCGAACTCCTGTTGTTCCTCTCGCCTTTTGTGGAAGTGCTTCCGGATACGGTGGCGCGCCTGGCGGACCGGCTGGAAGCGGATTCCGGTGCGGCTGCGGTTTGCCCGCTGTTGCTCAATCCCGAAGGCGAGCCTGTGTCGCGGACCTATCGCATTCCCTCCGCGCAGGATCTGGCGGCGGGTGTCCTGCGCGTCATGAAGATCGATCCGTCCGGGGAGCCCGCCGCCGTCGAATACGCCAGCCGCGACGCGCTGCTGGTGCGCAAACAGTTTCTGCGCCACATGAATTACTTCGACGAGCGTTTCGGGGAGTACTGGGGGGATCTGGACCTGGCAATGCAGGTCCGGCGCACGGGCAAAAAGATTTACGTGATCCCTTCCATTCATGCCACCCTTCATGCCGGCGAAGATCCTCTGCGCGACTACCCTCTGGCGCAGGCGGACCGGATCGTGGGCGCGGCCGAGTTTCTTGGGAAATACAACGGCTTTTTCGCTGGTTTCCGGTTCCGCAGCGGCGCGATTCTTCGTGCGCTCCTCGCGTTCAACTTCAAGCGTCTGAGCATGCTTTTGAGCGGCCAAAACATGGGTTCGCAAGCGGGACGCTGAAACGCGCGGCCCGCCCTGCCGTGAAATCTTCGCCGCGATATACTGTCGGCATGGCTGACCACGAAGTAAGCCGGCGAGCGGTGATCGTAACCGCGGCTTCCGCGGCGCTGGTGCCGGTTTCGGCGATCCGCTCCGCCGCGCAAACCGCGAACCAGCCGCGCTCGCTCAGTCCCGCCCAGCGCCGCACCACGGAGATGCTGGTGGATCGCATCATCCCCGCCGATGAGCTGGGTCCGGGCGCGCTGGAGCTGGGCGCAGCGAATTACATCGATGTGCAAATGGCGGGCTACCTCGCGCCGCAGAAAGACGCGTGGGTGGCTGGACTCGCCGCGCTGGACGAATTCGCGATCCGCGCCCAGGGCGCCGGGTTCGGGGACTTGTCCGCGGAAAAACGCGACGCCGTGCTGATGTCCCTTCCCCAGAATCTGCAAGGGTTCTTTAATCAGGCGCGCACCTACACGCTGCAGGGAACCTTCGGCGATCCGCATTATGGCGGTAACACCGGCGGCAAGGGCTGGGACATTATTCGTTATCCCGGCCCGCGTTCGGCAACCTCGGCAGATATGCAGAGGATGGACAAGGAAGCCCCACCCTATCGGGGATCTGCTTGGGGGAATCAGTAAGGGAATGAGCGGATGCCTGTGACGCTCAAACCCGTGGACGTTGCCGTTGTCGGATTGGGCGCGGCCGGAGGAGTCGCGGTGCTGCCGTTGTGCCGCGCCGGATTGAAGGTCGCCGGGATCGAAGCCGGCACGTGGATGGATCCGCATCGCGATTTCAAGGCCGACGAAATTTACAACAACGTTCGCGCGATGGTCACCACCGGCGATAAGCTCCGCCGTGAGGCGCCCACGGTGCGCAACAGCCCCACCGGCACAGCCCGGCGCGGCGGCCCCAGCCCGATGATGAACGCCATTGGCGGAACGTCCATTCATTACCACGCGCAAAGCTGGCGGCTGAAGCCCTGGGACTTCAAGACCGTCAGCGAAACGGTCAAACGTTACGGTAAGACCTACCTCCCGCAAGGCTCGACCGTCGAAGACTGGCCCATCGGCTACGACGAGCTGGAGCCGTACTACGACACCGTGGAACACGAAGTCGGCGTCTGCGGGAAGGCGGGAAATGTCCAGGGCAAGATCGATAAAGCGGGTAATATTTTCGAGGGCCCGCGGAGCCGTGAATACCCGATGCCGCCCCTGCGCTCCTGCGATTATCTGGAAATGATGAAGAAAGCCGCGCGGAGCCTGGGCTGGAATCCGTTTCACTCGCCCGCGGCCATCAACTCGGTCCCGCGCGACGGCCGCGGCTCCTGCGGCTATCACGGCTATTGCGATCGCGGGGGCTGTCATTTGCAGGCGAAAAATTCCACCTGCTTTTCAACCATTCCCAAAGCCCAAAAGACAAAAAACCTGACGATTGTTGACCGCGCACAGGTGACGCGCATCAATGCCGACGACCGCGGCCGCGTGACCGGCGTCACTTACATCTTTGACAATCGCGAATATTTTCAACCTGCCAAGGCCGTGCTGGTGGGATCGTACACTTACGAAAATGTCCGGCTGCTGCTGCTGTCGAAATCGAAAGCATACCCAAGCGGCCTCGCGAACAACCACGGCCAAGTGGGCAAGCACTATTTCGGGCACTGGGATGCGCAGGCCGGAGCCAACGCGAGCGCTTTGTTCCCCGAGGATTTGAACGTCTGGTACGGCGCGATCCTTTCGCAAGGCGTGGTGATCGACGAATGGGCCGACGATAGCTTCGATCACAGCGGCCTCGGGTTCATCGGCGGCGCGAGCCTGACGGTCTACACGGAGCGCCATCCCATCGCTGCTGCCAGCGGATCCACCTGGGGCCAGACCGGGCGCAATTGGGGCTCGGAATGGAAGAAATGGATTCACCAGAACGCGTGCCGGACCGTTTCGGCTTACATTCAGACCAACACCTTTCCTTATGAGACCACGTTCCTCGACCTCGATCCGGAGGTGAAGGACCCGCTGGGCGATCCCGTGATTCGCGTGACCACGATGAGCCGCGAAAATGAGCGCCGCGCCGCGATGCACGCGCAGGACAAGATGGAGCAGTGGTTCCGGGCCGCCGGCGCGATCATGGTCAGCAAAGGCAATCCCAACGGTCCCAACCTGAGCACGCACACTTACGGCGGCACGCGCATGGGCGATAACCCGGAGACCAGCGTGGTCGACAAGTGGGGTTTTTCGCACGAGGCTCCGAATCTGGCGATGCTCGGCGGCAGCGTGTTCGGCACCAGCGGTGCGCGCAATCCGACGCTGACCATCCAGGCTCTGGCGTGGCGCACCGCGGAGCATTTGGCGAAGAATTGGAAGTCGATCACGGGGTGAGATCCGCGGGGCCGGACTGGCCGATTAACAGCGTGGCCAATCTCGTCAGCAGCGTCTACGCGGAGTAACGCGAGCGTGCGCCCTGCTACGCTGAAGACTCATGCCTCGCAAGCGCTACGAATGGAAGATTCGCGATGATTCACTCGTTCTCGGTGACCGGACGCTGCTTGTCGGGGTCCTCAATGTAACGCCCGATTCGTTTTCCGACGGCGGCAAGTATTTCGACCCGGACCGGGCCTTCGCTCGCGCGATTGAATTGGAAGAAGAAGGCGCGGACATCATCGACATCGGCGCGGAATCGACGCGGCCCGGATCGGCGCGCGTCTCCGAGGCCGAAGAATTGCGGCGTCTGGTCCCGGTGCTCAAGCGGCTGAAAGGCAAGCTTGGCACGATCATCTCCGTCGACACGTACAAGGCCGGGGTCGCCGCGAAGGCCGTGGAGCAAGGCGCCTCCATCATCAACGACCCCAGCGGCCTCACCTTCGATCCCGAGTTGGCCAAATCCGTGCTGCACGGCGGCGCGGGGCTGATCCTGAATCATATGCGCGGCACTCCGGAGACCTGGGCCAAACTGCCTCCGCTCAAGGACCCGATTCGCACCATCGTCACGGAGCTCGATGCGGCGGTGCATCGGGCCGTGCACGCGGGCCTGGAGCGGAGGCAACTGGCGGCCGATCCGGGGCTCGGCTTCGGCAAACGCAAGGAGCAGAACGCCGTCATCCTGGCGCATTTGGAAGCCCTTGCGCGTTTGGAGCTGCCGGTCATGACCGGGCCGTCACGCAAGCATTTCGTCGCGAAAGAATCGGCGATCGAGACCGAATTCGCCACCGCCGCCGCGGTGACCGCGGCGATCCTCGGCGGAGCGCACTTGGTTCGGGTGCACGACGTCAAGGCGATGAAGCCGGTGGTGGAGGTTGCCGACGAAATCGCGAGGGCGCGCGAAGAGCCCGCCTAGCTCTCCCGCCAAGGGTTGATCAGGCGGACGCCGCAGTGCTGGAACCCCGCGGTGTCGCGCGTCGCGACGGTGAAGTGATGCGCTCTCGCAATCGCCGCGATCATGGCATCGAAGTGAGCAATGGGCCTGCCCACCGTCGTTCGCGCGACAACAATTTGAGCGTACGCCCGGGCCGCTGTCTCGTCGAAGGCGAGGATATGGCCGCGGTACTCGACCTCGATCATCTCTCCTGCTCTGGCCAGCAATTGCGAGCGGCGCTGTCCCTGCGGTAGCGATTCGATCCCATACAGAATTTCTGCAACGGTAATCGAAGTGATGAACACTGCGGATCGATCCTGTGCGTTCAGCCAACCGGCGACGGTAACCGACGGGGCTGGCTTCAGGACCTCCGAGAGTACATTTGTGTCGATGATCAGCACCGCGCTAGTCAAAAGTAGGCGGCTTGCGTATGGGCTCCCGCTCGGGGAGCTTGATGTCCAGGCCGCCGAACGGCTCGAAATAGCGCCGCATCGACTCGACCAGGCTGGGCTCACGCTTCGACTTTACGCGCAACCCCGCCTCGAGGATCTCCCGCGCCTCGGCTTCCATCGACCGTCCGTGCGTAGCTGCGCGGATTCTCAGCTTTGCCTTGACCTTGTCGTCCAATCCCCGGATGAGAATGCTCGCCATCACCCCAATGATATCATTGCTATCATTCCCATTCGCGTGAATTCGCGGCTCACTTGTTCTGGCACTTCGGGCAGTAATGCGTCCCCCGCTGGCCGACAACGATCTTCCTGATGGGAGTGCCGCAGTTCACGCACGGCTCGCCCTCTCTTCCATAGGCCTGGTGGCTCACCTGGAACCAGCCGCGGCGGCCCTCGGCGTCGACGTAATCGGAAATGGAAGAGCCGCCGGCCGCGATGGCCGCGCTCAAAATCCCGCGAATCGCCTGATGCAGCTTGGCCGCGCGCGCCGCGCTGATGCGCGAGGCCGAAGCCAGAGGATGAATGCCCGCGGCGAACAGAGATTCGTCCACGTAAATATTCCCCATCCCGGCCAGAAACGCCTGGTTCAGCAGCAGAGGCTTGATGCGGGCTTTGCGCTTGAGCCGCGCGCGAAACTCGTCGAAGGAAATCTCCAAAGGCTCTGGACCCAGCCGGGAGACCCTGGCTGGATTCCACTCGATCTTGCCGAACTGGCGCGGATCGTCATATAGCAGCACGCCGTCTTCGAGCGTGAACACGCCGTAGGTATGCTCGCCGGGCTTGCCGGAAATCAGCAGGCGCCCGGTCATGCCCAGATGGATCGTGAACACGCCCTGATCGAGCGTGACGACGATGAATTTGCCCCGCCGGCGCACGGATTCAATCGTGCGGTCCTCCAGACGCCGCGCCAGCGCAGCCCGGTTTCCAGGGGTCACAAAGCGCGAGGTGAACTCGGCCGCGAGGATGCGGCGGCCGGTCAGGTGCGGCGCGACCGTGCGCACTACGGTTTCGACTTCGGGAAGTTCAGGCATTGCGGAGGGTCGCTCTAAGGAATTTCGATCAGGATTTCGCCGGCCTCAATTTTTACCGGGAAGGTCGCAACGCTGACATCGGGATCGAAGTCGTTGACTCCGGTGCGGCAGTCGAACTCCCAGGCGTGCCACGGGCAGACCAGCGTGGTCCCGTGCAGCGCACCCTCTCCCAGAGGGCCGCCGGCATGCGGGCAGGTGCCTTCCAGCGCGTGCAACTCTCCCGCAACATTACATAGCGCAATTGTTTGATCGCCTATGTCCAGCGGCATAACCGATCCGGGAGGAAACTGCGACGCCCGACCTACGTTCACAAAAGGCATCTATTGATTTTCCCACTCGATCGACTCGGGCGGCTGCTTGTGCTTCGGCTTCTTGCGGCTGGTCTTGGGAGGAATGGGATGAGAGGGTTTCACCGCGCCCACCCGCTCCCGGGCGATGGCGCGGACCTCCTTCTTCCGGTCGAGTTTGGCGGCTTTCTTCGCCGTTTTTTTGGCCCTCGGTTTCATTGGCGTGCGTATGCTAGACTGAATGGCGAGGAGGCCGTATGGGTCTGAAATCGATCGGTCTGCCCGAGCTATTGGTCATCCTGGTAGTCGCTGTGCTCCTATTTGGAGGCAAGAAGATTCCCGAGGTTGCCAAAGGTTTGGGGGAAGGTATCCGCAACTTCAAGTCCGCCTTGAAGGGCGACGAAGAACAACCACCCACTCCTGGTGAAAAGAAGCAGGCATAAGGCTTCCTGGCGCCGTCCGCAGTTTGAACCGCGTCTGAATCGGAATTAAAACACAACCCCGCGCAAGCCGTGACGCCGCGCGGGGTTTTCTCTTTCCTCGGGAATTCTTGGCCAGTGGCTACTTCTTCTTGGGCGGAACGATGGAATCGCGCACGGCCTTCGCCACACGGAACTTAACCACCTTCTTGGCCGGAATCTTGATCGCTTCGCCGGTCGCCGGATTGCGGCCCATGCGCGCCTTGCGATCGACACGCACCAACCGGCCCAAGCCGGGCAGAACCGCGACGCCGCTCTTCTTGGTCTCGCGCACAGCGAGTTCGGCGTAAGCGATCGTGAACGACTTTGCGACCTTGTTCGGTACGCCGACCGCGCCCGCCAGTTCCTTCACCATCTGCGATTGAGTCATCTTTGCTGCCATAGTTCTCCTTGTGTACTGATTCTCCCTTTGTACGTTTGTTACACGCGCACCCGCACCCACGTCGGGTTCCGCGATGCACCTAAATGATACGGGATCGAAGGACGCGTGTAAAGGAAAAAGTGCACGGAAACCGCCATTTTTCAGGGGTTCGAGCGAATCTCCGCTGCGCGCGCCCGGTTTGGTTCGCCGCTTTCCCGGGACGCCGAACGGCCGGATCAGGGACTGTGTTACCCTAGCAAAGAAAAGGCGAATGAGCGATCTAGAGCAGCAGCTCGCCGAGTTGCGCGCGCGCGTTAAGCGGGTCGCGGCTGCTTGCGATCAAAAATACGCTGCTTGCGATCGAAAATACGCGGCTTCGGATAAGAAAGACGCGCCCCGGCTGTACGAAATTTCCGGAGATGAAGTTGAAACCGCCTACGGAAAACATCTGGAGCGCGAAACATTGTATGCGGCTCATCGCCGGCACGGCAGCGCGGATATCGGCGCGCTGAGCGAACTTCCGCGCGACTTGCTGGCCGCGCTTTCAGCGGGCGCGATCGCCGACGCGGGTCCGGAGGAGTGGGCGTTCCTCGACACGGAAACAACGGGCCTGGCAGGCGACACCGGCACCTGCGCGTTCCTGGTGGGGGTCGGGCGCGTAACGCCGGGCGGCTTTCGCGTGCGCCAGTTCTTCATGCGCGATTACAGCGAGGAGGCCAGCCAGTTGGAGGCGCTGGCGCGCCATCTGGAGCCGTTCCGCGTCGTCATCACCTATAACGGCCGCGCCTTTGACCAGCCGCTTCTTGAAACCCGCTACCGCATGCATCGGGCGCGGGCTCCATTCACGCGCATGGAGCATCTGGATCTGCTGTACGGCGCGCGGCGGTTGTGGAAATTGCGCTTGGAAAGCTGCCGCCTGGTGGACCTGGAAAGCCAGGTGCTGGGCGTGGAACGCCAGGGCGATATTCCCGGCGCGCTGATTCCGTACGTGTACTTCGAGTACCTGCGCTCGCGCCAGACCACGCGCCTGCTGCCTGTGTTCGAGCACAATACGCTGGATATTCTGACGCTGGCTTGCCTGACGGGCATCGTGCCGCACGCCTTCCGGGACCCCGCCAACGTCCCGCTGCGCCACGGCAGTGAAATGGTTGGCCTGGCTCGCTGGCTGCAGGCCACCGGCGATCTGGAGGGGGCCCGAGCAATGCTGCGCCGGGGGGTCGATGCCGGGCTCTCCGACGAGCTTTTGTTCCGGGCCTTATGGGACCTGGCGCACCTGGAGCGCAAGCTGGAAGCTGAGGATGCCGCGCTCGCGGTGTGGCAGGATCTGGCCTCAGCGAAAAATCCGTTCCGCGCGCGCGCGCTCGAGGAGCTGGCCAAGCATCACGAGCATCGCGCCAAGGATCGCGCGGCGGCGCTGCGCTGCACCCGCGCCGCGCGGGCCATCGAGGATTCCGAACAACTCGCCCGCCGCGAAGCCCGGCTGGTGAGGCAACTTAGTACTGCGCGGCCGCGCGTGTTGCTGTAGCGTGGAAAGCATGGGGTGTGTGCGGGCGCTCTTGTTACTCCTGCTGGCGATACCGTTAAGGCCGCAAATTGCGACCTTAACTTTACCGGCTGCGCAGCCCACTGCCCAGCAGCGTCAGATCGCGATCGACACCTTCGAAAAGGTCTGGACCACGATTCGCGATAAGCACTGGGAGAAAAATCCCGGCGGCCTGAATTGGCAGGCGATTCACGAAGAATACCGGCCGCGCGTTGAGAAGGCGGCGAACATCGAAGAGCTCCGCGAGATTTTGAAGGACATGCTGAGCCGGCTGCACGAGACCCACTTCGCGATTCTCCCGGCGACGGTCTACGCGGCCGTCGAGGATTTCGACACGCCCGGCGATGGATCCACGGGCATCGATCTGCGCGTGCTGGACGGCCAGGCCATCGTTACGGGCGTCGATCCAGGCTCCACCGCGGAACGCGCGGGGGTGAAGCCAGGCTGGGCCATCCTCAGCGCCAAGGGAGTCAACCTCGCGGCCGCGGCGAAGGAACTGGCCGCCGACCCCTCCATTCCCGAAATCGTGTACACGCGCGTGCTCGCCGCCCGCATCAGCGGCCCGATCGGAGGCACGCTGCCGGTGGAGTTTCTGGACGGTGACGGAGAACGCCGGGATGTGAGCCTGGGGCTGGAAGCCCCGCGCGGTGTGCCGTCGACCTTCGGCAATCTGCCGGAGACGCGCGTCTGGTTCGAAGCGAAGCAAATGGACGGCGCGGGCTACGTGCACTTCAACTACTTCCTCGACCTGCCGCACGTGATGGAGGGCTTCGGCAACGAGATCAAGGCCTGCCAGAAATGCTCCGGCCTGATCGTCGACCTGCGCGGCAACCCCGGCGGGCTGGGCGCGATGGCCATGGGCATGGCCGGCTATTTGTTGGATATGCCGGGGCTGCGTCTGGGGACCATGTACACGCGCGACGCGCAGCTCAACTTCGCGGTGAATCCTCGCTACCCCGATTTCAAGGGCCCGGTGGCGATGCTGCTGGACGCTTGTTCGGCCTCGACCTCGGAGATTTTCGCCGGCGGATTGAAGGACCTCCACCGCGCCCGGATCTTCGGGACCAGAAGCGCCGCCGCGGCTCTGCCCTCGGTGATCGAGCGGCTGCCCAACGGCGACGGCTTCCAATACGCGGTGGGCAATTACATCTCCGAAGGCGGCAAGCCTCTGGAAGGCGAAGGAGTGACGCCGGACGTCGAAGTCAAACTGACGCGCGCCGCGTTGCTTGCGGGCCGCGATCCTGTGCTGGAGGCGGCGCTGCAGTGGATCAAGCAAGAAGGCATCAAGCAAGACGGGATCAAGGAAGAAGGGATAAAGAAATGAATCGACGTTACACGCTCGCCGTGTTCGCTGTGGCGCTGGCCGCGCCGTTGTTGGCGGCGGATCTGCCTACGCCGGACTCGATCCTCGATCGCTTTGTCGGGGTCACCGGCGGCAAGGACGCCTACGCGGCCCGCAAAACCGAAACCGTCACCGGGACGGTGGAGTTCAAGGCCATGGGATTAAAGGGCACCATGGTGACCTACTACGAAGATCCCGGCAAATACTATATGGCGATGGATCTGGCGGGCGTCGGCAAGATCGAGACCGGATTGGTGGACGGCGTGGCCTGGGAGAACAGCGTGCTGCAAGGACCGCGCATCAAGACCGGCGAGGAGCGCGCGCAAGCCTTGCGTGAAGCCGCGATGAACGGAGCGTATCAATGGCGCGACTTGTTCAAAATGGCCGAGACCGCCGGCGAGGAGGTTGTGGAAGGAGAGCCTTGTTTCAAAGTGGTTCTCACGCCGGACACAGGCAGCCCCGTGACGATGTATTTCGAAGAACAGTCCGGTCTGCTGCGCAAGACTTCCGTGGTCGCGGCGAGCCAGCTTGGCGACATCGCCGCGGATTCGATCTCGACCGAGTATAAGAGTTTCGACGGAATCCTGGAGCCCGCCAAGGTGACCGAGAAGGTTGCGGGCCAGGAGTTCACCATCACCATTGATTCGGCGAAATCGAACGAGCCGATTCCGGCCGGGAAATTCGCGCTGCCCGAGGAGGTCAAGGCTCTGCTGGCGCGCCAGAAGGACGCCGCTCACTAGCCTGCAAAGGGCCCGCGGGCACCCTCGATTCGACTACCCGCGCGCTCCCTTCTTGCGGGCGAGTCGCCCAGATAAGAGCCCGCGGCCGGATCAGTGATCCACTTCCGGATGTTCCTGCGGTTCCGGAGCGTGCCTGTAAAATCGAAGCCGGCAACTGCGGCAGCGGAACGGCAAGCGCCCGAACAGGCCAAAGAAGAACGCGACCGGTCCCTCGGTGCGGGAACGGCGCACATCGGTAGAGCCACACTTCGGACAGAATA
>JASHNT010000086.1 GCA_030041495.1 Bryobacteraceae bacterium | reverse complement strand
GCTTGCCGTAGATCAGCACAGGCACGTATTCGCGGCTATGGTCAGTCGAAGGAGTCGTCGGGTCGCAGCCGTGATCGGCGGTCAGGATCACCAGGTCGTCTTCGCGCGTTTTCGCTTCCAGCGACGGCAGCCACGCGTCGACCTCTTCTAAAGCCCTTCCGTAGCCCTCCACATCATTACGATGCCCGTACAGCATGTCGAAATCGACAAGATTCGCGAAAATCAATCCGGAATCGATTTCATCCATCGCCTTCAGGATCTTCGCCATCCCATCCGCGTTGCTCTTGGTGGTTTCCGAGTCGCTGATTCCCCGCCCCAAGTACACATCCGATATTTTGCCGACCGCAAAAACTTCCACGCCTCGCTCGGCCAGCTTATCGAGCAGCATGCCTTTCGGCGGGGGTACAGCGTAATCGTGCCGATTGGGCGTCCGCGTGAAGTGCCCCGGCTCGCCGATAAAGGGTCGCGCAATCACCCGCCCGACCTCATACGGACCGCGCAAAATCTCGCGCGCCGTATCACAGATTTTGTAGATTTCGAATAGCGGAATCACTTCCTCGTGCGCGGCGACTTGAAACACACTGTCGGCCGAGGTGTACACAATCGGCGAACCGGTGCGCACGTGCTCCTCGCCCAGTTCCTTGATTATCTCCGTCCCCGAAGCTGCCTTATTGCCAAGCGCGTGCCGGCCGATGCGGCGCTCGAACTCGTTCATCACTTCCGGCGGAAATCCGTGCGGAAATAATGGGAATGGTTTTTCGAGATGAATTCCGGTCATCTCCCAATGGCCCGTGGTTGTGTCTTTGCCGGGCGAAGCCAGCGCGGCCTTCCCGTATGAGCCAATCGGCGACGGATCGGGAGCGAGCCCGGCGAGCGGTTTTATACTGGCCAGGCCAAGCCGGCACAGATTGGGAAGGTTCAGCGCCTTGCCACGAGCCGCCAGATCCCGAGCCATATTGCCCAAAGTGTCGCTACCTTTGTCGCCGTACGCTTCCGCGTCCGGCATCTCGCCGATGCCGGCGCTGTCCAGCACCACCCAAATCACGCGGCGAAAGCTCACGGCTTGCCCGCGCCGGGTTTGGCCGAGCCGTTTCCGGTTAGCGCATCGTCTATCCGCTCGATCAAATCGCTCTTGAAGCGGTCCGGAGCAAAGCCGTTCATGCGGCTGGAAACCATCCCTTTTTTGTCCAGAATGACGGTGGTGGGGATCTGCGAAACGCCCAGCACCCGCTGCAATCCGTCGTCGAAATAGACGCCTTTCCGGTCCCACATCTGCGATTCCAAAAACGGCTTCACCACGGAATGATCGTCATCGGTGGAGAGCGGGAGAAACACCACGTCGTTGCGCTTGGCGTAATGCTGCATGACTTCGCCGTAAATAGGATGCTGGGCGCGGCACGGCTCGCACCAGGTGGCCCAGAAATCGAGCACCAGCACCTTGCCTTGCAGGCTGGACATTTGCAGCTTCTTTCCGTCCAGATCCGTGATGGTGAACTCGGAGACGCTCTTGGCGGCGCCGTTTGGGTCTAGCTCCAGCAGCTTCTTCTGGCGCAACTCCACCGCGGATGATGCGCGGTCATAAGCGGCCAGAATCTCGTCGCCCAGGCCTTTTTCCGAATCGTGGGTCATCTTCCAAAGCTGGCCCAGGTGCAGGCGGTCAGCCATGATATCGGTGTTTTTCGCGCGCGAATCGGGAATGACGAACGCCTCGGCCAGACGCTGGATCGCCTCGTCAGTGCGGCCCAGCCGCAGCAGAGCGTCGGCAACCGCGCGAGCGGTTTCCTCATCCGGATACACATAGTAAGCCCTCTGCATCATTCTCAAGCTCTCTTCGTTGTCGCCGAGGATCACCCGCGCGCGTCCCTGCGTCATCAGCGCGCGGGCGTCGGCGCGGTCGCGCTCTTCCTGCGTTTGCGGAGCGCTCGCTCCGGTCGGCGGGGCCATGCCTTCGATCAGATCCTCAAACTTGCGTGCGTATTGCTGTGCTTTCTCGGCATTGTCCTTCCCACCCAGCTCCACCAGAGCCTGCGCGACCGCGTCGAGTGAAACCACGTCATCCGCGGTCCGCGCCAGCACTCGCTCGCCATACTTGGCGATGCGCGCGTAATCGCGATTCTGGATCGAGGCTTTGGTCAGATTCAGTTCGATATCCGGGCGGTAATTGGTGTTCGGATATTTTTGGAGGAACGCCTCGAACACCCGCACCAGATCGACGGTGGAATTCGCGCCTTCATTGACCGCGTGCATCAGGTCCTTCTGTTCAGCGTCCGAAGGAGGAGGAAGCTGGGTCTGAGTCGGCGGCTGAGGTGTGGGCGGGGCAGCGGTCTGCCCCAAGACTAGCGCTGCGGCGAACAAGAACGTGAGCGACCGCATTCGCGTCCTAATTCTTGCTCCAGGCCCTGACAGCCTCGGCCAGTTCCGCGGCGCGCTCCCGGGCGATGTTGACGTAGGAATCGTCCTTGGCCACGCGGTCGAACAGCGGGAGGAATTCGGGCGTGCCCACCAGCTTTTGGCTGGTCCACAAATCCGAAATCCTCAGCAGTGCGTCATTGACGCCCAGCTTGTCGTGCCGCACGGCGCGATTCAATTCCAGAAACGCGCGATGGCTTTCCGTCATCGTCTCGAAGCACTGCCAGAGCTGCTGCGCGGCTGGGTCGGTCGAGTAATTGAACGTCGCCTGGCCCGCGTCATTGCCGTTGTCCCAGCGGAACGTCTTTGCGCCCATGTTGGCGACCTTCATTCCGCTTTCCAGGTTCCTTTTAAAATGCTCCAGCTTGTCGGCGAGCTGAAAGATCGTATTCGTGAACTGCGGCTCCAGTTGGAACGTGTCCGGCTGGTCGTCGTCCGGATCCTCTTTGTAAAGCACCTTGCCGCTGCGGTCCAAGCTGATCGAAACATACGCCGGATCGGAGCCGGGGAAAGTCTTGGTGTAGGTGACGCGCTCGCTGGCCGCATTGTCCTTCGGCGCCTCATTCTGCGCTAGCGCCACACCCGCCATCGCGAATATGACTGCCGTCAGCCGCATCACTGTGATCCTCCCGCCGCCTTACGCGGCGACGAACCCGTCCCTGATCCAAGGGCTGATCCAACACACGTCGCATGACAGATCGCCACCGCGATCGCGTCGGAGACGTCTTCGGTTTCCATCTCCTGTTCTAATCCTGTCAGAACGCGCACCATCCGTCCCACCTGCTGTTTCTCCGCGCGCCCGTAGCCCACCACGCTGTTCTTCACTTCCAGCGGCGAATATTCGCCCAGCGCCACGCGCGCCTCCGCGACCGCCAGCAGAGCCACTCCGCGCACATGCGCCAGTTTTAACGCCGTGCGCACGTTCTGAGAATAGAACACTTCCTCGACCGCGGCCGCCTCCGGCCGATGCTCCGCCAGGATCGAGCGCAGCGCGCAAGCGATCTCGCACAGCCGGTTTTCCAAAGGATCTTTGGCCGAGGTGCGAATGACTCCGTGCGCCAGGACGCGGTGTTTGCGCCCGTCGCTCAAGATGACTCCCCAACCCGTGCGCTCCGTTCCGCAATCGATTCCGAGGATGCGCACGGCCAATGTCCGCCTTTGTCAGGAAGCCAGAGCTTCCAGTTCTTTTTCGTCGATATCGAAGTTGGAATACACGTCCTGCACGTCGTCGTGTTCTTCCAGGGCTTCGCTCAACCGGAGCATGGCGCCGGCATTCTTGCCTTCCAGCTTCATCAGATTCTTCGGCACCATGGCGATTTGGGCCTCGACCGTCGGAATCTTCGCCTTTTCGAGCGCAGCCATCACGGCTTCGTGGTTTTCCGGCGGCGAGAGCACTTCCCAGTTGCCCCCGTCATTGCGCAGGTCGTCGGCACCGGCTTCCAGCACCAGGTCCATCAAATGGTCTTCGGAAGCCTTGTCGCCTTCGATGATAATCTGGCTCTTGCGCTCGAACATCCACGCGACGCTGCCTTGCTCACCCATGTTCCCGCCGTTTTTGGAGAACAGGTGGCGGATTTCACTCACCGTCCGGTTGCGATTGTCGGTCGCGACCATCACCAGTACCGCCGCTCCACCGGGTCCGTAGCCCTCGAACATAACCTCTTCGATCTGGCCGCCTTCCAGTTCGCCGGTCCCGCGCATGATGGCGCGCTTGATGTTATCGGCCGGCATGCTGACGGCTTTGGCCGCGGCGACGGCAGTGCGCAGGCGGGGGTTAGCGTTCGGATCGCCTCCGCTACGCGCGGCGATCATGATCTCTTTGATGATGCGGGTGAAAACCTTCCCGCGCTTGGCGTCAAGCGCGCCCTTTTTGTGCTTGATTGTTGCCCACTTGGAATGACCGGACATACAGAATCTCCCGTTCCGCTCTTTAGGATATACGCACAACCCCGCACCCTGCGTCCTGTGCGCGCAGAACTCACGGAACCAACTTTCGAGGATATCACGCCCCACACCGCTTCATGGAGCACTGCCAATCAGCGGTGGCGCCCTTCAGCGCCGCTCCTTCTGGTATTCTGGACACAGGTGGAAGCAAGCCAATGAATCGACGGTTTCAACTCGGGGTAGTGGCGTTTTCAACTGGCGTCGTTGCCCTTCTTTTGGTCGGAGCGGTGCACGGTGGGGGAACCAATGACTCTACCATCACGCACATCGGCGTCTATTCCGAAGTGCTCTCACGCATTCAGACGCAGTACGTGCAAGCGCCGGACATGAAGGCGGTGACGTTGGGCGGCATTACTGGAATGCTCGAAGCCATCGACCCTTACGCCAGCTACCTGAACGCCGATCAGTACAAGCAGTACCTGGCGACGAAAAACAAGAATGAGGCCAGCGTCGGCCTGATTCTTTCCAAGCGTTACGATTCCGTAGCGATTGTCGATTCCGTGCCGGGCTCTCCCGCCGATAAAGCGGGACTTACCACCGGCGATATCATCGAATCCATCAACAACGTGGCGACGCGTCTGATGCCTCTGGCCTTCGCCCAGATTCTGCTGGAAGGCGATCCGGGAAGCACCGTCGAGCTCAGCGTTCTGCGCACCGTCCGCTCCGATCCGCAAAAGCTCACTCTGACGCGCGCGATGATCCAGGTTCCGCCCGTTTCCGCCCGTATGATCAACGATCAGGGCGAGCAGGTCGGGCTGGTTTCGACCGTGGTGGTGAACGCCGACACCGTGAAGGAAATCGCGCAAAAGGTCGAGGATCTGGACCGTCAGGGCGCGCAACGCTACATCCTGGACCTGCGCCGTTCCTGCGAAGGAACTCCGGAAGACGGAGTCGCGCTGGCGAATCTGTTCATGGATAAGGGCCTCATCGGATACACTCTGGGCCAGAAGTCCCCGCGCCAGGATTTCGAGGCTATGGCCTCGCGCGACATAACCAAGAAACCCCTGGTTGTGTTGACCAACCGCGCCACTGCCGCCGGAGCCGAAGTCGCCGCCGCGGCCCTGCTTGAATCCAAGCGCGCCGAAGTGGTCGGCGAGCGTACCTATGGCGACGCCGCCATCCGCAAAGCCGTGACGCTTGACGATGGCAGCGCAGTGATCCTCTCGGTCGCGAAATATTACGGTCCCGACGGTAAGGCAATTCAAGACAACGCCGTGATGCCCTCCACTCCCCAGCTTCAAGCCGACGTGGAGCCGGATATCGACGTCGACGATGTTGACGTCGCGCCTCCCCCGCCCGTCAATGGTCCAGATCTGATCCTGCAAAAAGGCGAAGAAGTGGTTCGCAAGGCGGTTGCCGCGAATTAAAGGTGCCGATCTACGAATATCGCTGCGCCAAATGCGGCAAGGTATTTGAAGCTTTGCAGAAATTCTCCGACGCTCCCTTGAAGCGCCACAAGGACTGTGGGGGCTCGGTCACCCGCCTGGTTTCTACCTCCAGCTTCCAGCTCAAGGGCGGAGGCTGGTACGCCGAAGGCTACGCGAAGGCTCCTCCCAAGGCCGAAGGCAAATCCGACGGCGACGGCAAAGCCACAACCGAAACCAAGTCGGAATCCAAGACCGAGAGTAAGTCCGAGGCGAAATCCGAGAGCAAGCCCGCCAAGAGCGAGAAGCCGGCCAGGGCGAAGAAGTAGCGCTTAGAGCTTCTCCACGAAATGCCGGTGAATCCGCGGGTCCTCCGTCAACTCCGGGTGGAACGTCGTTACCATGTGCCGCCCCTCTTCCACCCATACCGGATCGCCTTGATGGCTCGCCAGCACCCGGGCTGAACTCCCCACTCGTCGGATGATCGGAGCCCGGATAAACACCGCCTCCAACTCGCCGTCATCGTCCACCTTGATTTTGGCGATGTGGCTGTCAACTTGCCGCCCGTAGGCGTTGCGTTCCACGCCGATATCCATCAGGCCGAGGCTCGACTGTGCCGGATTCGTCACCTCACAAGCCAGTAAAATCGCGCCCGCGCAGGTTCCATAAATCGGTCTGCAGAGCCCAAACTCGCGCAAAGGATCCAGCAGATTCTCGATCCCCAGCAGCTTCAGCATGGTCGTGCTTTCGCCGCCGGGGATGACCAACCCGTCGCAGGCGTTCATCTGTTCGGCGGTGCGCACCTCGACGGCACACGCCCGGGCACGCTCGATGGCTTTGCGATGCGCTTCGAAATCGCCCTGAAGCGCCAGAACGCCGACCTTTTTCATGTGTACACTACCAGCCCCGTGTTTGCAGCAGCTCCGATTCCGGCAGCTTCGAAACGTCCAATCCGCGCATGGCCTCGCCCAGCTCCTCGCTGGCTTCGAGCAATTTCTCCGGATCTTTGTAATACGTCGCGGCCTTCACGATCGCCCGGGCGCGCGTCTCCGGATCTTCGCTCTTGAAGATCCCGCTGCCGACGAA
>JASHNT010000085.1 GCA_030041495.1 Bryobacteraceae bacterium | reverse complement strand
TGCGCATCTCCTGCACCTCCGCGCACACCGAGGCTCACATTGAGCGCCTGATCGCGACTCTCAACCGCGTCGCCGCCCAGCTCGGCATCGAAAAGTGAGCACTGCGCGACAACATGCAGGAGCTTGAACTCCTACTGCGCGGATTGATCGCCGGTCTCGTCATCGCCGCTCCCGTCGGCCCGGTCAACGTGGTGTGCATGAACCGCGCGCTGTTGAGCGGCTGGCGCGCCGGCATCGTATGCGGGCTCGGCTCCGCTGCGGCCGACACGTTCTACGGAGCAGTCGCCGGTTTCAGCATTACCTTCGTCATCGACTTCCTGATCCGCGAGCTGTTTTGGATTCGCCTGTGGGGCGGAATCCTGCTGGTCATCATCGGCATCGTCTATTTCTTCAAGGAACCAGCGCGGCGGGACGACCGGCAAGACGGCTCCGCTAATTTTCGCCTCACCTTTTTTCTGACGCTGACCAATCCCACGACGGTGCTGTCCTTCATCGCCGTGCTGGCCGCGCTTGGTATAGGCCGGCACCGCGACGGACTGCCGACCATTTTTCTGATCGCTGGAATTTTTTGCGGCTCCATGCTGTGGTGGATTATCTTAAGCAGCGCTGTGACCCGCATCCGCGGTCATGCCGGAGGAAGACCCTTGCGTTGGATGCATCGTATCGGAGGACTGGCTATCGGGTGTTTTGGAATTGCCTCATTCCTGCTGCGCCGCAGCGGAATCTAATCGGAGCGCCTTCGTGCAACCATGAGAGGAACAACCATATGCGAGTTTACGAAGTCCAAAAAGGAACCACCTCACTTGAGGGCCTTCGCATGGCCCAGCGCCCCGATCCCCAACCGGGCTGGCACCAGTTGCTGATACGGGTGCGAGCTGTGTCGCTCAATTACCGCGACCACATGGTCACCCTCGGGCGTTACTTCGGCGGAGCCGTCAGCCGGGACACCATCCCTTTATCCGACGGAGCAGGCGAGGTCGTCGCCGCCGGCCCCGGCGTCACGCGCTTCAAAGCCGGCGACCGCGTCGCCGGGACTTTCTTTCAGGTGTGGAAGGACGGTCCGCGTTCTTCGAGTCCTCCCGCGCTGGGAGTGCCTTTGGACGGGACGCTCGCAGAATACATCGCTCTGGATCAGGACGGGGTGGTGGCGATTCCGACGCATCTATCCTTCGAGGAAGCCGCGGCTCTGCCCTGCGCCGGCGTTACGGCCTGGCACGCTTTGATGGCCGCCGGGCGCCCGGTGCGGGCGGGAGACACCGTGCTGTGCCTGGGCACCGGCGGAGTCTCGACGCTGGCGATGCAGCTCGCGCATGCGGCCGGCGCGCGGGTCATCGTGACCTCCTCAAGCGACGCAAAACTGGAGCGCGCACGTAAGCTGGGCGCTTCCGACACCATCAACTATACGGCCACGCCGGAATGGGAGAAGGAGGTCGCGCGAGTGACGGGAGGCCGCGGCGTGGATTGCGTGATCGAGATCGGCGGCGCGGGGACTCTGGCGCGTTCGATGCAGTCGCTAGGCTTTGGAGGGAAGGTCTGCCTGATCGGCTTTCTCGGCGGGCCCACCGGAGACACCTCGCCGTTCCCCCTCATGATGAAGGCCGCCAGCCTGCACGGCATCAGCGTCGGCAGCACGCACATGTTCGAGGATATGAACCGGGCCATCGAGCAGAACCGCATCCAGCCCGCCATCGACCGCGTCTACCCGTTCGAGCAGGCCCCCGACGCCTATCGCCGCCTGGCCTCCGGTGACTTCTTCGGCAAGCTGGTAATCGCGGTTTAAGGAAATAGCCGCGCTCGCATCTTTGAAGTTCAACTCTTGGGGAGTTAAGTAGGTTTGCCAGAGAGCGCTTAGGGCGAATCCCGCATTGCTACTGAGCCAGGGGCGTGCTAGACTCAACCCAAACTGGATCTCGAGTCCATACTTGTGGGCCGGTCTAAGTGGAGGGAAATAAACAATGAGGTCAGGAGTTGGTTTAACCGGTCTGGCTGTGCTCGCCAGCGCCGCGATGATCGTTTCTAGCTCGCTCGCGCCCGCGCGGCCCGCTCCGGTTCCCGCACCACATCAGCATCGTCCGGCTGACATTCGGAATCACCGTGTCGATGGGTCGTATGAATCGACCAACTGGAGCGGCTATGCGGTTACGGGATCCAACTTCACCCAGGTAACCGGCTCCTGGATCGTCCCGGCCAGCACCTGCGCCCCGGAATCATCGGCCGAATACGCCGCGTTCTGGATCGGCATCGACGGCTGGAATTCGAGCTCAGTGGAGCAGACCGGGACGGATTCGGATTGCTCCAACGGTACGCCTTCCTACTACGCGTGGTATGAGTTTTATCCGCAGCCCTCCTACTACGCCGGCCGCATGACCAATTTGAAGCCGGGCGACGTGATGACGGCTTCGGTAACCTACAATTCTTCAAAGGAAGAGTTCACGGCGACCATCACCGATACGACCTCCGGCGCGACCTTCAGCACCACGTATACCCCCAACCGCCGGAATACCGCGGCCCGCTCTTCGGCGGAATGGATCGCCGAGGCGCCGTCTGGCTCGGTGGGCCGCAAGATTGAGGTGCTCCCGCTGGCCGACTTCAATGTCGTCAAATTCGGCCCGGACTTCAGCCAAGCGGCGAATACTGATACGGCCACGGTTGGCACGGGCTCACCTGCCAGTATCGGCTCCTTCGGATCGAACCTGAACAGTTCCACGATGGTCAGCGATGGCTCGTCCAGTGTTCCCATGGCGACACCCTCGCCGCTGACCAGCGACGGTACCAGCTTCTACATCACCTGGAATAGCGTCGGGCCATAAACCGGGTTGCGCCAAAACCCCCAGCAGGACCCAATTCTTCGCCGCGTCTCCCGGCAATTTAAGGCTTTCTAAGCTAAAAGCGGACTGATTCTGCCTTTTCGCGTTTGGCCTCACGCGTGCACATTCTCAGTTCAATTCAACTGGAGTTGAACCAAAATGAACCACGTAACCAGCATAAATGATTCTGCGACGCTGAAGCGCAAAAAGGCCTTGGAAGCGAAGCTCCGGGAAGTTCTGGGAACCTCCGTGGCCCGCGAGGAGCTGCAAATCGAATATCTGGCGGATCCGCTCGACCAGATCAAATCGAACACGGATCGCGAGATGGCGCTTCGCAATCTGGATCAGAAATCGCGCCTGGTTCACGAGATTCAGTTCGCGCTGGCAGCCATCGAAGACGGCACCTACGGATTGTGCGCGAACTGTGAAGAGCCGATTCCACGGCGCCGTCTGGACGCGGTTCCCTGGGCTCGGCTGTGTGTGCCGTGCCAGGAGGAAGCCGAGGCTGCCGGCGTTGGGATGGAGCCGGTGTTCACCCACGCCGCTTAGACCGGAGGCGGGAGGGCCGGCCCCAAAAGGAGGCTGCCATGAATCGAGGGGGCTTCTTCTTTTGGTCTGTGCGTGCGCTGCGTGGGCAGCGGATACGAACCGCGGGGCGTTGTTGCCGGAGGACGCGGGGTGTCTCGAATGCCACCCCATTCGAGCACAAGGCGCTGAGCATGAGCCCAGCGAAATCGCGCCCGAGCTGGGTGCAAAGCTGGCGCCGGCCTACACCGCCCCGGCTTTGGCGAGTGCCGTCTGAAATCACACGCCGGCGATGCTTGCAGAGATGTCCGCGGAGCGGCTGAGCCGGCCGCCCCTTATCGCCAGCGATTGGGAGGACCTGTTCGCGTACCTCTATTCGGTGCAGTTTCTCGAGTTCCCCGCCGAAGCTGGCCGCGGCAAAGAGGTGTTCGAGAGCAAGCAGCGCGCGGGCTGGCATTCCCTCTCCAGTTCATCGATGGGCCCGGGGCGGGCGGTTTTCGATCTGACGGCGTCACTTTCAGCAGATTCAGCGGACCAGCTTGGCCAATACGACCCTCGCGAATACTACATGGATGGACATCGGCGCGAGCATGTGGAACCATGTCACGCTAATGCGCCACGTTCCTCAAGTCAGCGAGCCGGACATGCGCAAGATCCTCGCCTATGTCTGGGAACTTCAGTATCGCGGTCCACAAGGAAATCCGAAAGACGGGAGAAAGATGTTCCGCCAGAAGGGCTGCGCCTCCTGCCATGGCGACCGGGCGATCGGCAAAACGGTCACGCCGGCGTCCCTAGCCGCGATCGGCTGGGGTGAAGGGCGGCGGATGCATCAGCGCATGCTGGAGCAAGGCATCAGCTGGCCGCAGCTTTCGGCACAGGACATCGCCGATGTGGTTGCTTACCTGAATTCGCCTTCTCAGAAATAGGCGGGACTCAGCGAATCACTTCGACTGAGCAGGGCGCGTGCATCGCGACTGCTTCGGACACGCTGCCCACCAGAAACCGGTCCATGCCGTGACGGCCGTGGGAGCCGAGCACGATCAGATCCGCGCCCCACTCGCCGGCCTCCTGGAGGATGACGGCTTTAGGGGCATCGGCCAGAACCGAGATTGAATCGCTAACGTTCAGGCCGGTTGCACAGAGAATATCGCGAGCCCGCGTGACGGCGTCTTGCGCGCGCCGCATCGCCTCGCCGCGAACTTTTTCGAGGAACGCCGTATCAATGATCGGTACTTCGAACATCGCGCGAGCCGTGGGCAGAATCAGCTCGACGGCGCTCAACACCCGGATTTCCGTTCCCTCGGGCCAGGGACGCAGGGTAATCGATTTGGCCGCTTGTTCAGAGAATGCGGAACCATCCGTTGCCAACAAGACCTTGAATCCGCTCGCATCCGGCGTTCGCGCTCGCGCCACTTCAACCGAGCAGGAAGAATAGCGCAACACAGATGCGGCCACGTTGCCCAGCAGGAAACGCGCGACCGCGGAAGCGCCATGCGACCCGACAACCACGAGGTCTGCGCCCAAAGCGCAAGCGCGGTCCAGGATCACGGTCTTGGGATCGCCGGAAAAGACCGCGCCGCAAGCCTCCTTGGAGGCGGCGCGAAGCCGTTCGATCGCCCGCGCCACCACTTCGTGCGCACGGCTCTCGGCTTCTACGGCGGCTTCCGAGGTAGTCCACAAGTGCGAGGGTTCAACCACGCTGACCGCCTCAAAATAACAATGGGCGGGCCAGGGCCGCGCTAGTATTAGATCCAGCGTGCTCTGGCTCGCCGAGGAAGTGTCCATCGCCAGGACGATCTTCATAAGTTAGGCCGCTTCCTTTTCTTCAGCCTTCGTCCCTTCAGTAATAGGGATCTCTTTGCCTTTCGTTTTCGCCTCCGGAATCGGGATCGTGATCTCGAGCACGCCGTCTTTGAAATTGGCGGCGGTCAAGTCCACTTTGGCGCCCTCCGGCAGCGGGATGGCGCGATAGAAATTACCGTAGAAACGCTCGGTGTGATAGTAGCCCTCGCGCTTCTCTTCCTTTTCCTCTTTTCGTTCGCCTTCCACCACAAGCGTGTCGCCCTCGATGTGGACTTTCACGTCTTCCTTCTTCACGCCGGGAAGCTCGGCGGTCACCAGGAGTTTGCCGTCCTTTTCCTTCACCTCGATCGCGGGGCTCCAGGCCGTGCCACTGCCTGGCGTCAGCGGCGCGTAATTGAAGACCCGGTCGAGATCTTCGGTGAAGCGTCTCATAAGGGCGAATGGATTCAGCCCAAACAGGCTTCCGCGAAACAGCGGAGTTTCGAACCCCAGCCAGCGGCTGAGCTCGCCTCGCTCGGGCTTCGCGTGTTTGACCACATTGATTTCAGCCATCGCTCTACCCTCTTTCACCTAGAGGAATTGCACGAGCATAACCGTGGCGCTAACTTGAATGCTGGCAATCGATCCGGAGACGGGCTGGCCACGGCTTCGCGTCAATAGACCCAGCTTATGCGCCACAGCGCACTTGCGAGGAGAATCAGTTCGCAGCCATGGCGTGCCCGGAATCGGGCGTGTCGAGCCTGTGCTTCTTTACCTTGTAGCGCAAGGCATCGCGCCCGATCCGCAGCAGGCGAGCCGCTTTGGATTGATTGCCCCCAGCCGTGGCCAGAGCGTTGACCAATAGCTCACGCTCCTGCGCTTCCAGAGACCCGATATCGGCGGCAACTGGCGCCGAATCGGCCGGTTCGCCAGGCTCGGGGCGCTCCGCGGCGGTGCGCAGGTAACCGGGTAGGTCCTGCATGTCGATGGTGTCGCTCATGGTCATCATCGCGGCGTGACCAATGACGTTTTCCAGCTCCCGCACGTTGCCCGGCCAGGAATGCCGCGCCAGGCGGATTTGCGCGCGATGCGTCAGACCGCGAATCTGCTTGCCGTATTGGGTGGAGTACTTGCGCAGAAAATGCCGGCAGAGCAGCGCCAGGTCTTCCTTCCAGTCGGCCAGCCGCGGAGCGTGCAACTCCACCATCGAGAGCCGGTAATAAAGCTCCTCGCGGAAGCGTTTGTCCGCGATGGCCGCGCGCAAATCGTGATTGGTGGCAGCAACCACGCGCACGTCGACCTTGCGCGCAGTGAGCGCGCCCACACGCTGCACTTCCTGGTTCTGCAGCACGCGCAGGAGCTTGGCCTGCGTGGCCAGCGGCATATCGCCGATTTCGTCCAGGAACAAGGTACCTCCATGGGCATGCTCGAACAGTCCGGGCTTGTCGTGGGTCGCGCCGGTGAAGGAACCTTTCACGTGGCCGAACAGCTCGCTTTCAAACAGCGTTTCCACTACGGCGGAACAGTTCAGGACCACGTAGCGGCCCTGGGCGACCGGGCTCAGGCGGTGAATCGCACGAGCCACCAAATCCTTGCCCGTCCCCGTTTCGCCGGTAATCAGCAATGCCCGGTAGTGCGGGGCGACGCGCTGGATTCGCGAGAACATGTCCCACATCTGAGGACTGCGGCCGACGATCCCTTCGAATTCAGCAGCCCCGCGCAACTCGTCTTCAAGCTCCAAGGAACGTTGCCGCCTGCGTGCCTCCTTGATCAGCTTAGCGATCCGCTCGCGCAAAGGCCCGAGCGAAACCGGTTTATTCAAATAATCGCTGGCGCCTTTCTGTATCGCCTCCACCGCGGATTCGGTGGAATAATGCGCGGTCATTAGGATCACGTCGGTTGCGGGATCGATCTCCATGATCCGCTCCAGCACCTCCATGCCACTCATCTGCGGCATGACCAAATCGGTCAGCACAATCTGCGGATGACGGGAGCAGAACAGGTCGAGGCCCTCGTCGGGATTGGACGCAGTGAGGATTTCGAGACCCGGCTGCGCCAAGGCGTTTGAAAGCAGGTCCAGGCTGCCCTGGTTGTCGTCAATAATGAGCAAGAAAAGGGAGGGATCGGACTCGAACATGGGAATTTCCTTACGGCTTTATCCTACACCAACAGGCGCTCGATTTCTCCTCGCAACGCGTTCAGGCTGATGGGTTTTGCGATATAGCCGGTAAAGCCCACGGATAAGGCTCGCTCGCGATCGCCCTGCATGGCACTGGCAGTGAGCGCGACGATGGGGGTAGAGCTAAATTTCTCGTCTCCTTGTAGCTCTTTCAAGACGCCGAAGCCGTCCAGAGCGGGCATGTGCAAGTCCAGCAGGATCAAGTCGGGATCGACTTCCCGCGCCCGGCGGACGGCTTCCATGCCGTTGGCTGCTTCGTAAACCACGTGTCCGGATTGTTCCAGAACGGCGCGGACCAGTTCGCGGCTAGTGGCATTATCGTCCGCCACGAGCACTTTCTTGGGGAGGGCGGCTTCGGTCATGATCCTCTGCTGCGACTTACCAGCCTATCCGACATCGCTTCACCAGAAAAGACGTGAAGTTTCTTAGAGTTATGGACTACTTGCAACAGCACGCGCACCTTCCGCTCACCCATTGGCCTAGGGCCGTCTTCCGATGCCGCCAGTATAACCTCAACCTGCCGTGGAGGGGACTCGCAAAATTGCTAGGGGCCTACGCCGTTCCGACACGACTGTGGGCGTGCTTCAGGATCTGATGAACTTCGCTGTCGGAGACCTGCTCAAAATCCACATACCACTCTCCGACGGCGCGGAAGGGTTCGGGCGTGGCGAGGCACACGCATTCGCCCGCTTCCCGGCGCAAGCGCTCGGACGCTTCCGTGGAGCCGACCGGGACCGCTACGATCAGGCGCTGCGCGTTCATGGCACGCGCGTGGCGCGCGGCCGCGACCATGCTGGAGCCGGTCGCCAGTCCGTCATCCACCAGGATCACTGTGCGGCCGCGGAGATCGGGTTCCGGACCTTCCCGGTAGCGCCTTTCGCGCCGCTCCAACTCTTCGGTTTCGCGCTTCGCAACCGCTTCGACTTCCTTCTCGGAGATGTGCGCTGCGGTTATCATGGCGTGATCGAGGACGCGGGTTCCACGGGCAATCGCGCCCATGGCGAGCTCGGGCTGCCAGGGTACTCCGAGCTTC
Organism: Bryobacteraceae bacterium; assembly: GCA_030041495.1. Classification (GTDB taxonomy): domain Bacteria; phylum Acidobacteriota; class Terriglobia; order Bryobacterales; family Bryobacteraceae; genus Palsa-187. The sequence goes on along the minus strand of JASHNT010000085.1, from coordinate 52,911 downwards.
CGTACCACCATGACATCGAGCGAGGCATGCAGAGCCTCGGCTACTTCGGCCCCGACCGCTACGCCGCCCCTGGCCAGCGCCAGCACGATTGGATCGGGCCCCAGATTGCGCGCGGCCAACTCCGCGCCCAGCAGACGCCCGGCTTCCGTGCGGTTTTGGAACGGCAGCCTAGTCACAATGGCGCGGACATGCCGCCCCATGTCAGGGTTTGCGTTGGGCTTCGCGCTTGGTGCTGCTTTGTCCTGCGGCATCTTCCCCCAAGATTCGCTGTAATTCCAACTCCAACAGTTCCCGCCAAATGATCCGGTTCTCCGCCCACTTTCCAAAATCCGCGTTACCGAGATGATTGCGCACCAAATCGATGTTTTGCAAGCGCGCAAATCCACGCGCCAGCCGTTTGCGGGCCCCAGACTCAGGGACCGGAGCCGGCGGCGCTTCCACCGGCGAGGCAACCGCCGGCGACGCATCCGGGGCCGAAAGCTTCAGAGTGCAAATTGGACTTTTGCGATTCACGCCTTCAACGATGCAATTGCCGTGCCAGCCGTCTCCCTCGCGAAGCCTTTGCCGCGCGGCTACCGGCGTGCTCAGGAAGGGTCTAAGGGGGACGATCATGAACACCGAAAAGCAAGAATCGCCCGAGACTCTGTGCTTGCGCTGCGGGGCGGAAGCGACATGGCGCTTCCTCGATGCTGAAGAACAAAGGGTTGAAATCGTCTGCCCGGATTGCGGACGGTTCGAAGTCTCAAAAGCGGAATTGGAACGCGCGGAATTCGAGATGATCGAGTCCGAAGAGCGGCGGACGTGAGACGCCTGCGCGCGAAATGCCACAAGCCGAGGCGAAAGCGCGCAGGAAGCGTTAGCGGATCGCTGCGCCGGATTGCTCCAGCCAGCGGCGCATCTCGGCTCGCGGGGCCACGCCGGCCCTTTGCAGAACAGGCCGGCCGTTGGCGAAGACTACGAAATTGGGAATCGACTGGATGCCGTAGCGCTCTGCCAAACGCGGATGTGCTTCGGTGTCTACCTTGAGTACCAGCGCCTGGCCTTGCATCTCGCGAGCCAGCGCATGAACTTCCGGCGCGGCCATCCGGCAAGGCCCGCACCAGGCGGCCCAAAAATCAACCAGCACAGGCACTTTCGATGTGGCGACCACCTCTTCCAACAGGGCTTCATCGGCCTCGATCGGCTGCTGCGGCCCGGCAAGCCGCGCCTTGCACCGGCCGCAAACCGCGCGATTGGAGAGGCGTCCTGCCGGAATGCGGTTGCTCGCGCCGCAAGCGGCGCATCCAAGCAGAATGGTAGCCATCGCTTCCTCTTTGAGCATGCAAGGGGCCCTTGCGATGCGTCAAAGCCGCCTACCACCCCAAGTTTGGAGGAGAGGTTGCATGGTCACATCCGAGGAACAAGTGGAGGGGCCTATGCAACGATGGTTGAAATTTACCTTGTTACTCCTGGCATTTCTGCTGATGGCCGCTATTCCGCTGGCCATGCAACTGAACAACGCGAGCGCCGGATCGATTGAGGGACGCGTCAGCGATGACTTGGGGCCCGTCGTGAACGCCTCCATTCAGGTACGGGATTTGTTCAACGGCGCGATGATATTGAGCGCCTCGGACACGGGCGGGGCCTATCGGGTAGCGCACCTTCCTCCCGGGCAATATTCGCTGCGGGTGGAAGCCGACGGGCACGACTCGCTATGGCTTGCACAGATCGTGGTGGAGGCAGGCAGGCCGACCCGTCGCGATATCCGGTTGGAGCGGTTGCGGACGACCAACACGGGGTCGGCATGAGGTAGCGGCCAAGATGACGGTGTGCGGCACAGCGGCGGTTACAGAGCTGGGCGCTCTTTTGCGGCGATACTACCAGAGCCGGGCTGTTCGCGAGCGCATGGCCGAATTTCTCGGAGGCAAGCCGGGCGCAGTCTACATCACCGCCAGCGACGGTCATTCCTCCTACAGCCGTCCGGATTTTCCTTCGCGCCTTTCCGCTTATTTGGACCGGGGCCTGGAAGTCGACCGCTCCTTGTGGGGCCAGCAGGCGCTGATCGCCGACATCGATCTCGAGTATCACAACTTCGATATTCCGGCGGCGGCCTGGGCCGACCCCGAACGTGCGTTCCGGCTGCAGCAGCCGGTGGTGGACCAGACGCTGCGCATCCTGCACGGCGCCGGCATCCGGCCCCTGGTGCTGGTCAGCGGGCGCGGTTATCACTTCGTCTGGTCCGTTCGCCGCGGCTCACCCGCGTTTCAAGGGCTGGCGGAAATCGGGCAGGTGCCTTCCGCCCTGATGGCGCGCTATGGCCGGCCGCATGCTCCCGCAGGGTTGCGGATCGATCCCACGGTGGGTCTCGCTTTCGCGGGATTGGGGTTGATCGTGGAGTTTATCGCGCACGGCGTGCTGGAGGCTTGCGGCCGGGATTGCGCCGTGCCGGTGGTGCCCACGGCCATCGAAGTCGGACCGGGAGTCAACGGACGCGAGATTGTTTCCTTCGACCTTTCCGAATACGGCGATCCGCTGTACACCCGCCACATCCGGCTTCCCTTCAGCGCCTATCTCAAGCCGCGGCAATGGGACTGGCTGCTGGGACAAGCCGGCGCCGAGAGTTTCCTGCCAATCTTCGAGATCCCGCTGAATGGCATGAACGCTTCCCGGGCGATCGCGGTGGCGCGGGAGCCGCGCGCCGTGCTGGAACTCGCGCAGAGCGTTTCCGTGGCGATTCCCGACGCCTCTGAGCCAATGGAAGAACTGCTGAATCGATATCGAGCCTCCGCGCTTGCGGCATTCCATGAGCGGTTCCACCGGCAGCTTCGCGGCCAGTTCCAGTGCCCGGTCGAACCAGCAGCGGTTCGCGTTCCACAAAGCCCGCCCTGCCTGCGTTGGCCGCTGGAGCATCCCAATGATTTGCTGCTCAAGCCCGCGGCACTGCAGCACGTGGTGCGAATGCTCACCGCGCTCGACTGGAGCCCGGCCGCGATCGCCCAAGCGATCTGGACTGCCTACCGGCAGGATGCCGGCTGGGGCAACATCTGGCGGCGGATAGAGCCCTGCCAGCGCGGAATCTTCTACACACGTCTGTTCGCCGGATTGATCGCGACCGGAACCGATAAGTTGATTGACATGAACTGCGTCTCGCACCAGGAAAAAGGATTCTGCGGCGTGGGTGAATGCGTCTCTAATCTTGTGGAGTTTCGCGATCGCCTGATTGAGAAGAGTGTGGCATGAGCGATTGGGCGGTGGGTCTTTCCACAGGCTGCTTCTGGCGGACCAGCATCTTCGACTGCCTCGAGGATATTCGCAATTCGGGCTTTGGCAGAATCGAAGTCTGCTCCGCTCCCGCACACCTCGATTATCACGATATCGACGGCGTCAAGCGCGCGGCGGCGCTGATCGAGGAGCTGGGCTTGGAAACCTACTCCTTTCACGCGCCGTTTGCGGAGCACATCGACATCACCGCGCCAGACGCTCACGCGCGCGATTGCGCGCAGAAAGAGCTGCTGAAAGCCGCGGACGCGGCAGCGATCCTGAACGTCCGCTACTTTGTCGTGCATCCCGGACCGGAAAATGCCATGCTGCCGGAACAGGAGCGATTCTGGCGTCTCCAAAATGCGTCCGGAGTCCTCAACCGAGTGTTTCTGCACTGCCGCCGGATGGGTGTCGGCCTGGTGCTCGAAAACATGCTGCCGCATTTGTTCGCCGGACGAATCAGGGATCTTCTGTGGATTCTGGGCGCGATGGATTCCTGCGAGGTCGGCGTCTGCCTAGACACCGGGCACGCGCATTTGGGTGAGGATCTGCCGGCAGTGGTGCACAAACTATCCGGGCATCTCTGGATGGTCCACGCCAGCGACAATCACGGCCAATTCGACGACCATCTTCCGCCCGGCGACGGCAAGATCAACTGGACGGCGCTACTTACGCACCTTCATCGGCTGCACTTCAACGGCACCTTCATTCTGGAGATTAACGGGAACGGAGAGCGGAGCTCGATTCTGGAAGCGGCGCGCCGCGGCCGCAGCTACTTGCGCGATCTCTCGCACCGCTTACGGGTTCCCTGCTGACGCAGTCAGCCGGTGATGCTGCGCAACCATGCGCCGATCAGGAACGCAACGCCCGCTGCGCCGCCTCCGATGGCCAACGTTATCAATCCCGCTCGCCACCACGGCTGAACGGGCCAGCGGCTCTTGAGCGCCCCGATCACCAGGAAGATCAGGCTGGTGATCGCGCCCGCGATCCAGAACGCGTTGTGCCCGCCCGCGACAAAGGGAATGAGCGGAACCAAGCCGCACAGCAGGAATGCGGTGAACGTCGCAGCGGCGGCGCGCCAGGCCGACCGCACGGCAGCGGGCAGCCCGTATTCGTCGCGCAGCATCATCCGCACCCAGCGGTCCCGGTCCGCCGTGACCGATCCGACCACCGGCTCCAGCAAATCGTCAATAACCCCGATCCCTCGCAGGATCTCACGTACCTCTTCCCGTTCCCCCTCCGGATACTTCTCGATGTGCCGCCTCTCGACCGCTTCGGCGAAGCGAAACTCGTCATGCTCGGCGCGCGTGGCCAAATAGTTTCCGGCGGCCATGGCGAAGCCGTCGGCGATCAGGCTCGCGCCGCCTAGGATCAGAATCACATTGGGTGCCAGGTGCGCGCCCACCACGCCTGAGACGATCGCGAAAGTCGTGATGGTGCCGTCGATGCCGCCGTACACCCAATCGCGCAGATAGCTCTGGTGCGGGCCCGCGGCAAGGCGCTCGCGAATGGCCTCGTGGGTGTGCTCGTGATCGGCTGTTTTGGGCACGCGCTACTCCGCAAACTCAGGCACGGGAGTCCGCTCCGGCTTCTTCTCGCGCTCCTCGGTGAGCGTAGCCTCGGTCAGCGGTAAGGTGCCGGCGACCGACACCGCATTCTCCAGCGCCACGCGGACTACCTTTGTGGCGTCAATGATGCCCGCCTCGATCAAATCCACGTAAGTCCCGGTGGCAGCGTCCAGCCCGATGTTGCCTTTGCCGGAGCGCATGCGGTCGATCACGACTCCGGCATCGAGCCCGGAGTTTTCCGCAATCTGGCGCGTAGGTGTTTCGAGAGCGCGCTTGAGAATCCGCAGACCGGTTTTTTCGTCTTCCGCGCACTTGCTCTCCTCCGCGTCGACGTCGTCGATGGCGCGCAGCAACGCAAGCCCCGCTCCCGGCAGCACGCCCTCGGCGATCGCGGCCTTGGTGGCGCTGATCGCGTCCTCGAAGGCTTCCTTCAGCTTCTTCGCTTCGGATTCCGAAGGCGCGCCGACGCGCACCACCGCCACGCCGCCGGTCAGCTTGGCCAGCCGTTCGCGCAGCTTCTCTTTGTCGTAATCAGAAGTAGTTTCCTCGATCTGCTTGCGCAGCTCCTTGCAGCGGCCTTCGATAGCGGCCTTGTCGCCGGCTCCGCCGACGATTGTGGTGGTGTCTTTATCGATCACCACTCGCTTGGCCTTGCCGAGCGAATCGATAGCGACGTTTTCGAGCTTCACTCCCAGCTCCTCGGCGATGAGTTGCCCGCCCGTCAGGATCGCGATGTCCTGCAGCATGGCCTTGCGCCGGTCGCCGAATCCCGGAGCCTTCACGGCAGCACACGGCAGAGTGCCGCGGATCTTGTTCAACACCAGCGTGGCCAGAGCGTCGGCCTCGACGTCTTCAGAGACGATCAGCAGCGGCTTGCCCAGGCGCACGATTTGTTCCAGCAACGGCAGCAGGTCCTTCACGTTGCTGATCTTTTTTTCGTACAGCAGGATCAGCGGCTCATCGAGAGCGGTCTCCATCGCTTCCGGATCGGTGACGAAGTAGGGCGAAAGGAAACCGCGGTCGAACTCCATTCCCTCCACGATTTCGAGCACGGTTTCCGTGGTTTTGGATTCCTCTACGGTAATAGCGCCCTCGGCTCCCACCTTCTCCACGGCTTCGGCGACCATGCCGCCGATGGCTGAGTCATTGTGCGCAGAGATAGTCGCCACCTGGGCTTTTTCGCGCTTATTCGTGACCGGGCGGGAGATCGTCCGCAGACTCACGACGGCGGCCTTCAGACCGCGCATCAGCCCGCGCCGCAGATCGACCGCGCTGGCCCCCGCGGCAACATTGCGAACTCCTTCGGTTAGAATGGCATGTGCCAGAAGAGTAGAGGTGGTGGTGCCGTCGCCGACGGCTTCTCCGGTGCGTTCCGCCGCCTCCCGGACCATCTGCGCGCCCAGGTTCTCTTTGGGATCCTTCAGCTCCACTTCCTTGGCGATAGTGACGCCGTCGTCGCACACCAGGGGACGCCCGAATTTCTTCTCGATTAACACGGACTTGGATTTGGGTCCCAGCGTGACGCGCACAGCATCGGCGAGTACGCCCGCGCCCCGCAGAATGCTCTGGCGCGCGTCGGCATGAAATAAAAACTCTTTGGCTGGCATCGTCCAGTACTCCCTGCCATGGTGGAAGCAACTGAGTTTCCACCTCTAAGCGGCCGGGGCATGGTCACCGGATTGCAACGCTTATGCCGGATGAGTCGAGAGGAATCTCCAACTATGCTTGCAACCAAAACTGCAACACCTGAGTTGATCCGGTTGGGAAGTATGCGCGACATGCTGCGCTTGCCCGGTCCATGCGTGACGCTGTTGCTGCCGCCCTATCATCCGGGGGAGCAAGCCGGTTCTCCCGCTGCGTTTTTGAAAGCGAATGTTCAGGAGGCCGCGCGGCAGCTCGTGGGGCGAGGGTCGGCCAAAGCCGCGAATTCGATTTTATTGCATCCCCTGGAGGAGCTGGCGCAGGACCTGGCTTTCGCCGGGGGATCGCGCTGGAGCCAGGCGATTTTTCGCTCCCCCAGCGTCTTCGAGCATTTTGACCTGGCGCAGCCCGTGCCGGCGTCGCTGACCGTCGGCGGCTGCTGCGCCATTCGGCCGCTGGCGGCGGAGTTCGCGCGGCCACGGCTGTTCTATATCCTCGCGCTGGCCAAATCGGGAGTCGCGCTGCTGCGCTGCGCCGGTTTGCATGCCGAGACCGTGAAGCTTCCGCATGGAGTTCCCGAAACGCTGGCGGAAGCGCTGGAGCTGGAACCACCGGATCACGATCTGCAGAATCGCTCCGTAATCAGTGGCGAATCGACGGGCACTATGCACGGCGTACGCTTCGGTACCGGCTCCGGGCGTGAGCGCCAGCACGCCCATCTGGCGGATTACTACAAACTAGTGGATCGCGCCGTCGAAGAGCTCTTCAAGGAACCGGAAACACCGCTGGTTCTCGCGGGAGTGGAGGAAGACGCCGCGCTGTACCGCTCCGTCAGCGGCAATCCGAATCTGGTGAAAGGCGAAATCGCCGGCAGTCTGCCGGTCTCGGCGGACCTCACACCCGCGCTCGAAGTAGCGTACGCGATCTTGCGCGAGGCCGCAGTCGAACGCCAGGCCGCGGTGCTCCGGGCCGCGCGCGAGCGGGTAGCGCCGGCGCGGTTTTCGATCCATCCCGAGGAGATCCTGCACGCGGCCTTCGCGGGCCGTGTGGCGCATCTGTTCCTCAATGAGGAGGCCAAGCGCGTGGACGTATTCGAGCGCGGCAATTACCGGAGCTGGGGCCAGGAGGAACTGCTGAACCTGGCCGCGGTCCAGACCGTCATCCATCACGGCAAATATTGCGAGCTTCCCGCCGTGGCCATGCCCGGCGGCGCGGCTGCAGCTGCTCTGATGCGCTACTGAGGAGTCATGCGGATGTTCCGGCTCGAACGGATCCTGGTTCCCGTCGACTTCTCGGACACCAGTCTGAGCGCGGCCGCTCATGCCGGAGCGCTGGCGCGGCGGTTCGGCTCCCGCGTCACCCTGCTGCACGTGAATGAATTTGAGATTGTGCACTCCCCCGCCGGCGCGTTGGGATTCGGCATCACGTCGGTGGAATCAGCGCGCGCGGAGCATCTCGCCGCACGGCGCAAGCAGCTCGATCAATTGGGCGTAGCGGAGCTGAGTGGAATTCCGGTGGAACGGATTGTGGCCTGCGGCGATCCTGCTAAAACGATTGTCGAACGCGCGCGCGCCGAAGAATCGGATCTGATCCTCATGCCGACCCATGGTGGTGGAGTGTTTCGCCAGTTCCTACTGGGTTCGGTCACGGCCAAGGTCTTGCACGACGCCGCGTGCCCGGTATGGACCGCCGCGCATTTGGATGAGCCTCATGCGCTTCCGTCCTTCGAAATCCGCCACGTTTTATGTGCGGTGAACTTCAGGCGGCACAGCGCACGGACGCTCGAATGGGCCGCGGCCTTCGCGCGGAAGGCGAACGCCAAGCTGACCGTGGTTCACGCCGTGCTCGAGACTCCGCCCAACCTGCCCGACCGTTACATGGTCCAGTGGCGCGAGAAAGCGCATAGCGGCGGCGAGCAGCGTATCCACGTCCTGTTGCAGGATTGCGGCGTCGAAGCGCAGACGCTGGTGATCAGCGACGGCGATATCCCGGCCGCGCTCGCGCGAGTGGTCGAGGATCAGAATGCGGGGCTGCTGGTGATCGGGCGCAATGATGCGGCGGAGTCCGCCGGAAGGCTCGGTCCGCACACCTACGGCATCATTTGCGGCGTTCCCTGTTCGGTCGTAAGTATCTGATTCGGCCGCGAGCGCGTGAATCAACGCTCGCTGCTCTGTTGGGCGGAGGTTTTCGCGCCCAGTTCTTTCGCGGAAGGAATGCGCGAGGTGTCCCAGCCTCCACCCAGAGCCTTGACCAATTGAACTCCAGCCACCATCTGTTGCGCACGGAAATTGACCGTCGCTTGCCTGTCCGCAAGCAACGTATTTTGCGCGGCGATGACATTGAGATACGGATCCAGTCCGGCGCGATAGCGGACCTCGGCCTCCTCCAAGTTTCTAGCCGCGGATTCGACGGCGGAGTCCTGCTGTTCAATCGCCTGGCTGAGTATCCGCAGCGCCGCGAGGTTGTCCTCCACTTGCTGGAACGCCGTCAACACCGTCTGCCGGTAGTTGGCCACGGTCGCATCGTACGCGGCCTGATATTGCTGCGCTGTGGCTTTGCGCAGTCCCGCGTCGAAAAGCGTTTCTGCCAGAGCGGGCCCGGCCGACCACACGCGGCTGGGCCAGGTGAACCAGTTCGACGCCGAAACGCTTCCCAGTCCGACCGCTGCGCTCAGCGTCACAGCCGGATAAAACGCGGTTTTGGCGATGCCGATCTGTGCGTTCGCCTGCGCAACGGCGCGCTCCGCCGCGGCGATATCGGGACGCCGCTCCAGCAGCTCTGAGGGAAGACCCGCCGGAATCTGCGGCATGCCGGCTTCAAAGGCTCGCTCGGGAATCGAGAACGTCGAAGCCGGCTCGCCATCCAGCACCGCGATCGCATGCTCATACTGCGCGCGCAGGACTCCCAGATTTGTATCCTGCGCCTCCACAACCTTGAGTTGGGACTCGGCTTGCGCAACAGCTTCGTCGTTGGCCAGCCCAGAGACATATAGGTCGCGCGTCAACTCTAAAGCGACGCGGTCGCCAGCCGCGGTCTGGTCCAGGACAAGTTTGAGGGCATCCTGGGCGCGGAGCTGATAATAATCGGCGGCCAGATCGGCCTGCGCCGATAAGCGCACATTTTCGAGATCGGCAACGCTGGCTTGCGCAGCCATCACATTCGCCTCCTTCGTCTTTCGCACCCGGCCCCACAAATCCGGCTCCCACGAAGCTTCCAGCGGCAGAACGTAGGTCGTGTAGTTCACGCCAACGCTTTGTCCAAACGCACTCGAGATGCGGCTGTTGGTGATCCCCGGGTTGGCGGTTACGCTGGGGAAATATTGCGTCTGGGCTTCCCGGATCAACGCTCGTGCGCTCTGGACGTTGGCCGCGGCCGCCACGATGTTCTGGTTGGAGATGCTGACTTTATCTTCCAGCGCGTTCAGTTGCGGATCGTGAAACCGTTCCCACCATTTGCCGCGCGAGAGATCGTCGCGCGGCTGAGCCGGCCTCCATTCGCCGTCGTCCGCCAGCGCGCTCTCTTTGTAAGCCGGGGGCACTGGGGCCGACGGCTTCGCATACTTCGGCCCGATGTTGCATCCGGCGAGCAGCAACGCTCCGATCACCGGTCCGGTCCATTGGAAACGTTTGGCCATAGAATTACTCACTGATATACACATCCACCAGGAGACCCGGATACAGATTGAGGTCCTTGGGTTTCTCCACCCGGAAAACGATCGGCAGCACCCGCACGTCCACTCGTTCCAGCCTTTCATCGGACAGCTCGATTTTCGGTGAAATGAACGGCTGCGTCCGGACGAACTTGAGCGGCACTTTTACATCCGATCCGCGCATCGTCATCTGTGCGTTGACCTTGGACAGATCATGGAGCCGCGGCACCAGAATCTCGTCCACATAGCAGCGAACATTCAAGCGCGTCTCAGCGGAACCGAGGACCAGCACCGGATCCATCCCCTGGGTGTAGGTATCGTAAGCGCCCTGCGGCGAAACGTAACTTCCGATAATCGGACTGATGGCCAGCACCTTTCCGTCCGCCGGAGCTCGCAGAGTGTATTTCGCCAACAGCGCGTCGGCCGAAAGATACGACTTATACAGGGCGTTGTAAGTCCGCTCCTGGTTGTTGATGTCGTAAATCCAGGCGCCGGCTTTAGTCAGATCGCGCTGTTTGCGCGCGACTTCCAGGTTCGCCTGCGCGGTCTTTGCCGCATTGACAGCACTGTCCAGCGCGTCCTTGCTGATCGACTTGGGGTTCATCCGGTACGCCGCTTGTTGCTTGTCCAATTCATCCTCTGCGGTCTTCAAAGCTGCCGCCGCCGCGGCCACCTGCGCCTCATTCACGTCCAGCGTTTCTTTTCTCGGTTGCGCCTTCAGCTCTTCCAGCATCGTCGCGGCCGCTTGCGCCTGCGATTGTAACTGCTCAACCGTGGCGTGCTGGACCGAATCGTCGATCGCCATCAACACCTGTCCCTTTTTCACTTCCTGCCCTTCGGCCACCAGGATCTCCTTCACCGTGCCCGCCACTTCCGGATAGACGTTGATGTTTTCGCCGCTGGGTTGATCGCTTTCGACCATTCCTTCCGCGTACACGGCATTCGAATACGGATTGGTGGGAGGGCTGAACGCCGGCGGAGGCGCCGGCTCGACGATGCCGGAGAGGTAGGCGACAAAGAGTCCCGCCATCAGTCCCACCGCGGACAACATAAAAATGATCTTCCTCATGAGACGTCTCCCTTTTCGATACTCACCAGCCGGCCATCCTCCATCTTCAAGATCCGGGTCGCGAGGCCATAGATCCGGCTGTCGTGGGTAACGATTAGAATGCAGCGCTTGTCGTTCAACACATTCTGTTTCACGAAGCTCACGATGGCGTGGCCGGTGTCGCCATCCAGAGAAGCGGTTGGCTCGTCCATGATCAGGATGTCCGGTTTACCCGCGATGGCGCGCGCAATCGCCACGCGCTGCTGCTCCCCGCCGCTGAGCTTCACCGGAGGCAAATCCGCGCGGGTTCTCAGCCCGACGACCTCCAGATACTTCTTGGCTTCTTGAATCGCATCGCTCCAGCTCACACGCTTGAGGATGAGAGGGATCGCGACGTTTTCGGCGGTCGTCAGCCGGGGGAACAGGTGATAATCCTGGAACACGAAGCCGATCTTGTGCAGGCGGAAGTCGGCCAGCTTGTCGCTCGAAAGCTTCCAGATGTCGGACCCTTCCACGGTCACACTACCCGCGTCCGGCCGCAGAATCCCGGAGAGCACGCTCAACAGAGTGGTTTTGCCGCTTCCCGACGGCCCGACGATGTACAACATCTCGCCGAAGTTCGCTTCCATACTCACCTCGCGTACCGCCAAAGTGCGCGCCTCCCCTTGGCCGAACCACTTGACGAGGCCGGTAGCGCTGATGGCGGCGTTGCTTAACCCAGTCGCGGCGCTGCCCGGATTGACTGAAGATGCCGCCATATCATCCTCGGAAAATATCGAACGGCTCGATCTGCAGAACCTTGCGCACTCCGAAGTACCCGGAAACCGCGGCGATCACCACTACCATCCCGAAGGCCAGCGCCAGGTTCCAGAACATGATCATCGCCGCGTAGTCTGGCAGGCGCATTTTGGCGAGCGCGATGGTACCGGCGCATAGCCCCACCCCCAGGCCGTAGCCGGTAAGAGCCGTGAAGCTGGCTTGAAACAGAATGGTCGCGATCAATTCGCGGCTCTTTGAACCGATCGCCTTGAGCGCGCCGAACTTCTCCAGGTTTTCGAGAACAAAGGTGTAGAAGGTTTGGCCCGAGATCGAAAGTCCGACGATGAAACTCATGATGGTCATGATCAGAAGGTTCATCCCCAGACCGGTCTGGAACATATAAAAGTCCGAGATCTTGGTCATGAACTCGTCCTTGGTCAGCGCCAAATATCCCAGCGCCTGTGCTTGCTTTTTGATCTTCGCGACGTCGGCCGGGCTCTTCGGCTCGACCAGCACGTAGGAGATGGTGAAGCGCGGATTGGGGATGTATTGCAGTGCGCGGTAATAAGTGGTGTAGAGCGTCGGCACGCCAAACAGCCCGCTGCTGGCGACTTTGGCGATTCCCACCACAACCCCGCGGTGGTCGTTCAGCTCGAACTCCGTGCCGACCGCCGGATTGTTCAGCTTGGAGAACTCAGTGTCTTTGACGACGAGGAATCCGTTCTCGGCATAGATGTCTTCGATCTTGCCGTTGAGCAACTGCGGCCGGCCGAACAGACTGGTGTCGTCCAGCCCCACCACGTTGACGGCTTGATAGAAGCCGTCGCTACGCTTGACCAGTGCGCCTCCGGTATACACCGGCACCGCGTAATTCACCCCTTGCATGCTGCGAACCGCATCCAATACATAGTCCGGAATGCCGATGGTATTCGCCACGGTTTGGACCGAAGGGTCCATGATCCAAACTGAGGCGCCGAGATTGATGACTGTCGCGGACGCCCGGTACAAGACCCCGGCGAACAGCGAAGTCATCGCGACCATCAGAAACACCGCGAATGTGATGCCCACCAGCAGCGCCGTGAACTTCGCCTTATCGTTGACCAGCAGTTTGTAGGCGAGCTTGAGGATGCCTCGCATGGCCGGCTCCTCTTACTGCCCTTTCCCCGGCGTGCGGGCTCCCGGAATCCAAGCCTTGGCGGGGGTCATCAACTCGATCTCCGGCAAGCTGCTGCGGACCGTGGTCTCTTCGAGCGAGCCGCCTGGGTCCGCGGGATTCGCCAGAAACTCCAGCCGGTACTGGTTGGCGAGATGATCCGCCACGTCGGCCAGAAACGGTGCCAGCGACGGCAGCGGTCCGAATCCCAGCAGGTAAGCCTCACCGCCCGTTTCGTTGGCGACGTGAGCAAGCTGCACCTGCCCGGCGTAGATCGCGGCCGCATCCGTGTTGGCATAGTCCGCGCTGGGATGGTACAGCGCGAAGATGGTGACCTCGTGGCGCTGGGCGGCTTCAATCGCTGCGTCGGCCGTCGGATCCAGCAGGCCGCTGGTGATCGCAGGATCGATCCCGTTGGAGATCATCAGCACCACGCGGCGCGCCTCGTGTGGACCTGAGGGGTCCCGATCCCAATTCTGGATCAACTCCGCCAGAGGAACGAACGGATTGGCCGGCTTGCCGCCGGTGGGGGCATTGAGAGCTTTCACCGCCCGGGCGCGATCGTGTGTGGGATCTTGGGCAATTTCCAAACGTCCGCCACGAATGTAAGCCACGCCCACTGCCGTGGTCTCGGGTTGCGCCAGAATGAAGCGGCGCAGCTCATCGAACTTGGTCCCGGCTTCGCAACTGGAGCAATCGTCCACCAAGACAAACAGCTCCAGCGCCGCCATGTCTCCGCGCAACGGAACCAGATTGGTAATCCTCACTGGGTCCATATTCTGGGTCACCGTCAGCTCCGTCTGGTTCAGCAACGGAGGCTGGTGACTGTAGTAATGACCCGCCGTGACAATGATGTGCGCTGGAACGGCGCTTTGACTCCGCGCTGGAACGGCGCTTTGACTCAATGCCATGAGCGAACTTGCCAGAACCAGCCCCAGCAGCTTCCCGATTCTCTCCATAACCGACCCCTCCTTGTGGAGTCTCACTGTTGGCATGCGCATTCGCTGGGCCAAAGCGATATGGTTGCAAGCGGCTGAATACGAATCGGCTTGGCGCTTTTCGCCGGTCCCGGTTTTGGCGCCACGTGCGTGATTTCACCCATTCCCAGGGCAGGCGCCGCCCCCGGCAAACCGGTCCTTTTCATGCATTTGTATTTGGCGGGCTGGTTGCAGGATTCGTAGCATGAACACGCTACACCGCTGCCAACGCTACTTGAAACAGAATGGGGTTCACTATGCCCATTCCATCCACGCACCCGCTTACACCGCGCATGACGTCGCCGAGGCGGAGTGCATGCCCTTGCACGACCTCGCCAAGGTCGTGGTGTACTCCGGCGACAACGGATACGGCATGCTGGTCTTGCCTGCCGATTACGTGGCCGATCTGGACGAGGTCCGCCGTCTGCTCGGCTTGAACGAAATTCGCCTGGCGACCGAGTCGGAGCTGATTGAAGTGTTCCCGGATTGTGAAGTCGGCGCGATGCCGCCTTTCGGAAACATGTTTAACATGCCGGTGCTGGCAGACGAGACCATCGCGACCGCGCCGTTCATCGTGTTCAACGCCGGCACGCATCAGGACGTGCTGCGCATGAGCTCGGCCGACTCCCATAGGCTGGTGAATCCGTTGGTGGCGTCCTTCGCCGTGAAGGCTCGCGAGTTGACGCTGGTGTAGGCGGCCCGTCGGCATACGCGCAAGTCATGCGCTCCGCCATTTCGGCAAACGGATCGTTTTTCAACACGCACAGGATGCTGGACCAGTAAGTGAATAACGCGTATTTCCCGCGGGAACGGGCCCCGGTTCTTTTTAGGTCCGAGCCCTTAGCGGTGCATTTCTGGAATCACTGCCGTGGCGTTCCAGTAGATGCCGCGAAGTGCGGTCATCACGTCTTCATAAGAAAGCTCCGGACGCGTGCCGCTGCCATGCCACGCATCCAGGATCAGGTCGCTCATGCACGGAATGCCGGCCAGCTTGCCTGCGCGATCCAGCACCGGCAAGCGGCGCACCTTCTTGGAACTCATCATACGCAAGGCTTCATGAATATCGTCATCCGCCCGGCAGGCGGCCACGCCGCGCGTCATCGCCTGTTCCGCTGTGAGTTCCGAAGGCCGCCGGTCGCGCGTGCCGAGCACGACGCAAATGTCGCGGTCCGTGATGATCCCCAAAACGTTTCCAGCGGAATCGACCACCGGCATCGCTCCGCATCCGCAAGTCCACAGACGCTCTGTAATAGCGGCGAGATTCGCGCCGGGATCACAACTCGCCGGCGACCGCCCCATCGCATCGCGCACCAACATGCGACCTCGTATGGACGCGCCGGCTGCGTCATTTTGCGATGAAACAGCCCGTTTCGCCCTCCCGCTAGTGAGGGTTGCAGTTTGGCATCCAAACGGGAACAGTCTGGATGCGCGCAGCTTTTATGAAGAGTCGGATTACGCGCTCGCCTGGACGGACCATGGCGCGCTTATGCCCGCTGCTAAAACAATCCTTCAAAATTCTGTAAAGTGCGGACGCCAAGGGCCTGGACCCGGAGGATTACGACGCCTCGCGCCTGCCTGGTCTCGCGGCGTCGGCTCCTGTTAGATTCGATCTCGGACTGACCGTTTCGCTGATGCGCTGCATCAGCGGCCCTGCGCTTCGGCCGCGTGGACGCATTTTCGATACAGCCTTCGATCTGGACAGCGATCTCGCCTCTTCTGCCCGTAGCCTGGATCCATGCGCCCGGCGTCGAAGCCTCTCTGGATGCGGTCGAGCCTCCCTTCGACGGCCACTGGTGGCGCACGGAGACGGCGCTTGAACGCTACCTGATCCTGGTGCGCGATGCCCCGCCGAACGCACCTTTACGCGGGAGCCCCCCGCCCCGGCTAGAACCAGCAAACTGACAACTGCAGAACTACGCATAAACCCCACTGTAGCGGAGGGTCTCTCCAGAGTTATTGAATCGCGATCGAGACCACGTTAGCGGTCTGGCCATCCACCGTCAGCACGATGTTCACGTTACCGCTGCCGCTCAAGCTTGGCGGAAGCATAACGTTCACCTGGTCCAGGCCCTCATATCCCGGCTGGGCCCCTGCGTACTGGACCGGCACATCGACGCCGTTGATGTTGGCGATCACATTCGTAAGGGAGCTCCGGTTGCGAAGGCCCGTGCCGTACAAGACCAGCGTCATCATACTTTCTGAGTCCAGCGCGATGGGTGTCGCCTGACAGACCGACGCGCCCGAGGAAGATGTCGCGCATTCGAAGACCGGAACCATGGTCTGCACGGGAAGGTTCGTCCCGGTGGTCCGGATCGCCTGCGCAGCCGCGACGCCGCGGCCGTCGCCGCTCATGCTGAACAGCGTCGGCGAAACGGACTGAATCAGCCCTGTAGTCATCACCGGAGCCGCATTGCCATTGCTGATGGAGAATTGCGCGGCGCCCGCGGCCGTGCCCGAAGGAACCACGAAATTGATCTGCGCCGGTGAAACATAGATCAGCGGCGCGGGCCGTGCGCCCCCGGCCGAATCGGTCACGGTGAGCGTCACGCCGCCGAGCGATTCCGGAAGAGTCGAACCGGTAGCCGGTTGCGTGGCTGCCGCCAGGCTGGGAGTCTCCATCGAACCAAACAGAGACGCTATCGAATCCGGCGCCACGGCTCCCGTGGGAGCAGCGGCGGATTCGACCTCGACCGCGGGAAGCACGCCGTAGTAACGCGCCATCCAGTACGGCAGGATGTAATCGACACCCGAGGTCTCGATGACCCCGCTGCCGCCTCCGCTCAACTGGAACGGGCTCTCTTCCCACAAGTATTCATCCGGCGGGCGCAACACCACCGGAATGGGAGTGCACGCCGCGCCGCTGCATACCGGAACCACGCTTTCAAGATTCACGGGATTGTCGCGGCTCGGCCGCTGGAGCCACTCATTGATCAGCGCCGCGGCTTCGGCATCCCGCGCGGCGTTGGGACCGTTCAATCCCCGGTCGATCATGTCGAAGATCGCGTTCTGGTGGCTGGAAGTTGCTGAGCGCAATTCGTTGTAGGCCGCCTGATAAATAGATTTGGCGGAGCTCGATTCCAGCCGGATCAAGTTGTAGAAAGAAATGTAGTCCAGATTAAATTTAAAATACGAGTCATCATTGGCGATATCGACGGTAATGGGAACCAGTACGCTTGCGGCAAGCAGGATCCGGTCGATGTCGTAATCGGTTCCGAATTTGCCCGAATTGACGTGCCTGCCGATCTGCAACAGCGTCAGCATCTCATCCGGCCGCACCAGGAAGGTGGTGCTGATGCTTCCGTCCGGCATTACCACGGACCATCCGTGCGCGGTCAGGAATCCGATCAGCAGCCAGGCAACCTGGCTGATGGAGCCGCGCACGCCAGAATCGTTTACCAAGTCGTACGCGACGGCCAGGCCGAACGCCACGCCCATGTATTGATCGCGCGAGGTGTTGCCCACCCAAAAATATCCGGCGGATTGGTTGGTATAGATTCCGTTGGAGGCTTCCTGGCTCTGGATGCTGGCCGCGTAGGGAGAGTTGAGCGGCGCCAGGCAGCGCGCCAGCAGATTCGTGCCGGTCACCTGAATCAGGCTATTGATTCCGGCGACGGCTTGTTTCACGTTGTTGAATGCGTCGGCTGAGCCGGTCACCGAATAACGGAATGCTTCCGCGGCTAGATAATGGCCGGTCCACAGCGCGGAATCGCCGCAGCGCGTGTAGTCGGAGATCTGGTTGCTCGCCGGTGCGGAGAAGATCGGATCGAGAATGGTCCCGTAGGGTAGATGCACCGCCTGGATGTTCGCGGAGATGGCGAGCGCGTCGGCCTCCGAAGCTCGCGCGCCGGCCGGGAGCGCAGCGGCCGCGCATCCGGCAGCGGCCCAATGAAACACGGCGGGCCAATTGAAAACGCGGCGGCTCATCGCTAGTCGTCCCTTGGCGCGGACACACCGCGCCCTCTCAGCTATTGACGTAAGCACCTTCTGCGGCGTTTCGCCGCACCAGATTACTGGGCGACCCTTGTCCCACCTTGCTCGTCGAAGGGAAATGGATTCAGCGCGCATCGCGCATTGAGGACGTCACCATGACTAAGATCAGGCAAATCGCCCGCCCCATTACCCTGTTGCCGCTGGCGGGCTTCGCGGAAACCTCCGAGGGCGTCCTCGCCGGTTTCACCTGTTACGAAAACGCGGAAAACCACATCAATCCAGCGCTTAGACTGCAGGACGTGCAACGCGAAGTAGGCCGCGAGAACGCCAGGCATTTGCTGGCGGAATTCCCTCCGAGCCTTCGCCGGGCCTGCGAGCCGGCCCGGGGGTGCGGCATGTTCGCCGCAAATGCGGCCGACGTATCAAGGGCGGAGCCTTTATACATACACTGCCGAGCAACAATGCGATGCCGATCACAGCACTCAAGCCGCCCCGGCTCGCCACGCTATAATTGACCGTTTGTAGAATTTTTGCGCAAGCATGATCTGCGCAGGCAGTGAAATGATGCGCGATAGATCGCCCTCCACATTTCCGGCAGCTAGGCGCGGGGATTTGGCTACGACTCCCCCGGCGCGCGGTGGGCTTCGTGTGGCGGTAATCGCTGGGCTACTGTGTTTGTTGGTCTATTCGGCAAACCTGCGATCCGTCAGCGCCGGCGATACCTACCCGGCACGCTATCTCCCCTTCGCGATCTGGCGCTGGCACACGGTTCTACTGGATCCGATTAAGGACCTCACCGCGCAAGGCTGGACTCCGATCCGGCCGCGTAAGAATAAAGACTCACCGAAGAGCGTTGACCCTCAGGAGGCCTACTGGGTCGTTCAACTCCCGACCGGCCATGCCATTTCGCTCTACCCGCTGGTGGTCCCTCTGCTTGTGGCGCCACTGTATCTGCCGGCGGTGGTTTATCTCCGCGCAACGGGCTGGGACCCGGAACAGATGGACCGGGTCGCGCGAGTAATGGAAAAGCTCTCGGCATCGCTTCTCGCCGCGGTCTCCGCCGCGCTGTTCCTTTTGTTGCTCCGGCGGCGGGTAGGCTCACGCCCGGCGCTGCTGCTTACAATCGCCTACGCCTTTGGAACCACCACGTGGATGATCGGCAGTCAAGCGTTGTGGCAGCATGGCGCGGGCGAGCTGCTGGTGGTGTGCGCTTTGTTGTTTCTCACCGAGGAATGCGGCCGGAGCCGGGCCGTGACGGCGGGAGCGATTTTGGGTTTGATCGCCGCCAACCGCCCTCCCGATGGGATCATCGCTGCGGCGCTTGGGGTGTACGCGCTGTGGTGGGCACGGCGATTCCGATTCGCCCTGATTGTGGGCGTTTTGTTGCCCACGATTCCTCTTCTTGTTTACAACCTAAAGATCGCCGGCCATATCGCAGGCGCGTATGGGCTGGTTGGCGACGTCAGTTTCCTGCAACACAACCCGCTGGCTGGCCTTGCCGGCCTCTTGCTAAGCCCAACCAAGGGTCTTCTCGTCTTTTCGCCGTTCCTTGTTTTTGTCCCATTCTGCGCGCCACTCCTTCTTCGAGAGGAACCCACGCGCCGGATCGGCGCCGCGGCCGTTTCAGCGGTGGTGCTGCAACTAATGTTTTACTCCGTGGCGGACTGGAGGCAAGGCGGCTCCTGGGGCCCGCGATGGCTCACCGACCTCGTACCATTGCTGGTCTGGATGCTCGCGCCCGCCGTGACCGGGTTCAACAAAGCGGCCCGTGCCGCCTTCGTGTTCGCCGTGGGATCCGGCGTTGTCATCGAAGCAATTGGCGCTTTCTGGTATACGGGCGCAAGCAATGCCGCGGTCTATGCGTCGGCCACTGAGGCGAACCCGATGCGGTCGGCATGGGAACCGGGCAATGCGCCGTTTCTTGCCGAGCTGAGACACCCTCGCGCGCCGCTTGAACTCGGCGCCAAGGTACGAGGCTACATAGACACGATGACGATCGGCTACGGACCTGCGGGGCGTGCCGTCGAGCTGGAGGGGTGGGCGACAGCCGACGGGCACTCGCCATCCGAGGTCGTGGCCCTCCGCGACGGCCATCCGGCGGCCACGGGAACCGCCTTCGGACCACGCCCGGATGTGTCGAGAGCGCTCGGGGCCAAAGGCCCGAGTGGTTGGCATCTTACGGTCCCGGCCAGCGACCTGAGCCCGGGAGAACACCGCGTCGCGGTTCTGGTGCGGGCGTATCCCGGCGGCGACACACGTCTGTTGGCCGAACGAAGCTTCCAAGTGCCCGGGGGATCGGACCTCGCTTTCAGCGCCAACCTTGCCGAGGAGATTCTTTCCAGCCGGCAGCAGCAGGCCGGATATTGGCTTACTTCTTACACCGCGCAGCCTCGCTTTGACCATCCACAAGTGGAGATGAACACCTATCTGCCATCCGTGCTGCTGGATATCCTGGGACCGGTGGCGAATCGTGCCGGCCTTCAAGCCAGCATGGAACGAGCGCGGCATTTCTTGACCCGTCAGATCGAGGGTAGCGGCCTGGTTCGCTATCATGGCCTTCCGGATGCACCCACGATAGGCACGCTTGGCTGCGCCATCACTCCGGATGCGGACGATACAGCTCTGGTGTGGCGAATTGCACCGAGCGATCGTCTGCCGCTCCGGCAGGATGCGCTCGCGACGCTCGCGGCTTTTCGAAATCCCAAGGGGCTCTACCGCACCTGGCTGGCGCCGCGAGATCGCTACCAGTGCATCGATCCGGGCTCGGATCCCGACCCAGCCGACGCCGGGATCCAAATGCACATATTCCTGTGGTTGTCCAAAGCGGATCCGCCCGCGGCCAAGGCGCTCTGCTCCGCGCTTCAGCAGACGGTGAACGACGACCGCATCTGGGTCTACTACAAGAGCGCTCCTTTGATTCCGGTCCTTCGTCAAGCCGATTTACGCGAGGCCGGCTGTTCGCTGCCGCTGCCGCCATCGCACCTGCGCACCACCATGGCGAACCAAGAGATCTGGGTGTCCGCCGCACGGATGCTCGACCGCGCACGCAGCGACGCAGGCCCGCCTCGTCCCAGCGACGTCCGCGGTTTGTTGCAAAGACTCGCCGGAGACGATTTCTCGATGGTGCGGCTCTCCCCCCCGTTGCTGTATCACAATGACCCAAGCGCTTCTGTGCCCAGGTTCTACTGGTCCGAGGATTTCGGTTACGCACTTTGGTTGAGGCTGTACTTCGAGCTAGGGCAGGATACGGTGGCTGGCGGTGTAAGGTAATGCAGACGCTCCAGAGATTGGCGCCGGCTCGTCCCGCAGAGGCGCGACGATCGTTTGTGAGCTTGTTGTCATGCATTCGCCTGAATGAGGTGCTGGTGCTGCAGGGCACGCCCCTGTTGGGCGCGCTGTTTTCAATCGGCACGCTTACTTTCGCCAAAAGCCTCACCCTGCTCGGGTTCGCGCTAGCGAGTTTCTGCCTGGTGGCGCACGTGTTTGTGTTAAACGACCTGGGCGGAGCCAGCGCCGACCTTCGCGACCCCAACCGCGCGGAAGGCGTCTTCAGGGCGAGAGGGATCAGCAGCCGGGCCGCTGGGATACTGTGCATAACGCTCCTTTTGCTTAGCCTCCTGATGCTGGTTCCTTTCGGCTGGACCCCTCTCCTTCTGGCGTTCGCTCTAGCGGTTCTGAGTGCGCTTTATTCGGCCCCCTGGTTTGCCATGAAGGGCGTGCCCCTGGCTAGTTCCGTACTGCACTTTCTGGGCGGGCTCTTGCAATT
This sequence comes from Bryobacteraceae bacterium, assembly GCA_030041495.1. Lineage (GTDB taxonomy): Bacteria > Acidobacteriota > Terriglobia > Bryobacterales > Bryobacteraceae > Palsa-187. The sequence goes on along the minus strand of JASHNT010000085.1, from coordinate 31,180 downwards.
CGTGCTTGGTTACTCTCTGTTCCACGTGATGGACCGGCGCAGCTTCGCGATCGGTAGCTTTTTCGCCTTGACGTTCATGGCCGGGCATCTGACGCATGAGGCGCGCGACAGCGGCAGCGACCTGCTCAACGGGATTCAGACCAACGCGGTGAAATTCGGACCTGCGAAGAGCTTCGCGGCAGGCTTCCTCCTGTTCACCGCCGCCGATTTGCTGCTGATCGCGCTGGCCGCCATCGGCCTTGTACCCCGCGCTCTTCTTTCCGTCGCGGTCTTGTACCCGCTTCACCTCCGGTGGACGTTACAAACCCGGGATGCGGGTCTTACCTTCGAGACTATTCGCCGGCTTCAAATGCGTTATCGGATTTTGTACGCCGTCCTGGGCCTAGTCGTGGTGTTGGCTGTGGCCCATGACCGATAGTAGCTGCCGCCGCTCACAGGCGTCGCGCGCGGCCACCTGCGGAACGGTCTCAAATTCATCTTTGGAATTTATTGAGCATGCTATTCTTTGAAGAGTCAACTTCCCTACCGTCATGAACGGTTGGGGGGTAAACGTGTGGTTTTGGGTCTCTCATGCCGCGGCGGGCTCTGATAACGGGTATTACCGGGCAAGACGGTTCGTACTTGGCCGAACTGCTCCTTTCCAAGGGCTACGAAGTCTTTGGAATCGTTCGCCGTGTGGCGCTGGAGGATGCCGCGCACCGCTTGGCCCGGCTTGAAGCGGTCATCCACCGTATCCACTTGCGGGCCGCTTCTTTAGAGAGTTTTGCAAGCCTTTTCACGGCGGTGGCGGAGATCGCTCCGGACGAATGTTATCATCTCGCCGCGCAGAGCTTCGTCAGCCATTCCTTCGACGATGAGTTTTCCACGTTCGATGTCAACATCAAGGGTACTCATTTCCTTCTTTCGGCGCTAAAACAAGTGGCGCCGAAGTGCCGATTCTACTTTGCGGGTTCGAGCGAGATGTTCGGCAAGGCTCAGGAAGTTCCTCAAGCCGAGCAAACCCGCTTTCGCCCCAGTTCAGCCTATGGCATCAGCAAGGTTTGCGGATTCGAATTGACGCGCAACTATCGCGAAGCGTATGCGATGTTCGGAGCCAACGGTATCCTGTTCAATCATGAGTCGCCGCGGCGTGGTTTTGAATTCGTCACTCGCAAGATTACCTCCGGAGTCGCGCGCATCGTGAATGGCCAGGCGAAGGAATTGAGGCTCGGAAACCTCGACGCCAAGCGTGATTGGGGACATGCCCGCGAATATGTGGAAGCAATGTGGCTGATGCTGCAGTCGCCCGATCCGGACGACTATGTTATTGCCACCGGTGAAACGCATTCGGTGCGCGAGTTCTGCGAGGCGGCCTTTGCCGAAGCCAACCTAGACTACCGCGAGTATGTCGTGGTGGACCAGCGGTTCTATCGTCCCACGGAAGTGGATTTACTTCTCGGCGATGCTTCTAAAGCGAGGAAGGCGCTGGGATGGGAACCGAGAACTACCTTCCGCGAATTGATCCGGGAGATGGTGCAGGAGGATCTGCGGAGCCAACAGGGCCTACGCATGCAAACCTCACTTGCCGCCATGCGCTCTTGACGGAAGCGGAACTTGATATGTCTGCCGGCCGGCTTAGCTCTTTTCGCGCGGAGGATATTATCGGGCAAGTGCGGCAGCAATTGCGGCGCGACGCGTTGTTCCCTACGCTCAATCGCGCCGTGAAGGTGTATTCAGGACCGCCTCGCGTATGGGGCAGCGGCAGCGTACAGCAGGATCAGACGAACGGATCCGGCGAGTTAGCCGAACGGCTTCTCGCTTTGTATCGGTCGTTGGATGGCGGTTTCGCGGCCAGCGTGGCTGAAATCGGGGAGATGCCCGCGGTTGCGCCCACTCTTCGCGGCACTGTGGGCCGCATCGCGATCGGCTTTCTGCAGCGATTGATGTGGTGGTATACCGGCTCGCTCAGAAACTTCGCGCGGTCGGTTGGAACGCATCTGCAGGGCTCTACAGAGGCGATCGAGGTATTGTTATACATGCTGCGCGCCAACCAGATTGAGATCGAGGCTCTTCGGGAGGAGGTTCGGCGCTTACGCGCCGAGCGGCCGGAGGACCATCGTTGACCGGATCGGTGTTGACGGATCCGCGGCGTCCGGTAACCGTCGTTATCCTGACCTGGAACGGACTCGAGTACACCCGCCGCTGTCTGGAAAGCCTCCGCTCCAAAACGGATCACCCGGCGTTTAGCGTCGTGGTGGTGGATAACGCCAGCACGGATGGAACGATCGAGTACCTGGAGGGCCAGAACTGGATATCCGTAGTACGCAATCCGGAGAACCTGGGTTTTGCTAGAGGCAGCAATATTGGCATTCGCAGCGCGCCGGCTGGACACGATATCGTGTTGCTCAACAACGATACCGAGATCGGCCAGCCGGACTGGCTCACCCAGATGCAGATTACGGCTCATGCGAGCAGCGACACTGGCATCGTGGGTTGCCGCCTGGTCCGGCCCAACGGCATGCTGCAGCATGCAGGCGCCTATATGCCGCTCGATACTTTCTGGGGGCAACAAATCGGGGGCGGAGAGCGGGATGTCAACCAGTTTAATGATGACCGCGACGTGGAGAGCGTCGTGTTCGCCTGCGTTTATTTGAAGCGCGCTGTTCTGGATCAAGCCGGCCTCCTGGATGAAGAATATTTCTGCTACTTCGAGGACACGGACTACTGCGCCCGCGCCGCGGCCTTTGGCTTCAGAACGCAATGCTGCGGAAGCGTCACCGTTCTCCACCACGAGAACGTCTCCACGAAAGTAAACAACACGTCGCATCGCAGGCTGTTTCAGAAGAGTCAGCAGCTATTCCGGAAGAAATGGGAGAGGACGTTTAAACAAACCCGCTATACTCGCTGCCTCGGATGGCACTCGGCTCTAAATTTCCCGACAGGATACGCGATCAGTTCGGCGGCGCTGGCAACCGCTCTGGATAAACAGGGGGTGCGGGTTTTCTATAAGTACCTCTATGGGCCTGGAACGGTCTTGCCTGTTCCGGAACCGAGCGGCGCGGAAGCTCCCCTCGTCGATGAAATTCGCCGCCGTAAGCTCAGTCATGAACTGCCACAAGTCGTCTACGGCCAGGGCGATATGTTTCACGCTAATTTTGGACGCTATAAAATCGGGTTCACGATGCTAGAGGCCGACCGGATTCCCGCGGATTGGGCACGGCAAGCCAACGCGATGGACGAGGTCTGGGTTCCATCGACGTTCAATGCGGAAACCTTCCGCGCTAGTGGGGTGACAAAGCCGATATACGTCATGCCGCTTGGCGTCGATCCGGATTATTTCAACCCGAAAATTGCGTCCCATCCTTTTTCCGGCGTTTATACGTTTCTTTCCATTTTTGAATGGGGTGAACGGAAGGCCCCGGAATTGCTCCTTCGGGCGTTCAACGAGGAATTTCGCTCGGATGAACCGGTGATTCTTTTGGCCAAAACCACCAACGTCGATGCGGGAGTCGACGTGGAGCGCCAAGTGGCGAATCTGGGACTGGACCCCAACGGCGGACGGATTCATCTTTCACTGAATCAGGTGATTCCCACGCATCAACTGGGCGTGGTGTATCGATCGGCTGATTGTTTTGTGCTCACGACTCGCGGTGAAGGCTGGGGCATGCCGGTGATTGAGGCCATGGCGTGCGGCCTTCCGGTGATCGCCACCAACTGGAGCGCCCATTGCGATTTCATGACGGAAACGACCGCATATCCCTTGCCGATCGAGGAACTGGTTCCCGCCCGGGCGAAGTGCCCCTACTACGCCGGGTTCCGGTGGGCCGAACCGTCGTATTCGCACCTGCGCCGGTTAATGCGTTACGTATTCGGCCACCAAGCCGAGGCTAGGATAAGAGGCGCAGCCGCTTCGAAATATGTTCGGGAAAATTGGACCTGGCGGCACGCGGCGAACAAAATCATCGCCAGGCTCGACAGCCTGAACATGTTTTGAGTGGGGCGGCTGGTGGGATTCGAACCCACGACATCCAGAACCACAATCTGGCGCTACTACCAGCTGAGCTACAGCCGCCGTATGGGTTCATTTTACCGCAGCCGCTGAGATTCCCGCACCGTCGCGGACACTTTGTTCGCAGAGAGCCATGATTTCGCTGCGCAAATTCTGGAGCGCACCGGCGCCGGAATCCGACGACGGCAGCCTCATGCGGGTAATCCGCCTCCTGATGCAAGGCTTCGCGTTGCATGCTGTCGAGGGCGACCCGATGGACTACCAGTCGTTCCGCCGCGAGATGCAGGAACAAATGGACGTAGTGGAGGGAATCCCGTCTCCCGCGGACCTGATGGTGAGCGTCGGCGCCATTCTGAAATCCCTGGAGGCCTACAATTCACGAACCACTCGCCATCTCCGGATGCAAGGGGCGGAGTTGCACCATATGATCGCCATGCTTACTCGAACCGTGGCGATGCTGGGCTCCGGAAGCCAGGAGTCCGTCATCCGCTTGCGCGAAATTGAAGGCCAGCTTGAAAGGACGTCTGCTATTGAGGACGTGCGCGTGCTCAAGGTTCGTCTGGCGGATTGCCTGGAGAGCATTCGCAACGAAGCTGAGCGGCAGAAGGCCGATGCTTCGCGCACCATGGCCGGTCTGCAAGAGGAGCTTCGAGAAAGCCAGACGCGCATCTCTGCAGCCGGCACCGGGCCGGTCCTCGACCCCACCACCGGTCTGCGCGCGCGCGCCGCCGCTCAAGCGGCCTTGGCGGAGTGGGCGCTCAACCGCAAGCCGCCTTACGCCGGGCTGTTTATCGTGGACCGCGTCATGTTGTTCAATTCCCGTTTCGGCTACGAACTTGGGGACCGCGTTCTGAGGGCCTACCTGGAAGAGCTCCGCAGCCGTCTCCCGCCAAGCGACCAAATCTTCCGTTGGAGCGGACCGGCGTTCCTAACTTTGCTCCACCGCGCAGAAGGGATCGAAAAGGTCCGCGAACAACTCCGCTTCCTGCTACCCGCAAGAATCGAGCGCGATTTCGAACTCTCCAACCGCTCGGTAATGCTCTCGATCTCGGCCACCTGGGCACTGTTCCCGATTGCCCCGCCGCTCGAGGGACTGATTCAGCAGCTCGACTCTTTCCCGGGAAGCCAGAATCGCACGGCTCAGGCTTAGCGAATCTGGTTTTACCGCAGCCCGGCCTTCTTCCACAGCTCGTCCACCCGCTTCTGCACCTGGTCCGACATACGGATCACGTCGGGCCAAGGCCGAGTGAAACCCTCCCCGGGCCATTTCTTGGTTGCGTCGACACCCATCTTGGAGCCGTAATTGGGAAGGCGGCTGGAGTGGTCCAGCGAATCGACCGGCCCCAAGACGAACTGGATGTCTCGCTCCGGATCGATATTGTTCAGCGCCTTCCAGGCGACTTCACGCACGTCCTGCACGTTCACGTCTTCATCCACCACCACGATGCACTTGGAGAACATCGCCTGGCCCAGGCCCCAGATCGCGTGCATTACTTTGCGAGCCTGGCCTGGATAAGACTTGCGGATGGATACCAGAATCAGGTTGTGAAAGATTCCTTCCGCCGGCATGGACACGTCACGGATTTCCGGCAGTTGCAGGCGCATCAGCGGCAGAAAGATGCGTTCGATGGCCTTGCCCATGTAGAAATCCTCCATGGGCGGTGGTCCAACGATGGTCGTCGCGTAGATCGGATTCTTTCGATGCGTGACACAGGTGAGATGGAACACCGGGTAATCGTCTTCCAGTGAATAAAATCCCGTGTGATCTCCGAAAGGACCTTCGCGGCGAAGTTCGCCCAGCTCGACGTAGCCTTCCAGCACGATTTCCGCATTCGCCGGGACCTCGATATCGGAGGTTTCGCACTTCACCATCTCCACCGCTTTGCCGCGCAGAAATCCCGCCAGCATCATCTCATCCAGATCGGGCGGCAAGGGTAGAATCGCCGAATACATCGTGCAAGGGTCGGAGCCAATCGCCACGGCAACATCCATCCGTGAGCTCTTTCCCGTAGCGGCCATCCTTCGATAATGTTCCGCCCCCTGCTTGTGCGTCTGCCAATGCATGCCGGTGGTGCGCTCGTCGAAAACCTGCAATCGATAGCAGCCGCAATTACGCTTGCCGGTATCCGGATTGCGCGAAAACACCATGGGCAAGGTGATGAAGCGACCGCCGTCCTGCGGCCAGCAGTGCAGAATCGGAAACTTATCGAGCGAATAATCGCGCCGCTCGATAACGTCCTTGCACGGCCCGGAGCTTACGGTCTTCGGAAAAACGGACGCCAGATCCGCCAGCTTGGGCAGCATTTTCAGCTTGCCCATCAAGCCTTCCGGCTTACGCATCTCGATCAACTCCGCGATGCGTCCCGCGACTTCATCCGGCGTTGCTTCGAGTGCCAGCTCCATCCGGGCCGCGCTGGCCAAGGCGTTGATCAGCACCGGAACGTCCGAGCCCTTGGGCTTTTCGAATAAGAACGCCGGGCCGCCATGCTTGACGCTGCGGTCGGCAAATTCGGTGATTTCTAGGTGTGGATCGACTTCAAACGGAACGCGCTTCAGCTCGCCCTGCTTCTCTAGAGCACGCACGAAGTCACGCAAGTCGTCATAGGGCATGTTGCGTATGGGACAAAGCTGGCGTTTTCACTATCATTAATCGTATGCCAACAAGGACAGCGTTTGTCACCGGCGGCAGCCGGGGAATTGGAAGAGCCTGCGCCATCGCGCTCGCGCAGGCGGGCGCGCGAGTGGCCATTGCCGCCCGCGATCTTACGCGCCTGGAAGAGACCGCATCCGAAATTCGCTCGACCGGCGCTGAAGCTTTTGCCGTGCCCATCGATATGAGCTCGGCTGAGTCGATTAAGCAGGCGTTCGCGACCGCGGCCGAGGAGTTCGGGCGCATCGATATTCTGGTCAACAATGCCGGCATCACACGCGACGGCCTCGCCCTGCGCATGAAGAAGGACGATTGGGACGCCGTTATCGCCACCAATCTGACGGGCGCTTTCATCGCCGCCCAACAGGTCCTGCATGGCATGATGCGCGAACGATGGGGACGCATCATCAATGTTTCCTCGGTGGTCGCCGAGGCGGGCAATCCCGGCCAGGCCAACTACGTCGCGTCGAAGGCCGGACTGATCGGCCTGACCAAGACTCTGGCGCAGGAGATGGCCAGCCGCAACATCACCGTCAACGCCGTCGCGCCCGGATTCATCGAGACCGACATGACCGCGAGTCTTTCGGCCGAAACAAAGGACAACATGCTGAACCACATTCCTCTACGCCGTTTCGGCAAAAGTGAAGACATAGCCGCCGCGGTGCGTTTTCTGGCGAGCGAAGAAGCCGGCTACATCACCGGCCACGTGCTGGACGTCAACGGCGGAATGTACATGTGAGGACTCATTGAAGAAGCGCCCGGAGAACGGCTCCCAGCACATCGGGCGAATCCCCGCGAATCACGACGCCATTCGGCCGCCAGCGCTCCAGCATCCGTTCGCTGGCGAATCCGTTGGCGATGCTGATCAGCCGCACTCCGCACGCAGACGCGGCATGGCCCCCCGCCGAATCGTAGCCGACGAACAATTTACTGCGCGCGATCTCCGCCGCGAACGGCGCGAAGGCTCCTTCATGCGTGCGCATGCCGGGCTGCAACGCGCCTTCCACGCGCGCCCGCTCTTCCTCCCCCGCACCCTTGTCCACCAACACGGATGCCCCGGTCTCAGCCAGCAGGCGAAGCAATTGGCGCTCGAAGTCGCCGCTAAGCCGCTTGCTTGCGTTTTCGCCGACACCGAGGCTCACGGTGACATCGGCCGGCGGGCCTTCGACGGGCAAGGGCGCGATATACGGCCCGGCGCTTTCCACCCGGAGAATCTCGCGAACCCATCGCGCCGCCACGTCCGGTAGGCGATCCAACTCGGCGCCGCCGTAGCCACGGCTATCGAAGAAGAAGTAACGTTCGTCGTCGCACACGCGGATCAGGCCGAGCTGCGTGAGCCGTGAATCCGGATCGATCACGATGCCATCGGTAAACTCCAGAGCCGCCGAAGCCTCCAGCCGGTCGCGCAGGGAGCTCGACCGCGGGTACGGCGTGGGGACGTGGCGGATACGCGGATCGGCTTCAAACAGCTCGAAATTCTTTCGCGGTCCGGCGAAGCAGATTTCAGCGCCAGGCCAATGCTTCTTCGCGGCGTCCAACAGCACGCTGGTCACGGCGATATCTGCGCCGAGCGTGACGCGTGAGAGGATATAGACGCGGTCCGCGGAGGACGGCGCTTCGCCCGGCACGGCAGCTCGCCGGATGCGAGGAATCAATTCCGGATACACAATCCGGATCGCCTGCGTGAACAGCTCTGCATAAACGTCGCACAAGCGCGGCTCGAACAGGTCTCCCAGGCGCTCGACCACGATCGACAGGAATGCGCGGCCTTCATCGATGTCGAGCACGGCCCGCAGCATCTCTTCAGTCCACGGCTCTCCGCTGAGACAGCAGTCGAGAAGCTGGCTACAGATGCTCTCCGGCTTACAGATACTTCCCAATCAGCAGCTCCAGCTTCTTGCGAGTCGGCTCCGGAATCGCTTTCCGATCCGTGATCAGCGCATGCGAAAGCGCCGAGTCGCATTTGCACTCGCGGGCGTCGGGCATCGACCGCACCGCCGCCGCGATCAGCGTCGCGGCATTTTCGGCGTTCCTAGTGAGCACCCGGATGATGTCATTCACGGTCACCGCATCATGATCCGGATGCCAGCAATCGTAATCCGTCACCATGGCGATGGTCACGTAACACATTTCGGCTTCGCGTGCGAGCTTGGCCTCTTGCAGATTGGTCATGCCGATGACGTCCATGCCCCAGCTCCGGTACAGATTCGATTCGGCCAGCGTCGAAAACGCCGGGCCTTCCATGCACAGATAGGTCCCGCCCAGCTTTGCCTGAACGCCGGCTTCGCCGGCGGCGCGATAGGCGACCTGAGCCAGTTGTGGGCAGATGGGATGCGCGAAGCTAATGTGCGCGACCAAGCCTTCACCGAAAAATGTCGAGACGCGCCCGCGCGTGCGGTCCACGAATTGATCCGGAATCACGAAGTCCAGCGGCTTGTGTTCCTCCTTGAGCGACCCCACCGCGCTCAGCGACAAAATCCGCTCCACGCCGAGCGACCTCATGGCCCAGATATTGGCTCGAAAATTCAACTCGGAGGGCGAGATGCGGTGCCCTCGCCCATGCCGCGCGAGAAAGGCGACTTCCTTACCTGCCAGCCGCCCCACCACAAATTTGTCCGAGGGCTCGCCGAAGGGAGTCGTCACCGCGCGCTCTTCCTGCGCTTCAAATCCCGGCATCGAATACAGCCCGCTGCCGCCGATAATTCCGATTTTTGGTTTCATGCTTGTATCAGTTCCAATAAGACGCCGCCGGAGGAAGCAGGGTGCACGAACACGTAGAGGTGGCCTCCGGCGCCCATGCGAGGCTCGTTCAACAGCTTCGCTCCCGCCGCACGCAGCCGCTCCACGGCCGCATTCAAGTCGGGCACTTTCAGCGCGACGTGATGCAGCCCCTCGCCGCGCTTGGCCAGAAATTTTCCGACCGGCGATTCCGCTTCCGTCGGCTCCAACAACTCGATCCGCGAACCCTCCAGGGGCAGCATCGCGACGTGAACTTTTTCCTGCGCAACCGTCTCGCGCATGGCAATCTTCAATCCAAGCTGGCGTTCATAAAACCCGAGAGCTTGTTCGATCGAACGCACGGCGATGCCCAGGTGATCGATGGAGACCTCAGCACGGCGGGGCAGCGCACCGCGGCCGGCGTCCCCGCGCGCTTTTTCAGCAGCGCTCAGCAGTTCCGCGATCCCCTGCCCTTCGCTCGCAACGGTGCGGATAATAACCGGTTTGTATCCATGCGCCAGCCCCAAGGAGGCATTTAATTCGTGCTCCAGCTTCTCAGCCCCTGGTAAATCCGCTTTATTAATGACGAGTACTTGAGCGATCTCCATAATACCCGCTTTGATCGCTTGCACCTCGTCGCCCGAGCCGGGAGTCAGCACCAGCAGCGTGACGTCGGCCAGCCGCGCGATCTCCACTTCGTCCTGCCCCACTCCGACCGTTTCGATGATCACGACGTCGAAGCCGGCCGCATCCAGCAGCAAGGCCGTTTCTTTCGTGGCTCGCGCGACTCCGCCGGCGGCACCGCGCGTGGCCATAGAGCGAATGAACACGCCGGGGTCGGCATGATGCTGCTGCATGCGGACGCGATCGCCGAGCAGAGCTCCGCCGGTGTAAGGGCTGCTGGGGTCCACGGCGACGATCGCGACAGTCTTGGCTTGCGCCCGCAGCTCGCGGATCAGAGCGTTGCACAAAGTGCTCTTGCCGGTCCCTGGAGCTCCGGTGACGCCGAGCACCACGGCACGCCCCTCGTGCGGCGGGAGCTCCTTGAGCAGCGCCTTTGCCTCCGGCCGCCTGTTCTCGATCCACGTCGCTGCGCGGGCCAGCGCGCGGGGATCGCGGGCGAGGATGCGGTCGATCGTTTCCCTAAAAGAGGGCTCAGTCACGCGCGGCGCCTCACTGGCTCTTCAGCAACTGCCGCGCGATCACCAGCCGTTGGATTTCGCTGGTGCCCTCGCCAATGGTGCAAAGCTTCGAGTCCCGGAAGAATTTCTCCACCGGATAATCTTTAGTGAACCCGTAGCCGCCGTGGATCTGCACCGCCTCATTGGACACGCGCACCGCAGTCTCGGAGGCGAACAGCTTGGCCATCGACGATTCCTTATTGACGCTTGCTCCCGTATCCTTGAGCCACGCGGCTCTCTGAGTCAGCAGTCGCGCGGCGTCGATATTCGTAGCCATGTCCGCCAATTTATTCTGAATCGCCTGAAATTCGGAAATAAAGCGGCTGAATTGTTTGCGCTGCTTGGAATAGGCGAGCGCCGCCTCATAGGCCCCCTGCGCCACGCCGAGGGCCAGAGCGGCAATCGAAATTCTACCCCCATCCAGAATCCGCAGAGCATCGACGAACCCTTCGCCCACCTTGCCGCACAATTTCAAATCGGGAACCCGGCAGTTGGTGAGGATAACGTCGCCAGTGGGCGAACACCGCATCCCTAGCTTGTTTTCTTTCTTTCCGAAGCTGTATCCCGGAGTGCCTCGCTCGATGATAAACGCCGAGATCCCGTGCGCCGATGCCGAGCGGTCCGTCACGGCCATTACCACGCCGACCTCAGCCACGTGAGCATTGGTGGTGAACGTTTTGACTCCGTTCAGCACCCAGCAATCTCCGTCGCGAACAGCGGAAGCTCGCGCCTGAGCCGCGTCCGATCCCGATTCCGGCTCGGTCAAGGACCATGAGCCGATCCATTCGCCAGAGGCGAGCTTGGGAATATAGCGGCGCTTTTGCTCCTGGCTACCAGCGGTGTAAATGTGATTGGCGCACAGCGAAACATGTGCGGCGACGCTCAGCGCTATCGAGGGATCGACGCGCGCCAGTTCCTCCATCACGATTGAGTAGTCGACGTAGCTGTAGCCGGAGCCGCCAAACTCCTCCGGAAAAATCGCGCCCAGAACACCAAGCTGGCCGAGCTCGCGAAAAACAGCCGTGGGAAACGTCTGCGCCTCGTCCCACTCCATGACATGCGGCTTGATTTCGGCCTCGCAGAACTCGCGAACGGTATGGCGAAGCTGCCTTTGGTCCTCGGTGAAACCGAAATCCATTCGGATGTCGTTAGACGATCTCTTCCCGCGCCGCGTCCCAGCGCAGAGTGCGCCCCAGACGGTAGCTATCCACCGCCATGCGGCACGCCACCGACACGCGGAATCCCAAATCGAACGGGCAATTTGGCTCCTGGCCGGTGCGGATGCAGTCGATAAAATTCGCCATGTGCGCGTGCGGCGAGTGCGCGGCGCGGCCCACCATCTCTCCCGCGGAGGGCCGGTTCACCTTTTGCGGAAGGTAACGCACCTGCGCGGCGCGTGAAATGGAACCGTGGGTGCCCAGCACGTCTTCGCTCACCCCGAGCTGGTTGTTTCCGAATCCCGAAACCCAGTTGATCAGGATCTCCTCTGGTTGCTGCACGGTGACGCTGGCCGTGTCTGGGGCTTCGCGTCCGTCCTTCCACAGATAGATCCCGCCTTCCATCGACGCGGCGCGCGGAATGTGCAAGCCCAGAGCCTTGTACCAAAACGCCAACTGCTGGCTCATGCCCTCGAAAACACCGCCGCCGGAGGTGTCCCAGAAATAGCGCCAGTGAATGAAACGCTGCGGATCGAAGGGCTTGACCCCGTTGCCCGAGAGATCCCGGCCCAAAAACTCCTCCCACGCCACGTTGCCAGGATTCACGTCCGGCGTGAGCAGCGCGGGCCGCGCCCATTGCGGCTTGCCCACCGGCGTGTTGCGATGCATCTGCATGGTGACCGCCGTGACCCGGCCCATCCGCTCAGGGTCAGAGAGGAATTGGCGCACGTCGGCGATGTGCCCGGCGGAGCACGCCTGATGCCCCACCTGCACGGTCAGCTTCCCGTGCTTCTGGTACGCCGTGCGCATGCGCTTGGCGTGGTCCAGGTTGAACGCCATCACCTTCTCGATGTACACGTGCTTGCCCGCGTCCAACGCATCGACGAACTGCGCCGCATGCAAGTGCGGAGGAGTGGCGATCACCACCGCATCGATCGAGCGGTCGTCCAGCAATCGCCGGTAATCGGCGTAGCCCGCAGCGCCCGGGATCGCGCGCTGCGCCCGCTCCAAATTCCGGGAGTAAATATCGGCAAAAGCGGCGATGTCCGTGTTGGGGCATACGCGGATTTGGCTGACCAGCTCCATGCCCCGGTCCCCCGCGCCAATCACGCCCACCCGCACGCGATTCACCGCGGCCAGCGCCTCAGCCGGCCCGGCGGCCAGGGTTCCGGCTAGTCCGGTGGCCACCTTTCCGATAAAGTTGCGGCGGGAGGAATCCATACTTGGAGTGTAGCAGGACCTACTCCAAATGTTTGTGGAACCGCTGCACGCTCAAGCCCAGCACCACCACGCCCATCACGCCCAGCGCCAGCATCTGCGGCCACAACACCGCGAAGCCGGAACCTTTGAGAAAGATGCCGCGCACGATCTCGATGAAGTAGCGCATCGGATTCAGAAACGTGAAGTACTGCACGATCGTCGGCATGTTGCGGACCGGGAAGGTGAACCCGCTCAGCATCATGAACGGCTGGAAGAACAGGAAGGTGGACATGTTGGCCTGCTGCTGCGTCTTCGAAATCGTGGAAATGAATAGGCCCGCGCCCAGGCTGGTCAGGATGAAGAAAAACGCCGCTAGGCAAAGAGTCCCGAAATTCCCCACGAAAGGCACGTGAAAAATCAGCAGTGACGCCGCCACCACCAGCACCATGTCCCAGAAGCCGATCAGCACGAATGGCAGAGTCTTGCCCAAGATCAGCTCCACCGGCCGCAGCGGAGTCACCATCAACTGTTCCATGGTGCCGATCTCTTTTTCGCGCACGATGGCCAGCGCGGTCAGCGAGAGAGTCACCAGCATGATAATGTTCACCACCACGCCGGGCACAAAATAATTGCGGCTCTTCAGGTCCGGATTGAACCACACGCGCGTCGCCGACTGCACCGTCGGCACGGCCGCGCCGATCGGACCATTCGAGGCCACCGTGCCAGCCACGAGTTTGTCGCGCTGCCTCTGGTTCATCACTTCGGAGGAATACCGCAGGATGGTCTGGCTGGCGTAGGCGGATACAATCGACGCCGTATTGGAATCGGTCCCGTCGAGCAGAACCTGCACACTGGTGGTCCGGCCGCGTTCCAGGTCGTGCGCGAATCCCGGCAGGACACGAACCACGCCGTCCACTTTGCCGCGATCGAGCAGTTCCTGCATCTCGCCTTCGCCGGTCGGGTTGGCCACAACGACAAACCGCCCGGAGCCCAGAAATTCCGATTCCAACTCGCGGCTCTGCGGCGTCCGGTCCTGATCCATCCAGGCGATCCGCGCCGAATCGACGTCCAAATTCACCGAAAAGCCATAGATCAGCAATTGCAGCAGCGGCGGCAGAAACAGCATCACGCGCATGCGCGGCTCGCGTAGCGTCTGAATGAATTCCTTGCGGATCATGTGCCGCAGCCGTTGTCTCATAGGCGCTTCCTCAAGCCACCTTCTGCCGCAGTTTTTTGGCCGCCAGATAGAACATCGCTACTCCATAGGCCATCAGCAGCAACACATCGAACCACAAAATTTCCAGCCCAATGCCTTTCAAGAAAATCCCTTTCACAATGTCGATGAAGTAACGCGCCGGCACGAACAGCGCCAAAAACTGAATCACCAGCGGCATGTTCTGGAGCGAGTAGATGAATCCGGAGAGCAGAAACGCCGGCAGGAACGAAGTCAGCGTGCACAACTGGTAGGCCGCGAGCTGGTTCCGGTTCATTGCCGAGATCAGGATTCCCCACGCCAGCGCGCCGAATAGAAAGATGCAGCTCGACACGAACAGCAGCACCGGGCTGCCTTTCAGCGGCACGTCGAAAATCACCATGCCGACGAATATCGACATCACCATGTCGATGACCCCCAGCACGAAGTACGCGCCCAATTTCCCCACCGCGATCTCCACCGGCCGCACCGGAGTCGAGAGCAGTTGCTCCATGGTCCCGTTCTCCCATTCGCGCGCCACGGTGAGCGAAGTCAGCATCGCGGCGATAATCATCAGAATCACCGCAATCAAGCCGGGCACGATGAAATTGCGCGAGACCAGGTCGGTGTTGTACCAGACGCGAACTCGTGCGTCGATCGGCGGCCGCAGCACGCTGCCGGTCCGCGTCATCTCCGCGTCTGCCCTCCGGCGCTGCGCGTAGGCTTGGATCATGCCCTCCGCGTAACCCATGGCGATGGACGCTGTGTTTGAATCGCTGCCGTCCAGTAGGAATTGCACGTCCGCGTTCTTACCCAGCGCCAGGTCGCGCGAGTAATTTTCGGGAATCACCACACCCAACAGCGCTTTGCTTGTGTCGATGTCCTGTTCAATCGGCCGGTAACCGTGCACGTCGCCGACGATGTCGAAATAGCGCGAGCCGCGAAAATCCTTGATCAGAGCCTGGCTCACAGAGGTTTGATCCAGATCGTAAATCACCGTTGGGATGCGGTCCACGTCCAGGCTCAGCGCGTAGCCGAACAGCAACAGCATCATTAAAGGTTGCGCCAGCGCGGCGATCAAACTCCGGGGGTCGCGGATAATGTGCAGGAATTCCTTGCGGAACATGGCGCGCGTGCGGCGGAAGTTCATGCGGCGCTCTTCTCCTCGCGGGCGCTCTGCTCCTCATGTTCGATCAGGCTGACGAAAACGTCCTCCATGGTCGCCGTAATCGGCTCCAGCCGCCCGATCTTGATACCCGCCGCATCGAGCGCAGTGTGAATCGCCGCTTCGCCCTGCCGGTTGTCGGCCACCTTCACGTGCAACCCGCCGCCGAACACCGCCACGTCCAGAATCTCCGGAAGGCCGTTCAACGCCGTCATACTGCCCATTAGGTCGGACGATTCCAGATACAACAGGTGGCCTTCGCCCAACAGCCGCTTCAGCTCCGCGGGCGAGCCCAACGCGATCACGCGGCCTCCGTACATCAGCGCGATGCGATGGCAGTACTCAGCCTCGTCCATGTAATGCGTGGTGACGAAAATGGTGTGGCCGGCGGCGGAAAGCTGGTAGATCAAGTCCCAGAAATTGCGCCGCGCGATGGGATCCACGCCGCTGGTGGGTTCGTCCAGAAAAAGGATCGGTGGCTCATGCAGGATCGCGCAACCCAGCGCCAGCCGCTGCTTCCAGCCGCCTGAAAGCAGGCGCGTAAGACTGGCGCGGCGATCTTCGAGGCCCGCCATCTTCAGAACGTAGTCGCGGCGCACGGGCAAAATGTCCGGCTTCACGCCGTACACTCCGCCGAAGAAGACGATGTTCTCTTCCACCGTCAAATCGTCGTAGAGCGAAAATTTCTGCGACATGTAGCCGATATTGCGGCGGATGTCTTCGGCTTGTGTGGCTACATCGAACTCGGCCACCGTCGCGCGGCCCGAAGTGGGCCCGAGCAGACCGCACAAGATGCGAATTGTGGTGGATTTTCCAGCGCCGTTCGGGCCCAGAAAACCGAAGATCTCGCCGCGCGGAATTTCCAGTGAAACCTGATCCACGGCCACGAAGTCCCCGAAGCGTTTCACCAGCTTCTCCAGCACCACCGCCGGACCGTTTCCTTTAGGCAGCATGCGGCGCGTCCTCCTGATGTTCTTCGCGCAGCTCTTCCTGCCGCACCAGCGCAATGAACACATCTTCAAGAGACGGCGCGATGCGCTGCCAGGTGAACGGCGTGACGCGCGCCAACTCCCCGGCCGAGGTGTGCCGCTCATCTACGTACAACCGCAGATGCGCCCCCGTCGGCTGCACCGCAAGCACTCCCGGCTGCTTCAATAAAACTTCGCGAAGCTGCCGCGGATCGCCGCCTTCGATGTTGTAGTAGGCGTGATCCAAATCCTGGCGTAACGCCGCCGGAGTGTCGCAGCGGATCATGCGGCCTTTCTGCATCAGTCCCACTCGATTGGCACGCTCGGCTTCGTCCAGGTACGCGGTGGCTACAAACACGGTCAAACCGTCGCGCACCAACGAATACAGAATCGCCCAGAAGTCGCGGCGAGAGACCGGGTCGACGCCGTTGGTCGGCTCATCCAGGAAGAGAACGTGAGGCTTGTGCAACAGCGTGCACATCAACGCGAGCTTCTGCTTCATCCCGCCCGAAAGTTTTCCGGCCGCGCGCGTGCGGAACGGCTCCAGCCTCGTCATGCGCAATAGCTTCTCGGTCAGCTCGTCGCGCTCCTTTCCCGTGATGCCGTAGAGGTCGGAGTAGAAGAACATATTCTCGTCGACGGTCAGGTCGGGATACAAGCCGAACCGCTGCGCCATGTAGCCGAGCTGGTCATGTACAGCATCCGACTCCTTCGCCACGTCGTGCCCGGCGACCTCGGCCGAGCCCTCGGTCGGATCCATCAGGCTGCACAGCAGGCGCAAAGTCGTGGTCTTGCCCGCGCCATCCGGACCCACCAGGCAAAAAATCTCGCCCTGCTGAACCTCCAGGTTCAGATGATCCACGGCTGTCAGATTTCCGAACCGCCGCGTAAGATTGCTGGCGCGAATGATGCTCATAGTAGAATCTGCGCGTCCACCGGCATGTTGTCCTTGAGCTCGTGCTCCTTGTTCTCGACTTCAATTTTGATGCGGTACACCAGCTTCACGCGCTCTTCCTTGGTCTGAATCTGCTTAGGCGTGAACTCAGCTTGGGACGCGATGTAGGAGACGTGGCCCCAATACGCCTTGGTCGGATAGGAGTCGGTGGTCAGCTTCACCTTTTGTCCGAGCTTCACGCGCCCCAAATCCGTCTCGTTGATGTAGGCCCGCAGCCACGGATGTTCCAGATCGCCGACGGTCACCACGGTTGTTCCCGCAGCCAGGACTTCGCCCGGCTCAGCCGATTTCACCAGCACCACGCCGTCGATCGGCGTAAAAATTTCGGTGTCGGAAAGCTGCTTTTCGGAAATCCCCGCCTGCGCCTCGGTCCTCTCGATCTCGGATTTCCGCTGCTGGAGCTCCTCTTCCTTACGCTGCACTTCGAGCCGGTTGGCCTCCGCCGTCTGCACCGCCGCCGCCGCGCGAGCCACGTCTGCCCGTGCGCCCGCGATATCTTCCTTGCGCGGGCCCTCTTTCACCTCGGACTCTTTCTCCTGCGCTTGCCGCAACACCGCCTGGGCGCTTTCGAACTTGGTGCGAGCCTGATCGAATTGTTGCTTGGAAATGTCGTCGTTCTTGAACAGCGTCTGCGCGCGGTCCCAATCCAGGCGCGCGTAGTCGAGCTGCGCCGTGGCGTCGTTGACCCCCGCGATCGCTTGTTGAATATCCTGCTGGCGGCTGCCGTTGAGCATCTCATCGAGCTTCGCCTGCGCCAGATTCAGTTCCGCCTGCCGAGCGGCTACGTCACTTTCAAGCGTGGATTTCTGGAACTGGATCGAGGTGACCAATTGGTCGTAGTTCGACTTCGCACCGATCACCATCGCCTTGTCTCGCGTGGCCTGGCGCTGCAGCTCTATCGGGTCCAGCCGTGCGATCAGGTCGCCGGTTTTGACCCAGTCCCCTTCGTCTACTTTCCGCTCAATCAAGCGCCCGGCGATCTTGAAGGACAAGTCGACTTCGGTCAGCTCCAGGTTCCCGGAGACCGCGATGAAGTTGCCCTTCGGAGTGAAAGCTCCGGTGTACCACAGGTAGCCGACGGTCCCGGCCGCGGCAATCAATAGAATGACGATCAGTTTCTTCATTGGTTCACGTACTCCGCTATGGTTCCCGTGGCGGTCGCCAGGTCGATGCGAGCCAGGTTGTAGTTGTACAGCGCCGCAATCTGGTTGTCGCGAGCGCGATCCAAGCGCGTCTGCGCGTCGGTGACTTCGATCGAGTTGGTCACGCCCGCCTGATACCGCCTCTGTGCCTGCGCCACTTCGTTCTGCGCCAGCGCCAATCCGTCCTGCGCGGTCTGGACCTGCGCCTTGGCCGAGCGGAAGCTGTCCAGAGCCAGCCGCACGTCCAGCTCAATCTGCTGTTCCAGATCATGCGTGCGCGTCTTTTCCTGGCGGTATTGGGAAAGGCTTTCGGCGCGGCGCGCATCCCTGCGAAAGCCGTCGAACACCGGAACCTTGAGAGAGACGCCAACGTCGCGCGTGGCGCGCGAGGAATCCACCGCCAGCCCGGTGTCTCCGTAGTTGCCGAACACGCCCGCGGTGGGCAGGCGCTCCGCGCTCACGGCATCGTAGTTCAGGCGCGCGACCTGTTCGCGCTGCTGCTGCGCCTGCAGCTCCGTGCGCTCCGTGCGGGCCTCATCCAGCGAAGCCTCCAGCGTCGCCACATTCACTTCCGTGTACGACAACTTGTCCGTCAGCTCAACCTCCGCGTCCAAGTTCAAATTCATCGCGCGGAGCAACTCGAGCACGGCGCGGCGCCGGTCATTGTCGGCCACTAGCAGCTTCTGCTGATCGTTGGCCAGTTGCACTTGCGCTCGCGTGATTTCGATGCCCGTTCCCGTGCCCGCGTCCTTCTGCCGCTGGGCCAATTTCTCCAGCGCGTTGGACAGGTCCACGTCAGCCTGGGCCGTCGCTAACGCGGCGTCGGCGCGCAAGGCCGTCAAGTACGAGCGCGCCACCTGGTCGCTGACCTGATTGCGGGTGGTGCCCAGATCCGTATTGCTGGCTGCCGCGGAGAGTTTCGCGGCTTTGTATTTCTTGATGTCGGAGTAACTGAATACCGATTGCTGCGCCGAGGCTCGCGCGTCAAACACGCCGAACGGCCCAACAAACGACGGGATGACGAATCCAAAGACCGGAACGGTCGGAAAATTGATTCCGAAAGTCTTCAGGAAGACGGTTTCGCTCTGCTCTTCCACCTGGGCGTCAATGGTCGGCAAGAATGCCGATTTCGCCTCTCGCGCCTGTTGCTGCGCCTGCTTAACCGATTCCAGCGCCAGAGCCACTCGCGTGCTGCCTTCCGGCGTTAGCGCGATTTCCACCGCGCGCTTCATGCTGAGCTGCAAGATTTTATGTTGAGGCGAATCCTGAGCCTCGGCTTTCAAGCCTGCCATCAGGATCAGAACCAGCACGAGCATCTCGATTTTTATCCTTTCCCTTCCGTCAAAGCCGGCTCGGCCGCCCGGGCGCGATATCCGGCAGCCGCGAACGTCACCACGCGCTCGATCAGCGCCTGGCGGTCGGAAATGTCGCACAGCCCGCCGGTCAGCGCCGGCAGCACCTGCGACAGGCTCATGAGATGAGTCATTACACCCACCGTGAAGTGCGTCCTCCACAACAGCTCCGCCGGTGCAAGCTCCGGCAACTGCTCCTGCAAGGCCTCTTGAAACCGCTGTGAAATCTGTGCCAGATGCTTCCGGAAAACCTTTTCGACGAACTGCGTCGGGTCCGACATCATTCTTCCAAGCAACGGGACCACCGACCCGAGATCCTGATCCAATACCGGCGCCAGGAACGCCGTCAGAATCTGCTTGAGGTTGGGATGGGAACCCGCGGCGTCGAGCATCTCCATGCGTCTCCGGTTCACCGGTTCGATGCGCCGCGCGATCACCGCATCGATCAAGCTGTCTTTCGACTGGAAATGATAGTTGACGGCGGCCAGATTCACCTGAGCCTCGGCCGTGATGTCGCGCAGGGATGTCGCGTCGAAGCCTTTCAATCCAAACAGCTTTTCAGCAGCGTCGAGGATTCTTGACTTCGTATCCTGCTTTTCGCTCATACGTATGTTTCAATCATACGATTGAAACAGGGGCACGTCAATACTTCTTCTCCTGATTCCGGAGGAAAGCCGTAGACTGGAGGAGAGAATGATGGCCGCTCAAGCCTACGATCTCCACGTGGAGCAACTCTTCGATAAAATGCAGCGGCATTCACTCTGCTCTTAAGGCCGCAGGGATTGCGTACCGGATCGTGGGAGGTTTTGGCGTATTTCTCCAAGTTCACAACGCCGACCCCGACAAGGCGCGTCTAACGCGAGATGTTGACTTGGCGATCCGCCGGGAGGACCTCGCCCGAATCATCGCGGCTGCAGAGACCGAAGGGTTTCGATATCGGCATGCGGCGGGAGTGGAGATGCTTTTGGACGTCTCAAAGCCGAAAGGCGTCGCCGTCCAGTTCGTCTTCGCACACGAGAGAGTGAATCCGTCATATCTCGAGCCCGTTCCGTCCTCTGAGCCGAACACCTGTGCGGATGGCTATCTTATCGCGCCCGTCGCCGACCTCCTGCGCATGAAGCTCACCAGCTTCCGCCTCAAGGACAAGGTCCACATTCAGGACATGGACGGAGCCGGGCTGATCACTCCCGAAATCGAAGACTCCCTTTCCCAGCCCCTGCGCGAACGGCTGAAAGAAGTTCGCGCCACGCGCTAGGGCGAAGCCCGTGTTATACGATGGACTGATTCGCAAGGAGGCTCCCCGTGCAGCGAGTTCTCATCGCCCTGTGTTTGACAGCTCCGTTGCTCCTCGCGCAAGGCAACGATACTCACCGAGAAATCCCCGGCTTCAAGATCGCCGGCAATCTCTACTACGCCGGCACGGCCGACCTTGCCGTGTACCTGATTGCGACGCCTCAGGGGAATATCCTCATCAACTCCGACTACAAGCAGGACCTGCCGGCCGTCAAGAAGAGCATCGCGCAGCTCGGCTTCAAGTATAGCGATACCAAGATCCTGCTCATCAGCCACGCCCATGGCGACCATGACGAAGCTACCGGCGTCATCCAAAAGGAAACCGGCGCGAAGCTTATGGTGATGGACGCGGACGTGGAGTCCGAAGAGAGCACCGCACCAGGCCGTCCCGGCGCGCATGTCGATCGCGTGTTGCACGATGGCGACAAAGTAACGCTCGGAGGCTCGACCCTCGTCGCACACCTCACTCCGGGCCACACCCCCGGCTGCACCACCTGGACGATGCAGGTTCACGATGGCGCAGGCACGCTCAATGCCGTGATTGTCGGCAGCCCCAACGTCAACCCCGGCTATATTCTGGTCGGCAACAAAACCTACCCGCAAATCGCCGACGATTACCTCAAGACGTTCGAAGTGTTGAAGAGCCTGCCTTGCGATCTGTTCCTCGGCGCGCATGGAGCGTACTTTGGCATGCTCGCGAAGATCGATAAGATGAAAGCCGACCCGTCCCAAAATCCGTTCATCGATCCCGACGGGTACAAAGCCTACATTGCCGAGCGCGAGCAAGCCTTCCGCGCGGAGTGGACCCGGCAGCAGAAAACGCCTCCCGGATTGCCTCAGTAAGCTCTACACCCGCGCCGCGATAATCTGCGGAGCGTTGGCCAGCAGCGCGTCTTCGAAGGAGTAATCCGGTTTCGGAAATTCGTTGTGACGCAGATACCAGGTGTAGGTCTCTTTCAAGCCGGTCAGGAATTCAGTCGGCTTGAACTTCAGCACGCGCTGCGCTTTCGCGGTGACCTGAGTGATCGGTGGCATATCGTAATACACCGCGAAGTACAGCTTAGGACCCATGGGATGGCCGCCGGCTCGCAGAATGTATTCGCGGGGAATGCGGACGAATTTCACGGGTTTCTTGGCGGCCTTTGCCAGAGCCTCCACAGCCTCCGCCTGTGAAACCGGGCGCGAGTTGGCGATGTTGAACGCGTGGCCGATCGCCGCCGGCTCATCCACGGACCGCAAGGCCGCCTTGATCAAATCCTTGATGTAGACGAACTGCATCAGGCGCCGTCCGTCACCGGGCAAAATAATCGGGCGGCCGGCCCTCAACCGGTCCCAGAAAAATGCCTCGCGGTAATACGGATTGTTTTTACCCGGTCCGTACACATACGGCGGGCGCAGGGTCACCACCGGTAATCCGATGCGCTGGTGCAGGCGGAACAACGCGCGCTCGCTCATGGCCTTGTTGCGCACATATAGATCGGGGGCGTCGTCCGGCGCCAGCGCGTCGCCTTCGTGATGATTCAGGCCGTCGCCGTAGGCCGCCACGCTGGACATGAACACGTAGCGATACAGATTGCCGCCTGCCGCGCGCACGGTGGATTCGATGTGTCCGGCCGTCGTCCCGCGGTCCCAATCGTAGACGTGATCGAATACCACGTCGAAGCTCTTGCCGGCGAGCGCGGCCTTTACGGCCTGCGCGTCATTGCGGTCCGCGCAAATATTCTCGACGCGCCGGCCGAGTTCGTGCTTTGGCCGCCGGTGCAAGACCGCGACCGTATGCTCCTTCTTGAGAAGCTCGGCAACCAAAGCACGGCCGAGGTATCCCGTTCCTCCGATGACCAGGCATCTCATGCGGGGCCTTGCACGCTAGCTGCCTAGTCGTAATACTCCAGACCAAGGTGAGTGATGAGGTCTTCGCCGCGCATCCAGCGCAACGTATTCTTTAGCTTCATGAGCTGAATGAAAATATCGTGCTCCGGGTACAGCTCCGGAGCGTGCATCGGCGCCTTGAAGTAGAATGACAGCCACTCCTGGATGCCGCGCATGCCGGTCCTCTGCGCCAAGTCCATGAACAGCACCAGATCCAGCACCAGCGGAGCCGCCAAAATCGAATCGCGGCACAGGAAGTTGATCTTGATCTGCATCGGATAGCCCAGCCATCCGAAGATGTCGATGTTGTCCCAGCCCTCCTTGGCGTCGCCACGCGGCGGATAGTAGTTGATCCGCACGGCGTGGTAGAAATTCTTGTACAGTTCCGGGTACAGCTTGGGTTGCAGGATCTGATCCAGCACGCTCAGCTTGGTTTCTTCCTTAGTCTTGAAGGAGCCCGGATCCTCCAGCACCTCGCCGTCGCGATTGCCCAGGATGTTGGTGGAAAACCATCCGTTCAGCCCCAGCATGCGAGCCTTCAATCCAGGCGCGATCAGCGTCTTCATGAATGTTTGCCCGGTTTTGAAATCTTTTCCGCAGATGGGCAGGTTGCGCTCCTTCGCCAAATCGAGCAGCGCCGGAGTGTCCGTGGTCAGGTTGGGAGCTCCGTTGGCGAACGGCACGCCGCTCTTCAACGCGGCGTAGGCGTAAATCTGGCTGGGCGCGATCTCCGGATCGTTCTTCATCAGACCGCATTCGAAATCCTTGAGCGTCTGGTGCACCGGCGCAGGCCTGTGGTACACCTCGGTGGACGCGCACCAGATCATGACCAGGCGCGAGCAATTGTGCTGCTTGCGGAACTGCTGGATGTCCTCCATCAGCATTTCCGCTTTATCCATCTTGGTGCCCTTATCCTTGACGTTGGGACCGTTGATGCGGCGAATGTACTCCGGATCGAACACCGCTTTCATCGGCCGGATCGCGCTGAGCGGCTGCTTAACCTGATCGAGCAGCGAGGTGTCCAGAACCTTGGCATTCGTCGCCGCTTCATAGGCGGTGTCTTCGTAAATATCCCAGCCGCCGAAAACCAGGTCGTTTAATCCGGCCAGCGGCACGAAATCCTTGATCAACGGCGAGCGGCCTTCGGTGCGCTTTCCGAGGCGAATGGTGGCAAGCTGCGTGAGCGAGCCGACCGGCGCGCCGAGTCCCCGCTTTACGGCCTCGACTCCGGCCATGAACGTGGTGGAAACCGCGCCGATACCGGGAATTAATACGCCGAGTGTTCCGTCCGCGGGCGCAATCTGGACGTTATCTTTTGCGGGCAATCGAGTATGCTCCTTACGCTCTGGTTCGCGAGCGGCGCAGGTTGGAAAGCCGCCGGGAACGCGGGGAAACTGCTTCCCGTATATTCTAACATTTTCCTCTCGTTCACTTCGGCGCGATTCTCTTATCGCGCTCCGCTGCCGCGACCGCTTGCTCGGAAGGCAAATCCACCGATTGCCAGCCGCCGCCCAGAGCCTGAATGAGGATCGCGCTGGCCGTCAGCCGCCGCGTCAGGATGGTCACCGCCGTTACCTGCGCGGTCAATAGAGTGGCCTGCGCCGTGATCACAGTGAGGTAGTTGACGGTGCCGGCGGTGTATTGCGCGGTGGAAACTGTCAAAGCCCGGTCCGCTGACTGAATGGTATCCTGCTCCTTGGCCGACTCCTGCTCCAGAATCCGTAGCGCCGCCAGGTTATCTTCCACCTGCTGAAACGCGGTCAACACCGTCTGACGATAATTGGCCGCGGTGGCGTCGTAGGCAGCGCGCTGTTCCGCGACAACGGAACGCCGCCGGCCCGCGTCGAACAAGGTCTCCGCCAGCGCCGGCCCCACCGACCACACTCGCGCCGGCCAAGTGAACCATTTCGCCAGGCTGCCCGCCTCAAGCCCAACCGATCCGTTGAGCGTCAGCGTTGGGTAGAACGCAGCCAGCGCGATGCCGATCTGCTCATTCGCGGCCGCGACTCGACGCTCCGCCCCGGCGATATCCGGCCTCCGCTGCAAGAGTTCCGACGGAACACCGACCGGCACCGGAGGCGGCGGCCGCAGCGACTGCTCCGCGGGAATGGTCAGCTCCACCGGAGCCTTGCCGATCAACATCGCGATGGCGTGCTCATATTGCGCGCGCTGCACTCCCAGATCGATCAATTGCGATTGCACCGCGTAGAGCTGGGATTCGGCCTGAGCCACATCCAGGTCCGAAGCCACGCCGCCGTTAAAACGATTGCGCGTGAGCGTCAAATATTCCTGATAAGACGCCTCGGTTCGCGTCAGCAGATCGGCTTCGGCATCCGCGCCGCGCAAGCCGAAATAATCCTGCGCGAGCTCGGATTGATACAGCAGCTTGGCGTTTTCCAGATCGCCGGCCGTCGCTTGCGCCGTTTCCGCGGCAGCGGTGATGCTGCGGCGGATGTTGCCCCACAAGTCCGGCTCCCAGGTGGCGCTGAAGGGGAGATCGAAAACGCTCCTGGTTTGCGATGGCAGGGTCACGCCCACGTTGGCCCCCGCCGCGTTTCCACCCAACCCGGTTTCGGTGATCGCCGGCGTGGCGGTGACGGTGGGAAACAACCCCGCGCGCGCCGCCGATACTGCCGCCTTGGCCTCGCGGAACGTCGCCTCCGCCTGCAGAACGGTTTGATTGGAGATGCTGACCTGCTCTTCAAGCTGATTCAGCACCGGATCGTTATACACTTCCCACCACTCGCCTTTCGAGTACGCGTCGCCGGGCTGCGATTGCCTCCACCCCTGCGCCTCGGCTTCTTTAAAATTCGACGGTGGCGTTTCCCGGAACGCCGGCGGCGCCGGAACCGAGGGCTGCTTGTAGTCCGGCCCGACGACCTTGCATCCTGCCAGCCAAGCCAGCAATCCCGCGATGGCGCCCGCTATGGCGATGGTCTGCCTCATGCTTCCGACCCCACCGGTTCGCGGCCGGCGAGCTTCCGCTTCCGCAAGCGCGAAAGAAAGTGTTGCAGCCGGTCGAAATACAGATACACGACCGGCGTAGTGAACAGCGTTTGTGACTGGCTCACGATCAATCCCCCGATGATGGTGATCCCCAGCGGGCGCCGCAGTTCGGAGCCGGTCCCATGCCCCAGCGCAAGCGGCAAAGCGCCCAGCAACGCCGCCATGGTGGTCATCATGATCGGGCGGAAACGCAACTGGCACGCCTCAAAGATCGCCTCGCGCGAGCTCTTACCGTCCTGCCGCTCCGTGGCAATCGCAAAATCGATCATCAGGATGGCGTTCTTCTTCACCAGGCCGATCAAGAGAATAATTCCGATAATGCCGATCACGTCCAGATCGTTGTGCGTCAGAATCAGGGCCAGCACCGCTCCCACGCCGGCCGAGGGCAGCGTGGAAAGAATGGTGATCGGATGGATGTAGCTTTCATACAAAATGCCCAGGACCAGATAGACGGTGATGAGCGCCGCGGCCACCAGCAGCGGCTCCGAGCTCAGCGAATCCTGATACGCCTCGGCCGTCCCGACGTAACCGGTCTGGATGTTCGACGGCAGCCCCACCTCGCGGGCCTTGGCGCTGATTGCATTTTCCGCATCGCCCAGCGCAACGCCATTGAGCAGGTTGAAGGAAATGGTCGCCGCCGGAAACAACCCCTGGTGCGATACCGCCAACGCGGTCAGATCGTTGTTGAAATGGGCGAACGCCGCCAGCGGAACATGCTGGCCGTTGGTGGAGGTCACAAAGATGCGCTTCAAGATGTCCGGGCTCTGCCAGTACTTGGGCGCAGCCTCCATCACCACGAAATACTGATTCAAGGAGGTGTACATGGTGGACACCGGCGCTTGCCCGAAGGCGTCGTATAGAGTCGCGTCGATGAGCTGTGAGGAGATCCCCAGGCGTGCGGCGGTCGCCCGGTCGTAGTCCACGTAGGTCTCGAGTCCGCGGTTCTGCTGATCGGTGTTCACGTCGGCGATGATCTTGATCGTCTTCAGTGCGTCGAGCATTTTGGGGGCCCACGTCACCAGGTCCTGCACGTTGTCGCTGGTCATGGTGTACTGATAGTCCGCATTGGCCTGCCGGCCGCCGACGCGCACGTCCTGCGCCGCGGTCAGATACAGCGTCGCGCCCGGTACCTTCGCCAACTTCGGCCGCAGCCGGTCGATGATCTGTTGTGCGGTTTCGGTCCGCTGCCCCAGAGGCTTGAGGGACATAAACACGCGGGCTGTATCCGTCGCTCGCCCGGTGCCTCCGCCCGCGAATCCCATCACCGTGTCCATGGTGGGGTCCGCATGCAAAATCGACTCGTACTCCCGCAACAATTTGTCCAATTGCTGGAAAGACGTGGCTTGGTCCGCCTGAATGTTCCCGTTCAGCCGGCCCGTATCCTGAGCAGGGAAGAATCCCTTGGGAACGCGGAAGAACAAATACCCGCTCAGGCCAACGGTGCCGAGCAGGATCAGCAGCGTAATGAAAGAGTGCCGCAGGACCACTCGTAGAGCACGAGCGTACACCCTTACCGCGCAATCCAGCGCCGCTTCCGACGCCCGGTAGAACCAGCCGTGCCCCTCCGCGGGACGGTGCTTCAGCAGATGCGCGCACATCATCGGTGTGGCCGTCAGCGAGATCACCATGGAGATGCCGATGGCCACCGAGAGGATCACGGCGAATTCGCGCAGCAGCCGGCCCACGATGCCGCCCATCAGCAACAGCGGGATGAAAACCGCGACCAGAGAGATGCTGATGGTCAGCACCGTGGAGCCGATCTCTTCTGCGCCTTTCAGCGCCGCCGGGATCGGCTGCATGCCCTGCTCGATATAGCGCGTGATGTTCTCGATCACCACGATCGCGTCGTCCACCACGAAGCCGGTGGAAATCGTTAGAGCCATCATCGACAGGTTGTCCACGCTGAACCCAACCAGGTACATGACCCCAAAGGTTCCGATCAGCGAAACCGGCACCGCTACGCTAGGAATGAAAGTGGTGCGGGCGTTGCGCAAGAAGAAGAACACCACCAGCACCACCAGGAACACGGAGAGGCCCAGCGACCGCTCCACGTCGTGCACCGAGGCGCGAATGGTCACCGTCTGATCCAGCGCGACGCGCATATCGATCGCCGCCGGAATCGCGGCGTGAAGCTGCGGCAGCGCCTCCTTTACCCGGTCCACCGTGTCGATAATATTGGCTCCCGGCTGCCGGTAAATGATCACCAGCACGGACGGCTCCACGTTTGCGTAGCCGGCATTGCGCACGTCCTGCACCGAATCGATTGCCTCGCCGATATCGGAGATACGCACCGGCGCGCCGTTCGAGTAGCCGACAATCAGTGGCGCGTAATCGGCGGCCTTGAAGATCTGGTCGTTGGCCCCGACTTCCCACATCTGCCCGTTGCTCGAAAAATGCCCTTTCGGCTTGTTGGCGTTGGCGCTGGCCAGCGCGGTCCGCACCTGCTCAAACCCGATTCCGTATTTGTTCACTGCGTCCGGATTCAACTCCACGCGGACTGAAGGCAGCGCGCTTCCTCCCACCGTCACCTGGCCTACGCCCTGGATCTGCGACAGCTTCTGGGCCATGATCGTCGAAGCGGAGTCGTACATCTGAGTCTTGTCGAGAACCTTTGACGTCAGCGTGACGATCATGATCGGCGAATCCGCGGGGTTCACCTTCTTGTAAGTTGGATTGCTGGTGAGGTTGGTGGGGAGGTAACTGCGCGCTGCCGCGATGCCCGCCTGCACGTCGCGAGCGGCCGCGTCTATGTTCCGGTTCAAGTTGAACTGCAGTGTAATCGAGGTCGAGCCCAGCGTGCTGATCGAAGTCATCTCGCTCACCGCCGCGATGTGGCCCAACTGCCGCTCGAGCGGCGTTGCCACCGATGACGCCATGGTCTCGGCCGAAGCGCCGGGCAGCGTTGCGCTCACCGAAATGGTGGGGAAATCCACTTGCGGCAAAGGCGACACCGGCAGCACCCGAAACGCCACGCCGCCGGCCAGCGCAATGGCGATCGTCAGCAGCGTCGTCGCCACCGGCCGCCGGATGAATGGTTCGCAAATACTCATGCGTGCTTCCGGAACCTCTGGGCCAGCCGTTCAAACCACAGGTAAATCACCGGCGTAGTGTACAGCGTGAGCGCCTGGCTGAAAATCAACCCGCCGATGATGCTGATGCCCAACGGCTTGCGTAACTCGGAGCCGGTGCCGGTTCCCAGCGCCAGCGGCACGCCGCCCAGCAGCGCCGCCATGGTGGTCATCATGATGGGCCGGAAACGCAGCAGACAGGCTTGATAAATCGCCTCGCGCGGGCTCTTGCCCCCTTTGCGTTCCGCTTCCAGCGCGAAGTCGATCATCATGATTGCGTTCTTCTTCACAATGCCGATCAGCAGCACGATCCCGATCAGCGCAATCACACTGAAGTCGTTTTTGAACAGCATCAGCGCCAGCAGGGCGCCCACCCCCGCCGAAGGCAGCGTGGAAAGGATCGTGATGGGATGAATGTAGCTTTCGTACAACACGCCCAGCACGATATAAACCGTCACCAACGCCGCCAGAATCAGCACGCCCTCATTCGCCAGCGATGTTTCGAACGCCGCCGCCGTGCCTTGAAACTGCGCCTGGATGCTGGCCGGCAGATGCAGTTCGTCTTTCACCTTGTTCACCGCCGTGACCGCGTCGCCCAGCGACGCGTTGGGCGCCAAGTTAAAAGAAAGCGTCACCACCGGAAACTGGCCCTGATGATTGATGGTGATGGGCACCGTGGTCAATTGCATATGCGAGAAGGCCGCCAGCGGCACTTGCCCGCCGCTGGCATAAACCGCCGCGCCAGGAGCCGGCCCGCTGAACACCGCTCCGGCCGGCGCCGAACCGGACCCCGTCAACACGGAGGTAGATGCGCCACCCGCGCTATTGGTGGGCCCTTGCGAGAGCCCGGTCGTCGACGTCCCTCCCGCCACCAGACCGGTATTGCCTCCGCTGGAGCTGCTCGCGGCGCCCGTGCGAATGTACAAATCGCGAAGATCCAGCGGCGTCTGCTGGAAACCCGGCATCAGTTCCAGCACCACGTGGTATTGGTTCAACTGCGTGAACATGGTCGAGACCTGGCGCTGGCCGTAGGCGTCGTACAGGGTCTGATCGATCATGGTCGGCGTGATGCCGAGCCGCGACGCCGTTTCACGGTCGTACACCAGGCCGGCGCGCAGTCCCTGCACCTGCTGGTCGCTGGCCGCGTCGGCCAGCTCCGGCGATTGCTGCAGCTTGGCTAAGAATTGCGGCGCGTACCGGTTCAGCTCATCCGCGCTGGGATCTTCGAGCGTATATTGAAACTGCGTCCGGCTTACCCGGTCCTCCACCGTCAGGTCCTGTACAGGCTGCATGTACAGCGTGATCCCGGCGATATTGGCCAGCTCCGGCTGCAGCCGCCGGATGATATCCGAAGCGCTGATCTTGCGCTCCTCGATGGGCTTCAGGTTGATCAGAATCCTCCCGCTGTTCAGCGTCTGGTTGGTTCCGTCGATGCCGATGAAGCTGGAGAGGCTGTCCACCGCCGGGTCTTTCAGGATCACTGTGGCCAGCGCCTGCTGCAGCCGTGACATCTCCCCGAACGACACGGATTGCGCCGCTTCGGACACTCCCTGAATCAGGCCGGTATCCTGAATCGGGAAGAATCCCTTGGGAATGACATAGAACAAATACACCGTGAAAGCGAGCGTACCCACGGCCACCAGCAGCGTGACGGTCTGAAACCGCAGCACCACCTCCAGCGTTTTCCCGTACCAGCGAATGATGGTGTCGAAAGCGTGCTCCGATGCTCGGAACAGACGGCCCTGCTGCTGCTCCGGCGTATGCTTCAGCAGTTTGGCGCACATCATCGGCGTCAGCGTGAGGCTGACCACCGCCGACATCAGGATCGTGACGCTGAGCGTGACGGCGAACTCGCGGAACAGGCGGCCCACGATGTCGCCCATGAACAGCAGCGGGATCAGCACGGCGATGAGCGAAACCGTCAGCGAAACGATGGTGAACCCGATCTGCGCCGATCCTTTGAGCGCGGCCTCCAGCGGCTTGTCGCCTTCTTCAATGAAGCGGCTGATGTTTTCGATCATCACAATGGCATCGTCCACCACGAACCCGGTGGAGATGGTCAGCGCCATCATCGACAGGTTGTCCAGGCTGTACCCCAGCAGGTACATCACTCCGAACGTGCCCACCAGCGACAGCGGCACCGCCACGCTGGGAATCACCGTCGCGGGAAAGTTGCGCAGGAACACGAAGATGACCATCACCACCAGTCCGATGGTCAACATCAGCTCGAATTCCACGTCTGACACCGACGCCCGAATGGTGTTGGTGCGATCGGT
>JASHNT010000084.1 GCA_030041495.1 Bryobacteraceae bacterium | reverse complement strand
GGCCGCATCATTTCGTTGTCTTCGTGCTCCAGCACGTGGCAATGCCAGACATAGCGGCCGGCGTAACCTTCGAATTTCACGATGATCCGCGTGACCATATTGACCTCCGCGCGAACCGTGTCCTTCCATCCCATTTCGTGCGCTTCCGGCGGCGCCGCCGGCGAGGTGAACGCCAGCTTACCGGACTTCATGTACGCGTCCATGTCGAAGCGCCTCCGGTCCAGAATCTGGAACCGCACCAGGTGAAGATGGATCGGATGCGTGTCGTCGGTCAGGTTCACCAGTGTCCAGATTTCGGTTGAATCGAGCACCGGGGTCTCCGTCACCGGCATCGAATAGTGGGCGCCATTGAGCAGCATCAGCGTGGCCCTTCCGCGATCGTCCAGATGATGGTTGAGAGTGAGCAGCCGCGTCTTCACGGCCTCGCTTTCCGCCATCCGTCTGATCGGGCGCAGAGTCCCCGGCACGCGAACGGTCTCTTCCGTCTTTTGAGACGAGACACGAATCTGCATGATCGGCGCGGAACCATGCTTCAGATAAAGCTGCTCACCAGGGTGAGCGCTGAAGTCCAGGATCAGGTCGGCGCGTTCGCCCGGCGTGATCTGGAGACTCTTCATCTCCACCGGCTTCGCCAACAGACCCTGATCGGAGCCGATCATGACAAACGGCTCATTCCCGGCGAGCAGGCTGTGGCCTTCCCGCGACAGCGACAGAACAAAAAATCCAGCGTTCGAGGGGTTGAACAGACGGAAACGGTACGGGCGCGGCTGTACTTCGAGATATGGAAAAACTTTGCCATTAAGCAATATCGCGTTGCCGTTGAACTCGGACACCCATGGCGAGGATGGACTGCCGGACACGGGATAGTCCAGCTTCCCGTCGGGCCGGAACTGCCGGTCGTAAATGGCGAGTGGGATTTCATAGCGGCCTTTGGGAAGGTTCAAAGAGTCTTCGAAGGCGTCGCGGATGAGATACATCCCGAATAGACCACTGACCGCGTTCAGCCGCGTGATGCCCATGGCGTGGTCGTGATAAAACAGCGCGGTTGCGTCCTGGCGGTTGGGGTAATAGCACGTCTCTGACTGGCCCGGAACGATCCAGCGCTCCGGATTGCCGTCGCTCTCCGGCGGAACTCTGCCGCCGTGGAGGTGCACGACGGTTCGCACGTCGGGCTTGTCGCTCTCGGCCCCGTGCAACGAATGATCGATCGCCAGCAAATGCTGAGTTGGCAGCTCATTCGCCCATTCGACCATTAGAGGCTCGCCCGACCGCGCTTCGATCAGGGACCCCGGCGACGTGCCTCCGTAGCCCCAAAACGTCGTCGCAGCGAGATCGCGATGCACCTTCATTTGGAACTCCCGCATGGCGATGCGATAGCGAGCGATGCGTATTTTTCGATGAGTGGGATCGGGGACGGTCTCGATTGGGGTGGCAAGCGGGGGAACCGGCAGTGGGTCAGCCCAGTGCGCTAGGGATAAGGGATTGAGGGTTAAGCCTCGAACCGGCGCGTCTCTTTGTGCGTAGACGTGGGCCGTGGCCGCCGCGAGAAGGGAGCGGCCTAGAAATCGTCGCCTGGAGAACAAGTAACGATCTTAGAAGATCGATGTTTCAGTTGTATTGCGAGACGGCTTTTTGCGTTTGAGAAGATCGAAACCCGACGCGAACCTACTCTTGACCAGACGTTCATTGCGTTGGAACAAAGCTCCTGTATCGTTAGCCTCTAACCAGTGAGACTCCAGGAGCACTCGAACCGGCTAGAACCAATGAAAATCTACTCGCACGTCCCCACCCTGCTCGCCCTGCTCGTTACCGGCATGGCGATGGCCCAGAGCCCAATCCCAACGGCGACCCCGACGACAACTCCCATCAAGTATCTGGTCGTCATTTTCGACGAGAATCAGTCCTTCGATCATTACTTCGGGACCTATCCTGTCGCCCTCAACCCGCAGGGCGAGCCTGAGTTCAAGGCGCTGCCCGGCACGCCCGAAGTGAACGGTCTGAACGGAACCTTGTTGACGCACAATCCGAATTCGGCCAACCCCTTCCGTCTCGACCGCACCATGGACGTGACCTGCGACAACGACAACCACTACACCGACGAGCAGAAGGCCTATGACGGTGGCTTGTTGGATAAATTCGTCCAGATCACGAGCAACAACGCCTCCGGGTGCACGCCGAACCTGGGCATGGGCTACTACGACGGCAACACCGTCACCGCTCTCTGGAACTACGCGCAGTACTACGCCATGAGCGACAACTTCTTTGACACCGAGTTCGGCACCACCGTGATGGGGCACCTCAATCTGCTCTCCGGCCAGACCCACCAGACAGCAACCGAAAGCATTTCCGGAAAAATCGCCAACGGCAGCGTCATCGCCAACGTCGAGCCGGCCAATGACGATTGCGCCACCGGCACCTTGATCCAAATGACCGGCCAGAATGTGGGCGATCTCCTCAACACCGCCAACGTCACCTGGGGCTGGTTTTACGGGGACTGGATTCCGACCAGCATCAAGAATGGCGTGGTGAGCTGCTCCAGCGTCTACAATTCGCACTACGCTCCGTTCAATTACTACCAGTCCACATCCAATCCACATCATCTTCCGCCGAGCATCGTCAGCATGATCGGCCAGACGGATCAGGCCAATCACAATTATTCCGTCGGCGACTTCTGGAACGCGGCATACAACGGCTATCTGCCTTCGGTCAGTTTCCTGAAAGCGACCGCCAACAGCACCGGCCATCCGCAGAATTCGAACCCGCTGGCCGAACAGACCTTCCTGGTGGACACCATTAACGACCTGATGAACCTGCCGGAGTGGAACCAGATGGCGATCTTCATCGCTTACGACGATTCCGATGGTTGGTACGACCACGTGATGCCGCCGATCGTCAAACAATCCAACGATTCGGCCAACGACGCGCTGAACGGCTCGACCTGCGGTACTGCCGTCGCGCAGGGCGCTTATCTGGACCGCTGCGGCTATGGGTCACGTCTCCCCTTTCTAGTGATCTCGCCGTTCGCCAAAGCCAACTACGTCGATCACACCGTGAACGATACCACCTCTATCCTGCGTTTCATCGAGGACAATTGGAACCTCGGAAGGATCGGCGACCAGTCCTTCGATGCGATCGCCGGCTCCCTCCTGGGTCTCTTCAACTTCACCGCACCACCCAACCCTCCAGTGATTTTGGATCCGAACGCCGGGACTGTCGTGGATCCGCCAAGTACCTCCGGCTCAAGCAGCAAACCCAGCCACGGAAACGAGACTGGTTCAAAACTTTAACGCGCAAACGTAAGACATAACCATGAGAGGAAACATGAGAACAAAAATGATGCGCCCCTTTGTGTCGTTGTTGTCCGTTGAGCTTCTGATCTCTGCACTGCTCGTAGGACCGCTTCCGGTTAGCGCCCAGTCCGCAGCAACCGGTCCCATCACGCCGGTTCAGCATTTGGTGGTGATCTTCGATGAGAACATCTCTTTCGATCACTACTTCGGGACCTACCCGGTAGCCACGAATCCCGAAGGCGAGCCGCAGTTCACCGCTCTGCCGAATACGCCTACCGTCAACGGCCTCACAGAAGGGCTCTTGAATGAAAATCCGAATTTCCTGAACACCACGAACGGCACAGGCGCCGTGAATCCCTTTCGCTTCGATCGGAGCCAGGCCGCAACCACCGATCAGAATCATAACTACGGCCCTGAGCAGTCTGCCTTCCACGGTGGGTTGATGGATCTGTTCCCGGCGAACACCGGCACGGCCGGCCCGCCTCCCGCCCCCACCGGACTCGGCTTCTTCCCGTTCACGACCACCGGCATCGCCATGGGCTACTATGACGGCAACACCGTCACCGCCCTGTGGAACTATGCGCAGCACTACGCCATGAACGACAACTCCTACGGCACAACCTTTGGCCCTTCCACCCCCGGCGCAATCAATCTGGTCTCCGGCCAGACCAACGGTGTCACCGGTAACGTCAACGGAACGGCATCCGTAACTAGCGGCGGCAACGGAACCAC
Source organism: Bryobacteraceae bacterium (assembly GCA_030041495.1). Taxonomy (GTDB): domain Bacteria; phylum Acidobacteriota; class Terriglobia; order Bryobacterales; family Bryobacteraceae; genus Palsa-187. The sequence continues at coordinate 194,722 of JASHNT010000084.1, read as the reverse complement.
CAGTGATATCGGCGACGCGGACCCGGTGGGGGATGTCTGTTCCACCACGACCGGCGAAGCGTTCGGCATGACCGGCAAAACCATCGGCGATCTGCTGAATGCCGCTGGCGTCACCTGGGGCTTCTTCACGCAAGGCTTCGATCTGACCGTCACCAACGCCAACGGCACGACGGGCTGCAAGCGCAGTACGACGTCATCGATCACCAATACCAACAAGGCCGACTACATCCCGCACCACGAGCCGTTCCAATACTACACCTCGACCGCCAACCCCACCCATGCGCGGCCAAGTTCAGTTACCGCGATCGGCTATACCGATGCCGCCAATCATCAGTACGACGTGCACGATTTTTACGATGCGATCAATGCCGGCAATTTTCCGGCTGTCAGCTTCCTCAAGCCGCCGGGATACCAGGATGCTCACGCCGGTTATTCCGACCCGCTGGATGAGCAGGCCTTCGTCGTTACCGTGATCAATTTCCTGATGCAGTCGGGATACTGGGAAAACACGGCAGTGGTGATCGCCTACGACGATTCGGACGGCTGGTACGACCACCAGATGGGCCCGATCGTGAATCAATCCAGCAGCGCTGCCGACACTCTCAACGGATCTGGTAGCTGCGGCAGCGGATCGGCTGCTCTCCAGGGACCCTCCGTCAGCCAGCCCGTCCAGGGCCGCTGCGGCTATGGTCCGCGTCTGCCAATGATGGTGATCTCTCCGTGGGCTAAATCCAATTTCGTGGATCACACAGTCACCGATCAGACCTCAATCATCCACTTCATTGAAGACAACTGGCTGAACGGAGAGAGGATCGGCAACGGTTCGTTCGACGCCATCGCGAACTCCATCGCCAACATGCTGCAGTTTAACAAGGCTAACAAGAAAGCGTATATTCTCGATCCGAGCAGCGGCCAGCCGGTCACGCCGTAACGTTCTAAGAAAGGGAGTTTCCCCCGCGAGGCGCATCGGAAGCAGGTCAGCTTCTGATGCGCGCCTCGCGTTTTTCGTCCCGTGCCAATTCATAGACGCAAGTTTCTACGATCCGCCATAGCTCTCGCCGCGGCTTCCGGAATTCCGTCCAAGGCCCAGGGGGGCGCCCGGCGAGTTCCCGAGCTCGACCCCAATACACTCGCGAAATTTGCCGATCCGCTGCCGATTCCGCCCCTGGCCGCGAGCCTCGGACGAAGAACAGCGCCGCATGGGGACAAAGTTTCCTTCTATCGCACGGCCATGCGCGAAGCCCGGGTTAAGCTGCACCGCGACCTTCCGCCCACGCGTCTCTGGACCTTCGGGGGTGTTTGGCCGGGCCCAACCATCGAAGCTCGCACCGGGGAAGGAATCCTTGTGGAATGGCCCAATGAGCTTCCCTCCAAGCATTTTCTGCCCATCGACCATCGGCTGCACGGCGCCGAAGCGGACAAGCCGGAAGTTCGCGCGGTGGTCCATCTGCACGGCGCAAAAGCTCCGCCGGAAAGCGACGGTTGGCCGGAGGATTGGTATGTTCCCGGAAAATCCGCCACGTATTTCTATCCGAACAACCAGGATGCCGCGATGCTCTGGTATCACGACCACGCCATGGGTATCAACCGGCTGAACATCTACGCAGGATTGGCAGGTTCCTATATTCTTCGCGACGCTACCGAAGACGCGCTCAATCTGCCCAAGGGAAAATTCGAGATCCCGTTGATTCTTTGCGACCGCTTTCTGCTGCGCGATGGAAGCCTGGAATATCCCGAGTCCACTCACCCCGGAGCGCCGTGGGTCCCGGAGGTGTTCGGCAACATCATGACGGTCAACGGCAAGGTGACGCCGTATGCGGACGTCGACCCGCGCAAATACCGCTTCCGCGTGCTCAACGCCTCCAATGCGCGCTTCTACCACCTCTCGCTTTCGAGCGGCCAAAACTTCCACGAGATCGGTACCGATCAAGGCCTGCTATCCGCGCCGCTCGCCCTGCGCGACTTCGTCATCGCTCCCGGCGAACGCTTCGATCTGGTGATCGACTTCGCGGAGCACGCGGGAGCGCAAATCGTCTTGAATAACGACGCGTTCCCGATGATGCAGTTCCGCGTGGGCCGCAGCAAGGTGGAGGACCCGAGTTCGCTTCCCGCAACGCTGCGACCGGTCCCGAAGATCCCGGAAGCGGAAGCGGTACGGACCCGCTTGATCACGATCGACGAATACATGACCCGCGGCGAGGAAACCGAATCCATGCTGATGCTGCTCAATCGTGCGCATTGGCATATGCCGATCACCGAAAATCCCAAGCTTAATTCCACGGAAATCTGGACCATCCAAAATCCGACCGACGATTCGCACCCCATTCATCTGCACCTGGTCCGAATGCAGATTCTGGATCGGCGTCCTTTCGACAATCTCACCTTCAAGACCACCGGCCAGGTACGCTTCACCGGTCCGGCGGAGCCGCCGGAGCCGTACGAGGTGGGCTGGAAAGACACTGTGCGCGCACACGCGTCGATGATCACGCGATTCATCGTGCGCTTTGAAGGATACCCCGGCAAATACGTCTACCATTGCCACGTGCTGGAGCACGAGGACAATGAAATGATGCGTCCTTACGAAGTGATCGCCGGCTAGCCGGTTGCTTACGGCTAGTTCATCCCCAACCGGATCAGGATGTTCAAGGTGAACGCGAACAATCCTGCACCCAGCAGCACCGTCACCGGCAGCGTCAGCACCCAGGCCAGCAACAGATTGCGCAAGGTCTCCGCCTGAAGACCGGAGCGGTTCGCCGCCATGGTGCCCGCGACTCCCGACGATAACACGTGCGTGGTGGAGACCGGGAGACCGAAGTTGTCCGCCGCCAGAATCGTTCCCGCCGCGACGATCTCCGCCGCCGCGCCCTGCGCGTAGGTCAAATGCTCCTTGCCGATCTTTTCCCCGACCGTCACCACGATTCGCTTCCATCCGATCATGGTTCCGAAACCCAGCGCGAGCGCCACCGCGATCTTGACCCAAATGGGAATGAATTTGGTCACCTTATCCATGCGGCCGGCCAGCACGGATGCGGATTTCTGCAGCGCCGGGTCCTCCAGCTTGTGATTCTTGTTCAGCTTCTTCATCGCTTCCGAGGTCAGATACAGGTCGCTGCGCAGCAGCGTCCGTTGACTGGGATTGAGCTCCGTGAGCGACTGTTTGCCTGCAATCAGTTCGCTGATCTCGCGGCACTTGGTGCCGATGGCCGCGTAGGTCCGCGGCGTATCCTTACCGGTGGTCATCAGGTATGACGACAGCTCGTCGGCCGCGACCTGAAAACCGGCCATCGCCACGCCAGGCGCTTGTTGGTCCATCTGACTGGAGATCGTGTCGGTGGTTTGGGCAAGTTGCTGAATCGACGCCTGGTTGGTGCTCAAGTCCACGGCAAAACTGGCCGGAAGAATTCCAATCACGATCAGCATGATCAGCCCCATGCCCTTCTGGCCGTCGTTGGAGCCGTGTCCGAAGCTGACGCTGGTGCAGGTCAGGATCAGCAACCCCCGAATCCACAGCGGCGGAGCCTTCTCCTTGTCCGGCGCCATGTAAAGGTCGTGACGCTTGATCAAAACCTTGGCCAGCAGCAACAACAGGGCCGCGCATCCGAAGCCGACAATCGGCGAGATCAGGAGGGTCGTGCCGACCTCGCTCGCCTTAGCCCAGTTCACGCCCTCACCGAACACATGCCCGGGAGCCAGTAACGAGTTCGCCAGGCCGACGCCCATGATCGCGCCGACCAACGCGTGCGTACTCGACGCGGGCAAACCGAAATACCAGGTCCCCAAATTCCAGATGATCGCGGAGATCAACAGCGCGAACACCATCGCAAATCCGGCCCCGGAGCCGACGTTCAGCACCAGTTCCACCGGCAGCAATGCGACCACCCCAAACGCAACCGTCCCCGCCGAGTGCAACACGCCTGTCAAGTTCCACAAGCCGGACCACACCACCGCGTAGATCGGCTTGAGCGAATGTGTGTAGATCACCGTGGCCACGGCGTTCGCGGTGTCATGAAAACCGTTGACGAACTCGAAGCTTAACGCCAGGCCGAGCGCCAGCAACAGGAAGAAAGCACTACTTACAGAAATGGTTTCGCCAAAGATATTCATCGCGCGCCGCTCCTCCACTGCTCAAGGGACTGGGGAAGAGGTTATCGAACGCAAGTTTCAATAGGTTTACGATTTGGTGAAAACTTCTGGGACGGATCAGGGCCGGCGCCTGCGCCGGAGTCTTCCGGCGGCCAGACTCACCCCGGCCAGCAGCGCGAGGAACAAGAGGAACAACGGTATCACCGCCGCGGCGCGCGCGAACGGATTTTGAATGCTGGTCCACACCAGCAGCGTATACGCTCCCCAGACACCGAACAGGACCGAGCCCAGGAAGATCCGCAAGAATGCACGTAGCGCGAAGGCGGCGGCATCCGATACGCTCAACCGCGGTTGGAACTTATACGGAACGGCAAACCGCTCGTAGATGGAGGCATCGTCTTTAGCCGCTGGAGCGGCAGGTTGCTCAGAGCCGCCCGCGATCGATGCCAGAATGGACCGCCAGTTCATCTCTTGTTTCAGCCTGTTATGATTATCGCCTTGAGAAGGAGGAAATATTATGCCGGTGTCTCGTACCTATTCGCGGTGGTTGGCGCCCGGGCTAGCCGCAGCCGCAGGAGCCGTTATAACCACAGGGGTCTTTCTGCTCAACCCGCGGACCACCCAGGCGGCGGTGGAATTGAACCCCAAGGCGATCAGCTACAAGCTCCCGGATCAGATCAAGTGGAGGGAAACCGCCAGTGGCTCGCAGGAAGCAGTCCTGTTGGGCGATCCCTCCAAGCCGGGGCTCTATATCGTGCTGGTGAAGTGGCTGCCCCATCGCATGAGCCATCCGCACTTCCATCCCAATGACCGCTTCGCGACCGTGATCTCCGGAACCTGGTGGGTAGGAACGGGGACGAAATTCGATCCGGACAACACCGTTCCGGTGCCCGCCGGAACCTTCGCCACGCATTACGGCAAGCAGATCCATTACGACGGAGCCAAAGACCAGGAAGTGGTGATCGAGATCGTGGGGCAGGGACCCGAAACGGCAACCTCAGCCGAGCAGAAGTGATCCGGCCGTGCAACGGCCCTACTTCGACGCAGGGTCGCCCACGCCGAAATCCCAAACCTGCAGGTGTCCTTGCTCGGCCGAGAATTGGATTAGTGCGTACTCTCCGGGCAGTAGCGGCTTTTCAGGCCAGATCTTGAACAGCTCGTCGCCGGCTTGCTTGGTAAACGTCGCCACGTTGTCGCGCTGCTCCGAGAGTTCATTGGTCACCGCCTCGACGGTCACCGTCTCCACCTGTCGAGCGCTCTTCTTGGGCGTGAGCTTGATCATGCCAAAGCCTTCCACTGCGTCCAGGCGGAAGTAGAACTCGGGACGGTCCTCGTTGACGCGGAATTTGGATGCCGTGCTAGCGATATCGACAAAATTCTTGCCGTTGACCACCGGGACCGGCGAAATGATTTTCAGCACCGTGCGCTTGGAGTCGTGAGTGACCACGATGTCCGCACGTGTGACGGCTTCCAGCTTGTCGCCATGAACGTAATACACGCCGGGATCGTCGGGAACGGAGTCGGCCTCCTGCCGGGCTTGGCGCAGCGCGGCCTTTTCGTCGGAGTCTTCCTGCTGCTCCTGCTTTACTTGCTCCTCGTGCGCGGCGGCTTCCTGCTTGGTCCGGTTCAGGTCGATCAAGTCGAGCGGAATCTCTTCCCATTCGTCGCGTTCCGCGCTCAAGTATTTCACGCGGTCCTGAAGCACCTGGTATTCCTTGACCAGTTGATAGGTCCCGTCCTTCAGGTACAGCTTCACGGTCTCGCCGAACAGGGCGAAAGACACGCTTAGCAGAGCCGCCAAAAGAACCGGCCAGCGCCACTTCATGTTTCTATGTTATCGGAACGCCGGCCCGCCGGCCAGAATCGGCAAGAGCGAGAACAGCGCGGCGATTTTTATTTCCACGGTCTCACTTCCCCACCAAATGCTGCACGTCGCGATTGTTCTCATTGCACACGTACTCGGCGATCTCCCAATCCGGAGCGAGCTGCGAAGATTCAACCACCTTCCACGGCCGCCAATATGCGCCGGGATCGTCAATGGTGATCTCCACGTTCAACCGCCCCAGCTCCGGCCGCGTGAATCGCTCGATGATATGCGCCTTATCCGTCCGCGGATGGCCGACTAAATCCAGCCAGGCTTTGTCATTCATCCCCACCGTGTCGACCACCAGAGTGTCGCCCTCCCAATGCCCGATCGATTCGCCCCACCACGTGTCGATGACGTTGGGATCGTGCCCGCGCCCGTCCAGAAAGACCTGGCGGTAACTGTGGACATTGCCTTCATAGAGGATCAACAGCAGCTTGGGAGTCTGCACGATTTTCCACGGATACGGATCCTTGCGCGGAGTACCCATGGGCAGGCACAAGCCTTCCGGATCGTCCTTGCTATTGGTTTCCGCTCGCTGTTGCATCAGCTCGCGAGCCGATGGAAGCAGCGGCACTTCGTCGGATCTAAGATCCCGAGCGATGTTGCGCGCGATGGTCTCGCCGTTTTTGATGGGAGGATCGCCCGGACCGTAACCGGGCGCGTGATAGACGCCGGAGAAGTCGATGTGGCCGTCGGCTGTGCGCGGAGCCGGCAGCCCTTTCGCCACTTGCTTTCCGCCGTCGTTGAATTGCGCCGGCGCCGGGCTCGCGAAGATCGCAACCATTGCCGCCCAGCGCGCGAAGCGAAGCATCACTTGGCCGGCTCGATGCGAATCAGCTCGCCGGGATCTTCGTCGGTCAGCACGTATACGTAGCCGTCCGGGCCCTGGCGCACGTCGCGGATGCGCTTGTGCATGTCGGCGAGCAAGGTTTCGCGGCCGGTCTCATCCCACCTCTCGTTAAACACAATCCGCTCCAGGTGCGGATATCCTTGCACCGCGCCGCCGAGCATCGCGCCTACCAGAACGTTGTTCTTCCACTCCGGAAATTTGTCGCCGGTGTAAAACGCCATGCCCGAAGGAGCGATTGACGGCGCCCAGAACACGATCGGCAGCACCGTCCCTTCCTTGAAGCTGACGATCTGGGGACCGGAGTAATCGCGGCCGAAGCTCACCTCAGGCCAGCCGTAATTCGCGCCCGCCTTGATGACGTTGATCTCGTCGCCGCCGTAGGGACCGTTTTCGTTGTTCCACAAATCGCCGGTGACCGGATTCAGCGCGAGCCCCAGCGAATTGCGATGCCCCATCGTATAAATCTCGGCTTTGAATCCCGGCTTACCTTCAAAAGGATTGCCCGGTGCAGGCGAGCCGTCATCGCGCAGCCGCAAAATCTTGCCGCGCAAGCTCGATCCCTCCTGCGCGGCGTTGCCGTTGGACGCGCCGGTGGTCATGTACAGCATCCCATCCTTGCCCCACGCCAGCCGCGAGCCCGACCCCCCATCCCCCGCCCAGGAATCGCAAACGAGAATATCTCTCACATCCACCAGTGCATGGCCCTGCAATTTTCCGCGAGCCAATGTAGTCGCGACTTGATCCGGTCCCACGTCTTTGGTGTAAGTAAGGTAGAGGAACTGATTGCGCTCGAAGTCGGGATGCGGCAACACCTCCATCAGGCCGGACAGGCGCACCGAATGCACCTTCGGCACGCCGGAAATCGGCTCGGGGTCGAGCTTGCCGTCGTGCACCAGGCGCAGTTTGCCATTGCGCTCGGTCACCAGCATGTCGCCGTCAGGAAGCCACGCCACGCTCCAGGGATGCCACAATCCTCCGGCGATTACCGTGGTGCGGATCGCGGTCTTGCCCGCTTTTTTGGCTTTGTCCTTGCCTTGCGGCTGGCCTTGGGTGCCGCTCGGCAACAGCAGCGCCACGGCGAAGGCAGCTACTGAAAACAGGATCACCTGCGGGAGTCTTGTACGATTCGTGCCCGCGCGATTCTTCATGATGCGTGTCCTTCCAGTGGCCGACGTTACCATGCCCTGGGGCTGCATGCAACACTAACAAGCAGACTGGTAAGCATGCGCATTGCCGTCCTTGCCGACATTCACGGAAACCTGCGCGCGCTCAAGGCCGTGCATGCCGACTTAGTCCGACGGTCGCCGGATGTGGTCGTCAACCTGGGCGATCATGTCTCCGGACCGCTGCAGGCGGCGGCCACGGCGGACTGGCTGATGGAGCAACGCGGCTGGATCCACATTCGAGGCAATCACGATCGCCAGTTACTGGACCGTCTGCCGGAGCGGATGGGGCTTTCCGACCGGGCTGCGGATGCGCAGTTGACCGGACGTCATCGAGACTGGCTCGCCGCTCTGCCGCCGACGCAGATGCTGGGCAGCGACGTGCTATCGTGCCATGGCTCGCCGAGAGACGATTTGCAGTACCTGCTCGAAGAGGTCGACGCGCCACGGGTGCGGCTGGCATCGCCAGAGCAAATCGCGGAGCGGCTCGGCGGCGTGAAGGCGAAACTGGTGTTCTGCGGACATACGCATATGCCGCGCATGGTTACACTGCCGGGAGGGACGCAGGTGATCAATCCGGGCAGCGTCGGCCTCCCCGCGTATGACGATACCTCGCCTGTTCCGCACTTCGTTGAAACCGGCAGTCCGCACGCGCGCTACGCGATCGTCGAGTGGGACGGCAGGACGCTTCGCGCCGAATTCATCGCCCTCGAATACGATTGGCACGCGGCAGCGGGGGAAGCCGACGCGGCGGATCGGCCCAACTGGGCCCACGCGCTGGCCACCGGCTATGCGCTGTGGCCGCGGTGACGGCAGGCTATCTCGGGGCCGAGGGCGCCAGGTTGAAGGGTTCGGTGCAGCCTTCCTGCGCTGCGCTCGTGCAATCCCAGGCGCTCATTCCAGAAATGACGCGACCATCCGGCAAGTGAACGAAGCGAGCCAGGGCCCGAGCGCTCAAGTCCTTCGACAGCCAGGCGTCGATGGCGATTTCGTCGCCTTGCTTCACGTCGCCCTTATGCCACCCCCTGCCGGTGAGCGCGCCCGCGGCTGCCAGCTCCACCGTCAAGCGCGTCGTTTCTCTCTTGGAATCGCGTACGTCCAAGAGCATCTGGACATGCGGATTCACCCAGGTGACTCCGGCCACGACGCCCTTGACGGGAACGGTCTTGATCTTGTCGTAGCCCGCGGTCGAGTGGTGGGCGGCGAGCGGCAAGCCCCCGCAGACCAGGCCCATGATCGCAATCAACCGCCGGAGATGGTTCATAGGTTGTCTCGAAATCGCCCATGGCGCGGACACCTCGCGCCCTATCCAGTATGAGGTGCATGGAGGCGATTTGGATCGTCTGCTATGATGGCAGACAGGAGGGCATAAGATGGGCACGCTTGGCGTACCAGAGATGATGGTCATCTTTCTGCTTGCCCTCGTTCTGTTTGGACCTAAAAAGCTGCCAGAACTGGGGCGGACGCTCGGGAAAGCTTTGACCGAGTTTCGCCGCGCATCGAGCGATTTAAGATCGTCGTTCGAGCGCGAAATGCAGAATCTGGAGCGGGAGAACGATTCAGTGAAGGATGCTACGCGCAGCACGGTAAGCGAGTTGGCGAAGCATCTCATCTACGATCCGAATTTCAATGACGACGGGAATCAAAGTCCCGCCGCCTATGTTCCCCCCGCTGCCACAACCCCTTCCACGGTAGGCGCTTCTGAAGTACCGGGCGCCGAATCACATGGGACCACTGAAATGGCGTCCAGCGAATCGACGGCTACGGCCATCGCCGCGCTGCCGCCGGTGGAAGGCACGGTCCCCCGCTCGGAATCCAGCGAGCCGGTTGAGCACCACAGTTAAGAGCAGTACGCGTTAGGCAGTAGAGAAGTCATTCGAACATGAACGAAGGAAACGGCGGAGAACTGCCTCCGGATCAAACCGGCTCGTTTCGCGACGACCCCAATGCGCCGCCGCCGGCGGAGATTTTGCCTCCGCCGGCGTTGGCGACTGGGGGCGGCGGTGCGCGCAAACCTCCGCCGCCTCCTCCTCCGGATGACGACGATGAGAATGATGGCGAAGAATCCGGCATGCTACGCATGTCGTTCCTGGAGCATCTGGAGGAGCTGCGCACCCGGATCATCCGGGCCTTGTACGGCTTCGGCGTAATTTTCTTTGCCTGCGTCGTTTTTAGCAACCAGTTGTTCGATATCATCATGCGGCCTGGCCGCGCCGCGATGAAAGCCACTGGTATTCCCAACGCCGGCTTCATCGCCATCGACCCGATGGAGCAGTTCCAGATCATCTGGGTCTGGACGCCTGTGGTCGCGGCGCTGTTTTTGGGCTCGCCCTGGATCCTCTATCAAGTCTGGGCATTCATCGCGCCGGGACTCTACCGGAAAGAGAAAAAATGGGCGATTCCGTTCATTCTGGGCACGGCGGGTTTGTTCATTATCGGTGGATGCTTCGGTTACTTCATCGCTTTCCGCTACGGTATGGCGTTCCTGTTCGGCCTCGGCAAAGATGTCGGCGTATTGCCCCTGATCACCATCGACAACTATTTCGACAAGTTTGTCGACGTGATGCTGGGCATCGGCCTGGTGTTCGAACTGCCGATTCTGCTGTTCATGCTGACGTTGCTGCGCGTAGTCTCACCGAGCTTCCTGTTGAACCATTCGCGCTACGCGATTCTGGCCATCGTGATTATTGCGGCGATTATCACGCCGACCCCCGATGTATTCAACCTGATGCTGTTCGCGGTGCCGATGTGCATGCTGTTCTTCCTCGGTATCTTCCTGAGCTACCTGCTGGTGCTCAAGCGCGAGCATCGCCAGTTCCCCTGGAAGCCCTTCTTTATGTGGCTGGGCATCGCCTTGGGGCTGACCGTTTCCGTGATCGCCGTGGCCGTGATTGAGTATCACTACCACATCACCTGGCACTGGCCGTTTATCGTGAAGTAGGCGCTTCTGAAGTAGCGAGCGCCGAATCTCCGGGAGCCCGAAAACGGGCGGGTCCCAAATCTCTAACTTTCATGGACCTTACGTGCGATGACGGCACGCTGCGCATGTCGTTGATGGAACACTTGGAAGACTTGCGCGCCAGGATCATCAAGGCGCTCTATGGCTTTGGCGCGATCTTTGTCCTGTGCCTGATCTACAGCGAGAAGTTATTCGACATCGCGATGGCGCCGGGCCGAGCCGCGCTTGCCCGCACCGGCATCCCCGGCGCGGAGTTCGTGGCCCTGACCGTGATGGAGAAATTCCAGATCATCTGGGTCCAGGTGCCCGTCGTGGCGTCCCTGTTCCTGGGAGCGCCGTGGATTTTGTGGCAACTCTGGGCGTTCATCTCGCCCGGCTTGTACAAGCACGAAAAGAAATGGGCCGTCCCGTTTGTGTTGAGCTCCGCCGGATTGTTCATCCTGGGCGGGCTCTTCGGCTACTTCATCGCGCTGGGCAACGGGATGTCGTTTCTGCTCGGTATCGGAAAAGAGGACCATGTGGTGCCGCTGATCAGTATTGCCGACTACTTCGATGTTTTCGTCGATTTGTTACTGGGCATCGGGGTCGCCTTCGAAGTGCCGGTGCTGATGTTTTTCCTGACGCTGATACGCGTGGTCTCGCCGGGCTTCCTATTTCGCCATTCACGCTACGCCATTATGGCGATCGTCATCGTAGCAGCGGTGGTCACACCGACTCCGGACGCGTTCAATCTGATGCTGTTCGCGGTACCGATGTGCATGCTATTCTTCCTCGGCATCTTCTTGAGCTACCTGCTGGTCAGGAAGCGCGAAGGGCGCTGGCCTTTCAAGCGGCGGGTTTCTTAAAGAACCACAGCCAGTAATACTGCTCGCCCGCGCCGTGATTGTAGCGGAGATCGAAGCCGGTGCGCTTCGCCATCTCCCTGGCCTGCGCTTCGGAGAACGAAACGCCGAGCCAAGTCTGGTCCGGCGGAGTGTCCATGGGATAGCCCTGCACCTGGAACTTGAACAGCGCGCCGGGGCGCAGCAACCGGTGAACTTCGCGCACGTAGCTTTCGATGATTTCGCGGCTGGGCACGTGCTGGAACACGATAAACGAATAGGCAAAGTCGAAATTCCTGGCCGGAATCACCGACAAATCGTAGCCATTGTTCTGATATACGTGCACGTGAGGCATGTCGGCCAGCGCCGTGCGAGCCTGCGCCACCATCTCCCCGCTCACGTCCACCGCGTGGACTTCGCCGAAGATCCGGCCCAGGGCTCGCGTAACGCGCCCCGCTCCGCAGCCGATCTCGAGCACGCGCATCTGCTTCGGATCGCGGTCCTGGCAGACATTTTCGAAGTCGTTGAGAATATCGCCCGCGGCGGATTCTTCACCGGAGCGGAAAAATTCGGCGTCCGACCAGTTCTGTTGCCCGGTGGCGACGTAATGCCGGGCGTTCTCCCGGGCCCGCTGGTCCCAGTCCCGGCGCATGTTCTCCAGTTGTTGGTCGAGGCTGATGGATTCTGCCATGGCTGCGGGGAAATCGCGGAGACTCTGTTACAGCTTAGCACGCACCCGTTCTAATCCCGGCCGCTCCAGGTGGTTTGTTACAATCCAGGGTTACCTCCTTATGAAAACCGACTCGTTACTCACGCTGACGCTCGGTGCCGCCACTCGCGACCGGCAGATGGTGACGCCGGAAGGCGCTCCCTTGGCGCGATTGACGGAAGGGGTCCGCGTCCGCGAGCTGCCCACTCACGCCGATGCGCGCGGCTCAGTTCAGGAACTCTATGATACGCGCTGGGATCTGCATCCTGATCCGCTGGTCTTTGCCTATGCGTTTACGCTCCGTCCCGGCTTCGTCAAAGGATGGAACCTGCACAAGGAGCACGAAGACCGCTACGCCGTCCTGCAAGGAGAGATGGATCTGGTGCTGTTCGACCCCCGGGCCAATTCCTCCACGTGCGGCGAGGTCTGCCGGATCGTTCTCTCCGAGCATCACCGCCGCATTGTGACCATCCCTACAGACGTGTGGCACGCCGACTATAATTTCGGCGACAAGGACGTGCTGGTGGTGAATTTCCCGACCAAACCGTACGATCACGCGAATCCGGACAAATACCGCCTGCCGATCGATACCGAGCTGATTCCGTACTCGTTCCCTTACGCCAAGGGAGGGGGATGAGAGGTTGGTGGACGGCATGGGATTCGAACCCACGACCCCGGCGTTGCGAACGCCGTGCTCTCCCAACTGAGCTAGCCGCCCACTTCAGACTGACGAGCCTAGGATAACATGCCCGTCTCGGATGCCTTGAGCGCCGTGCAGCGACGGCCATCGCCTATGCTAGATGTTAGGTCTTATGCGATTGTCGAAACCGCATGCTGGTGAAGTTTGGGGCCGATTGGCAAGCGGGGTTGAAGCCGGCGTCGTGGGAGGCGTGGCAATGCTGGCGCTGCTCATCAGTACGTCGTTATGGAACGGGCGCGTCTGGTGGGAGGTCCCCAACATGTTCGGCTCGACTTTCTACGGCCCACGCGCTTTTCGCACCGGACCCGGCATGGCTACCTTATCGGGCTTCGCCCTGCATTTCGTCATCACCGGAACGCTGGGAGGCTTGTTCGGGCTGGCCTTTGGCGGCATCCGGCAACGCGGTCAATTGATTCTTCTGGGAATGCTGGCTGCCATCGGCTGGTATAACCTGGCGTATGCCACTTTCTGGCCAGCCGTCAACCCGTGGGTGCTGCTGGCCTCGCCGCGGCCGGCCACCATGGTTTCGCACGTGCTCCTGGGGGCTTGCCTGGGCTACATGGGACAGCGTCACAGGCTGTCTGCACCGCTGGGGCCGGCGAGCATTGCAACTCCGATAGATCCACCACCCGGCAGCTATGTCCCAGAATCCGTGGAAATCGCCCTGGAACAGGTGGCCGTGCCAGGGGAATCCGTGACTGTGAACGGCCAGCCCACCGCAGCAACTCCGGCTCCGGTTGCCAATTTGACCGAACCGCCTGCAGTCGGCTCCTCCGATGCGCTAGAATAGCGTATTCTTACCTGACGGGTCTGTGGAGTTGAGGGATCTTCGGTGAAACCGGAGCCAGCGGGCGGCCGTCTGAGGGAAAGCGCAGAGTGGAAGGGATTCGGTTCTAGATGACGTTTTCCAGGCCTGGATGCCTGCGCGAGTTGGTGCTTTGCTTCCTGGCGTTTTGCCTTCCCGCTCTGTATGCGCAGCAGGCACCGCCGGCCAATCCGGCCCCGCAGAGCCAGCCCGCGCAGACGCCCCCGCAGCAGAATCCCGCGAACCCGTTCGAGAACGTTCCGCAGGCTCCGGAGCCAGAAGCCCCCAAGCCGGAGGCCCCTAAGGCCACCCCTCCGCCAGCCGAGGCTCCTAAACCCGCTCAGCCAGGAGCGGCAGCCGCCCCGCAGCCCGCGGCCCCGCCCACCGACACCATCGAGGCGATTAACTTTACCAATGTCCGCCGCTTTCCCCAGGACACCCTGCGCGGCCAGATCCTCAGCAAGCCCGGCGACAAATACGACAAGGATGCGCTAGACCGTGACATGGTGGCGCTGTGGAACACCATGCATTTCAACGATATCTACTGGGGACGGGAGCCGGGCCAAACCGGGTGGATCATCACTTTCCACCTGGTGGAACGTCCCGTCATCCGCACCTTCGACTTCGAAGGTATGAAGTCGATTCAGAAGTCGGAAATCCTGGACCGCTTCAAGGAGCGTAAGGTCGGCCTGAGCGCCGATTCGCAGTATGACCCCAACAAGGTCCAGCACGCCGCCGTGGTGCTGCAAGAGTACGAGGCCGAGCGCGGCCGCCAGTACGCCACCGTCGAGCCCCAGGTCCGCCAGGTGCCTCCCTCCGGCGTATCGATCATCTTCAAAGTCGATGAGGGGCCCAAGGTGAAAGTCAATTCCATCAACTTCATGGGCAACCAGGTGTTCGGCCACCGCACGCTGCTGCGCCCGATGGTGAACCTGCACCCCTACGGGATCCCCCACTCCATCTTCTTCGAGAGTCTGTTCCCCAAGGCTTTCGATTCGACCAAGCTGGACGAGGACGAGGACCGGCTGGCTTCCTTCTACCGCGACGAGGGCTATTTCACCGCCAAGGTGATCGACTCGAATTACAATATCGTGGATACCGGCGGCGGACGCTTCCGCATGCCCCTGCTCTGGTCGAACAAGCCCGGGAAAGGCGCGAACATCAACATCACGCTCGAAGAGGGGCAACTCTACCGTCTGCGCAAGGTCAATATCACTGGGATGAACTTTTTCCGGACCAACGACGTTGTGCTCAAGCTGCTGCAGATGGATACCGGCGACGTCTTTTCGACCGCCAAGCTGCGCAAGGGCTTCGACGCGTTGACCGATTATTACGGAATGTTCGGCTACATCGACTTCACCAACGACGCTTCGCCGGAGCCGGTGCCCGACACCAACCAGATCGACTTGAATCTGATGTTCGACGAAGGACACAAGTTCTTCGTGAGACGCATCGATTTTTCCGGGAATACCACTACGCGCGACAAAGTCATCCGCCGCGAGCTGTACATCGACGAAGGCGATGTTTTCAACAAGCACCTGTGGGACCTGAGCATTCTGCGCCTCAACCAACTTGGTTACTTCGAGACTCTGAAAGCCGACGAAGCTGCGACGATCAGCAAAGACAACAAGAACGACACCGTCGACATTACCCTGAAGGTGCGTGAGCGCAACAAGAACTCGATTCAATTGCAAGGCGGCGTATCGGAACTGGCAGGGACCTTCGTGGGCCTTTCGTTCACCACCAACAACTTTCTGGGTTTAGGAGAAAGCCTTAAGATCGGCGGGCAGGTGGGCACCATGACCACCAACGCGAGTTTCAGCTTCACCGAGCCGTATTTGTTCAATCGTCCCCTGCAAGCCGGCTTCACCGTCTTCATCAACCGCTTCAACTACAATCAAGCGCGCGAGGAATCCATTCTAAGCGGTCAGAATCTGCTCCCGCTGTACAACGAACTGGGCCAGCAAAACCTCCTGAACTACACCACCAATTCTCACGGATTCACGGTGTTCATGAGCTATCCGATTCACCGCAGTTTCGCGCGCCTGGGAATCTCCTACGGGTACACGATCCAGTCGGTCAGCACTCTGACGACGGCCGCGCAAGTGTACTACCAGACATTGAATTTCCTCAATTTCAACGGCCCCAATATCCTCAGCGGCATCACCTCTTCCACCGTCACTCCCAGTTTCACGTACAATTCGGTCGACAGTCCGATCAATCCCACGCACGGCAAGAGCGTCTCTCTTTCGACACAATTCACCGGCAGCTTTCTGGGCGGTAACGTAAACCAGGTTGAGCCAGTGGCGGACATCCGTTATTTTCACAAAGGCCTAGCGGCTAAGCACGTCATCGGCGTGCACTTCGCCGCCAAGTTCCTGACCGGGTACGATGGTAAAGCCGCCGCGCCCTTCAACCGGTTCTATATGGGCGGTGAAGACGATATCCGCGGATTCTATATCTGGGGAATCAGCCCGGTTGCCTATGTGCCAACCGCGGCCACTGTGACCGTGTACAACAACGACGGCTCACCGCGGCAGCAGCGGTTTGTGGACCCTTCCACCGGAACCGTGAGCCTCACCAACGTCACTCAAACCATCCCCAGCTACCAACTGGTGTTCCCCGGAGGCGACCTGGCGTCCTGGTCGAACTTCGAATACCGCATTCCGATCTTTGGGCCCGTCACGCTGGCGGCGTTTTTCGACGCGGGCATGGATCGCTTGGTCCGGACCAGCCAGTTGCAGTTGAACCCAGCCAATATCGCGGACTTGAACGCTCAGTTTCCGGAGGCCTCTTTTGCCAATCACGCCGTGGTCGCGCCGGGAACCCAAGCCATACGCAGCTCTACGGGCCTGGAGTTCCAGGTCCTGATGCCGGTGGTGAACGCGCCGTTCCGTATCTACTTCGCGGTCAATCCCAACCGCGTCGACGAGAATCTGATTCCGCCACTCGCCGCGGACCGGAGTTATTTCCCCAACTACCAGACCTACATCAACGCCCTGCAACAGGTCGGACAGCCGCTACCGTTTGACGAGCGCCTGACCATGTTCCGCTTTACGGTCGGGCGAACGTTCTAGGTAGTGGAACAACAGTGCTACGATGTTAAAAACGAAGTGAGGAGTGAAGTTGTGAAGAATCTAAAGTCTGCCGTAACCGGCTCCGGCCAGAAGCTCGCACGCCGCGGGTTGTTCTTGGCCGCTCCCGGCGCGGGTATCGTCCTGGCTCAAACGCTGGCGGCGCAAGCTCCGGCACCGGCCGCGGCGGCTGCCGCACCCCTGCCATTCAAGGTTGGTGTTCTCGATGCCGAGCGCGCCCTCGCGGGCACCAAAGACGGTCAAAAAGCCCAAGCCGAGCTCGAGCAAAAGCTGGGGCCCAAATACCAAGAACTACAGAAGATGAACACGGACATCCAGGATCTGCAAAAGAAGCTGGATCAGGGTGGCAACACCATGGCCGCCTCCACCAAAGCCGATCTTCAGAGCAGCATCCAGACCAAAACGCGCGCCTTCCAGCGCGCGCAGCAGGATTTTCAGGACGAAGATCAAAAGCAGCGCAGCCTGGTGCTGGCGGACCTGTACACCAAAATGCAACAGGTGATCACCAAGTACGCCAACGACAACGGTTACTCTCTGATCCTCAACGTTGCGCAGGACAACACTCCGGTATTGTGGGTGTCGAACCAGATCGAGATCACCCAGGCCATCATTGAAGCCTACGATAAGGCAGCTCCCGCTCCTCCCAAGACGGCTGCTCCCCCGGCCAAGGCACCGGCTACAGGCCCGGCGAAACCGCCGGCCAATCCTTTCACTCCGGCGCCCAAACCGACGGCTGCTCCGCCGGCCAAGTAGCCGTGAAACGATTCGCACCGGCTATGGTGGCAATCGCCCTG
This sequence comes from Bryobacteraceae bacterium, assembly GCA_030041495.1. GTDB lineage: Bacteria > Acidobacteriota > Terriglobia > Bryobacterales > Bryobacteraceae > Palsa-187. The sequence goes on along the minus strand of JASHNT010000084.1, from coordinate 176,876 downwards.
GCTGGTTGTGCATCCAAACCCCCTACGAACGGCTTCGACAAACTCAGCCAGGATTTGATTTACGGGAGTCTGGCTCTATCGCCGGTCAGTGCCACTGCTGCCGGCCTTCACACCTACAACGGCGTCCCGCTCGACGAGCTACTCGACGACTACAGCCCGCAGGGCCTCGATGAGGAGCGCCGCTTCTACGACGGCGTCCAGATGCGCATGGCGGCGCTCAATCCGGCTTCGCTCGACAAGGAACAGAAAGCCGATCTGGAGATCATGAAGGACGCCGCCGGCTTGGCGCAACTCGATCTCAACACCATCCAGAGCTTCAAGCACAACCCCACGATTTACGTCGAACTAGCCGGCAACGCTCTGTTCAATCCCTACATGTTGAACTACGCGCCCAAGGAAAAGCGCTTCCGGCAGATCGCCAAGCGGCTGGAAAAAATGCCGGCGCTGTTCGGCCAGGCCAGGGAGGAACTGGTGGACGCTCCCGAGATCTGGAATAAAGTCGCGCAAGAGGAAAACGAGGGCAACATCGAGCTGATCGACAAAACCCTTCGCGCCGAAGTGCCGGATTCGGTCAAGGCCGAATACGATCGCGCGGCCGGGCCCGCTCTCGATTCGATTCGCGACTTCAATAAATATCTGAAAGACACGCTTTCCAAAAAGACCAGCGACTGGCGCCTGGGCAAGGACAATTACGCGAGAAAATTCGCGCTGGTGCTGCACACCGGCAAAGCTCCCGAACAGCTTCTGGCGGAGGCCGAGGCGGATCTGAAGTCGACCCGCGAGGAAATGGCCAAGCTCGCCGCGCCCAAAACCATAAAGCAGGCGCTCGACGATATCGCCAAGCAGCACGCCACCCCGGCTACGTTCATGAACGAGGCTCGCAAGACGCTGGGGCAAGCTACGGCCTTCGTCAAAGAAAAAGGATTGGTCACCCTGTCGGATAATTCCAATCTTCAAGTGATCGAGACGCCCAAATTCATGCGCGGCATTTACAGCGTCGCGGGATTCGATCCTGCTCCCGCACTCGAGCCTCAACTAGGCGCGTTCTATTGGGTCACGCCCATCCCGACGGATTGGCCGAAGGAGCAGATCGATTCGAAGTTGCGCGAGTATAACACCTACGCGATGCAGGAGATCACCATCCATGAGGCCATGCCCGGCCACTACGTGCAGTTCCAGTACGCCAACCAGGTTCAGCCGCTGACCCGCCGATTGCTGCGCGCGGTCTTCAGCAACACGCCGTACGTCGAAGGATGGGCTTTCTACACCCAGCAGATGATGTCGGACGAAGGCTATCTCAATAACTCGCCCGAATCCGGCAAAGCCCTGCGGCTGAGCTTCCTGAAGCAGGCTCTGCGAGCCCTGGCCAACGCCATTATCGATATCCGGCTTCAGACCATGGGCATGACCGATCAGCAAGCCCTCGACCTGATGATCAACGACACGTTCCAGGAAAAAGAGGAAGCCACCGCCAAGCTCCAGCGAGCGCAGCTTTCCTCCTGCCAGCTTCCGACGTATTACGCCGGATGGAAAGGCTGGCTGGAGGCTCGCGAACAGTATAAGCAGCGCCAGGGCAGCGCCTACACGCTGCGCGGCTTCCACGACGCGGCTCTGAAGGAAAGTGGCGTTCCTCTGCCGGTGCTGGAGCAGTTACTGCAATAAAAACGGCCTACCTACCCGGCTGTTTCGGAGTTGTCTCCGTACTCTGGTTGCAGCGCGTAGTATCGCCTCACGGCGGCGTGCGAGAGTCGTCTCCGCGTCCGGAGCAGCCATCACAACGGCTTACACGTGTTTGCAAAATTCCAGCTGCGCGCCCGCCGAGCGCATTTCTGCGAGAAACGGTTGAATCTTGCTGAATGTGGCGACAGTCTCGCCATGCGCCGCGAGGAACGCATCGCCGTCGATCGCCCCGGTGGTGACCATCGGCGCAGCCATGTCCCAGTAGCCGAGAACCATCCGGAATGAAGCGTTGCGCTCCCGCTCACCGCCGAAACGAGTTCGGCGAAACTCTCGGGGTTAAACTCCGTCAAGAACCAGGAGGCGCGCCTCTCGCAAGACGGCTTCGCGCCGGAGGTCGAACAATTGCAGATTCAATTGGGCACTCTCGAATGGTGTTGGCCAAGCCTACTCGAAGAGCATACTGATCGGGGCAGCCCTCGGGCCCTTGGCCAATTCGTCCTTAAGGCTGATGGTCACGGCTCGCGCAAAGTCTCGCCGCTGGTAAACCTGCATCTTCAGATTCTTGAGGTCGAACGCCACGGAGTACTGCGTAACGCCCTGCTGCGCAGCTTCCAGCAGAGACCTGATCAGATCGAGGGATAGTTCCGGCGCTTGACCGAGCCGGTTATTGAGGACTCTGTACCTTTGGTCGAGTCTCTTCTGGGCCGGATGCAGCGACTGGAGGAAATTCGTTGCGATCTGATAGCGGCCATTCCCCCGGAGCACCGCCCCTCCGGCCTCCAGGATGAAGGAGCGCCCAGCGGCGTCGGCGCATAGAAGATTCCCTTCAGGAATCCAGAAATTGTAGCGCTCCGCAAGTTGAAGCGCTTCCGGAACACTTGCCGCATGGCGAAGGATCAGGTCGGTTATGTCGCCGTCGAATTTTGGCATGCCGGCATGCGACCAAACCTCGGGGACCGTTTCCGTTTCCGCGCCGCCGCAGAATAGCCCCTTTTCATTCATCCCTTGCAGCGGCAAACCGTAGGTGTCTTCCGCGCTCAGTCGGCTCACCGGGACCAGGCCCGCCATAGCCTGGCGGATGCGCGCTGTCACGGCCACGCCCCCTACTGGATACGCGCCACGGCCAAAGCCAAAGTACACCGTCCCGTAAGAGTTCCCGGTGCCGGGAACCGTCCACATCTGAGTGTCGGGGTGGTCAAAGTAATCCTCGTTGTCCCCGGCAAGCGCGGATTTCCCGTCAAAAGCGAAAAATACGCTACAGCCCGAAAGAGCCTGGCCACCCACCAGCCAAACAGAGATGAGGAGGCACGCAAGTTTCCTCATATGCGCACGATTTGTACCCCGGATTCTGCGCCGATCGACGGCCCCGCGTGAGCCGGTGGTTACTTCCCCTTGAGGCCTTCCACGATTTCGAGAGCCTTTTTAACGTGCTGATCTGGCGACAGCTTGTCATCGGCCGAAGAGAGCGTTGCGATGACCTTGTGATCCTTGCCGATCACGTAGGTGACGCGCTCAATGAAGCCGTGGCCAATCTCCACGCCCCTTACATCCTTCATGCCAGCCCGGCCGGCGCTTTCCTTAAGGTTGTAAGACTTCGCGATGTTCCCCTCCGCGTCGGAGGCCACCGGGAATTTTCCGGCGCAGTAGGCGGGGTCGGCGGAAAATTGATTGAGCCTCTCGATGCTATCCGCGGATACGCCAATGATGGTCGCGCCGGCCGCGTCAAATTTGTACTTCTCCTCGGCAAAGGTGTGCGCTTCCAGATCGCAACCCTGCGTGTAGGCCGACGGGTAGAAATACACCACGGCTGGACCCTTCTTGAGAGCATCGTTCAACGAAAAATTGAACTCCTTACCTGCAAGCGAGGCGCGAGCCGAGAAATCGGGCGCCGTGTCGTTGACTTTGAGCGTCGCCAGGAGCGGCAAACCAATCAACGCTGCGAAAGCCACACTCAGGATTACGTTTTTCATCTGAATTTCTCCTCCTTATTGATCGTACTCACCAGGAAGGATATCACAGGCGCCGATTCTTGAGCCGGCGGTGGGTCCCCTCGCCTGAGACTCAGCTCCTCAGGGCCGCGCGCGCGAGGCGTAGGAACGCTTCGCTCGCGGGCGATTTTTTCTCTCCCTGCGAGCACACGGTCACCGTGGTGTTCAAGCCCGGCAGCGCTCTATAAACCACCCCAGCGCGCCGGAATTTGTCGACGCATGCCGGCGCGATAGACACACCCATGCCGGCTTCCACGAACGTTACCACGCTCTGCCACTGCGTGGCCTCTTGCACCACCTTCGGAGTGAATCCCGCGCCGGCGCAGTAACCCAGTAGTTCGTCATAGAAGGTTTCTCCCAGCCTTCTGGGGAAAAATACGAACGGTTCTCCGGCCAGATGCCGCAGGGTCAGCCGGGCCTGGGATGCCAGCGGATGCGCTGCCGGCAGCACTGCAACAAGCCCTTCCGCAAACCGAAATTCAGAACAACGGCCAAAGGCCGTGCGCAGGAAGCCGATGTCGAGCTGTTCCGCCGCTAAAGCCGCTTCAATCGCGCTGGTTGCCATTTCGTGCAGCGTGAACAGCACTTCGGGAAACCGCTGGCGATATTTCCGTATGACTGAAGGCAGTTGCGTCAGCATCACCGACGGCGGAACGCCCACCGTTAACTGTCCGGTCTCGCCGCGCCCCGCGCGGCGCGTACGGTCCACCGCCCCGTCAACCAAGTTGAGGATTTTCCGCACCTCTTCGAGCAACACTCTTCCCGCCTCCGTCATCGTTGTCTGGCGCGGCTGCCGGAAGAAGACCGGCGTCCCCAAGGCCCGTTCCAGCTTCTGGATCTGTTGCGTCAGCGGCGGCTGCGCCATGCCCAGCCGCTGGGCCGCGCGGCCGAAATGCAATTCCTCCGCGACCGCGACAAAGTAACGAAGCTGGCGCAGATCGATATCTCTTTCATATCGAAAGCTCATTTCTTAAATATTAGACATATGGAGGACCCGAGCGTAACTTCAAAGCATGACCACCCTTACGAACTGTCTGCTTCCGCTTGCCGGCCGCGCCCCTCTCACGATCGTTTCGGGAGCCGGCTCTTATGTCTTCGACTCCGCCGGCCGGCGTTACCTCGATGCCACCACGGGGATTGGAGTGAACGCGCTCGGCCACGCTCATCCCCGCGTCACCGCGGCCCTGATCGATCAAGCACGCCAATCGATTCATACCTCGAATCTGTTTCACAACCCGTTCCAGGACCAGCTCGCCAAACGTTTGTGCGCGATGACTCGTCTCGATTGCGCCTTCTTTTCGAGCACCGGCACGGAAGCCGTCGAGGCTGCGCTCAAAGCGGTACGAGCACGCCGACGCGGAAGAATCGTCGCGTTGAATCGTTCGTTCCACGGCCGGACCATCGGCTCTCTGGCCGTCACCGGCCGCGCGAAGTACCGCGAGCCTTTTGGGCAATTAACGCCGGAGGTCATTTTTGTCGAGCCGAACGATTGCGCCGCATTAGAACGCGCATTCGATGGCGACACAGCGGGGATGATCCTCGAGCCGATTCTCGGCGAAGGTGGCATCATTCCTCTCGATGCGGATTTCCTGCGCTTGGCGCGCGAGCTTGCCATGCAGCACGGCGCGTTGCTGATTGCCGATGAGATCCAATGCGGGTTGGGCCGCACCGGCTTCCGCTTCGCGTATGAAGAATCCGGGGTCCAGCCCGATATCGTCGTCCTGGCCAAACCGCTGGCCTGCGGGCTGCCCCTGGGCGCAACTCTGTTCAGCGAAGAAGCCGCGGACGCGCTGCCTCCGGGAGCTCATGGAACCACCTTCGGCGGAGGTCCGCTGGCTTGCCGCTTGGCGCTCGAGTTTCTCGACGTCATGGAGGAGTCGCTGCCGCACATTCGCCGCGCCGGCGATCAACTCCTCGAAGGCTTACGGGGATTGCAACAACGGCATCCGGCGATCGCCGAGGTGCGAGGACGAGGTCTGCTGCTGGGTCTGCAACTGGACGTTGCCGGCGCCCGTTTCGTGGAAAGCGCCCGCGAGCTCGGCCTCCTGATAAATTGCACTCACGAGACCGTTCTACGGCTGCTGCCGCCGTTCACCCTTTCGTGGGGTGAGGCAAACCAGATTGTCCGCGCGCTTGACGAGATGTTCGTCCAAGCGTCGTGAACACGTGCCGTGTCAGGCCTTCGCCCCACGCGACTGAGCGACGAGGTTGGTGGCGCGGAGCAGGGACTCGAAGGTGCCCGCGTCGGTCCACCAGCCGTCGAGGTGGGAGAAAGTCATGGTGCCTTCGCGGATGTAGGCGTTGTTGACGTCGGTGATTTCCAGCTCACCGCGGCCGCTGGGCACCAGCGTCCGGACTTTATCGAAAACCGTCCCGTCGTACATATACACGCCGATGACCGCAGAATGCGACTTGGGACGCGCCGGCTTTTCCTCGATTCCCACGATGCGATCGCCTTTAATTTCCGCGACCCCGAAGCGCTCGGCATCAGGAACTTCCTTGAGCAGGATGCGTGCGCCCCGCGCCTGCCGCTCGAACGCGTCCACCGCCTCCCGGATCGACCCCTCCAGGATGTTGTCGCCCAAGATTACGCAGATCTTCTCGCCATCGGCGAAGTGCTCGGCCAAGGCCAGAGCGTCGGCAATGCCGCCCTCGCCTTCCTGATAGGTGTAGTTCAGATGCGCCAGCCCGAACTCCTTGCCGTTGGCCAGAAGCCGGAGAAAATCACCCGAGTTCCGCCCTCCAGTCACCAGCAGAATATCCTTAATCCCCGCCTCCACCAGCGTCTGCAGCGGGTAATAGATCATGGGCTTGTCGAAGATCGGCAACAGGTGCTTGTTGGTGATCTTGGTGAGCGGGTACAGCCGGCTGCCGGTTCCCCCGGCCAGAATAATTCCCTTCATCGCTGAATCTGTGATTCTACCAACTGCCGCACGTTCACGCCGGCAGAATGTGCCGCAGGGGCTGAAAGAAGGCTTGAATGAAGCTCACCGCGGCGCGCGTGGCGTTGGCTGGATCGGCGTTGTCGGACGGCAGGATGGGCATCACCACTCGCACCAAGGCCGTGTCGGTGCGGTTAAGCCGGATGGCGTCGGCCATCACCCAAAACTTGGCGCGGTATTCGCTGGCGATCACCCGCTCCCGCGATTGATACCAGTACATCACCACACTGCGGTCGTCCCCATGCTGGACGATGTAGCGGTTCACCACGATCGGCTGGGGATTGCCCACCTCAATCGAATACAAGTCCGAGCTCAACTGCGTCCAGCCCGAGCCGGGCAGGCAGTTCTTGGGCGAATGCGGAGCCTTCCCGTTGCGCTGGCTGCGGAAGGCCGCCACAAACAGCGTCCCGGCGCGATGGGTGCCTGCGTCCTGGTAGCCGCGCAGCAGTAGATCGTCAGCCTTCAGCACGTCTTGCGTCTCCTGGTCCACTTCGAAGTCCTGTTGGTAGCTCCAGGGGCCCATGTCTAGCGGCAAGGCCCGCAGCGGTCGGCTTTCCGGAATCACCTCCGGCTTCACGGAGCTGTACAGCACCGCCGCCTGTGCCAGCAGCAGAATCGTCACCGCCAGCGCCGCCCGCGATTTCAGAAAATCAAACACCGGGAGCCTCCTGCTGCTTGACCTTCCGTCCAGCTTGACCTCGCAGCCGCAGCGCGCCGCGGATGGCTCCGTGCAGCGCCAGCAGCATCAGAAACGCGATCACGAAGATCACCCAACCTTCCAGCTCGTGAAAGAAACCATGCGCCAGATCCGGGTTGATCTCGCTCAGCATCCCGGTGATGGCCACGCGGCCCGCGTTAGCCACGATCGCGATGGGAACGGTGGCCGCCAGCAGCACCCACCGCATCCACACCCGCGTATCGAAAAAGTAGGCGTACACCAGCGACAGAAACGACAGTGACAGCAGGCTGCGGATTCCGCTGCAGGCCTCCGCTACCGACAGCTTCTGGCTGGCCAACTCCAGGATATTGCCGTCCCGCAGCACCGGATAACCCAGCAGGTCCAGCACCCATTCGGCCGCCGCGCTGGCAAACAACTGCAAGGGAAACGTGACGCGATTGTAGATTACCGCCGGCAGCGGAATCATGAACGGCAATAGCAGCAGCGGAAAAGCCAGCTCCCGCACTAGCGCCGCGCCTCCGATGGTCAACAGCATTCCCACCAGCAGGATCAACACCGAGGTGCGCTGCAGAAACAGTTCCGCGCCGATCCAACCCAGGTAGCCTTGCGCCGTCCCCCACGCCATCACGCCCAGGCCCCACCAGGCCGGCTCCAGCTTCAGCGCCAGAATCCGCTCCCTCCGGCTCCAGGCGATCCAGGCCGCCACCAGCGGCACCAGGAACCCGTGATTGACGTCCTCATCGGTGGCCCACTGCTCCACTAAATGCCGCAGGATCGGATAGCTCCCGGCGATCAGCAAAGCCCCGAACCACGCCAGCTCCACCCACGGCACGCCCCGCATCGGCCCGGACTTGGCTCGCTGGGGAAGCTGCTCGGCTACCGATGCCATAACGCTTTGATTTTATCGCTCTTTATGGGCGCCGCGGGGCGTAACGGGCGAGTCCCGCATTAAGCGCAAAGCGGCGTTGGAGCGGCGGAATTACCTCCCGAAGTAAGAATCGTCGTACTTCACGCTGGCCTTCGCCTTCATCTCGTTCACGGCCTTGTCGGCGGCGGCGGGACCGAGCGCTTTCTGGATATCCGGAAGCGCTTCCTCGTACGACTTGGTGGTGTGGGATTCGACCAAAATCAGGTGATAGCCGAACTGGCTACGCACCGGCTCGCTCACCTCGCCCACCTTCAGCGCGAAAGCGGCCTTTTCGAATTCGGGCACCATCGCGCCGTGTCCGAAGGTATCGAGATCGCCGCCGTTCTGACCGGATCCCGCGTCGTCGCTTTCGGCTTGCGCCACCTCGGCGAACTTCGCTCCGGCGGCAATCTTCGCGCGCAGGTCCTTGCACTTTTGCAAAGCCTCGGCTTCGGTCAAGTCCTTCTCGCCGGTCCGCAGCGGCACGGGCGAGCCCTGGAACCGGATGAGGATGTGCCGTGCGTGCACCTGCTCCATCTCGCTTTTGTGCGCGTCGTAGTAGGCGCGCAGGGCGGCTTCGCCGGGCGTGGCCAGAGCGTGGTAGACGGCGCTCGCCAAGATCTGGTCGGAACCGATCTCCAGCCGGGTTTTGACGTCGGGAACCTGATCCAGCTTCTCGGCGCGAGCCTGCTGGGCGAGAACCATTAACTCCACCAGTTGGTCGGCCAACTGGCGGCGGCCGTCGGCACTCTTCGCCTGCGCCTGGGCCTGTTCGGGCAGCGTGCTGACGATGCGCTCGAATTCGGATTGGGTGATCTTTTGATCGCCCACCGTGAGCACAACCGGGTCAGCAGCCGGAGCCTGAGCCCGAGCGGATGCCGCGGCCACAAACAAAAACGCGAGTTTCTTCATACACCCAAGCATAGCAGCCGAGCGCTGTGACGCCTGTTTCCCACTAGAATGGGGCATGGCTGAAAAGATCGCAGTCTGGCTGGGCACCCGCAAGGGCGCGTTTGTGGCGAAGTCCCGGGATCGCGAGTCGTGGAAGATCGAAGGCCCGTTTTTGCGGGGAAACGAGGTCCATCACGTAACGCAGGATCCCAGGGATCCGAAGCGCTGGTACGCCGCAGTCAACTCGGCCTGGTTCGGGCCGCACATTCATGCGAGCACGGATGGCGGGAAGACCTGGAAGCTCTCCGACAAGGGGCTCGCGTTGCGCGGGTTGGAGGGCGAGACGCTCAAACGCGTGTGGCACATCGAACCCGGACACGCCGACGAGGCCGGTGTCGTCTATGCGGGCTGCGATCCCGGCGCGCTGTTCCGCAGCACGGACTGGGGCGAATCGTGGGACATGATGGAATCGCTGACCCTCCATCCCACGCGCTCCAAATGGATGCCGGGGGCCGGCGGGATGTGCCTGCACTCGATACAGTGCCTGGGCGGAGGACGGATGGCGGTGGCGATTTCCGCCGCCGGCGCTTTCCGCACGCTGGACGGAGGAGCAAGCTGGGAGCCGCACAATCAGGGCGTGCGCGCGGATTTTCTGCCCGACAAATTTCCTGAGGTCGGCCAATGCGTGCACAAGTTGCTGGCGCATCCCGCGCAGCCCGAGACGCTATACCAACAAAACCATTGCGGCGTCTATAAAGGCAAGCTGACCGGAAAGAAGTGGACCGACATCACCCACGGGCTGCCTTCGCGCTTCGGGTTCGGGCTGGCAGTGCCCCAAGCCGAGCCGGAGACTCTGTTCACCATTCCGCATGAGGGCGCCGAATACCGCTGCAACTTGAAGGGGCAACTCGCCGTGGCCCGCAGCCGGGACGGCGGCAAGAGCTGGAAGCTGATGACACGCGGATTGCCTAAGCATGACGCGCACGTAACGGTGCTGCGGGAGGCGATGACCTCGGATCACGCAAAACCCGCTGGAGTGTATTTCGGCACCGAAGGCGGAACGGTGTTTTCGAGTAACGACGCCGGCGAAAGCTGGAGTGTGCTGGCGGCGAATCTGCCTCCGGTGTATGCGGTGAGCGTGGGGCGAGCTTGATGGGGCGCTTGTGCGCCGCTGTGCTGCTGTGCGCCAGCGTTCCGGCCCCTGCGCAACAACTGCCCTTGATGCCATGGCCGGCGCAGGTGAGCGTGGGCCAAGGGACTCTGCGGATCGGCACCGATTTTTCCATCTCGATTGCCGGCGCGGGAGCGGGCGATGCGCGCGTCAAGGCCGCGGCTCTGCGCACCATGATGAGGCTCGCGCGGCAGACCGGATTGCCTCTACCCGCGGCGCTGCCCAAGACTGAGGAAGCCATGTTGAACATCGTCATCGAAAAGCCTGACCACAAGCCGCCCCAAAGACTGGGCGATGACGAATCCTACGCGCTGTCGATCGCCTCCGATCGAATACGCCTGTCTTCAGACGGACCCTTGGGCGTGCTGCGGGGTCTGGAAACGTTTCTGCAACTGGTGACTCCCTGCTTGGGCGATCAGCCCGGGTTCTGTGCTCCGGCGGTGGAGATTCACGATAATCCGCGTTTTCCGTGGCGTGGGCTGTCGCTGGACGTATCGCGCCATTTCATCCCGGTGGAAGGAATCAAACGCACCATCGACGGGCTGGCCGCGGTGAAGCTCAACGTGCTGCATTGGCACTTGTCCGACGATCAGGGATTTCGCGTTGAGAGCAAGAAGTTCCCCAAGCTGCAGCAGTTGGGCTCCGACGGCTGGTATTACACGCAAGCCGAGATTCGCGACGTGGTGGCCTACGCGCGCGACCGGGGAGTGCGCGTGGTTCCGGAATTCGACGTGCCGGGACACTCCACAAGCTGGCTGGCTGCGTATCCGAATCTGGCGTCGAAGCCGGGAACCTACCAGATCGTGCACGATAAAGGCGACCCGGCCGGCGTCATCGACCCGACCCGGGAATCGACTTACAAATTCCTGGACGGATTATTCGGTGAAATGGCGAAGCTGTTTCCCGACGAATATTTTCACATCGGAGGCGATGAGGTTAGCGCCCAGGAATGGACCAGCCAGCCCAAAATCCGCGCTTTCATGAAGCTGCACAAGCTTGCTGACCCGAAAGCGCTGCAGGCGTATTTCAACAAGCGTCTGCAAAAAATTCTGGCGCACTACGGGAAAAAGATGGTGGGGTGGGATGAAATTCTGGCTCCGGAACTGCCGAGATCCATCCTGATTCAATCCTGGCGCGGAACGAAATCTCTGGCGGAGGCGGCCCGGCAGGGTTATACCGGAATTCTTTCGGCCGGGTATTATCTGGACCTGATGCAATCCGCGGCGCAGCACTACGCGGTAGACCCTTTGGGTGGAGACGCCGCGAAACTGAGTCCGGAGGAACAGGCTCGAGTCCTGGGTGGAGAAGCTGCGCAGTGGGAAGAGCTTGTCACGGCGGAAACGCTGGATGCAAAGCTATGGCCCAGGCTCGCTGCCATTGCGGAGCGCTTCTGGTCGCCGCAGAACACGACGGATGTCGCGTCGATGTACGCGCGTCTGGACAGCACCAATCGCTGGCTGGAGTGGCTGGGACTGACGCAGCGCTCGAATCTGAAGCTGATGCGGGAGAGGCTCGCCGGGAACATGCCGGTAGGGCCCCTCAACGCGTTCGCGGCGATTCTGGAGCCGGTGAAGGGCTACGAGCGGCATCGCGGACCGTATGGCTCGGCCACACCGTTCAATCATCTCGTGGATGCGATTCCGCCGGAGAGCGACGCCGCGAGGATGTTCGGCATGGCCGTGGACGCGTATCTGAGTTCGCCGAATGTCGCCGCGGCAGCGGAGCTACGCGCGATTCTGGCGGCATGGTCCAAAGCGGCGGAGGACGTGCGGCCCTTGCTTGCCAGTAATTCCTTGCTGGCGGAGGATTTGCCGGTGGCGGATGAGGTGACCAAGCTGTGCGGGATCAGTGAGCAGGCGCTGGACTATGCCAGTTCCGGCTCGCCCGCCGGATGGAAGCAGAACGCACTGGACGCGATCAAGGACGCTTCCCGACACACGGCGAATCTGCTGCTTCCGTTCGCCCCCGCCGTTCAGAAGCTGGTGGAGGTGACCCGTTAAGACAGTATTGAAGACCCCAGGACCGGAGTCTACAATGTTGTCGGAGCTTGTCCTGAATGCGTTGCCTGACTCCCCAACTTTTGCTTCTCACTGCGGCCGCCGCACTGAACGGCCAACAAGTTACCTTTAAGGATCCTGCGCTCAACCAGGTGGTCCGCAAATACTTGCCGGACCACGACTCGAAGAATCCCGATGAGGGCCACCTGGACTCCATCCTCCTGGTCTCGGCGGGCATGGGCCAGACGGTGCACGATCTTTCGGGCCTGGAAGCCTGTACCAAGCTCGCGTTCTTATATCTCGCCGACGGGCCGGTTACCGACCTTTCGCCACTGGCAAAGTTGACCGATCTCGAGTCGATCACCATCCACGGCGGGAAGATTCACGACTTGTCGCCGCTTGCTGGGCTGACCAAGCTGGAGTTTCTGGATCTTTCCGGGAGCCAGGTCTCCGACCTGCGCCCGTTGGCGAATTTGAAGGAGCTGACGCACCTGGATCTCTCGAATAATCAGGTTTCGGATTTGACCCCCTTGAGTGGTTTGCCGAAATTGCAGGAGCTGATTCTGCCGGGGAATCAGATCACGGACCTGACGCCTCTGGCCGGGATCAAATCGTTGTGGCTGCTGAACGTCAGGCGCAACAAGATCACTGACATTTCCGCGCTGAAGGGTCTCAAAGACTGGCGCTATCTGTACCTGGACCAGAACCAGATCAAGGACTTGGAGCCTCTGGTGGCAGCTACCACGCCGCAGCCCGGCCCCGCGGCCGCGATCGAGCCGTTCCGCACGCTTTCTCTGGCGGGGAATCCTTTGAGTACGGCGGCTCGCACCAAGGAGCTTCCGCAATTGCAGAAGCTGGTGCTGAACGTGATGGCGAATTAGCCGGCACAAGGGCCAGCGCGGCCCCGACCTGTTCGGGCAATTCGGCTCTTACGGCCCGCGCTAGGTTCCGTTGTGCCGGCGAGTTCCGTGGAAGCGCTACGATGGGGGCATGTCCGCCGCCCCCATTCACCATAAATGGCAGGAGATCGCCGATCTTCCGGCGGACTTGGAGCAATTCCGAGACCGGGAGCTGGAGTCGCTGTATCAGGTCTGGCTGGACCAGCGGGCAACGCTGGACACGAAAGCCTTCTCGGCGGAGCTTGCGCGTGAGTGGTCGATTGAGACCGGGATCATCGAAGGCGTTTACACGCTGGACAGGGGCACCACGGAAATCCTGATCCGGCGGGGCATCGATTCGTCTTACATTGCGCGGGAGTCCACCAATCGTGAGCCGGAATTGGTGGCACGAATCATTCAGACCCACGAGGATGTGCTGGAAGGGCTGTTCGACTTCGTCGCGCAGCGGCGCGACCTTAGCACCGGTTACATCAAGGAGCTGCACGCCGCGCTACTGCGGGAGCAGGACATCGTCAAGGGAAGGGACCAGTTCGGTACTGATGTTTTCGTCGAGCTCAAGCGGGGTGCCTACAAAGAGCATCCCAACAATCCGACGCGCCGCGACAAAGCGGTGCACGAATATTGCCCTCCAGAGCACGTCGCTTCTGAAATGGATCGCCTGGTGGCGCTTCATCGGGAGCACGATCAACGCGCTGTGCCTGCAATGGTCGAGGCCGCGTGGCTGCACCACGCGTTTACGCAGATTCACCCGTTCCAGGATGGAAACGGGCGGGTCGCCAGGGCGCTGGCGAGTGTGGTTCTGATCAAGGGAGGTTTTTTTCCGCTGGTGGTTCATCGCGACGATTGGGAGAAGTACATCGATGCGCTGGAGGCCGCGGATGAGGGCGATCTAGCCGCGCTGGTGAGCTTGTTCGGGCGGCTCCAGAAGAGAGATTTGACGAAGGCGATCGTGCACGCGGCCGACGCGACCCCGGTGAGGTCAGTCGATGAAGCGGTCGCGGTGACGAGGGATGTGTTCGCGGGGCTTGGAAGACTCCCCGATTCGCGGGCCGTGGAAACAGCGACACGCGCCTCCGAAATGCGCCAGTTAGCCCACGCCAGGTTTGGGGAGACCGCCCTGAAGCTCGAGCATGAGCTTGGGGCTCTAGGATCCAGATTCGCAGCAAGCTCCGGGGTTCTCGGCACCGAGTCCGCGCCGCACGTTGTGATGCTAACTCTTCGGGTGGGTGATGCAAACGGCGCTATCTCTCTGGTGTTCAATGCCAATTTAGACAAAGGGCTGGTACTGGTTAAGGCAGAGTTTCACTCGGGCGCGTCAGGCGGCGCGTTCACCACTGCGTACTCGGAGCCGGTCGCCAAATTGCGTCCTCGCTTTCTCAAATGGCTTGACGACTGCATCATCCGTGGGCTCGCGGAGTGGCGCAAGACGCTCGTTTAAACTACCGTGCGGAGCCCTTGGCCGCGGGTGAGTGGATCTCCTGCAAACTCCAGACGCGGATGGGGTCGCGCCGGCGGGAGGCGATGGCTTCCACGGCGGCTCGCGCGCCGCTGATGGTGGTGATGCAGGGGATACGATAGGTCACGGCGCCGCGGCGAATCTTTTTCTCATCGTCGAAGGCATGCGCGCCGCTGGTTCCGGTGTAAACGATCAGGCTGAGCGATCCGCCTTTCAACAAGTCCACCGCGTTGGGCCGGCCCTCGTTCACTTTGAAAACCACCTTTGCGGGAATGCCGGCGGCGCGGATCGTGTCCGCAGTCCCGCGCGTGGCGGCGATTTCAAAACCCAGCTCGTGGAAGCGCCGCGCGAGCTGAACAGCCGAGGCTTTGTCTCTATCGTTCACGCTCAGGAATACCCGGCCCTTATCCGGCAGCGGTGTGCCGGCGCTCAACTGAGCTTTCGCGAAAGCCTCGCCGAAGTTATCGCCGACCCCCATCACTTCGCCGGTCGAGCGCATCTCCGGCCCCAGCGCCGGATCGACGCCTGGGAATTTATTGAACGGGAACACTGGCGACTTGACGAAATACATCGGCACTTCCAGTAGTCCCCGCGCTTCGGTGAAATCGGCAATTTTCTTGCCGAGCATTGCGCCCACCGCGATCTTCGGCAGCGCGACCCCGGTTGCCTTGCTCACATAAGGAACCGTGCGCGAGGCGCGCGGATTCACTTCCAGCACGTAGACCGTTCCGTTCTTCACCGCATACTGCACGTTCATCAGGCCGATGACGTTTAAGGCGCGCGCCAGGCGTTCGGTGTAGGAGCGGATAGTCGCCAGCGTTTCCGGCGCGAGCGAAGTCGCGGGCAGAACGCAACTTGAATCGCCCGAGTGTACGCCGGCTTCTTCGATGTGCTCCATGATGCCGGCGATCAGAACGGCACCGGTGGTATCCGCCAGGGCGTCGACGTCGACCTCGGTCGCGTCCTCCAGAAACCGGTCGATCAGCACGGGCCGGTCTTGCGAGAACACAACCGCCTCCCGCATGTAGCGGCGGACGGTGTCTTCGTCGTAGGCGATGACCATGGCGCGCCCACCCAAAACGTAACTGGGCCGCACTAAAACCGGATAGCCGATTTGCCGGGCCACTTCACAGGCCGCTTCCGCGGCCGTAGCCGACCCGTTCGCAGGCGCGGGAATCTGCAAATCCTCAAGCAGTTTTCCGAAGCGCTTGCGGTCTTCGGCGAGGTCGATATTTTCCGGGTCGGTGCCGATGATCGGCACGCCGGCGTGCTTCAGGGGCAGCGCCAGGGTCAGAGGAGTCTGCCCGCCGAACTGCACGATGACGCCGTCGGGCTTTTCGGTGTCGCAGATGTTCAGAACTTCTTCGAGCGTGAGCGGCTCGAAGTACAGGCGGTCGCTGGTGTCGTAATCGGTCGAGACGGTCTCGGGATTGCAGTTGACCATGATCGATTCGATACCAAAGGATTGCAACGCGTAGGAGGCGTGGCAGCAGCAGTAATCGAACTCGATTCCCTGCCCGATGCGGTTGGGACCGCTGCCCAAAATCATGACCTTCTTGCGATCCGAGGGTCCGGATTCGCATTCCGATTCGTAGCTGGAATAAAGATACGGCGTGAAGCTTTCAAATTCAGCCGCGCAGGTATCGACGCGATTGAAAACTGCCGTAACGCCCAGCTCCTTGCGCGTTTCGCGAACCGTGAGCGCACTGGTGTTCCAGGCTCGCGCGAGAGTCGAATCGGACACGCCATTGCGCTTGAAGGCTCGCATCCGCGCGGCGTCAACCTTATCGACCGAAAGCCGCGAAGCGCTTTCTTCGTCATCCACGCCTTCGCGAACCTGGCGCAGGAACCAGGGATCGATGGAGGTGAGCGCGTGGACTTGTTCCTCTGTGTAGCCGCGCGAGAAGGCGTAGCGGATGTAGCCCAGGCGATCCGGATTGGGCGTGATCAGGCGGGCCTCAATCAGTTCGTCTTGATATTTGGTTGCGCCGTCGGCCTTCCCGGTTTCCAGGCTGCGCATACCCTTGCCAAGGGCCTGCTTGAAGGTGCGGCCGATGGACATGACTTCACCGACGCTCTTCATCTGCGTGCCCAGCACCGGTTCCGCGCCCGGGAATTTCTCGAATTGCCAGCGTGGGATCTTGACCACGACATAGTCGATGGTGGGCTCGAAACACGCTGGAGTTTTGCGAGTGATGTCGTTCTTGATTTCGTCCAGGCGATAGCCGACCGCGAGCTTTGCCGCGATTTTGGCAATCGGGAAGCCCGTGGCTTTCGAGGCAAGAGCCGAGCTACGCGACACGCGCGGATTCATCTCCACGATCACCATCCGCCCGCTCACCGGGTCGATGGCGAACTGCACGTTGGAGCCGCCGGTGTCGACGCCGATTTTTCGCAGACAAGCCAACGCGCCGTCACGCATCATCTGGTATTCGCGATCGGTGAGGGTTTGTGCCGGAGCTACGGTGATGGAATCGCCGGTGTGCACGCCCATGGGATCGAAATTCTCAATGGAGCAGACGATGATCGCGTTGTCGGCCAGGTCGTGCATCACTTCCAACTCGAATTCCTTCCAACCCAGCACGCTTTCTTCGATTAGGACCTCGTGCACCGGTGAAAGATCCAGGCCGTTTTCGAGGATCTCCGTCAGGTCCTCGCGATTGTAGGCGATGCCTCCGCCGCTGCCGCCGAGAGTGAAGCTGGGCCGCAGAATCACGGGGAAACCGATCTTCTCCGCGAATTCCAGACCCTTTTCGATCGAGTTGACCAGTTGCGACTGCGGCAAGTCGAGGCCGATCTCGCGCATCGCGTCTTTGAACAGCAGCCGGTCTTCAGCGCGCTTGATGGAATCGATCTTGGCTCCGATCAATTCGACGCCGTATTTGTCGAGAACACCCGCCTCAGCCAAAGCCACCGACAAATTCAATCCGGTCTGGCCGCCGACGGTGGAGAGCAGCGCATCGGGACGCTCGCGCTTGATGACTTCAGCGGCATATTCGACGCTCAACGGCTCGACGTAAGTGCGGTCCGCCAGGTTCGGGTCGGTCATGATGGTCGCCGGGTTGGAATTGATCAGCACCACTTCATAACCATCCGCGCGCAGCGCCTTGCAGGCTTGCGCGCCGGAATAGTCGAATTCGCAGGCCTGGCCGATGACGATGGGCCCGGAGCCGACGATCAAAATGCGCTTGAGGTCATTGCGGCGCGGCATTTACCGGTTTCCTTGCTCCATCAATTTGCGGAAATCGTCGAACAAATAATGTGAATCGTGCGGCCCCGGCGCGGCCTCCGGATGATATTGTACGCAGAACACAGGATAGTTGCGATGCCGGAAACCCTCCAGCGTTTCATCGTTTAGATTCGTGTGGGTGATTTCGATTTCATTCAGATTGAGCGAATCGGGATCGACGGCGAAGCCGTGGTTGTGCGAAGTGATTTCGACCTTGCGAGTAACCTTGTTCAACACCGGGTGGTTCGCGCCGCGATGCCCGAACTTCAACTTGTAGGTTTTCCCGCCCACCGCAAGCCCCAGAATCTGATGCCCCAGGCAGATGCCGAAGATCGGCGTCTTGCCGATCAGCTTGCGCACCTGCGCGGCCTGATGCGCCAAAGGTTCGGGATCGCCGGGGCCGTTGGAGAGAAACACACCGCTAGGTTTTAAGGCGAGCACATCTTCAGCCGAAGTCTGCGCGGGGACCACGGTCAGTTTGCAGCCCACTTGCGCGAGCCGGCGAAGGATGTTGCGTTTCATGCCGAAATCGTAGGCGACCACGTGGAATTTCTGTTCCTCCGGCGCGGCGAAATGCTGCGAGGGCGAACACGCCTCGACCGGAGCGGCCCATTCGTAGCGCTGCGGCGTCGAAACGCGGGTCGCGAGGTCGAGGCCGGCCATGGACGGCGCGCTGCGGGCTTTTTCGATCAGCTTCTTCGCGTCGCCGGTGGTCGCCGAAAGCACTCCCCGCATCACGCCGCGCGACCGCAGATGGCGGACCAGAGACCGGGTGTCGATGCTGGTAATCACGGGGACTCCGGCGTCGACCAGGAATTGCTGCGCGGTCTCCTCGGCGCGCCGGTTGCTCGAAAGCGGGGAGAACTCGCGTACCGCGAGCCCCTCGATAAACGGCTTCACGGATTCGCTGTCGGCCTCGTTGGCTCCGTAATTGCCGATCTGCGGATACGTTAGCACAACGATCTGGCCAGCGTAAGACGGATCGGTAAAAATCTCCTGATATCCGGTGATGGCGGTATTGAAGACCACTTCACCGGTACGTTCGGTGAGCGCACCAAAACTCTGGCCCTCGAAGACCGTGCCGTCTTCCAGAGCGAGAACTGCGGGGTTCAACAGGATTATGTCCTCCAGCGCAATGGGTGTGGCGTCCATACCCGTCCGCCTCTGGGGAGCTCCTCGCGCCGCACCCGTTTTGCGCGGGTTCCAAAAGCGTGGGGGTAACTTTTATTTGACCACACTCGGCGGCGACACAGGCGCTCGAAAGTGTTTCAGCCCGGTGTCAGGCTTCAGCTTCCGCCACCACCGGATTGCGGAGCACCCCGATGCCTTGAATCCGTACGATGATCTCCTCGCCGGGCTTGAGCCAGCGCGGAGGCCGGTGCGAAAACCCGACGCCCGCGGGAGTGCCCGTGGCGACCACATCACCGGGCTCGAGCGTGACCACTTGTGAAATGTATTCGATCAATTCCGGAACCTTGAAGATCAGCTCGCTCGTGTTGGATTTTTGCAGCGTCACGCCGCCGATTTCGAGCGAGATGTCGAGCGAATGCGGATCTGGGATCTCGTCTTTGGTAACCAGACAGGGTCCCATGGGCGCGAAGGTATCGAAAGTCTTGCCCATGAGCCACTGTGAAGTGGCATTTTGAAAGTCGCGGGCGCTGACGTCGTTGACGATGGTGTAGCCGAAGACGTGATCCATGGCCTGGGATGCGGAGATGTAGCGGCCGCCGCGGCCGATGACGAAGGCGAACTCGACCTCGTAATCCGGCTTCCGCGAGACGCGCGGCAGCACGATCGGATCGCCGGGGCCGATGACCACGTTGGGGAATTTATTGAAGATGGTGGGAACCTTGGGGACTTCCATCCTGGCCTCTGCCGCGTGGTCGCGGTAGTTCAATCCGACGCAGATCAGCTTGGGAGGACGCGGAACCGGCGCGAGCAGTTTCACGGAAGGGAGGTCGAAAGACTGGCCCGCGACAGGCGTCGCGCTGCCGGCCGCGCAGATAGAAAGCATATCCGTTCCCGCGGGCTGGATCGTGTTGCCTGAAAGAATGCCCGCTTGCGGATGGCCGTCAGGAGGGTGGAAGGTAACAAGACGCATAAGTAGCAAGAATAGCGGAAGCCGAAATACCCCGTTTTACCGCGGCCGCACAGCAAGCTTGCTATGAACCACCGGAGAGGTCCAGATTACCTTGAGCCCCGATCCTACCGGGTCGCGATCCGGCAACAGCGCGAAAAAATCGGCGGGCGCATCGAGCGTTCTTCGAAGCACCGGCGCCATCCAGGTCCAGTGATTCTTTACGCGGTAGAAGTTGAGTGCGGGCTCGAACTGCCAATCGCCGCCGATCTGGATGCTCGGCGAAAAAGGGTCACGAACGTCAGCGATCCGCGCCGCAAGAAGCTTCGTGTCCGCATCGTAAGCCCAGACCATGAACCGGTGAACATCGAGCTCCGAGAAAAATATAAGCACGGCTGCGCACGCCAGGGCGCAGGCTGCCCGAAAAACCGCCGGCGACGTTTCACGCACCAAATGGCCGATGCGCACCAGTGCGATCGCCACCAGCGGGGCGAAATAAATCCCGGTCCGGTCGAGCGGGTAAAGCAACCCGGTGACGGTGTGGGCCGCCATGAGTATGGCAATGCAACCCACGCAGCACCCGGAGGCGAGGATCAGCACGGAATCGCGCTTCCGAAGACCGGTCCAAAGGCCGGCCGCGAGGACCAATGGAGCCACGATCAATGCAGCCGCGTCGCAAAGGCCGTTCATGATCCTCAGTGATTGCAAAGGTCCGCCGTGTTGGAGCGCGGAAGCAGCAAGATTGCGCGCGCTTTCCACCGCCGTGTGTGCGCCGTAGTAAAAGTCTGCCCTCTGTGCGGGATCGAACGGATTAAACGGATACAAAGCCGCAAATAGCAGCGCGATGGCTGCGCCGGGAATAAGCAGAGCGACCCAAGCCGAGCCATGAATGTCACGCGCCTTGAGCGCCAAGAAGAGGATGCCGAGCAGCATCGCGGGCAGGGCGAAGATCAGCGTGGCAGTGACGGAAAGCGCCAGCGCCATTCCGATCAGAGCGAGGCTGGTCTTTCGCGGCGGGCGGCGCGACACCAGCACTTTCAGCATCTCTGAGAAAGCCCATGTCAGCAGCGCGAGCCCGAGGCCGTATCCTCGCGCCGCAACCATGAAATCCAGAGTGAGTGGATTCAGCGCCACTACCGCAGCGGCCAGCAGCATCGTGGGCTCCGAAGCGAAGGCGCTTCGCGTGAGGCGGTAGACAGCCCAGAAGAAGAGGGCCGCGCCGGCGAGCGTGGGGAGGCGCAGAGCAAGCTCCGACATTCCGAAGGCGTCCATGCACACACGCATCAAGAGCGTGTTCAAGAAGTGATTGCTCGCGCTGAACTGATGAAACGTGACAGAGAGAGGACGGCTGAGATATAACTCCCAAGTCCACGCCTCGTCATGCACGAAGGATTGCGTGGCTGCCCGGTAGAAGCATATGCACCACAGCACGGCGAGGAACGTGGCCGTGGCGGCGCGAATACGAGACCGGCGTGTCACTTCGGGTTTTCCTGCGGTTGGAGAAAATCCGAGCGCACAAGTAAGAGCGCCACGAACACCAGCGATGGCATCAGTTGCAGGACCAGCCGGGACACGGACGTGTTCAAGTGCCAAGTGAGATCCTCTGGCGTAACCAAGTAGGCGGCGAAATGGGCTGCCGCGAGGCTTGCCAGCCCGCAGGCGGATGCGATCAGTGGCAGCCGCAGCCTGGGCTCGACGCGGACTCCGGCGAGCACCCACGTAACCATCACGATCAATAGCAGCGGGACAGCCGTGCCCGGAGTGCGCCACCATGCCTCGCCGTACCGGCCGGCGATGCTGGTCCACCGGTGTGCGTCCGCCAGTTTTTGCAGCACGCTCCGGTCGAGCGCGCCCGATAGCACGTCATTGACCGGCGTGAAGGAGCGGCGGTACACAAGGATCGCGAGAACCGGTGCAGCGCCGAGCCAGAAAAATCCAGCGTGCCGCGCCCAGCTCCGCCCCTGGCGCAGCACAACACAGCCCAGCGCCAGACCAAGAGTGAGACCGAAGGCAAGCGGCATGCCCTCGTTCTTGATCCACGCGCAGAGTGCAGCGGAGGCTCCCGCGACCGCCAGCACCGGGCCTCGGACCGCGCCGCCATGGTACGCCAAGGTGAAAAGGACGAGCGTGACGGCTAATAGCGCGCTCAAGGGAACGTCCGCGTACTGCCAGCCCGCGAGTGAAACGTATCCACCCGCGGACAAAATCACAATCGCGCCTGCCGTTCCCCACGCCGGCCCCTTCCAGAGCGCGACGCCCAGCGCCACCGCAGCCGCCGCGGCGAAAAGGAACGCGGCTGCCAGCGCGAATGGAACGGCAGGAGCTTCGCTCGCCAGCCGGCTCCAGCCCGCATCCACGAGAATCGAGAGCGTTAAAGGATAATCCGGATGGAAATTATCGGACAAAAAGACATTGCGCCAGGCCAGTGGAGCACGGTGCAGAACTCTGGCGCGCGCATTCCACATCTCAAACGCGTCCCAGTAGCCGTGCGGCGAAGCGGCGTAGAACTCCACAAGCAATAAGGCCGCGGCAATGGCAGTGCCCAGACAGACTAAACCGAGGATGGTCAGAACGCGACCTCGGCGAGCGTCAATGTGTAACGGCAACGGAGCAAAAAGGCGCGACCGGGCCTGCAACCAGGCGGCCCACACCGCCATCGCTGCCGGAGTGCAGATCGCGGCTTCGAAAGCTCCACGGCCGGGAGGCGCCAGCAGAAATGCGAGGAAAGAAAAAACTCCGAACATCGCCGCGCCCAGAGGGAATCCGAAAGCCAGGTAAAATACGGGCGCCAACCACGCGCCGTTCGGCCGGACGAACAACCGCAGTGCCAGCCAACCCAAAGCCGCACTGAGCAGGACAGGCGCGAAAATCCCCAACACTACTGCTCGCTCCTGGCGAGTAAAAACAGGAAGGGCGGCATCCCAAGCTCCACGCGATAATGCGGAACGGCAGCGGCTTGCGCCGCCGGAGTTTCACTCGCATGCGGATTCGCGACAAAGATAAGATACCGGTTTGCCGGTTCGTCCTTTGCAGGCTTTACGTAATAGGGGAGCAAGGGATAGCGCAAGTAGTCGCACTCGTCACTCCAATCCGGATTCAGGTCCAGGCAGCTAACGTGTGCGCCGGGCGCGAGGCGGCTCGCCAGGTACGGCCTTGCGGGCGCGCCGGCGAGGTCCGCCTGCGAAATCAGATCGGGCTGAGGCTGTGGCCGGACGTAGGTGCTGAATCGATCCACCGACAGCGCGGCAACCAGCGCCAGGCCGACGATAAACAAACATCTACGAAGCATATGCGCAATTGTGTCTTCTCAGGGTAACAATCAACGAAACCACGCGCGATACCTCTTGCACTTCTACATATCATTCGTTAATATGTAGAAGCCGGAGATATAGGCATGGATGATCCAAAGACCGATCTTCCGCAGGGCACGCTCGACCTGTTGATTCTGAAAGTCGTCGCGCTGCGACCGCTGCACGGATACGCCATCGCCCAACGGTTGCAGCAAGTTTCGCGCGACGTGGTGCAGGTTCCGCAGGGATCGCTCTATCCGGCGCTGCATCGGCTGGAAAACCGCGGACTGTTGAGCGCCGACTGGAAGGAGACGGAAACCGGACGCGAGGCCAAATTCTACAAACTCACGCGCAAGGGCCGCGCTAGCCTGGAGGCGGAAACCGCCAGTTGGAAGCGCTTGGCCGAGGCTGTCGCTCTTATTCTGCGCTTGCCGGAAGGAGGCGCGGAATGAGCTGGCTGGGACGCCTGCTCCGCAGGAACCGAATGGAAGAGCGGCTCGATCGGGAGCTGCGCTTCCACCTCGAGCAACATTCGGCGGACCTGATCTCACAGGGCCACGATCCGGCACAGGCGCGCCGCGAAGCCCGGCTCGCGCTGGGCGGGCCCGATCAAGTGAAGGAGCAGTGCCGCGATGCGCGCGGCACGCGCTGGCTGGAAGACTTCGCGCAAGACCTGCGCTACGCGTTTCGTTCTCTATGGAAGAACCCAGCGTTTGCCGCGGTTGCTCTGGGTACGCTCGCTCTGGGAATCGGCGCAACCACGGTAATGTTTACGGTGGTGCGGAACATCATCCTTGCTCCGCTTCCCTATTCCAAACCCGCCCGGCTGGTTGCCGTTCATGTCAGGTTTGAGAAAGCCGGCGACGGTTGGCCCATGTCGTATCCAAACTTCAAAGACGTCCAGACCGCGAGCCGCACCCTGGACACCGTCGCGGCGTGGACCTGGGCCGGATTCACCCTCAGCGATCCACCGCTACGCGTCGATGCGCGGCTTGTTTCAGCCGGGTTCTTTCCGGTGCTGGGCGTCCGACTCGCCGAGGGGCGAGCTTTTCTTCCCGAAGAAGACAAGCCGAGTGCCCCCCTGGTGGTGATCCTCAGCTACAAGCTCTGGCAGGAGCGCTTTGGCGGAAGGCCGGAGGCGATCGGATCACGCATGGTGATGGACGGAGCCGGTTACACCATCGTCGGCGTGGCTCCGGCCGGGTTCCAGCTTGAGGGCGCGACCGACGTGTACACGCCCTTGGGGCATTACCAAGATCCCCGCATGTTCAATCGCGCGGCCACTTTCATTCACGTGATCGGACGCCTGGCGAACGGCGTCTCGCTGCCGCAGGCTCAAGCCGAGCTCGCCGCTATAGGCACTCGTCTGGCGGAGCAGTATCCGAGGATCAACTCCGGCAGCTTGCTGCCGGTTCCGCTGAACCGGGAAGTAGTCGGAGATGTCAGCTCGACGATTTGGCTGCTCTTCGGCGCTGTCGCCTTCGTGCTTCTCATCGCTTGCGCGAACATTGCGAGCTTGCTGCTGGCGCGAGCTGTCTCGCGGGAGAATGAACTGGCCATGCGCGCCGCGTTAGGGGCGGGGCGCGGACGGTTGGTCCGGCAGTGCCTCACCGAGAGCGCGCTCCTGGGAATCGTGGGCGGGTTGCTCGGCTTGTTGATCGCGGCCGTAGGCACGCCGGCGTTCCTCTCATTCTGGCCGGAGCAGGGCCTGCCGCGCGCTGGCGAGGTCCACATCGATTGGCTGGTTCTGGCGTTCGCCCTGGCCACCTCGCTGGCGTGCAGCCTGCTGTTCGGACTGGCGCCGGCTCTGCGAGCCTCGCTACGACGGTCCCTTCACTCCGGAGCGCGCAGCGCCTCCGCGGGGACGCGGCGGCTCCACGGTGCATTCGTTTCGGCGGAACTCGCCCTGACCGTTGTCCTGTTGGTCTGCGCCGGAATTCTGGGGCGTACGATGCTGCGGCTTTCCTCGCTCGATCCTGGCTTCCGCCTGCAAGGAGTCATGGCGGCGCGCGTAGCGATGGCCCCCGGTGTGGATAGGGACCCGGCTCGCGTGCGAGCTGTCTGGCGGGACATGTTGGAACGCTCCAAGCAGGTTCCTGGCGTCGACTTCGCCGCTGCCGTGGATGTCGTCCCGATGCGCAACGGGATAAACGTATTGAGCTACGGACTCGTCCCGAATCTTCCGCCGTCCAGCCAGAAACCGGCACTATCCACAGCAACCACGCCCGACTATCTGCGCGTGATGGGCATTCCCCTGCTGCACGGGCGCTTCTTCAACGATCAGGACAAACCCGCGAGCGAACCGGTGATCGTGATCGACAGCGTGATGGCTCAGCGAGCTTTCCCGGGCCAGGATCCGACCGGCCGGCGCATCTGGGTTCCAGCGCTGGGACCCGGCCCGGTGACGGTGATCGGCATGGTGGGGCACGTCCGGCACTGGGGCCTCGCCGGCGACGATGCAGCCGATGTGCGCGATCAACTCTACTACCCGCTCTCTCAGGTCCCGGATTCTCTCATGGCCCTCTTTGCCCGCGTTACGTCACTCGCGGTGCACAGCTCCAGTCCGTCGCCCAACTTGCTGGAGTCGGTGCAATCCGCGCTACACGGCGATCCGCTCCTGTTCGACGCCACTTCCATGGATCAAGCCGCCGCTGACTCGCTCGCCCGGCAGCGATTCTTGCTGACGCTGTTCGGAGCTTTCTCGAGCCTTGCGCTACTGCTCGCCTGCATCGGAATCTACGGCGTGCTGTCGTATCTGACGCGTCAAAGGGTGCCTGAGATCGGCGTGCGCATGGCGCTGGGCGCGAGCTCCGCGGACATCCGCGGCATGATTCTGCGCCAGAGCCTGACCATGATTGTGGCGGGCGTCGCCCTTGGCATGGCGGGAGCGATCGAGGCGGCGCGACTGCTCCAAAAGCTGGTGCAAGGCGTCGGGCCCACCAGCCCGTCGACGTACATGGCAATGCTCGCGCTGCTCGCCGCTGCCGCGCTGCTTGCGAGCTTCCTGCCGGCCCGGCGCGCCAGCCGGATCGACCCGCTAACGGCTCTGCGGCAGGAGTAGTGCCCTACGCCAGCCACTCGGTAGTCGCGTCCACCAGGATGCCTCCGAGGACCGCAGCCGCTTCCCGTTCCACCATCTGTAGCACCTGCTCTGCTCGTGCCTTGTCGCAGGAAACGGTCACGGCGGCGACCAGGCCGTGCTGCCACGAGTCTTGATAGGCGATCTCAGAAACCGCGACATTGAATTTCGACCGCAGGCGGTCCTTGAGGCTCTTGACGTAATGCCGCTTGTCTTTGAGCGACTGCGCGCCGCCGATGCGCAACTCAAAGGTGATGACGCCTATGGAAGGCACGGCGCGCCGAGGTTATACAAACGCCTCGTTGGCGACCCGCTCGGTCACGAAGGCCTCAATCACGTCGCCCGGCTTGATGTCGCTGAAGTTGGCGATGGAGACGCCGCACTCGAAGCCGGCTTTGACCTCGCTGGCGTCGTTCTTGAAACGCTTCAAGCTCTCGATCTTGCCGGTGTGCATCACCACGTTGTCGCGCAGCAGACGCACTTCGGAGTTGCGCGTGAGTACACCGTCGTCCACCTGGCAGCCGGCCACGGTTCCCACCTTGCTGATGCGGAAAACTTCCTTGACCCGCGCGCGGCCCTTGTAGACCTCTTTGAAGACCGGCTCCAACAAGCCGGTCATGGCACGCTTGATCTCGTCGGCGAGCTCGTAAATAATCGTGTGCAGGCGGATGTCTACCTTCTCCTGTTCCGCGGTGGCTTGCGCGGTGCGCTCCGGCCGCACGTTGAAACCGACGATGATCGCGTCGGATGCCGACGCCAGCAACACGTCGGTTTCGGTGATCGCGCCCACGCCGGAGTGCAGCACGCGAATCTTGACCTTATCGTTGGAAAGCTTCTGCAGCGTATCGGTCAACACTTCCGCCGTGCCGCCGACGTCAGTCTTCAGAATGATGTTGAGTTCCTTGGTCTCGCCTTCCTTGAGCTGATCGTGCAACTGCTCCAGCGTGACGCGGTTGGTCTTGGACATCGCCGCTTCGCGCGCCTTGGATTCGCGATAGATGACGATCTGCTTGGCCTTGGCCGTATCCGTCACCACCTGCATGGTGTCGCCGACTTCAGGCAGCGATTCCAATCCGATCACTTCGGCGGGCAGCGACGGCCCGACTTCGCGCGCAGGCTGGCCCTGATCGTCGAACATGGCGCGCACGCGGCCGAACACGGAGCCGACGATGAAATAATCCCCGACCTTGAGCGTTCCATTACGCACCAGCACCGTGGCAACCGGACCGCGCCCGCGGTCCAGTTTCGCTTCGAGCACGGTTCCCATGCCGGGTCGCGCCGGATTGGCCTTGAGATCCTGCATCTCCGCGACCAGCAGAATCATTTCGAGCAGCAGGTCCAGGTTCTGCTTGGCTTTGGCCGAAACCGGGACCATCACGGTATCTCCGCCCCAATCCTCGGCCAGCAGGCCGCGGTCGGCGAGCTGCTGCTTGATGCGCTCCGGCTGGGCATCCGGCTTGTCGATTTTGTTGATCGCGACGATGATCGGCACGCCGGCGGCCTTGGCGTGGTCGATAGCTTCCAGTGTCTGCGGCATCACGCCGTCGTCGGCGGCGACAACCAGCACCACGATATCGGTGACCTTCGCGCCGCGCGCACGCATGCGGGTAAAAGCTTCGTGACCGGGCGTGTCGATGAACACGATGGTCTTGCCATTCTTCTCTACGTGATAAGCGCCGATGTGCTGCGTGATTCCGCCGGCTTCGCCCTCGGCCACATTGGCCGAGCGAATCGCGTCCAGCAGCGAAGTCTTTCCGTGATCGACGTGGCCCATGATGGTGACTACCGGAGGACGGCGCTCGCGGTCTTCGTCCACTTCGGTTTGCTCGATCTCGTGCGTGGTTTCCTGCTCGTAGCTGAGCTGGTTGGTGGACGCGCCGAAGTCGCGCGCCAGGTCCTCCGCCAGCTTCACGTCCAGCGTCTGGTTGATGGTCGCCAGGATTTTCTTGTCGAGCAGGCGCTTGATGACGAGAGTCGCTTTGACGCCCAGCTTTTCGGAGAGCTCCTTGACCGTTATGCCCTC
The DNA here is from genome assembly GCA_030041495.1 of Bryobacteraceae bacterium. Classification (GTDB taxonomy): domain Bacteria; phylum Acidobacteriota; class Terriglobia; order Bryobacterales; family Bryobacteraceae; genus Palsa-187. The sequence continues at coordinate 148,568 of JASHNT010000084.1, read as the reverse complement.
CGCGATGGTGATCTCGCGATCCACCGGTGGCGGTTCGAAGGCCTCGGCGCGCCGCGCTACCGGCCGTAAACGGCCCTCTTCCTGTTCCGCCTCGCGGCGCCGGTCGCGAGCTCCGGGCTTGGTGGCGTGACGCCGGCCGGGCTCGGTCGGCAGCGGGACCTGATCCGGGCGCAGAGGCGTGGTCGGATGCATGGGCCGCCCGCGCAAGCGCAATCCCGGCGGCGGAGGTGGCGGGGTGCCCCCTGGACCGCTGCGCACCAGCGCCTGCCCAGGGCGTACTGGACCGGAATAAATCGGACGTCCCGGCACCGGGCTCGACGGCCGCGTCGGCATTCCCGGACGCGGAGCCGGAGCACCCGGCATCGGTGGACGAGTCAGCTTTGCGACTAGATCCGGCCGCGGCGGCACAACCGGACGCACCGCCGGCTGACCGGCCAAATTCGGCTTTGCCGGAGGACGCAGCGGGCTACCACCCCCGACAGTCTGCGCGCCGAGAGCGGCGCTAGGCGCGGGAGGAGCCGGGGGCCGCGGAGCCGGCGGACGAGGCGATGGAATGCTGGGGATCGCCGCGCCCGGGGCGGGACTCGGACGCGGTGTACCGGGGGTAATTACTGTTCCGGGGCTCACGTGTGCGGCTGGCGCGGACGGCCGGTGCGCCTGCCCGACTTCGGGCGGCAAAGGCTGCCTGGGCCCGGTGAGAATCTGTCCCGGCCGGGGAGCCGGAGGAGCGGGGCGCGAAGGAATCGGAATGCCTCGAGGCCCCGGCGTAGCCAGCGGCGGTGCGATGGGATGTCCACTTGCCAGCGGAGGGCGCAAGGGCGCGGTGGGCCGCGCGACTGCGGGCGTTTCTGAAATCTCCTTGTGCGCTTCCGGCGGGGCTTCGTGAGCCGGCGCGGGAGCCAAGTGCGCAGGAGCCTGCTCCGGCTCGCGGGCTGCGTGTTGCTCGGGTTCCCGCGCTTCGGGTTCTTCAGGGAGTTCGGCGATAGCGGCGGAATTGCGCGCAGCCGCTTGGACCGCGGCCTCTCCACCCAGGCGGCGCCGCACCAGCAGAGCCTGATCGTCTTCCAGCGAGCTGGAATGCGTCTTCTTCTCCGAGATGCCCAGTTCCGGAAGCACTTCGATAATCGCGTGGGGCTTGACTTCCAGCTCCCTGGCCAGCTCGTTGATACGAATTTTGCTCATACTGTGCGGTTCTAGCGCGAATGGTATTCAGCGCCAGAATTTGAGGATATCGCGATCCTTTCTTTCAACCTAAAGTCAATCATTTGGCGATGAACCGCCACTGTCTATCGTAACAGATTGCCTTTACGGCTCCTCGGCGGAAACCGCATCGCCCGCACTTTCCGCAGCCTCTGTTTCCCCAGCGGCGTCCTCTTCCGCAGCTTCCGCCGCGGCAGTTTCAAGCGCACCCTCTGCGGACGCGTTTTCCAAAGCGGCCTCAGCGGAGGCCTCGCCCTCTACTGAGCCCTCGAACTGGCCGTAATAATTCATCACCGCCTGCTGGATCGGCTGCACCATTTCGGGTCCGATTCCGGAGATGCCTTCCAGCTCCTCCGGCGTCATCGCGCCCAGTTTTTCCACCGTGGTCACGCCGCCGGCCAGGAGAGCTCCGGTGAGCTCCTCGGTCAAGCCGTGATCCAGCAGCACGGAGACCGGCGCCCCCGGCACCACCAGTTCCGCCATCCGGCTTTCAACTTCCTGACGCTTCTCTTCTTCGCTCTTGATATCGATGCGCCAACCCAGCAGCTTGGCCGCCAGTCGCACATTCTGCCCTTTTTTGCCGATGGCTAACGACAGTTGGGTATCATCGACCACCACCTCCATGTGCTTTTCGACCGGATCGATGATCATCACCCGCGAGATTTTCGCCGGGCTCAAGGCGTGGGTGGCGAAGGTTACCGGGTCTTCGTTGTATTCGATGATGTCGATCTTCTCGCCGCGCAACTCGCGAATGATCGATTGCACGCGCATGCCCTTCATGCCGACGCAGGCACCCACGCTGTCGACGTCGCGGTCGCGGCTGGAGACCGCGATCTTGGTCCGCTCCCCCGCTTCCCGTGCGCAGCCCTTGATGGTCACCGTGTTGTCGTAAATCTCGGGGACTTCCTGTTCGAACAGGCGCATCACCAGCTCCGGTGCGGCGCGCGACAAAATCACGCCGGCGTTCTTCCCCGCCTTTTCCACGCTCTTAATCACGCAGCGGATGCGATCTCCGACGCTGAAATTCTCCAGGCGCGACTGCTCCTTCTTGGGCAGCCGGGCCTCGCTCTTGCCCACGTCCGCGATCAGATCCTGACCTTCCACACGCTTGACCGCGCAAGTCACCAGTTCGCCCACGCGGCCAGAATATTCCGAAAAAATGTTCTCACGCTCGGCTTCGCGAACCTTTTGCAGAATCACCTGCTTGGCGGTCTGCGCCGAAATGCGGCCCAGAGCCTCGGTCGGTTTCGGCGTACGGATCTCGCTGCCGACTTCCAAGGCTGGATCGATGGCACGCGCCGCTTCAAGTGAAATCTCTTTATCCGGATCGGTCACCGGATCGGCTACTTTCTTTACGCCGTAAATCTGGATCGCACCGGTGCGCTCATCCATGTCCGCGACCAGTTCCTCATTGGTGTGGAACTGCTTGCGCGCGGCCACCAGCATCGCGTCTTTGACGGCGTCGAGGATGACCTTCGGGTCGATCCCCTTTTCCTTGCTCAGGATCTCGATGGACTGATAAATCGTTCCCAGGCTGCTCATAGGATTTCTGTTTCTTGATTTCTTAGCGGATTACCACTCGAACTTCAGGTTGGCGCGTTCCACCTGGTCGATAGGAAATTGGATGCTCTTGCCGGGCGCGGGCTCGAGCGTAATCAAGCCTTCGCCGAAGCTCTTCAACGTCCCGGCCCAGTGCTTCTGGCCCTCCACGGCTTCGCGCAGGATCACCTTGACCTTGTGCCCCAGGAAACGCTCGTATTCCTGCGGCCGCGTGAGCTTGCGTTCGACTCCCGGCGAGCTGACCTCCAGAGTATAGCGCCCTCCCGGAATGACGTCCTCCACGTCCAGGATGGTCCCCACGTTCAGGGACATGAATTCGCAATCGGCGTGTGTGACGCCCTGCGGCTTATCGATGTAAATGCGCAGGACACGGCTTCCGCCGCCGCCCAAAAGCTGGACGTCGACCACCTCCAGGCCTTCGCTGGACGCGACTCGCCCGGCGATTTCCTGCACCTTGCCGACTACTGTTGTCCGGTCCGCCATACCTTTCGCGCGGAGCAATAAAAAAGTGGGCTTTCGCCCACTGCGTTTGTCCGCCCTCTGCTATGAGTATACACATTCCAGTGCGGACCTGGGAGTCTTCGGGGCCAAAGTTGTTAGAGCAGACGAGCGGTCCTACTGTAACATCCGGGTTAGGCGAAATCTGAAGTCATGCTCTCCGTCGAAGCGACGATGAAAGGGCATGACTGGGATCGCGGCCAGCGCCGCTCAGCGTGACGGCGAAGAACATTGGCGTCGGCTGCTGGTTGGCTCGAGCGCGGCGATGGAGCGCACGGCCGGAATCATTCGCCTAGTGGGCGCGCGCCGCGCCACAGTGCTGATCACCGGCGAAACCGGAACCGGCAAGGAGATGGTGGCTCGGGCGGTGCACCTGGCGAGCCCGCGCGCGCACTTGCCGATGGTCGCGGTCAACTGCAACGCTCTGCCGGAGAATCTGCTCGAAGCCGAACTGTTCGGGCACGTCAAGGGCGCCTTCACCGGAGCGATTCAGCAGCGCGCCGGGCGATTTGAGCAGGCGCACCGCGGGACTCTGTTTCTGGACGAGGTCGGGGATCTTCCGCTGGACATGCAGACTAAGCTGCTGCGCGTGCTGCAGGAGCGCGAGTTCCAGCGCATCGGCAGCTCCGAGACGATTCGTGTGGACGTCCGGCTGATCGCCGCCACTAACGTGAATCTGGCCGAAAAAGTCCGCCAGGGCAAGTTTCGCGAGGATTTGTTCTACCGCTTGAACGTGGTCCCGGTCTCGGTGCCTCCACTACGCGAGCGGCCTGAAGACATTCCTGTCCTGGCGCGGCATTTCGTCGAAAAAATCTGCCGGATTGAGGAAATTTTTGCTCCGGAGTTAGCTCCGGAGACCCTGGTGCTGTTGCAGGCGCACGCATGGCCTGGCAATGTGCGGCAGTTGGAGAACGCCGTCGAAATGGCGGTGGCGCTCAGCGGCGGCCGCGAGGTGCTGATGCCGTCGGACTTCGCCTCATTAAGTGGAAGCTTAACTGGTGGAAACACCGCCGCGCCAGCGCTTCCTGCATCGCTCGCTACCGCCGGGGTACCGGTCCCCGATCATGGCCTCGATTTTGAACAGACCATCGGCCAGATCGAGCGGCAGATTCTCGAAGATGCCCTGCGCAAGACCAAGGGCAACAAAAGCGCCGCAGCCAGCATGCTAGGGCTGAAGCGCACCACCCTCGCCGCCAAGCTGCGCAGCCTGGAAGCGGAGCCGGGCGACAACCTGCCGGTTTGAACTTAGTGCGTCCGGGTGCAGCAACATCGCCGCTCATTCACTTTCCCAAGAGACCTCATTTACAATGAAACAATGTCTCTTGTCGTGGTCGGATCGGTCGCATATGACGGCGTTGAAACGCCGCACGGACGGGTGGATCGCATGCTGGGCGGAGCGGCCACCTATATCTCGCTTTCTGCGAGTTATTTCACCCAGACCCGGCTCGTGGCCGTGGTGGGCGAGGATTTCGCCCCGGAGGACACGGAGCTTCTGCTCGAGCACGGCATCGATTTGGAGGGCCTGGAACGAGTCTCCGGCAAGACCTTCTTTTGGGCGGGCAAGTATACCCCCGACATGAACGACCGCGTCACGCTGACCACGGAATTGAACGTGTTTGCGGATTTTCAGCCCAAGCTTCCCCCACGCTATCTTTCGGCCCCGTACCTGCTGCTGGGCAATATCCAGCCGCGCCTGCAGCGCGACGTGCGCCGGCAGATGGAGAATCTGAAACTGGCGGGCGGCGACACGATGAACTTTTGGATCAAGGATTTCCGCGAGGAACTCCTGGCCACCATCCGGGAGTGGGATTTTCTGCTCATTAACGACGCCGAGGCGCGCATGCTCTCGGGTCAAGACAACTTGAAGAAAGCGGCGCGGGCCATTCTCGACCTGGGTCCCCACACGCTGGTGATCAAGCGCGGCGAATATGGCGCGATGCTGTTCCGCAACGATTCTTACTTCATCGTGCCGGGGTATCTGCTGGAAACCGTGTTCGACCCAACCGGCGCCGGCGATTGCTTCGCCGGAGGGTTCATCGGCTACCTGGCGCAACAAGGCTTCGACCTCGAGTCGGATCACATCAGCCGCGGCGAGCTCAGCCGCGCCGTGATCTATGGCTCCGTGATGGGAAGCTTCTGTTGCGAGCGCTTTGGCGTGGAGCGATTTCGTACGCTGGAGCGTCCGGAAATCGACGCGCGTTTCGAGGAATTCCGGAAGTTCACTTCCTTTTAACGCCCCGTGCTCCCTGTTCCGTTCGTGAAGGCGCACGGCGCGCGAAACGATTTTCTTCTCACCTGGGGCGAGGAACTGCCGCAGCAAACCGGCGACCGGGCGAAGCTGGCTCGCGCTATCTGCGCGCGGAACACCGGCGTGGGCGCGGACGGCTGGATTCTGCTGGAGCGCTCAGCGGACGCCGACGCCGCCATCGAGCTGTGGAACTCCGACGGCAGCCGCAGCGAAATCTCGGGCAACGGTACGCGGTGCGCAGCGGCGCTGCTGATTGATTCCGGGCGAGCGGGCGCGGATGTGGCCATCGCCACCGGAGCCGGCCTGAAGCATTTGAAGATGCTGGAGCGGCGCGGGCTCGAATTTCAGTTGGAGATGAACATGGGCCGCGCCACAATCGAAGAGTCGCACGCGCCGATGGTTGCCGGCCGCGACGCGGTGATCTTGAACGTGGGCAATCCGCAGTGCGCGGTCTTCGTCTCGGATTTCGAGTTAGATTGGCGCAAGCTGGGCGCGGAGCTGGAGCGGCATCCGCGCTTTCCCAATCGCACCAACGTATCGTTCGTGCGAATCGTCGATCGCCATACTCTGGACGTTCGCTTTTTTGAGCGCGGTGCCGGCGAGACCATGAGCTCGGGTACGGGATCGGCCGGGGCGGGCGCAGCGGCACTGGCTCGCGGGTGGGTGGAGAGCCCAGTGCGAGTCCTCACGCCTGCTGGCCCTCTAAACCTGCGCTGGCAAAGGGACGATATATTCCTGGCTGGACCTGCCGAGATCGTTGGGCGCGGCATATTCTTTTGGAATCAGCAATAATTGAACGATGAACCAGTACGAGAAACTTCGCCGGAAGATCGACGATCGCCAGGCGCTGACCGGGGTGGTTGGATTGGGGTATGTGGGGTTGCCGCTGGCGGTGGAACTGGCGCATGCCGGTTTCAACGTAGTGGGGATCGATGTGTTAGCGGACAAAGTGGACGCTATCAATCGCGGGGAGTCTTATGTGCAGGACATTCCTACGGCGGTGCTGAAGCCGCTGATCAAGGCGGGCAAGCTTCGCGCCACCGCGGATTTCTCGGTGGTCGAAAAACTCGATACGATCAACATCGCGGTTCCCACGCCGCTGCGTAAAACCAAGGATCCGGACATGAGCTACATTGTCCGGGCGTGCGAAGACATCGCCAAACATTTTCACGCGGGGCTGCTGCTGATTTTGGAATCCTCCACTTACCCCGGCACCACGGATGAATTGATGCTGCCGATGTTTGAAACTGGCGGTTTGAAGGTGGGTGAGGATTTCTTCCTGTGTTTTTCCCCGGAACGCGTGGATCCGGGCAACGCAAGATTCCAGACCAAGAATATCCCCAAGGTGGTCGGCGGGATTACGAAGCGATGCACCGAACTAGGTGCGCTCTTTTACGGCAAGGCCCTGGATCAGGTGGTGCCGGTATCTTCCACGCGCGTGGCGGAGATGGTGAAGCTGCTGGAAAATACGTTCCGCATGATCAACATCGGGTTGGTGAACGAGATTGCGCTGATGTGCGACCGCATCGACATCAATGTCTGGGAGGTGATCGAGGCTGCGGCCACCAAGCCGTTCGGCTTCATGCCGTTTTATCCCGGCCCGGGATTGGGCGGGCATTGCATTCCCATCGATCCCTTCTATCTTTCCTGGAAGACCAAGCAGGCGGGCATTGAAGCGCGGTTTATCGAACTCGCGGGCTACATCAATGGGCAGATGCCGCACTTCGTTGTAGACAAAGTCCAGAACGCATTGAACGAGCATTCCAAACCGCTGAAGGGTTCCAAGGTGCACGTAATGGGGGTGGCCTATAAGCGCGATATTGATGACGTGCGCGAATCGCCGGCGCTGGACATCATTCATCTTCTGGGAAAGCGGGGCGCCAAGGTCAGCTACAGCGACCCGTATGTGCCAAAGCTCCACTCTGATGGAATCGAGATGAAGGCCGTCCCGGAAACCAAAGCCTCGGCGGCGGATTGCGTGGTGATCGTAACGGATCACAAGAGCTTCAATTACGGAGGCCTGGCAAAGTCGGCGAAGCTGATCGTGGACACGCGCAACGCATTGAAGGGCGTTACCTCAGAGAAGATCTTTCGGCTGTAGGCGAACCTTGGACGCGTCAAGCCGGGAAATCCCCAGCCCAGCGCGTTTCCTGAGCCGAGACAGTTCGTAACGGATGGGGCAACAACGAGCGGTCATCGTAGGAGCGGGTCCAGCCGGTTTGACGGCGGCTTACGAACTACTGACACGGGCCGGCATCCGGCCGATCGTGTTGGAGAAAGACAGTCAGTACCTTGGCGGCCTTTCGCGGACGGTCAATTACAAGGGCAACCGGATGGACGTCGGAGGGCACCGCTTCTTCTCCAAATCCGACCGCGTGATGCAATGGTGGCTCAACACCTTGCCCCTTGCCTCGATGCAAGGGCCCGTGGCTATCAAGTACCACCAGATGGAGCGTACAATAACTCCACCGGAGAAGACCGCCGACCCGGGTATGCAGGATCGCGTGATGCTGATCCGGCCGCGCAAGTCGCGGATCTATTATCTGCGGCGTTTCTTCGACTACCCGATTCGACTGAGCCAAGATACCTTGGTCAAGCTCGGCTTAGCGCGGGCGCTCAAGATCGGTCTGAGCTACCTGCGGAGCGCCCTCTTTCCTCTGAAAGAGGAGAGGACGTTGGAGCAATTCTTAATCAACCGTTTCGGACGGGAGCTCTATCTTACTTTCTTCAAGTCCTACACCGAGAAAGTCTGGGGAGTGCCGTGCGACCAGATCAGCGCGGAATGGGGCGCGCAGCGGATCAAGGGGCTCTCGCTGACCTCAACCCTCCAACATGCGATGAAGAAGCGGCTACGCAGCGGGGACGGAGGCGTCGCGCAAAAAGACACGGAGACGTCGCTGATCGACCAGTTCCTCTATCCGAAGCTCGGCCCCGGCCAGATGTGGGAAGAAGCCGGCCGCCGGATTCGTGAAATGGGCGGTGAGATCCGCCTGGGATACACGGTCCAGAGGTTGCGGACGGACGGCTGGCGGGTGAAGGCTGTGGAGGCGTTGAACGCGGAAACGGGTGCCACCGAAATCTTCGAGGGCGATTACTTCTTCTCCTCCGCGCCGGTCCAAGAGTTGATGCGCGCCTTCGACGTGCCGCCGCCAGCCAACGTACTGGAGGTGTCCGACGGGTTGGTGTACCGTGATTTTGTGATCGTCGGCCTGCTGGTTCGGTCGTTGAAGATTCACGAGGACAGCCCGCAGGGCAAGCGGCTGTTGACGGACAACTGGATTTATATTCAGGAGCCGGACGTGGGGCTTGGACGAGTGCAGATTTTCAATAATTGGAGTCCCTACATGGTGGCTCAACCGGACACCGTGTGGCTCGGACTGGAGTATTTCTGCAACCAGACCGATGCGATATGGACAATGCCCGAAGAGCAGGCCGCTAAGCTCGCGGCCCAGGAGTTGGGCAAGATCGGCATCGTTGACGAAAGCGAGGTCCTGGATTGGACCGTGCATCGCGTCGAGAAAACGTATCCTGCGTACTTCGGCACGTACGACAGATTCGCTGAAATTCGCGCGCATGTAGACCGTTACCAGAATCTCTTCCTGGTGGGACGCAATGGCATGCACCGCTACAACAATCAGGACCATTCCATGCTGACGGCGATGATGGCAGTGGACAAGATCATCGCGGGAGACACTGACAAAAGCGATCTGTGGGAAGTGAATACGGAAACGCATTACCACGAAGAGTCGGCTTCCCGCGGTGGGAAGAGCGCCTCTTTCGAGGCCGGAGAGATATAGCGCTAGGGTTACGGCTGGGCGACGCCGCGCTCGATCACTTTGTGACCCGCCGAGGTGAGTGTCCGTTCCTGGCGCGCCAGCTCAAGGTCGTGATCTACCATCATCTTCACCAGCTCCTCGAACGAGACACGAGGCTCCCAGCCCAGGCGCGACCGGGCCTTCGACGCGTCGCCGCACAGCGCGTTGACTTCCGTTGGCCGGAAGTAACGCGGGTCGGTTTCCACGTGCTTGGTCCAATCCAGGCCGCAGTGCGCGCCGGCCAGATCCAGGAATTCGCGCACGGAATGCGATTCGCCGGTGGCGATGACGAAATCCTCCGGCTGCGGTTGCTGGAGGATCCGCCATATCGCTTCCACGTAATCCCCCGCGTAGCCCCAATCGCGTCGCGCCTCCAAATTGCCCAGATACAGCTTGGATTGCAAGCCCAGCGTGATGCGCGCCAGCCCGCGAGTGATTTTTCGTGTCACGAAAGTTTCGCCGCGCCGCGGAGATTCGTGATTGAACAAAATCCCGTTGGCGATGAACAACCCGTAGGCTTCGCGGTAGTTCACGGAGTACCAGTGCGCGGCCACTTTGCTTGCGGCGTACGGACTGCGCGGATAGAATGGCGTGGCCTCGCTTTGCGGGGGCGAAGCCGCGCCGAACATTTCCGACGAACCCGCTTGGTAGAATCTCGCGGCGTTGCCGCGCGCTGCATAATCCCGAACCGCCTCTAGGATACGCAAGGTGCCAGTGGCGACGACGTCAGCGGTGTATTCGGCCTGATCGAAGCTGACGCGCACGTGGGATTGAGCCGCGAGATTGTAGATCTCTTCAGGATGCGCCAGGTCCAGCACTCGCCGGAAACCCGCGCCATCGGACACGTCTCCATAGTGCAGAAACAGGGCCGCGCCGGCTTCGTGCCGGTCATGATAGATTGGCGCCAGCCGCTCGGTGTTGAACGTAGAGGCGCGGCGCACGATGCCGTGTACCTGGTAACCCTTGGCTAAAAGCAGCTCCGCAAGAAACGATCCGTCCTGGCCGGTGATGCCGGTAATCAAGGCTCGCTTCAAATGTGACCTCTCGCTTGTTCCATGCCGCTACAAGTTTACCGCGCGGCTGCCCAGACGGTCGCCACACAAAGGGTCAGACGAATTTGATCCGCCGCATGGCCAGCATCACCATGCGCAGCAGCAAGAGGCCGTGACGCCAGCGCTGGATGTTGGTTTCCCCGTAGGTGCGCTGGCGGTAGCGGATGGGCAGGTCCAGCATCTTTAAGTTGATCTTCGCGGCTCCGAAGATCAAGTCGAAATCGCCGAAAGGGTCGAGACCCCCGAAATACGCGCGATTGGCGGCGATGGTTTCGTAATGCCGGCGGCTGAGTACTTTCGTCCCGCACAAAGTATCCTTGATGCTCTGTCCTAGCAGCCAACTGAACGCCAGGCTGAAGAACTTATTGCCCAGCAGATTGAAGAACCGCATGCTGCCTTCTTGCATGGGATAAACCAGCCGGACGCCGTTGATGAAATCGCCCTTGCCCGAGTGCCAGGCTTCGTAAAAGCGGGGTAGGTCCTCCGGTAGGACGGTCAGGTCGGCGTCGAGGATCATCAGCAGTTCCCCGGTCGCTTTGGCGAAGCCGAGCCGCACGGCATCGCCTTTGCCCTTGCCGGTCTGCTGCATCGCCACGGTGCGGGGGCGCGCGCGCAGGCTCATCTCGTTTTGAATCCGATCCCAGGTGTCATCTTGCGAGTGGCCTTCAACAAAAATGAGCTCAGTGCCTCCGCCCATCTCGGGCACTCGATCAAGAATGTTGGCGATATTGCCGGATTCATTGCGTGCCGGAACCACCACGCTGACGATGGGCTCGGGACCGGGGCACGGCTGCGGATTGGGACGCGCGATCAAGAAGTTGGTAATGCCGAGCTCGCGAAACGGCCACAGCTTGACCAGATAGTGATTGCACAACGCATCGATCAAGGGCATGCGCACGGGCCACATGATTTCGTGCGAGACACGGATGACCTCGAATTCCGCCAGGTAGAGAAGGTTCGCCAGGTCGGGCGCGGTCAGCCAGTTCTGCGTAAGTTGCGGCTTCACCAGCCCGCACGCTTCCGCCACGCGGCGCGGAATTTCCCACAATCGGCTGTAAAAATTGAAAAGAATGCGCGTTTCGCCGTGGCAGTGGCGCGAAATCGTTTCCAGAACCTGCTGCACATCCCATAGGTCATTCACAACATCGGACAAAATAATAAAATCGAATTTCTCGGAAAATGCGAACGCATGAGCGTCCTGGAGATGAAAGCAGAGAGCGGGATGAGCGGCTCGCGCTTGTTCGATCATCTTGCGGGAAATGTCGACGCCCGCGCCGTGGGAAGGCTTGAGCGCGGCCAGCAGGTCTCCGCGCCCGCACCCGATTTCCAGGACCTTCATTCCCGGAGGAACCAGGAATTTGTAGATTTCGATCAGCCGCTTCCGGTAATAGCTGCGAAAGCGTTCCCACCGCTTGGGGCTTCCCGCGTACTCATCCCAGTAGTGCGCACGCGCTTGTGTGTGCGCGGCTTGGAGTTCGGTCACACTAGCGAGGATACAGCAAGGGGCGCGCCAGATGCGCGCGCCTAACCTGTGAAACCCTAGTACGAGACCATGCCGCGGACGATTCTCTTCATCTTCGGAACCCGCCCTGAGGCGATCAAGCTCTGCCCGCTGATCCTGCGCTTGCAGCAAGCGCCCGAACGGTTCCGCGTGCGCGTATGCGTGACGGCCCAGCACCGCGACATGCTGGACCAGGTATTGGCCGCATTCGCGATCCGGCCGGATTACGATCTCGACGCAATGCAGCCGGGCCAGACGCTGTATCAGTCCACCTCACGTATTCTCGGCGCGCTGGAGCCGGTATTTAAGGACGCCCAGCCTGAGGTGGCGATAGTTCAGGGCGATACCACCACCACTCTGTGCGGCGCGCTGGCGGCATTCTATGCTGGTGTTCCCGTAGCGCACGTCGAAGCCGGATTGCGCACCGGCGACCTTCGCCAGCCTTTCCCGGAGGAGATGAACCGCGTGCTTGCCGCGCGTCTGACCGCGTTGCATTTCGCGGCGACCGAGCGCGCCGCGGACAATCTCGCCATGGAGGGTAGTACGAGCAACGTCTGGGTCACCGGCAACACCGGCATCGACGCAGTGTTGTACGTGCGCGACCGGCTGGAGCGGGGCGAAATGGTCGCGCCGGCGGCGCCGTATCTTGACGCAGGCAAACGTATGATTCTGGTGACCGCGCACCGCCGCGAAAGCTTTGGCGAAGGCTTTGAGCGCATCTGCCGCGCTCTGGCGGCCATCGCGAATCGTGACGACGTGCAACTGGTCTACCCCGTGCATCCCAATCCGCGGGTGCAAGAGCCCGTGGACCGCTACCTGCGTGGCCATCGGAATATCACGTTGCTGGAGCCGCTCGACTACGTCCGGTTCGTGGACTTGATGCGGCGGGCGTATCTCATCCTCACCGACTCCGGAGGGATCCAGGAAGAGGGGCCTTCGCTTGGTAAGCCAATCCTTGTCCTTCGCGAAAAAACCGAGCGGCCGGAAGCCGTCGAAGCCGGGACAGTGAGGCTGGTGGGCACCGATGTCGGGCGAATTGCCGCCGAGACTAGCGCGCTGCTGGACCGTCCGGAAGCATACGCGCGCATGGCGCGAATTCACAACCCCTACGGCGACGGTCATGCCTGCGAGCGCATCGATGCCGCACTGCGCGAATTCCTTCGTCTCTAAAAAGTCATCCGCAGTTATATCCCGCCAGCAGTCTATATGCCCGCAGTTTATAGAATGGAGTTGTATGGTGTGGAGGCGTAGAGCCGCGCGTTCTTTCCTGTTTCCGGCCCTGGCTCTTGGCGCTACGGCCGTGACCTGGACCCTCGCGCCGGCGCGCGCGCAGGTGATCTCCTACGAATCGAACGGGCTGAAGTACCAGGCCCTCTCTCGCGGGGGAGTCACCATCATGATCGCGCCTCTGCAGGCGAAGGTGCACGATTGGATCATTTACCAGGTCGCGATCACCAATGGCTCGACCGTGGCTTGGGAGGTCAAGCCGGAAGATTTCCGATTTGAGCGGGAGGACGGCTCCGTCGTCCCGGCCTTAGGTGCGCATGACGTGGTAGACACGCTGATGAAAAAGGGCAGCCGGAACGATGCCGCCAGGCTGGTGGTGGCATATGAGGACACGCTCTACGGCAATCTGCGCCTGCATTCGACCAACGGCTACGAATCGCGGCGGCAGGATGCGCTGGTGGCAACCGGCTCGAACAAGCTCAAAGCGGCGGCGACGGCTTCGGCGATCGTGCTGGCGCCGGCGCGGTTGGGGCCGGGCCAATCGACCGACGGCGCGGTGTTCTACGCCGCCGGCGGAAAGCCCTTAGGGGCTGGAAGATTCATCGTGAGTGAAGCCGCGGAGGAGTTCGTATTCCCGGTGGAAGCGCTTTCGCCTAACCCTTCGCGGCGCTAAACGTCGAAAATAGGACAGAAATGGAAGCGCTCCTGCGCGATCTCCGCTATGCCGTGCGGCAGTTCCGCCGCTCGCCCGCATTCTTCGCGGTTGCCTGCCTGCTGATCGCCATGGGTATCGCGGCGAATACGCAGATTTTCGCCTTCGCCGATGCACTGCTGTTTCGCCTATTGCCCCTGCGAGACCCACAGAATCTGGTGCAGCTTTTTGAGATTCGTCCGCGCCTTCCCGCGTACCCTTACTTCGACTATCCGTTCTTTAAAGTGCTTGCCGCACGATCCACAACGCTGTTTAAGGCGGTTGGGCACATGGAGCTGACCCTCGCGCTCGACCGCGGCTCAGGCCCGGCCGAGCGTGTACACCCGCACTGTGTTACCGGCAACTACTTCAGCGACCTCGGCGTCGAGCCTCTGCTCGGCCGGGTGCTTCGCGAGGGCGACGAGAACGTCGCCGTGCTTTCGTATGCCTACTGGTCGAGCAGTTTCGGCCGCGATCCCGGCGTGCTCGGCAGGACGGTTCGTTTGCAAGGCCATCCTTTCCAGGTCGTCGGTATCACGCGTGAGGGGTTCACGGGAACCGTGGTCGATAGCGGCGCGGATCTCTGGATTCCCTATCAAAGCATGCTCGAGTTCTCCGGCTCTCCGCATCCGAGCCTGGATAACTACGTTCTGGAGATCACGGCTCGGCTGCGGCCGGGAGTGTTGCGCGCGCAAAGCGAGCAGGAAACTGCGGCGCTGTGGACCCGATACATGGCGGATGACGCCGCGATGCATCCCCAGAACCACGCGGGCCGGATCGATGGCCGCCTGGAAGTGCGATCCACTGCAAATGGCCTCTCGCCGCTGCGAGATCAATCTCGAACTGCTTTGGTGCTGATGCTCGCCGGAGCCGGCCTGCTGCTGATGCTGGTCTCGGCGAACGTGGGAGGGCTGCTTCTGGCTCGGGCAAGCGCGCGCGAAAAGGAAACCGCGGTGCGCCTGGCGATGGGCGCGAGCCGTGGAAGCATTGCCATTCAACGTTTCACCGAGAGCCTTCTTCTAGCCGTGATCGGTGGGACAGTTGGAATCGCCGCGGCGTATGCCGGTATTCCCTTCGTCGCCCACTGGCTGCCGCCGGCGCGGGGAATCGGCGAAGACCCTGCCGAGTTGCGCAGTCTAACGCTCGATCTTCGTCCCGATTCCAGAGTGATCGCGTTTTCGATCGCCATCTGCGCGCTGGCCGCGATTTTCTCCGCCCTGGCTCCGATCTGGCGCGCCTCGCGCGAGGACCTTACCCTGGCGCTCAAGACCTCCATTAGTGACCGCCGCCACGCACGCTTTCAAGCGCTTCTTTGCGGCCTCCAGGTTGCCCTATGCACCTTGTTGCTGACCGGAGCGGATCTGATGCTGCGGACTTTTTCCAATCTGCGGGATGTGAACACCGGCTTTGACGCGAGCCGCGTCGCCATCTTCTCCATCGATCCTCACGTGCGCGGTTACGATGGCGATCAAACCTGGCAATTTCAGCGACGCCTCCTCGAAAGCGCGCGATTGCTGCCGGGCGTGGAGAGCGCGGCGATCGCCAATCGAGCCCTGATGCGCGGAATCGGCCTGGTAAGCTGGATCGTTTTCCCGGGCCAGCAGGGAGATGGCCTGCCCAACACGAGCACCATGTCCGTCAGTCCCGATTATTTCGAAGTAATGGGTATGCATCTGCTCGCCGGCCGCGAATTGACGGAGGCAGACCGCTCTGAGCCGGACAAGGTCATGCGCGTGGTGGTGAATGAAGCTTTCGTGCACAAATTCCTCGCCGGCCGGGACCCGCTAGGCAAGCAGTTTGCGGCGGGCAGGAGTTTCGTCCAACCGGAGTACGAGATCATTGGGGTGGTCAACGACACCAACTACCGTTCCTTGCGCGAGACTCCGCCGCCGATACTCTACAGCTATCAATTCGGCCCCAACTCGTATCCGAACACTTTCGAGCTGCACCTGCGTGCGCACGGCGACCCCAAGCAGTTGTTCGCGCCGGTTCGAGCGTTGCTTCAATCGATCGATCCGCAGGTGCCCGTGTACGAACGGGAGACGCTCTCCGAAGAAGTGGATCGGTCGCTATGGCAGGAGCGTCTGCTGGCCTCGCTGGCTTCGGGTTTCGGCGTGTTCGCGATGGCTCTGACCGCAGCCGGCCTATACGGCATCCTGGGGCACTTTGTTTCGCGGCGGCGGCGCGAAATCGGATTGCGAATGGCCTTGGGCGCAGAGCCGAGGTGCGTCATCTGGCTGGTGGCGAGGCGGGCGCTTCCAGCGCTCGTCGGCGGGATCGTAGCAGGTGCGGCGATTTCGCGGTTGGCCGGAAGGTGGGTGCGGAGTCTGCTGTACGGAGTCCAGCCATTTGATACGGAGACGGCCGTGCTTGCCCTGGCGCTGCTGCTGGCGCTGGGACTCGCCGCCGCGGTCTTGCCTGCTTTGCGGGCGATCCGCCTCGATCCGGCTTCAACTTTGCGGGAGGAGTAAGTTCATGTGGATTTCGGACAGCCTGCAAGACCTTCGATTCGCGGTGAGGATGTTGGCAAAGCGGCCTGGCTTCGCCGGGGCGGCTGTGGCGACTCTGGCGCTGGGCATCGGCGCAACCACCGCCGTGTTCAGCGTTGTCGACGCGGTGCTGCTGCGGCCCCTGCCTTACAAGGATTCCGGCCGGCTGGTGGCGATCTTTGATAAGGGAAATTCACCGAATCTCGCGGCCATCTTCGCCAGCTACTCCGATTTCGACACGTTCCGCGAACATGCCCAATCCTTCGAATCCGTCTCCGCGGCGACCTGGGCCGGGAGAGTGCGGCTGGGCCGAGTGTTGACCGGCCGCGGTCCGGCGCGCAGCGTCCTGGCGGTGCCGGCCACGTCAAGCTTCTTTGACACCCTCGGCGTACCCGCTGCGCTGGGGCGGACGTTCCATGCAAGCGATGAAAACAGCGGCTGCGCGGTGGTTCTGGCGCATTCTTTCTGGACGGACAAGCTTGGCGCGGACCCTTCCATCTTCGGGCAGAGCCTCACGCTCGACCGCAAGCCGTGCGCCGTGCTGGGGGTGATGCCGGCTTCGTTCGCCTTCTATCCGCATCAGGCCGAGATGTGGATGCTGCTCGGCCCGGATTTCGACGTTCCGCGCGCGCAGCTTCCCGTCGGGACGTTTGCGCGGCTCAAGCCCGGCGTGACTTTGGCGCAGGCCCAGGCGGAGGCCTCGGCGCTGCATCGCGCGCTGCACCAGGCCGACGGCAAGGAGCGGGATCTCGACGCCGATGTCCGTCCGTTGCAAGACGAGTTCACGTTCCTGGCCGGCCGCACTTTGCGGACCACTTTGCTGGTGGTGTTCGGCGCAGTGGGGATGGTGCTGCTGATCGCGTGTCTAAACCTTTCGAATCTACTGTTGGGAAGGCTCGCGGAGAGGCATCAGGAGCTGGCTGTGCGCGCGGCATTGGGCTCCGGGCGAGGGCGGCTGGTACGGCAAGTTCTTACCGAAGGACTGTTGTTTTCGCTTGCGGGCGCGGCGGCGGGTGTGGCGCTGGCTGAGGCCGCGGTCCGCTATTTCAACGCCACCAATCCCATCGAGATCACCGTGGGAGCGCAGGTGCGCGTAAACCTTCCCGTGATGCTGTTCAGCGGCGTGTTGGCGATTGCGGCAACGCTGCTGTTCGGGATGCTCCCCGCGCTCCAAGTTTCGCGAGTGGACCTGGTGGAGAAACTGCGAGCGGCCGGCCGCGGATCGATCCACAACGCGCTTGGCCGCACCGGCGCGCGATTCGGCGGCGCGAAAATCATGATCGCGGCCGAGATGGGAGTCTCGCTGCTGCTGCTGGCCGGGGCCGCGCTGCTGCTTGCCAGCGCGCTTCGGATGGGCTCGGCGAACCTGGGTTTCGATCCCCACGGGGTGTTGCAGGGGCGGATTTCACTGCCGGCGCCGCAGTACTCCGATCCGGCAAAACGGAACCGGTTTTTCGACGATCTCCTGGACCGTGTGAACGCGCTCCACGGCGTGAGGCAGGCAGCGCTCGGATCCGCTCTGCCGCCCTACATCGGCGGCGGAGGGCAACTCGAAATTCGCGGCCGCAAGACTCCCGATCACGCCTCGTATGATACGGGCGAGGCCTCGGTGAGCCTGGCTTATTTCGACGTGCTCAAAACACCGGTCCTGCGCGGCCGCCGCTTCGATGCGCGCGACCGTGGGGACGCCGAAGCGGTGGCGATCGTGAATCAGGCTCTAGTGAACAAATACTTTCCGGACGGCGACGCCATCGGCGGACAGGTTCGCGTCGCGCAGGCGCAAATGCCGTGGCTGACTGTGGTGGGCGTCGTCGCCAACCTCAAGCACACGGAGTTGATGAACGAAATGAAGTGGGTGGAGAGCCCCGCATTGTTCCGTCCTCTCGCTCAAGACCCGCCCGCAAGCGCCGCGATCGCGGTGCGCCTCAGAGGCGACGCGCCTCCCGTGGCGCGCGAGATTCAAGATGCAATCGCAGCGGGCGATGATGGGGTTCCGCTGGGGGAAATGACTCCGCTCGAAGCCAATGTCGGCACGATCCTCCAGTACCCACGTTTTCGGGCTGCCGTGCTGGGCCTGTTCGCCCTGAGCGCCTTGCTGCTCTCCGCCGTGGGCTTGCACGGCGTGCTGGCGCAGATCGTCGCGAGGCGGACGGCTGAGTTCGGATTACGCCGGGCTGTGGGCGCTCGGACGCGGCACCTTCTGGCGCTTGTGGCGCGGCAAGGAGGCATTCCTGTGTTGATGGGGTTGGCGGGCGGATTGGCCGGCAGCTTGGCGCTCGGGAGGGTGCTCGCCGGGCTGCTGTATGGAGTTCAATCGCTCGATTTGAGGTTGCTCGGACTGGCATCGCTGACTCTGCTGGCGGTAGCCGCGATCGCGATTGCCGTGCCGGCATGGCGCGCCGCGCGAGTGGATCCGATGACGGCTCTACGTGACCAGTGAGACCCGCGCAGAAACTCCGCTGAGCGATAGCTCCGTTCCCAGCTGGTTATGCGGCAGGCGGACGTAGGCCAGCGCGACCACTTTGCCGAGCGCAGGAGAAAACGCGGCGCTGGCGATTTCGGCAGCGTCGGCGTCGCCGAGCTTGAGCTTTGTTCCGGCGGCTGGAATCTCGGTCGAATCGATTTCCAAGCGGCACAGCACCCGGTGAATGAGCCCGCGGCTGCGCACCCGCTCCACGATTTCCTGGCCCAGGTAACAACCCTTGTTGAAATTCACGGCCTGCATCTGCGCGGTTTCCTGGAGCAGGTAGCGTTCGGTGATTTCCTCGCTGTAGCGCGGGTGACCATTCTCGATGCGCACGGTCCGCGCGTCTTCGGCTGTGGCTTCGGGGAGATTCGCCAGGGCCGCTTCAAGGCTCGCCTTTTCCGCCAGGGGAGTGAAGATACGGAAGCCGTCCAAGCCCGTTGAAGAAACATGCGCGATCGTCCGCGCACCCCACGCCAGCCATCCGTATGGCTCAGAGGGGAACTCAGGCACTCCCGCTGCCGAAAGGGCCGCTGCGGCTTGCGGGCCCTCGGCGGCGATCTCCGCGGTCGTGTCGCTGACATCGTCCACCGTGACGTCATCGGCGATGATGTAGCGATCCAGATGCTCGGCGAGCTTGACGCGCGTCTCCGGTTCTGTATTCATCAAGAAGTGGTCTTCGAAACAAAACAGGTGCGCGTCGCCCAAAATCCGGCCCTGCGAGTTCAGAAAGAACACATATGCGCCCTGACCCGGCTTCAGTTTTTGCACTTCGTTCGTGGTCATGGCGTGCAGCAGCCGCGCCCGATCCTCGCCGGTGATGCGCAGCCGCCCGTGTTGTGAAAGATCCAGCCACGCGGCCCGCTCGCGTAGACCTTGGTATCCAGCGGTCATTGCCGGCGCCGTGCAAACAGCAGTCTGATTCGCAACCACATCTGATAGTTGGGCGGGACTTGCGTCTTGCTCAGGAAAATGTGCCTCCCGCAGGCAAGGATTGCACCGATTGCCACCTATCCCGAGTATACATTCGTCTCACGACACGACCCGGACGATAAAATCGGAGGTACATGATCCACGAGATTCTGCCGGTTGGCATGCTGCAATGCAATTGCTCGATTTTTGGAGACGAGACCTCGCGCGAGGCCATCGTGATCGATCCCGGGGACCAAATCGACGACATCCTCGCCATCCTCGACAGACACAGCCTGACCGTGAAGTCGATCGTGATCACCCACGCTCACATCGATCACATCGGAGGCGCAGCCAAGCTCAAGGCCGCCACCGGGGCTCCGGTCTACATGAACTCGAACGACCAGGAGCTATACGATCACCTGGACACGCAGGCGGCTTGGCTCGGCATGCCTACGCCGCAGAGCGCCGAAATCGACGCGCCCGCCCGCGAGGGCGACGCGCTTACCCTCGGCCAGACGCTCTTCCATATCCTCCACACGCCCGGCCACACGCAGGGCAGCATTTCGCTGTGGGTCCCCGCGGAGAACAAGCTGATCGCCGGCGATACTCTGTTTCGCGATAGCATCGGCCGCACCGATCTTCCCGGAGGCAACACCCGCCAGATTCTCAGCTCGATTCATACCAAGATCCTGACGCTGCCCGAAGCCGCTATCGTCGTCCCCGGCCACGGGGCCAACACCACCATCGGGCGCGAGAAGGAACGCAATCCGTTCTTACAGGGACTTTGACTTTTTGAGCTCGGTCATCACGCTCGAAACCAGCTCCTTCGCGTCAATCAGGCACTTGCTGATGAGCTGGACGTCCATCGCGGGTTTTCCGGGTTGGCGAGCACTTTGGCAATAGACTCCGTGCTGGCCCACCAGCACCAGGGCGTCGGTCAGGAGATCCAGGGTGACCGCCAGGCGGCCTCGCTCCAGCCCCATGCGGAATTCGTGCTCCTCCAGAGCGTCCTTGCGATCGTCGTATACGGACATGCTTCCCCCCATGGTAGCGTCAACTAAAGCAGCGTCAACTACAAGTGGCCAAATTTCAACGAATCGCCGCGCAGGGGATTCTTCTCGGGTTGTTTGCGGTATCCGTCTACCGCGCCATCACGCAGTCGATCGTTTATGACGAAGCCCTGACCTGGGAACTTTATATCGCCGGGCCGTTCAGCGCCATCTTTCACCACTTTGACGCCAATCATCACTTTCTGAATACGCTGCTGATGCGCTTGTCGACATCCATCTTCGGTGTATCGGAATGGTCGCTGCGGCTGCCGGCTCTGGGCGGAGCGGCACTGTACTTCACGGCCGTCTACCGGCTGACGCTGCGGGCATTCGGTGAAAGCTGGACTTTCCTGTTAGCGGTGGCTTTGCTATCGCTGAATCCCTTCGTGCTCGACTTCATGGTCGCGGCGCGAGGCTACGGAGTGGGGCTCGCGCTGTGGCTAGGGGCCTTGACTCTCGCATGCGAAGAGCTGTCTCAAGAAGCCCCGCGTCCGCGTCCGCGCCGGCTCGCCTGGGCTGGATCGGCGGTGGCGCTTTCAGTGACCGCGAATCTGATTTTTGCCGCTCCCGCCGCGGCTCTGGCGGGAATCACTGTCTACCTCCTCAGGACAAAAAAGCCGCCAGAGGCGGCGCGTAAGGACAAGCGGCAGCCGAAGCGGCCGTCTCCTTTGCTTTGGTTCGCCGGACCGATTGGAGCGATTTTAGTGCTGTTTCTCTTGCTGGCTCCCGTCGAGGACATGAAGGTCGATCAGTTTTACACCGGCCTCAACTCGATCGGGGAAAGCCTGCGCAGCCTCGCCACGGTTTCGCTCGAGCACAGCGGACCACTGCGGACTCAATCCTGGATGGATATTTGGCGCGATGCGGTTGCGTTCGGAATTGCGCCCATGATCCTGCTCGCCGGAGCCGCATTAGGAATAAGGAGGCGGAGCCTCCTGCTGACGCTCGCGGCCGGGTCGGCGGTCCTGTCGGGCGCGGTGCTTCTACTGGTTCACTTCGTGCTCGGCCGGCCTTATCCCGCCGATCGCACCGGCCTCT
Organism: Bryobacteraceae bacterium; assembly: GCA_030041495.1. Lineage (GTDB taxonomy): Bacteria > Acidobacteriota > Terriglobia > Bryobacterales > Bryobacteraceae > Palsa-187. The sequence goes on along the minus strand of JASHNT010000084.1, from coordinate 126,824 downwards.
ACTTTCTACCTCTGGTCGCGTTGACGCTCGTGGGGCTGGGTCGAATCCTGCCAATTCCGGTCTACGTCCTCGGATGCCTGTTTGTGCTGCAATTCGCGACAGAGTTCAACACCCGCGAGTTCTGGGTCTGGGAGTACGACGCGGACACGCGCTCGATCGGCGAATACATCGCGGCGCATCGAGATCCGAACGCGAGTATTGTTCGCGTGGGCGGATCATGGCAGCTTCAGGAGTCGCTTCAGTTCTACGGCCACAAAAATCAGTGGACGTGGATGGAGTTGACCAATCGCCCCGCTCCCGGCATGGATTTTTATGCGCTGATCCCGCAAGACCAAGCCGCAGCGACCGCGAGCCTGGGATTGAAGGCTTTATATCGCGGTCCGGTCTCGGGAAGCATCGTTGCCGGCAACTAACGGAGTCTACTCGTGTCTCAGAGCCGTCAGCGGATCGACCCGCGCCGCCCGGCGAGCCGGAGCATAGCTGGCAGCCAGCGCCGCGATGGCGAACAGGCAAGCTACCGAGAAATACGCGCGCAGGGTCCTTGACCGGCCACGGCCGCAGCGCGACCAGTGTGAAACCCGGCGAACGGCGCAGATTTCGCACGACATGCCAAAGGTCCTGCCAGATGCTTTCGAGCCATGGCCAGATCCACACGGCTCGGGCGTCCTCCCGGGCTCGCGTGATGTTGCCCATGGTGCGAGGATCCGCACTCATCTGCCGGTGAAACTCAATCTCTTCGGCGAGGTCGCGTTCGGCCTGGCGTTGGCGAAGGAAGCAGCGGAGCCGAGTCAGAATCCGCATGGCGGGCCTCAGGAAGCCAGCGTCAGGCGCGGCGCGGGGCGCAAGGGCTCGACCCGCACCAGTTCGCAGTTCTGCGGGCGGAGCTCGAAACGGACTTGCTCGATCTCGCCAATGGCCGTAATCCGCTGTCCCGGCTGAAGTGGTTCGAGGCTCTCCCGCTGGTCCCGATTGAAACGCAGGATGAGCCGCCGCCCGTCTTCCAGCCGCACGGACGCGTGGATGACGTCGCGCTCGAACGATTCAGTAAACCCTTCGTACTCGCCGCTGATGGTCATCCATTTGCCGCGATAACGATTTAGCGGCTGAATGGATTCATAGCCCGTGAGCTTGGCCAGTTCCAAGACGGCCTCCGGGTCTTTGACGAACTTGCGCTGCGTCTCGACCTTCGCGGCAAGCACGCCCCGCACGCACCCGCTCACGACGGCCTGCAGCAATGACCAGAAGATGTAGAACGCGGCCAGCCACAGTGCGCCGCGAGTGGTCAGGGGCTTTCCGGTGAGCCATCTCCATCCGAACAGCACCGCCATGAACGCGACGGACCCGAGCCCCTCGATAAACGAGACGGCCCGGTCCGGAAGCTTCCAGAATCGGCGGACAAACCACCGTGGTGCGGAGCGCAGGCGGCCGAGGCGGTCCCACCAAGGCCAGCGCCACACCCCGGTTGCCTCGCGCAAGGCCCGGTCGATATCGCCCATCGCCGGATCCCCACTCATCCCACGGTGGAGATCCATCTCTTCAGTAAGCTCCTTCTCGATCTGCTGAAGGCGCCCCAGGTGCAGGATGCGGTTGAGCAGTTTCATGCAAGAACTTTGTGAATCGCCAGCACCATGCGGTCGAATTCCGCGCGCTCGCGCTGTAATTGTTTCCGTCCGAAAGCCGTGAGGGTGTAATAACGGGCGCGGCGATTATTTTCCGACGCGCCCCATTCGGCCTCGACCCATCCGTTCAACAGCAGCCTCTGCAAAGCCGGATACAGCGAGCTTTCGCCCACTTGCAACACCTCATCGGAGACCGATTTCAAATGCTGTGCGATTCCGTAGCCGTGCATCTTGCCACGCTGGAGCGATTTCAGGATCAGCAGGTCCAGCGTGCCGGGGAGAATTTCTGGATTGTTGGTTCCCATCGTCTTTCGATGGAGGAAGTATGAGGGAGCTTGGCGGAATTGTCAAGCCCCCTCGCCTATCGATGGGTCATGAGCGGCCTCTACGGCGTCCAGGTCCCCACCGAAACCCATCCGGAGCTGGCGCTCGGCTCCAGCGCGTCCAGGTACACGTTCTCCGGGCTGGTGTAGCCGCTCGAGAACTGCAGGTTGATCTCGAACACCACCGAATTCCCCGAAGGATATCCGACCGTGTAGCCCACGGCACATTGGCTGTTGGAAAGTGTTGCCGAAGAGCCGATCGGCTTAGAGCTCGACGAGGTCCCGGCATTGTTGTACAGGCTGATGGTCCCGTTGGCGACGGTGTAAGTCAGATAGCAGGCGTTGGCAAGATTCGTGGGAGCTCCGGAGGTAATCAGCATCGACATTCCGGAAATATTCGCCGACGAGGCGGAATCGGAGACGGTGAAGGTGAAGCTGGGCGCTGAACCGGATCCAGAAGCCGGGCTCACCGAATTGGCCTCCGGAGCTCCGCCGGTGACGGTCCAGCTTCCCACGGTGGTCCAGCCAGAAGTGAAACCGGGTTCGATCGCATCCAGGTAGATGTTCTTCGCGCCGAAATAGTTAGCGTTGAAGGTCAGGTCCACCGTGACCACCACCGTGGTGGTGCCGATGGTGACCGTCGAATCGGACGCCTTGAGCGTGCACTGGCTGTTGGAGACGATTTGCGTTCCACCAGGCGTCACCGGCGATGCGCCGTTGGCGGGGTTGTCGTAAGCCAGCGAAATGGTCCCGGCGGTGCGGTCGTAGACGATGTAGCATGCCTGTGTTGTGTTGAGCGAAGACGCGATGAGACCGGTCAGACCGGTGATGAAGCTCGAGCCTCCGGCGTCGGACACTGTGAAGCTGAACCGGTCGCTGGGCCCTGAGCCCGAGGACGGCGAGACGCCATTGGCCACCGGCACACCTCCTGCCGCAACCGTATATGTCCCCATTTGCACCCAACCGGTGGTGTAAATGCCGCTTTCCGAACCAAACATATAAATGTTTTTAGCTCCGCTGAAGGCGCCGCTAAATGTGATGGCCACCGTCAGAATTTGGGAGAGTCCGGAAACTTGAAGCGTGGTCGCGCCGATGGTGCACTGGCTGTTGGAAAGTGTCGCGGTGGAGCTTATCGGTTTGCTGTTGGACCCTGCCGCGCTATCGAACGCCAGCGCCACTGTCCCGGCATTGGTGTCGACAATGATGTAGCAGGCGTCGGTGTACGCGAACGAAGAGTTGAACAACATCGCCATGCCGGTAATGTTGTTGGCATTTTGCGTGTCGGAAAAAACGAAGGTGAAGGTCTGGCTGGAACCGAGGCCGCTATTGGGTGAGACGGAACTGGCCGTGGGCTGCGGAGGAGGAACCGTCGCGGTCCATGTGCCGCTGGCCACCAGTCCCGTGTTGTTGCCGCTGGTATCCACTGCGTTCAGGTAGACGGTGTCATTGCCGGTGAATCCCGGCTCGAAAGTCAGCGAGATCACCATGGTCAGCGTGTTTCCGGATTCCGTGATGTAGCTGCCGGAACCGTTCAGCGTGCACTGATCGTTTTGCCCGTTGCCGCCTCCCGGATTCACCAGCGAGGAGCCGGTGCTGGCGACGTCATTGGCCAACGCGAATTGGTTCGTGGTGACCGAGTACGTCACTTGGCAACCGTAATTGGAAGAAGCGGTGGTGTTGACCAGGACGGTAGTGGACGCCAGCGCGGAAATCCCGGCCGGATCGGAGAACTGAGCCGTGAAGTTCGCCGAGTTGCCGGAGCCGGACGTGGGTGTGACGCCGATCACTGCCGGAAGCTGCGGCGTCAGGACTGTGGTGACTCCGATGCGTGCCATCCAGCCGACCGGATTGCCCGCGTTCGTGGCTTGGATCGAATTAGCCGTGGCTAAATCGACTGAGCTGGTCTGCCCTCCCAGGTAGATGTTCCCGCTGGAATCGACCGCCAGGGCGTTGGCGGAATCCGAGCCGGAGCCGCCGAAATAAGTGGAAAAGCTCAGCGAAGAGCCGTTCGCCGTGAAAACGGACACGAATGCGTCATACAGGCCGCCGAACACGCCTTGCGTCGCGGCGACGATCGGGAAATCGGCGGAGGAAGTGTACCCGTCCACGTAGAGGATTCCACCCGCGCCGGCCGCGACGCCACTGGCCCAATTGAAGGCGCTGCCGCCCAGCAGGGAACTGAACGCCAGTCCATTGCCCGACGGATTCACTTTGGCCACGAAGGCGTCCTGGACCGCGGTGAACTGGGTTTGGAAGGCTCCAGCGGTGACGGGAAAATTGGTTGAGTTGGTCGTGCCCGCGATGTACGCATTGCCGCTGGAGTCCACCGCAACCGCGTTAGCCTCCTCGGGCGACCCCGAGCCTCCTCCGTTTCCGCCTAGGTACGTGCTGTAAAGAAACTGCGATCCGGCGCTGTTGAGCTTGGTCAGAAACGCGTCCTGCCCTCCGCCATTCGTGGACTGAATCGCGTCCGCCACGGGGAAATTCGTCGAGGTGGTTCCTCCGGCAACATAGGCGTTGCCACTCGAATCGGCCGCGATTCCGCCGGCGTGATCTGTTCCGGATCCGCCCAAAAACGTGCTGTAGGAGATTGCGCCGGCCGAGGTCAGCTTTGTCACAAAAACGTTTTGGTCGCCGCCGAAATTGGTCTGCGCCGCGCCACTGGAGATGGGGAAGTTAGCGGATAATGTGTCCCCGGCAATGTACGCGTTGCCGGAAGAATCCACCGCGATGGCATAGCCGTAGTCGGTGTTGGTGCCGCCTAGGTAGGTGCTATAGACCAGCAGATTGCCGACCGAGTTGATCTTGAGCGCGAAGGCGTCGTGCCCTCCAGCCAGCTTGGAGCTCGCCGCGTTCACCACTGGAAAGTTGGCGGACGCCGTGGAACCGGCGACATAGGCTTCGCCGGAGCTATCCACGGCGATCCCCGCCGCGCGGTCATCGCCGCTGCCGCCGATGTAGGTCGCGTAGAGCAGCGCACTGCCGCTCGGGTTGAGCTTAGCCACGAACGCGTCCACACCACCGCCATTAGAGGCCTGAATCGGCGCGGCGATCTGCGCGTTAAGCGACTCGGTCCAGCCGGCCACGTATAGATCGCCCGAGGCATCCACGGCCAGACCGGTTACGTCGCTCATGCCCGTGCCGCCATAGTAGGTCGCGTAGGAGAGCACCGGGTCGATCAGCAGAGGCTGAGAAGAATCGAACGGCCCAATCTCAAAGCCGGCCGTGTGTTCGTCTAGCAGCAGGTAGCGCCCCGGAATCCGCATACCGTTCTGAAAAACAACCGGCGCCTCTTCGCGTGCTTCGGCGCGGCCGTTTGAGATCAGCAAGTCGCCGTTGGGCTCGATCGAGAGCCGCTCTACTCCCAAATATTCCAGGCGTATCTGTTTCGGATCGGCTCCGGGCGCGGCCAGGAATTCCGACTTGATGCGATGCCCGGTGCCGCCGTAAGTCATGTCGATGCCGGGATAGAGGTTCCTGTACAGAATCTTCTGGTAGGTTGGAAGGTTGGTTTTCCATTCTTGCGGACGGTTGCCGATCAGAAAATTGGCCGCTGCCTCAAGGCGCTGTTCACCTTCGATGACCGGGTCCGGATTAGCGCGCGCGAAATGCACGCGCAGCGTCATCTGGCCGAGTTGGAAGACCGCGCCGGTCGCTGTGAACCCGGCGTTTAGGCCGGGAGTGCGCACGATGTAGCGGATCTCCGGCGCGGCCTGGCCGGCATTGGGAATGAAGAACGCCGGAAGCGAACGCCCAGCGCGCTCGGGATGCTGTGCCAACACCGGCGCGGCGGCCAGCAGCACAAAACCGATGACATACCTTATGCTCATTGCATAAGGAATCGGTTTTAGGAAAGAGCCTCTGCATATTCCCCTAAAGTCGCGCGGGGGATTGATGTGGGATCACACCCCCACGTACCGCGCGTAGACGCTGCGGGCGACGCCGGTGTCCGTGGTCCCCTTGATGATTGCGCGGCCGTCGGGGAACACGGTCAGCTCGAAAGAATCGAGCGAGGCGCGCAGGGCGAATTCGTTCACGCGAACTTCGGCGAGATCCCGCAACCGCAAAGCCAGCTCGGCGAGGTCCACCGGCCGGGAGCGCTCGTGAATCTGCACTGCGTTGCGGCCGCACAGGCTGATGGGCGCGCGATGTTTGCCGTCAAGATGGGGGAACTCGCGCCGCGCGCAGCACGGGCAATCCGGATCGCGACCCGGAGCAGCGGTCTGGCGCATCTGTCCGGTCCACACATCGATCATGGTCATCCGTGCGCTGACAGATTCGCCGCCGCAAGCCAGAATCTTCAACGCATCGCCCGCCTGTAGCGCGGCGATCGCTCCCGTCACGGGTCCCAGCACGCCCTCGGTTTCGCAGGTCGGCTGCGCGCCGCGCGGAGGCTCCGGATACACGCAGCGAAAGCAGGCCGTGACGCCCGGGACGATGGCCAGCTTGATCCCGTAACTTGCCACGGCGGCGCCGTAGACCCACGCGATGCCTTCGCGAACGGCGAAATCGTTGATCAGGTAGCGAGTCTCGAAGTTGTCGGTGGCATCGAGAATCAGATCGACGCCCTCCAGAGTTTCTTCGATGTTCGCGGGAGAGAGATCGCTGACCACCGGCTCGATAGTAATGCTTGAATTCACCCGCGCTAGCCGGCGGGCGGCGGCCACGGCTTTCGGCAGCGCTTCCGCGGCGTCGGATTCATCATAGAGAGTCTGCCGCTGGAGGTTCGACAGCTCCACGAAATCGCGATCGACCAGCCGCAGCGAGCCCACGCCGGCGCGAGCCAGCAGCTCGGCCTGCACGGATCCGAGAGCGCCCAAACCGATCATCGCCACGCGCGCGGATGCGATGCGCTGCTGCCCCTCCGCGCCCAAAGGCGCGAAACGAATTTGCCGCGAGTAACGTGATTCAGCGCCACGCGTCATAGTAACCTTGCTTTCTCGATAGTAGCAGCGGGCATGCGTGAAACTGGAAGAAATGCCGCGATATCATTGAAGCACGTGCGTTTCGTGGCCCTGCCGCTCCTGCTCCTGGTGTGCTCCGTCGCGGCGCTTGCACAAGACGGCTCAGGCGGCTCCGGCAGCTCCCTGACGAGTCCGGCGCAATGGGAGGGCAAGACCATCGTCGCCATTGTCCGCGACCCGCCCCAGCAGCCATTGCAGCAAGATGAATTCGACCGGCGCTTGGGCCTGCGCGTCGGCGCTCCCTTATCGCTGGCAGACGTGCGCACTGCCATCGACTCGCTGTATCGCACCGGACGCTATCACGACATCTCGATCGAGGCGCAAGCTTCCGGCGACGGAGTCGAGCTGCACGTGGTCACCACCTTCAACTACTTCGTCAGCGGCGTCACCATCGACGGCGTGGACGATCCCCCCAGCCTGGAACAACTGCGCACGGCAACCAAGCTGGAGCTCGGCGCGTTGTTCAATCAGGACCAGATGGAGCCGGCCGTTTCGAACATGTTGGAGCGGCTGCACGCTAACGGCCTGTATCAGGCCCAGGTCTCCTATCACGTCGACCTCAATCCCGGAACCCAGGAAACCGGCGTCTATTTCCAGCTTTCGACCGGAGATCGCGCCCGCTTCGACGGCGTGAAAGTCTCCGGTACTCTGGCCGAGCCTCCGGAATCGATCGGGCGCATCGCTGGATGGCGCCGTAATCTTTTTTTCCTGACGCTGCCGGGGTGGAAGCAACTGACCGAGCAGCGGGTCCAGACTGGCATCAACCGGGTCGAAACGCGCGTGCAAAGAGGCAACCATTTGGCCGCGCACGTCACGCTGGACGGTTTGCAGTATCACCCCGAAAACAACCTGGTCACGCCGACTCTGCGCATCGACAGCGGGCCCGCGCTGGAGGTGAACGTGATCGGAGACAAAATCTCCACCGGCCGCCTGCGGCAACTGATCCCGATTTATCAGGAGCGCACGGTCGACCGCGGTTTGCTGATCGAAGGCCAGGGCAATCTGCTGGAGTACCTGCAATCCCAGGGCTACCTCGAAGCCAGGGTCGATTACGAGCAACTCGAGCCGCAGCCGGACCGCTCCGTGATCGAATACACCATCTCCCGCGGGCCGCGCAGCAAGCTGGACCATCTGGATATCACCGGCAACGAATACTTCGACGATGAGACGCTGCGCGAGCGGCTGCTCATGACCCCGGCGAGCTTCATCCGTTACCACTGGGGACGCTTCTCTCCGCGGATGCTCATGCGCGACAGTAACGCCATCGCGGACTTGTACCGCGCCAACGGCTTTCGCGATGTGATGGTGATGCCCAGCCAGAACGACGATTATCAGGGCAAACACGGACACCTAAGCGTCACTTTGGACATTCGCGAGGGACCGCAGTGGCAGGTCCACAGTCTGGAGATTGAAGGAGTGCGCATTGAGGAGGACGCCTATTTCCGCTCCATCCTGCGCTCGATTCCCGGCCAACCATTCAGCGAAGCCAATATCGGCGCGGATCGCGACACGATTCTGAACTACTACTACAACAACGGCTACCCGGACGCGGCCTTCGATTGGATCGAATCGGCCGGCCCTCTGCCGACACAAGTGGACCTGCATTTCATCGTGCGGCCGGGCAAACAGGTATTCGTGCGGAACATTTTCGTGCGCGGCCTGCACTACACGCGGCCTGACCTGGTCACGCGGCACATCCTGCTCACGCCGCGCGACCCGGTCTCGCAGGAGCGCACCTCCGAAAGCCAGCAGAAGCTCTACGATTTGGGAATCTTCTCAAAGGTGCAGACCGCGCTCCAGAATCCGGATGGCGAAGAAGACAGTAAGAACGTGCTGTTCCTCTTGGACGAAGCCAGCAAGTATTCCTTCAATCTGGGCTTCGGAGCGGAATTGGCGCGCATCGGCGGCGGCGTCACCACCTTTGACGCGCCCGCGGGAACCACGGCCTTCAGCCCGCAGATCTCGGCCGGCGTCAGCCGCTTGAATTTCCTGGGACTGGCGCACACGGTGAGCCTGCAAACACTGCTTTCCACCCTGGAACAGCGCATAGGCTTGACCTATGAGGCCTCTCAATTCATGGGTCACGACAATCTGACGCTGACCTTCTCCGGCCTCTTCGACGACTCCAAAGACATCCGCACGTTTGTTGCGCACCGCCTGGAGGGCACGGTCCAGTTGGCGCAGAAAATCTCCAAGGTCTATACGGTGCAATACCGCTACACCGTGCGGCGCGTAACCGTCCCGCAGGACACGCTCAAAATCTCACCATTGTTGATTCCGATTTTGTCCCGGCCGGACCGTGCCGGTCTGGTCTCGATTTCTCTGGTGCAGGATCGCCGCGACGATCCCACCGATTCCCATCGCGGCTACTTGAATACGCTGGATGTCGGGGAGGCGTGGAGCGCCTTCGGATCCGCCACCGGCTATACGCGCGTTGTGTTCCGAAACTCCAGTTACTATCCACTGGGGCGCGAGTTGGTGCTGGCGCAGAGCAACCAGTTCGGCTACATCAGCGGCACGCCCGCGTTTATTCCGCTGGCGGAGCGCTTCTATTCCGGCGGCCCCTCCACCGACCGCGCCTTTCCCGACAACCAGGCCGGCCCGCGCGACCCCACCACTGGATTTCCGCTCGGCGGCGACGCGTTTCTATTCCACTCCACCGAGTTGCGCTTTCCTTTGATCGGCGATAGCGTCGGGGGCGTGCTGTTTCACGATATCGGCAACGTCTATGACAGCATCACCGACATCAGCTTCCGCTTCCGCCAGGAAAACATAAAGGATTTCGAATACGCCGTGAACTCTTTCGGTTTCGGAATCCGTTACCGCACTCCCATCGGTCCCATCCGCCTGGACTTCAGCTTGAGCCCCGATTCTCCGCGTTTCTTCGGATACTCCGGCACGCTAGAGCAGTTGCTGGCCGGGCAGCAGAATCCGGTCAATCAACGCATCAGTGTGTTCCAATTTCACTTCGCTTTGGGGCAGACATTCTGATGCGAACTGCGGTGTTTCTCTGTTTCGCGCCATTTCTGGTTCATGCCCAGACACTACAAGTTCTCGATCGTATCGCCGTGACGGTGGATCAGGAGGTCATCGCCGAAAGCGACATCATCCGCTTTCTCCGCGTGGCCGCGTTTCTGGACGACAAACCTGTGGACTTAAGCGGCCCCTCCAAGCGCACGGCGGCGACGGCTCTGGTGGATCAAGCTCTTATCCTGATGGACGCCTCCGATAGCCACATTACGCTGCTCTCGCCGCAAGAAATTCCGCCCATGCTCCAGCAGGTAAAGACGCAATACCCCACCGAGGAGGCCTATCAAGCCGCGCTCAAAAAATACGGCATCACGGAGCAGGACGTGGAAAACCATCTGCAGTCCGGCGTGCGGGCGCTGCGTTTCGCGGATTTGCGCTTCCGGCCGGAGGTGCAAATTTCGGATCAGGATCTCCACGCAGCGTATGATAAATTCGTGGCGGAATGGCGCACGACGCATAAGGAGCCACCGGCCTCCTTCGACCAAAACCGCGCCAATCTGGAACAACTCCTGACCGATCAGCGCACCACGCAGGCGCTCGATCAATGGCTGGAAACCCAGCGGATGCAGAGGCACGTCGACTATCGAGAGGACGTTTTTCGGTGAGACGATCCCGATGGCGCGTTTTTGGCCGGATCCTGCTGCGCGTGACCGCCGCATTGGCCGTCCTGCTGGTGATCGCCGCTCTGGCAGGGTTAGTGGTGGTTCAGAGCGGATGGTTCCATGAGTATGTCCGCGGGCGGATCATCACGGAATTGGAGCATTCCACAGGGGGACGCGTCGAAATCGGCCGCTTCTCCTTCCGCGGGCCGACGTTGACGGCGAGCATCGCTCCGCTGGTGATCCATGGGAACGAGGCGCCCGGCGAGCCGCCGCTGCTGCGCGTGGCTTCAGTCACGCTGGCGCTGCGCATTCTTTCGTTCAAGAAGCGCACGATCGATCTGGCTTCGCTGAGGGTCGATAGGCCGCGAGTACGCATCGTCATTTACCCGGACGGCTCCAACAATATTCCCGGCCGCACTACCGGCAATTGGGCGGAACAAGTCATCGATCTGGCGGTCGGCCATTACGAAGTCACCGACGGTGTCTTTGAGATGGATGAACGCAGTACGCCGGTGAATCTGCGGGGCAACGGACTCGCGCTGAAGCTGACTTACGATGCCGGCACGCCGTCGTATCTGGGTGAGCTGAGCTCGCGCGGGCTGCGCGTCGCGGCGCCGGGAATTGCGCCCACGGAGCTCGGCTTCTCCTCGCGCTTCGTGCTGGAGAAAACGCGGATTGTGATCTCCGCGCTGCGCTTGTTCGCGCCCCAGTCCCACGCAGATTTGAGCGGCACCCTGGACAATCCGGTCTCACCGCGCGGCACCCTTAACATCCGGGCGGCGGCGAACCTCCGGGAAGCCGTCCCCATGTTCCGGTTGCCGCTGGAGCCGGCGGGCTCCGCCGATTTCACCGGAACGCTGGCGATCGACTTTGCAACGCCCGCTGACTTCGCGCTTTCCGGCCGCGTCGACGCGCGTGGCGTGGCCTATTCGAGCGGCCGGCTGCACATCCGCGACGCGAGCGTTCGCGCCTCGGTCGAGGCCAGCGCGCGGCTTGTTAGGGCCACCAGCTTGGAGGCAAGCGCCCTGGGAGCAAGCTTCAACGGCAAGCTTTCGCTCGCCCGGCAGAAGCAGCTTCACGTGGAAGGAACGCTCGACGGCCTGACCGTCTCCGAAGCGGCCAGCATCGTGACGCCGCGGCCTCTTCCCTGGGATGGCACTCTTTCGGGCGACGTGATGGCGGACTACACCGTGGGTGAAGCTGCAACGGTGGCGCACGCCAGGCTGGCGATCGCGCCCGCGGCCGAAGGCACGCCCATCCAAGGACTCCTGGACGCCTTCTACGATCAGCGCGAGGGGGAGGTTTCCTTCGGCGATTCTTACATCGCGACGTCTGCCACGCGCCTGGAAGCTCACGGCACGCTGAGCCGCAGGATGGAGGTCCAGCTCCATTCCACCGACCTGGGCGATATGCTGGCGGCGCTGCCCCTGCTCGAAGAGAATGCTCCGAAGGAATTGCCGCTGAAGTTGAGCTCGCTCGAATCCAGCCGCGGATCCGTAGCCGCGAACGGCTCCCTCACCGGAACCCTCGATAATCCGCGTTTCCGCGGCCAAGTGACGGTCGCCAATGCAAGCTTCGAGGGCCATATCTTCGACAAGTTTGACGCGGCGGTCGACTTGACACTCAACTCCCTCTCCTCATCGGCCTTCACCCTGACCCGCGGTATGACCCAGGCCAGCGGTATGGCCACTCTCACCGCACACGAAGGAAGCTTCGAAGGCGCCGCTCTTTCCGCGCAGGTGAATCTGCGGAACGGGAACGTGGAACAGCTCGCCAAAGAGGCAGGCTTGGGTCTGTCCGTAAAGGGAACGGCTTCCGCCAACCTGCGCGTCTCCGGATCTGTGCGTGTCCCGCAAGCGGAGGGAACGCTCACGGTGACGGATCCACGGGCCTTCGGAGAGTCGCTGGACCGCATCAGCGCGATGCTGAAACTCACTCCCAACGCGATCGAGGTTTCGAACGGCCAAGCCGAGGATGGTATGGGAAGAATCGCGTTTTCGGGCGCATATCGTGCCTCGACGCCGGATTGGAGCAGCGGCGATGTTGAATTGCAAGCAACCACCCGTAATCTCAGGGCGACGCGCGTGGAGGCTCTGAACGCCTTGAATACCGGCCTCGATGGACGTGTCACGGCCGACATCCGTGCGCAAGGGAAGGTGGCCGGCGGAGCGTTTTTGCTGCGCTCCGCTTCCGGGACCGTCGCGGCGCAATCGGTCACCATCCATGGCCAGCCTCTGGGCGAGTTCACGCTCACCGCCGATACGCGCGGTGAGGATGCCTCGCTCCAGATCGCGGGGAAGGTCGATTCGGCCGAGCTGGAAGGCTCCGGAGAGTGGCAATTGAGCGGGGACGAGAAGGGGTCGGCTTCCGTCCGGTTTTCCCGCATATCCCTGGAAGACGCCCACCGGCTGGCGATCCTGGTCGGGGCCGCTCCGGCCAGCGATACGCCTTTGCCTCTGGAGGGGTCGCTCAGCGGAGGTTCTGTCGCGGTCACCGCAGCCCTGCGCCATCCTCGCGATTTTCAGGCATCGGTAACCTTGGATGGCCTGCAGTTCAATCCCAAAGCGGGCCAGGCTTTGGGACTGGGAGTGCAACCGCAAGACGTGGTGCTCAACAGCGTGCAACCCGTGATGATCGCCGTCAATGCCAAGGAGGCGCGCATTCAAACGGCGCGCTTGACCGGCCGCGACACCAATCTCGAAATCAGCGGGACCATTCCCTTCGCGGCTGCCTCCGGCGGAGCGGATCTGGCGGTGCGTGGTGCCGTCAACCTGGTGGCGTTGCAGTTGCTGAATCCGAATCTGCTCGCGCGCGGCAACGCCAACGTCGAGGCGACTTTACGCGGAGCCCTCAGCGATCCGGCGCTCAACGGGCGCATGGATCTGAAGAACGCTTCGTTATATCTCAAGGACGCCACTACCGGCCTGGACAATGTGAACGGCGGAGTTGTGTTCAATCGTAACCGGGCGACCATCGACAAGCTGACCGCGCAAATCGGCAGCGGGACGCTCGCGCTGGGCGGGTTCCTCGAATTCGGCACGCCGCTGGTATACCGGCTGCAGGCCATGGCGGAGCAAGTGCGCGTCCGCCTGCCTATTGACCTGAGCACGACCTTCAGCGCCAACCTTGCCCTGGACGGAACCTCGGATACCAGCACACTTTCCGGCACGCTGACTCTGAATCGCGCCGCGTTCAACCCGCACACCGACCTCGGGCAGCTCCTGGAGGCTTTCTCCACGCCCACGCCTCAGGTCTCGCCCAACGACTACCTGCGCGGCATGCAGTTCGACGTGCGCGTGGCCAGCGCGCCCAATTTCGAGTTGCAGACGTCGCTTACCCGCGACGTGCAGGCGGAGGTCGACCTGCGTTTGCGAGGCACGCCGCGCCAGCCGCTGCTGCTGGGATCGGTATCGGTCGACTCCGGCCAGGTCCAGGTTTTTGGCAATGAGTACACCATCGACCGGGGCGACATCCGCTTCACCAACGCCGCGCGTATCGAGCCGATGTTCGATCTGGCGCTCGAAACCAAGGTGAGCGGCGTTACGGTGAACATCACTTTCAACGGCACCATGGACAAGCTGCGGACCAACTACAGCTCCGATCCACCTTTGGAACCATCCAAGATCATCGCTTTGTTGGCCGTCGGGCAGAGTCCGTCGCAGCAAACCGATTACAGCACAGTGCAGGCCACCGGCTCGACTAATTTTTCGGGCGCCGGCGGAAGCCTCCTGAGCCAGGCCCTTTCCGAGCAGCTCAGCAGCAAACTACAGCGCTTCCTGGGCGCGAGCCGGGTCAAGATCGACCCCACCATGACCGGCGTCGACAACACCCCGCAGGCGCGCCTGACCTTCGAGCAGCAGGTCTCGCGCAACGTGACCATGACCTATATCACCAACCTCAACTATACCGCCGAACAGATCGTCCGCCTGCAGTGGGACCTGAACCGGAACTGGTCGGCAATCGCGGTGCGGGACGCCAATGGATTATTCGGAATCGACTTCCAGTACCGCAGGCGATTCAAGTGAGGAGCGCGAGACGGCACTACACTTGATGGCCCCGTTGACAGGCTCTATTTCGCGGGCGGGGCGGGCCTGGTATAAAGCTCCCAGGTGAATCCATTCACATCGCGGACGAAGACATTGCCCGCTCCGCCGGCGCGCTTCACCGGAGCTCCGCCCGTTGACACCACCGTCCCTCCGGCCGCCTTCCACTGCGCGACGGCGGCATCCAAGTCGCGAACCACCATGGTGAACGCGGGAGAGCCGGGGTCGGCCGGGCTCATCAGCCGCTTAGTGCGGGGGACGCCCTTGTACTCAATCAACGCGAAGTCCGCGGTCTGGGCGGGAATCGCACCGTGAGTGATGCGCCACTGGGCTCCTTGCAATCCGATCAACTTCAGCACGGTGTCATTCGTAGCCCATTGCCCGCTGGGACGCGCGTTAAATCCAAGCGCCGCGCGGTAAAACTGAACTGATTTCTCTGTGTCATCGATGGAGATTTGAACGCTTCCGCCGAGGATGTCGCCTTGCGCCGGGGCATTGGCTGGCAACGGGTCGGGCTGCTGCAGCTCCACGAAGAACCCGTCCGGGTCGCGCAGCACCACTTCGCGCAGTTTCGAATTCGGATTCCCGGTTGGGTTGACGGGAGCTCCGCCCGAGGTTACCACGGTCACGTCTGCCTCCTTCACCCGTGCGAAGACTTTATCGATATCGCGCACCATCAGAGCCAGCGTCGCCGACCCGGGATCTTGAATCTCGAACCGGCCGGCCGTGCGCGGCGTGCCGGTGAACTCGGTCAGCTCCCATCCAAAATTCACGCCGGGGATGCGGAACGTGGCGCCGCGGAAACTCGCGCCCTGGGTGGCGGTGAACCGCGACATATCGGCATCCAGCGGCTGCGGCTTCTGGCTCAGCGGGTCGCGAGCGCCATTCACCGGCAGCCCCAGCACGTCGCGGTAAAACGGCACGGTCTTATCGAGACTCTCGACCGCATGGGCCAGGTTGCCCAGGCCGATCACAGGAATGTCCGCTTGCTGTGCGAGGGCCGTGATCGGAGCGGCGGCGATCAACGTGGCTAAAAACGCGTAGCTCCTCGGGCGGTGCATCCCCGAAGTATACTCCTTCAAAGGAGGAATGCGGCATGAATCGATCCTACGCGCACGCGGCGGGCGTGCTGGTTCTAGCGGCGGCAACCGGCGTGGCCCAGGCAGCGGATTGTGACCGCGATTGCCTCGAGGACACGATTACGAATTATGTCGATGCAATGGTGGCGCACGCTCCTTCGCGCTTGCGCTTAGCCGCAAACGTGCGGTTCACCGAAGATTCGCAGGAGCTCAAGCTCGGCGAAGGACTCTGGAAGACGGTAACCAAGAAGGGCGGCTTCCGGCAGGATTACATCGACCTGAAGAAGCAGATGGCCGCTTCGCATGTCATGTTGTTCGAGGGCGATACAACGGTCCTTTATTCCGTGGTGCTGCACGTCGCCAAGCGGAAGATCACCGGCATCGAGACGCTGGTGGATCGCGTCACCCCCGAATCGCGCTTCAAGCCCGACATGCTCAACAAGCCGCTGGCCGGCATCAACGAGCCGGTGCCCGCGGGCAAGCGGATGCCGCGCGCGGAGATGGTCCGCACCGCACTGCTCTATCCCGCGGGATTGCGGATCGGAAGCTTCGTTGATGCCAAGACGCCGTTCGCCAAAGAGGCCTACCGCGTGGAGAACGGCACCTTCGTGGTCGGAGCCGGGTGTCCCCGCGCAAACTGCTCCGATATCCTCGGTCAGAAGATCATGCTGCATCCGGATGTGAAGCCGAGCGTTGCCGCGGTGGATGAAGAAAGCGGCATCGTGCTGCTATGGATGAATTTCGGCGATACGCACTCCTATGGTCCGGGCAACGCGCTGGTGACCTTTGAGGCGTTCAAGGTCTGGGGCGGAGAGATTCATGCCGTTAACGCCTTCTTCCGCATTTTGCCCAAGGACACGCAACGCGGCTGGCCGTCGGCGGAATAGGCCGGGCTGGCGAAATCGTTATTGAGCGGGGACGCGGCTCTTCGGCTGGGTGAATTTCCCGTCGCGGGCCAGTCCAAAAATTCTTCGAGCTTCGAGTTCGGGAGCGGTCGCGACGCTTCTGACGAACGTCCACGGAATCATGACTTCGAGCCCCGGCGCTGACTCCGGAGAAATCCAAATGCCGGCTCCGTGACCGGCCTCGGCGAGCCGGCCGGCCAGGGCGAAGCCGCCGCTTTCGACGGCGGAGTGGATAAAATCCTCCCATTTGTTCTCGGGCACAGGCAGGAGCTCGGCCTCGTGGAGGATTCGGAGGATGCCGGGTGACTGTAAAAACTCGGCGGCGACCCAAATCAGAACTTCACGCCGCCGGTCGCTTCTAGAGCCGTTGGCTCCGGCGGCCTCGTTTCCGGCATGAGCGAGCATCCGGTCTCCTCCCGAAGCTACGTGGAGCACTGCGGTGGCCTTCATGACTGCCTGATTCCAAAGGAGGATCCCGTGCACCGTGCCAGGGCTGCGCCATTTACCGCGCACCGATTGCGCCAATTGCCCGAAGTCGAGCTGGCGTTTGAGACTAAGGTCGAGCCGGGCTGCTGGCGTTTTTGGGAACCGGTGAGGCAATGGAAACCTGCCAGGAGGCATACCTCGGCAAGTGGCTGGTACTCAATCGCATGGGAGTTCCAGCGCCAGCCGCGGTCCTATCGGCGGACCAAGCAGAAATACAACCATGGAATAGGGCTAATGCCCGAGGTCATTCCAATCGATTACTAGATCATACAAGTACTGTGGAGAACGCCGAGCAACGCCTGGCCGACATCTTGGAACGAGTGGAGGAACTTGCGCCGAAGTTGGGGCACGATCTTCGAGGAGCCCTGAACGTGGTGTCGGGATATGCGGACCTTTTGGCTCTGGAGTCGGTGGGGTCTTTGAATCCGCGGCAGAAGCGATTCGTCGAAGAAATCCGGACCGGGACGCAAAGGGCCCAGCGCGATATCGATACTTGCCTGGAACGCTTTCAGGCTCTGGTACGGGCAGGAGCAAAAAATCAGGTCAACGAATAGGCGCAAGAGAATAAGGCTATGAGTTCCCCGTCATCGCGGCAAGTTGATTCCCCCGGTCAGGCATTGGATCAGGTAGTGGATCAGGCAGTCTATGACTTATTGGTTATCGACGATGACCAGTCCGCCATCGGTCTGGTGACCGACATTCTAAGTCTTGAGAAGTTCAGAGTGCACGGCGCGGCCGACGCGCACGCGGGATTGGACCTGATTTCGCGGCTCAGGCCGCCGCTGGTGCTGCTGGATCTGGTATTGCCCGGCGTCAGCGGAATGGATCTGCTCAAGCGGATTCTGGCCTTCGATCCCAGCATCGACGTGATCCTGGTCACGGGCCACTACTCCATGGAATCCGCCGTGGAGGCGATTCAGAAGGGCGCCTATGATTACCTGGCGAAGCCCCTCCAGGTGGACCGTTTCCTCCAGAAGCTGGGGAAATGGCGCGGTGACGCCTCGGCGAGGCTTCGGACCGGCATGCTTGAAGCCGAACTGGCGCAAGCCTGCCAGTTCGAAGGGATCGTCGGGCGCAGCCCGTCGATGCTCGACGTTTTCTCTAAGATTCGCCGGATCGCGCCCCACTTTCAGACGGCGCTGGTAACGGGCGAGTCCGGCACCGGCAAGGAATCCGTCGCAAAGGCCCTGCACAGCTTGAGCCCTTATAGCACCGGACCCTTCGTCGTGTGCAACTGCGCCGCGATTCCCGAGAACCTGTTCGAAAGCGAACTTTTTGGGCACTCCCAGGGAGCTTTCACTGGGGCGACGCGGGAGAAAGTCGGCTTCGTCGAATCCGCCCAGGGCGGGACTCTGTTCCTGGATGAAATCGGCGAGATTCCGCTCGCGGCTCAGGCGAAGCTGCTGCGGCTCCTGCAGAACAGCGAGATCCAGCGGGTCGGCACTTCGCGCACCAAACAGGTGGATCTTCGCATTGTCGCGGCCACCAACCGCGACCTGCGCCGCCTGGTGGATGAGAACCGGCTGCGCGAGGATCTGTATTACAGACTCTCCATGATCGAGGTCGGCTTGCCGAAGCTGGCGGACCGCAAGGAAGACCTCCCTTTGTTGCAGCGGCACTTTCTGGATCGCTTTGCGAGCCGCTATGGCAAGCAACATTTGAATCTCACGCGCCGCGTGCAGGCGGTGCTGGCAAACCACAACTGGGCTGGTAATATCCGAGAGCTGGAAAACGTTCTCTCCTATTGCTGTATGATGGCGGAAGGCGAGCAGATCGACATCCGCGATCTGCCAGACTATCTGCAAAAGCAGGTCCGCCAAGACATCGCCGAAGGCGACGACCTGCTGGTCCCCATGCGCACCATGGAGCTTCGGCATCTGCAGAGGGTTCTCGCGCACGTGAATGGAAATCGCGGCAAAGCGGCCGAAATCTTGGGTATCAGCCGCACCACGATTTATCGCCTGCTCGAAGAGCAAAGTAACCTCGAAGAGCAGACCGAGAAGTAGAGCGCGCTACTGGCATGCCGCAGTGACAACGTTGCTGCGGATGCGGCGGTGTCGAACTCACAAGCCGAATGGCCATCTTTCCGGTTCATAACGCATTGCCACGGCCCCCGAGCCGAACTCCAGCCGGCCCACGAGCCTCAATTCGATATGCTTGGATAGCCCCGCGAACAACGTCGGCCCACGGCCCGCCAGCCTGGGGTGCACCACGAACTCGTACTCATCGATCAACTCCAGCTCCGCCAACGCCAGCGGAAGCTTCACGCCTCCCAGGAGCAGTCCCTTACCCGGCTCCCGTTTGAGCAGCTGAACGGCCTTCGCCAGCTCCCCGGGCACCAGTTCCGCGTTCCAATCGACCTGGTCCAGGGTGCTCGAGACGACGTATTTCTTGGCCGCGTTAATCGTCCGGGCGAAGGGCTCCATCCAATCCGGCCTCGCTGCCGTTCCCGCCTGCGGCCGAAACGCTGCCTCCATCATCCGGTAAGTCGTCCGGCCAAGGAGAAGGGCATCGGCCTGGTCAATGTTCCCGATCGCGTGACGATGCAAGTCTTCGTCCGCGGGTATTGCACGATGATCGCAGCACCCGTCCAATGTGATGTTGATGGAATACCGAAGGGGTCGCATTACGCAAGAGTACCGCCCATGGGATAGACCAGCAAGGTTAGCTCGCTTCAGGGCCAGGAGCGACTCACGTAAGGCATGACAACGACAATCTGGGAGCTTCTGTCGGATCGGAATATTGCCATCGGATCGGCTTTGGCGTTCGCTGAGTAGTACTCCTCCAAGCGCCCTCCCAGCGCTGTTACATTCTGAAACCAGCGTTTCAAATCCCTTCACAGATTCACCTGCGCTTTGGAGTCATCCTTTTTAGAATCAGCAGAACAGGACTGGCTCGACAGTTGCATTCCTTGGTAGCGAGATGACAAGGAGGAGGATTTAGTCCTTTATGACACAAGCCATGCCGGTTCCCGCGACCGTGACTGCCGCAGGAACGTTGGGATCCTCGAAAGTCCTAATCGTGGACGATGCGCTCGAAAACATCCGGCTTCTCATATCGGTTCTGCGCGAGGCGGGAATCAAAAGGTTCCGCCTCACCACCGATCCCAGAGACGCGCAGCGGATCTATGCGAACTGGCAGCCCGATCTGGTTTTTCTGGATCTGCACATGCCTGGCATGGACGGTATTGCGGTGATGAAGAGTTTGGCCGCTGAAGCCGGTGATGGCCGCTTGCCGGTGCTGGTGGTGACCAGCGACAATTCTTCCAAAGCCCGCGACCGGGCTTTGGCTGCCGGCGCTGCGGACGTGGTGATCAAGCCGTTTCACCCTTCGGATCTGATTGCGAGAGCCAGAAACGTCCTTAAGGTTCAATCCGTGGCCGCGGAGGCGCAACTATCGGCTGCAGAGATTGAACTATTGGACATGGATTTCGAACCGCCGCCGGTCCTGAACCCGCACGTCTCGACCGGCGAACTGCGGGCACGGGTGCTACGAGCGGTGGAAGCTTTGCCCGTGGTTGGCGCGGTCCTGCAGAGATCGCTCACTCTGTTCTCACAAGGCGAGGATGTCTCCGTAGCCCAGCTCGCTTCGAATGTCGAACAGGACGTGGTTATCGCCGGCACTGTGCTCGGAATCGCAAATTCCGCGGCTTACGGCGGAAGCAAGGCCATCTCTTCACTGCGGCCGGCAATCGCCCGCATCGGACTCAACAAAACTCGCAATGTGCTGCTCGGGTTGTCCGTGACGCGATCCTTCAAGAAAATGCCGTTGCCCGACGGCTGGTCGCTGGGTCGCTTTAACCGGCATTCTCTTGCTTCCGCCGTATTGAGCGATCTCATCGTTCGGAGGCTTCCTTCGGCGGATCCTGAGTGGGCCTTCATGGCTGGCTTGCTTCACGACGTCGGACTCCTAGTGATTGCCTGCGGGTTGCCCGCGGAGTTCGAAGCTCTCATGGCTCACCGGGGCGGAGACCTGAGTTTGGCCGATCGGGAACGCGCTGCGCTCGGGTTCACGCACTTTGAAATCGGAGCGGAGACGCTGGCGCGCTGGAATTGCCCGGTGGCAGTGCAGGAGGCGGCTCTGTTCAGCCAGCGCCCGGGATTCGAGTTCATCGACCCTCTGCCATTGGGAGCGGTGGTGAAGAGCGCGACTCTCATTGCCGACGGGCAATCGATGGCGTTGTTCAATTCGGATCAGGATCGCGCCACGGAGGGGCTGTTTGACGCGCTCAGAATCCCGGCTCCCTCGCAATTTCTCCAGGAATTTCGTTCTGACTTGAAGGAGCTGCAGCATGGCGTCTGCTAACTCGGTATTAACCGGCCGCCTGCAGATATCCGCACCGGACCAGAGGAGAAGCCCGCGTTTCGAGGTCGAGGCTTCGGCGATCATGAGGGTCGAGGGAAAACCGGGGCCGTTTCTGGTGACGATTCTCGACGTTTCGGCCACGGGCCTTCGGCTGAGCTCTTCCAACACTTTTTCTTCAGGCACACGGGTCAAGATCTCCTACCGTAATGTGGATCTGACGGGCGAGATCCGGTACGCACGCCAAGTAGACGGACACATGTGCAATGTTGGAGTGCTGGTCGATGGGACCTCAGGAGGATGTGAAACGGAGGCGGGCGAGATCGACCTAACGCTCTTGTTTGCGAAACGCGTTACCCGAAATTGATTCCGCGGGCTTCGCCTTGCCGCCGCCGGGTGCAAGGATGGACCCTAGCGACGGTGTCGGACCCTGGCGACGGGTGAAACCCGAGTCGGTCTGTGATACTTTGACGATTTGTCTCGAAAAGGGGGACAATGATGCCAATTCTTCGCAGACCCGCTTTCGGCCTTTGCGCATCCAGATGCACGCACGCGACACTCGCTCTGGGAATCCTGGGACTCGCGGCCGGCTCGCTCAACGCGCAGCAAGCGGCTAAACCCGTAAACGTCGACAGCAAGGTCCTGCGCAACGCGGGCAGCGCGAATGACCCTCTTCCGGGTTCCTGGCTGAGCTACGGGCGCAATCAAAACGAGACTCGTTACAGCACCCTGAAGCAGATCAACGATAGCAACGTGAAGCGCCTCGGCCTGGCCTGGAGCTACGTGGTGGGTGCGGGCGGAGGCAATCAGGAAGGCACTCCGCTGATGTGGAACAACACGCTCTACGGCATCACCACCTGGAGCGTGATCTACGCGCTGGACGCCGCCACGGGCAAGGAGCGGTGGCGCTGGGATCCGGAAGTGAACCAGGCCGCGGTGCGGCCGAAAATCTGCTGCGGCATCGTGAACCGCGGTCTGGCGCTGTACAACGGAACCATCATTGCGGCGATCAACGACGGGCGGCTGGTGTCGCTCGACGCGCTGACCGGCAAACCAGTGTGGGAATCGCGCGTGGCTTATTCGCAGGATCTGTACACGCTGACGATGGCTCCGCGCATCGCCGGCGACCGGGTGATCATCGGGGCTTCCGGAGGCGACAAACCGACGCGCGGCTTCTTTGCGGCGTTCGATGCCAAAACCGGGCACGCCGCGTGGAAGTTCTACACGGTGCCCGGCAATCCTGAAAATCCGCCGGAGAACGAAGCGATGAAAGCCGCCCTCAAGACCTGGGGCGGCGATTTCTGGACCAAGGGCGGAGGGGGCGCGGTGTGGGACGGCTTCGCCTACGATCCGGAAGCGAACCTGATCTACGTGGGCACCGGCAATGCCGAGCCGTGGGTGCAGAAGTTCCGCGGCAAGCAGAACGTGGACAATCTCTATACTTGCTCGATTCTGGCCGTGGATCTGAACTCGGGCCAACTCAAGTGGTACTTCCAGACCACGCCCAACGACAACTGGGATTACGATAGCGTGCAGCAGTTGATGCTGCTCGACCTGAACATCAAGGGCAAAACTCGGAAAGTGATCACGCAAGCTTCGAAGAACGGCTTCTTCTGGGTGCTGGATCGGATCACGGGCGAGTTCATCTCCGGAGCTCCCTACGTGAAGACGACGTGGGCGCTGGGCCTCGACGCCAAGGGCCGGCCGATCGTGAATCCCGCGGCCTACTATGGCACAGACCCGATCTCACTGTTTCCGACCGGAGGCGGTGCGCATAACTGGTCGCCGATGTCCTACAGTCCGCTGACTGGCTGGGTGTACATTCCAGTATCCCTGATGCCGTTCACCTACGCGGCAACCGAGGAGCTGAAGGCCGGCACGACCGGCTACTCGCGCGGCAGCGGAACGCCGAAGCTAATCGACAGCCCTGCGATCGGTCCGCCGACGGCGGACGGCATGCGCGGAGCGCTGGAGGCTTGGGATCCGGTGAATCAGAAACTGGTGTGGCGCACCGACGGCGGCGGAGGAATTGGCGGAGGAACCGTCGCCACCGCGGGCAACCTCGTATTCCAGGTGCTCAACGACGGGCGCTTCCGCGCGGTGACCGCTGACAAGGGCGAAGTCCTGTACGAGATCCAGACCGGCCGCACCGGCATGGCGCCTCCCATCACTTACGAGGTCGATGGCAAGCAGTACGTCGCGTTCCAGGGCGGCCTGGGCCGTCCCGCGGCGACGGTCGGTCCGAATGACGCGAAGATCGAGAATCCGCCGGTCCTGTTCGTGTTCGCACTGGACGGGAACGCGGAGATGCCCAAAGCCGCTCCGCCTCCGCCCGCACGCGGCGGGGGACGCGGCGGCAATGGCGAGCAGCCCGGGAACAACGCCGGGCAGCCAGCCGCGCCGGAGGTGCAGGATCGATAGGAGGCTGTGCGCGCCGCGCTGTCGAGTGACGGTTCCTTTGATGTTCCCGCGTTGCTTCCGGAAGTGTACTGCCTGAACGCTGAGGTGGCGGCGCAAGGGGCCGGGTTCAAGCTCCTGTCGGAAGCCGCCGTCGTGACCATTAACGGTCATCACGCCGCGGCCCTAGCGACCGGGTCCGTGGGGCTCATCTGGGGCCTAGTCACCGGCCACCCGCCGGAGTATACTGTAGCGACATCTAACTATGGCCGATTCAACGCGAAGGACGTTCCTCAAAGCTGCGGCGGCGGGTGTAACCGTGCCCTACGCCTTCGCACAAAGTAGCTCGGCCCGTAACGGGCAAGCGGCGATCACCACCACCAAGCTCGGCGAAAACCTTTATCTGTTGGGGGGCGCGGGAGCGAACGTCGTGGTGCATACGGGGTCTGACGGAGTCCTGATGGTGGACGGCGGACTCGCCGAAAATGCCGCAGCACTGGGGCAGGCGGTGGCTGCGCTACCGAACAGCGGTCCGGTGAAGACGCTGTTCAACACGCACTGGCATCCCCAACAAACCGGGTCGAATCAAAGCCTGGGCGCGGCGGGTGTCGCCATCATCGCCCAGGAGAACACGCGGCTGTGGCTCACCGAAGATATCACCTGGCCGTGGAACGGGCAGAAATTCAAGAAGCTGCCCAAGATTGCGCAGCCCAACAAGACTTTCTACACCACGGGAACGCTCGACTCCGGAATCCGCTATGGCTACATCTCTGACGCCGCGCATACAGACGGCGATCTGTACGTCTACTTCCCGCAGCAGAACATCCTCGCCGTGGGCGACGCGGCCTACGGGCAAGGCTGGCCGGTGATGGATTGGTGGACCGGAGGCTGGATCGGCGGCATTGTCGGCGGATTGCAGCGCATCCAGAGCGTGGCCAATAAGACCACGAAGATCGTCCCCGGGCAAGGCCCGGTGCTAAGCCACGACGACATCACCGCTCAGATCGACATGTACGGCAACATCTTCGACCGTCTGAACCAGATGTTGAACAAAGGACACAGCCCGACGGAAGCCGTCGAGGCCAAAGTGGCCAAGGAATACGAAGCCAAGATGGGCAACTCCGACGAATTCATTCGCCGCGCGTTTGAAAGCCAGTGGGCCTATCTTTCGCCGGATGCTTAAAGATATGCCCCGGACGCCTGAAAACATGAAAACCGTGCGAAACCTTCGGATGCCTCTCTACGCTGCCGCCGGCTTGGCCGCGGTGCTGTGCGCCCCGCTCACGGGTCAGACTCCTGCTGCCGGCCACTCGCCTGCGCCCGGCGAAGCTCAACTGGCCACCATCACCACGTATTGCACGGACTGCCACAACAATGTTTCCAAGACCGCCGGGGTCAGCTTCGACGGCATTACGCCCGCGAGCATCGCGCAGAATCCGGAGCTTTTCGAAAAGGCAGTGCGCAAGCTGCGTGGGCGCGTCATGCCGCCGCCGGGCAACGAGCAGCCGGACAGTAAGGCGGTTGACGCGCTGGTGGCGTACCTGGAAGGCTCGCTCGATAAGCTTCCCGAGCCGCAGCACATCAGCGACAAAGAGGTGCTGCACCGGCTGAATCGCGAGGAGTATCAAAACGCCGTCCACGACCTGCTGTTGGTCGACGTCAACGCGGCCGAGTTGCTGCCGCCGGACGACACGGCGCAGGGGTTCGACAACATCGCCTCGGCGTTGCAGGTCTCCCCATCCTTTATTGAGCAGTACGTGCACGCCGCGCACAACATCGCCGTCGAGGCGATGGGCAAGCCGGATGCCCGGCCGCAAGGCTGGTCGTTTAAAGCGGGTCCGGGGAGCCAGCTCACGCACGTTCCGGGATTGCCGTTGGGTACGCGCGGGGGCATTCTCGCGAAGGTGGATCTTCCGGCCGACGGCGAGTATCGCATCAACATCGCTGACATGGCCACCCACATCTGGGGCAACGGCATGGAGTACGAGAATCCGCTGGTGGTGACGGTGGACAACAAGATCGTTTACCAGACCGTCATCGGCGGCGAAGAAGACATGAAGTTGTATGACCAGGTGCAGAATGGCGCGCTGGATCGCGTGAACGCGCGCCTGAAGAACATCAAGTTCGAGACCACCGCCGGACCACACGACATCGGCGTGGCATTCCGGCGGCAAAGTTTTGCCGAGTCCGACGATCAGTTGCAGATCTTCGAGCCCGGCGGCGGGCAGGATCGGTCGTATCGCGTAAATTCGTTCCAGCTTCTGGGACCTTTTGATGTGAAGGGCTTGAGCGCTACCCCCAGCCGGAACCTGATCCTGACCTGCGACCCCGACAAAGACAAGACCAAGTCTCCGGAGGTCTGCGCCCGGCAGATTTTCGCAAACTTGGCGCGGCGCGCGTACCGCCGCCCGGCGACCAATGACGACATCACGGAGCTGATGCAGTATTACTACGATGGCGCGAAACAGGGGGGCCTGCGTTCGCCCGGTTCTCAGGGCGAGAGCAGTTCAAGCTTCGAATCCGGCATTCGCGAAGGCGTCACCGGAATTCTGGCGAGTCCGTTCTTCCTGTATCGCGGCCAACGCGTTCCCGCCGGACTGAAGCCCGGCGACAAGTACCAGATCACCGATCTGGAGCTCGCCTCCAAGCTGTCTTTCTTCCTGTGGAATTCGATTCCCGACGAAGAACTGGTGGACGTGGCCTCGAAGAATAAGCTCAGCGAACCGGCGACTCTCGAAAGGGAAGTGAAGCGCATGCTGGCCGATCCGCGCTCCAAGACGCTGGCCAGCAACTTCGTGTTTCAGTGGCTGGAAATGAAGCGCCTGGACGACGTGGTGCCGGATCGCGACGTGTTCCCGTACGCTTCCGGCCGCATGGATCCACGCCAGGATTTCAAGACCGAGCTGGCGTTGTTCGCCGACAGCATCTTCCGCGCGGACCGCAATATCGTGGATCTGCTCAGCGCCAGCCATACCTATTTGAATGAGCGCCTGGCGTTGCAATACGGCATCACCGACGTCAAGGGCGACGAGTTCCGGCGCGTCGAATTGAAAGACTCCGCGCGGTGGGGCTTGTTGGGCAAGGGCGCGTTTCTGATGGCGGCGGCGTATCCGAATCGCACCTCGCCGGTGCTGCGCGGCAAAGCCATTCTGGTGTATTTAGAAGGCGTTCCGCCGGCCAATCCTCCACCGAATGTCCCGACGCTGGATGACAAAGACATCGGCACGACCAAGGCCTTGACGGTCCGCCAGTTGATGGCCAAGCATCGCGCGAGCCCGGCTTGTTCCTCCTGCCACGCGATCATGGACCCCCTGGGCTTTGCGCTGGAGAACTTCGACGCCACCGGGATGTGGCGGGACAAGGATCGCTTCGCCAACACGGCGATCGATTCGGCGGGCGAGTTGCCGGACGGGAGCATGGTCAATGGCCCGGACGATCTGCGCAAGGCGCTGCTGAAAAAGCCGGAGCAGTTCGTGCAGACGTTCACCGAGGCCCTGCTGACCTACGCGATGGGCCGCGAGCGCGAATACTACGACATGCCGACGGTTCGCAAAATCGTGCGCGAGGCCGCGGCGAAAGATTACAAGTTCTCGTCCATCGTTCTGGCGGTGGTCAACAGCGATCAGTTCAAGATGCGCCGCGTTCCCCAGCCGGCGCCGGCAGCCAATAAGCAGGTCGCCAGCAAGTAGATCTGTTCTTCGCTCGCATCGGCGGCACGCGGCTTATAATCGAGTTGTACCTCCTATGTCTGGGCTGAACCCGCGTATCACCGTCGAACCCGGAAAGATGGGCGGCAAGCCGTGCATCCGTGGGCTGCGTTTCACGGTCTACGATCTGGCGTCTTATCTTGCCTCCGGAATGACGGAAGCCGAGATTCTGGAAGCCTTCCCGTATCTGGAGAAAGAAGACTTTCAAGCAGTATACCAGTTCTTTGCCAGTATTCCGGAGAGGATCTCGGTTCTTGAAACTTCTCGTTGACGAGAACTTGGCCCCGAGGCTCGCCGCCGATCTTGCGGACTTGTTTCCGGGGTCAATTCACGTCTCCGGCGTCGAGATGGGAAGCACTGAGGACGCAGTCATCTGGCAATTCGCGAAAGCACACGGGTTTACTTGCCTGACCAAGCACAAGGATTTCGCGAATCTTGGCATAGTGGTGGTGGCGCCGCCAAAAGTCATCTTGCTTCGAACCGGGAACTGCTCTACTGCCGACATCCAGCGGATCGTTCAGAAGAATGCCGTCCGGCTGTCTGAGTTCGAAGCGGATCTCAAGCGAGGCTTGCTCATCCTGCGATGAGCCGGGTAGGAGCGGCTCGGGAGGAATACAAGCTGGGATCAGCGATCACATTTGGAGTGTGCGAGAACTCTTGGAGGCTGCATGATTGATGATGGAAACGTGGGTTTAGATTACGAATACGATGCCAGCGATCCCTACGATGAGGGCCGGTTGGATCGTTCGCCTATCTGGTGGGGACTGGGAAGTCCTATGCCCAACTTGCGGAGGCCCAAGGACGCAGATTTAGCGCACTCCCCCCGTGCGTTCTTGAAAATTCTGGTATAAGATACCCGTAAGTGGTTTCAGGTAAAGGAGACTGACAGCATGTTCCTGTCCAAGAAGCACGTTCCCCGCCGCGCTGTTCTGAAGGGCGCCGGAGCCGCGATCGCTCTGCCCTTGATCGACGCGATGCTTCCCGCCAATACAGCCTGGGCTGACACGCCCGCCGGGAAGCCCCCCAAGCGCTTCGCATTCGTGGGATTCCCGCACGGAGCGATCATGGCTCACTGGTCGCCCGAGCAGACCGGCACGGACTATAAGATGTCGACCATCCTTGAGCCCCTGGAGCCTCTGCGCAAGCACCTGACCATCGTCTCCGGCCTACGCAACAAGCCCGCGGAAACGCCCGAGCCGCACGCCTATATCGAACAGGGCTGGCTCACGGCCGTCAAGCCCTACGACTTCGGCAAGGCCGGTCCGGACTCCGGCGTGAGCGCGGACCAGATCGCGGTCCGTTACGTCGGTCAGGACACGCGGCTGCCATCTCTGGAACTCACCACCACCACCAGCGCTCGCGTGGCTTGGCGCACGCCCACCCAGCCTCTGCCGCAGGAAAGCAATCCGCGCGCGGTGTTCCAGAAGCTGTTCGGACAAGGCGACACCAATCTGGAGCGGGCCCAGATTCTTTCGGAAACCAGCAGCATCCTCGACCGCGTGCAAGGAGAGGCCAAGCGGCTGCAGGCGAGCCTTGGCGTGCAGGATCGGAGCGTAGTCAGCGACTATCTCGACTCGGTTCGCGAGATTGAACGCCGCGTGCACATGGCCGAAAAACAGGATAACCCCGAACTGGTGATTCCGGACGCCCCCATCGGCACGCCCAACGATATCACCGAGTATTTCAAAGTTATGTTCGACCTGATGGCGCTTGCCTTCCAGGCCGACATCACGCGCGTGATCACCTTCTCCATGGATCACGAAGCTAGCATGCGCACCTACACTAATTTAGGCATCGCCGAGGGGTTCCATCCGCTGTCGCATCACGGCAACAATCCGCAGAAGATGGACAAGCTGGTGCAGATACAGCAGTACCACACCAAGGTATTCGCCGAATACGTCAAGAAGCTGGAGACGATCAAGGAGGCCGATGCGACGGTGCTGGATCACGCGACCATCCTGTTCGGCAGCGACATGAGCAACTCCGACCGCCACAACAACGATCCACTGCCTTCGGCGATTCTGGGCCACGCTAACGGGAAGATCAAGGGCGGCCAGCACCTGAAGTATCCGCAGGATTCGCGCCATGGCGACCTGCTGTTCACTCTGTTGCAGCGCAATGAGATGCCGGTGAAGTCGATCGGTGATTCGACCGAAGGTCTCGCCGAGGTTTAAGCGTTCGCGGAGGTCAATCCATGAGGAAGCTGCTTGCCGTATTTGCGCCCGTATTTGTATACGTCGGCGCGTCGCTCGCGCTGGCGGCCGATATCGCGACGCCAAAAAGCACAGCGCTGCTGGAAGCAGTCTCTTCCGGAGACCACGCGGCTGCAATGCGGCTGGTGAACGTCAAGGGCGCGAGCGTCAACGCCGCCGAGGCCGATGGCAGCACCGCCATCATGTACGCGGCGGCCAATGGCGATCTGGAGCTGGTGCGCGCGCTGATCAAGGCGGGCGCGAACGTCAAGTTGGAGACCCAGTTGGGCAGCTCCGCGATCACGGAAGCCGCGATTATCGGCAACGCGCCGGTTCTGGAAGCGCTGCTCAAAGCCGGCGCCGATCCCAATTTCAAGACGCCCAACGGTGAAACTCCGATCATGGCCGCCGCGCGCAGCGGCGAGGTCGGCGCGGCTAAAGTGTTGCTTGACGCGGGAGCGGATATCAATGCCAAGGAGAGCTGGGGCGAACAGTCCGCGCTGATGTGGGCGGCTGCGCAGAGCCAGCCCGAGATGGTGAAGTTCCTGGCGTCGAAGGGCGCGAACCTGAACGATCACGGCAAGATCAATCAGTGGGAGCGGAAAGTCATCCAGGAGCCTCGGCCGAAAGATATGAACAAGGGCGGATTTACCGCCCTGCATTACGCTTCCCGCGAGGGCTGCGCGCTATGCGTTCAGTACTTGCTCGCGGCGGGCGCCAATCCCGATCCTGAAGATCCGGATCGCGAGACGCCGCTGCTGCTGGCGATCGAGAACATGCACTTCGACACGGCAGCGGTGCTCATCAACGGCGGCGCGGATCTGGACAAGTGGGACCTGTTCGGCCGCTCACCGGTGTACATGGCGGCTGACGTCAGCACTCTGCCGATGAAAGGCAACGGCGCGATGGCCGTGATTCCCAGCACGGATAAGCTGTCGGCTCTGGACGTAGGACGCATGCTGCTCGAAAAGGGGGCGGACCCGAATATTCAATTGAAGCGGCGTCCTCCGTACCGCGACGTTCCGCAGGATCGCGGCGGCGACCAGATGCTGGCCCAGGGCGCGACGCCTCTATTGCGCGCGGCGCGCGCCGGCGACGACAAGTTTACCGCGCTGCTGCTTCAGTACCACGCTCTGGTGGATTTGCCGAGCAAGGAGGGCATCACGCCGCTGATGGCCGCAGCGGGTGTCGATTACGGCACTCGCGTCACGCGCGGAAGGAATCGCACCGATGAAGGCGTGCTGGCCACTATGGATCTGCTGATCAAAGCCGGTGCTGACGTAAACGCCCGCGACGTCGCCGATCGCAATGCCGGCGGCC
Organism: Bryobacteraceae bacterium; assembly: GCA_030041495.1. Taxonomy (GTDB): domain Bacteria; phylum Acidobacteriota; class Terriglobia; order Bryobacterales; family Bryobacteraceae; genus Palsa-187. The sequence continues at coordinate 95,855 of JASHNT010000084.1, read as the reverse complement.
GGGGCGGCCGCGGAGGCGGTGGCGCTCCTGGCGGTGGAGGGCGCGGTGCGGCTGCTGGCGGCGCAGGCCGGGGTGGGGCCGCTGGTGGAGGAGGCCGCGGAGCCAGGGGCGGCGGGGGTGCTCCGGGCGCACAGGCTGGGACCACGTCGATTGCCGCTCCCGCTGCTGATAGCGCGTCGGCGCGTATCGCCCAACAATTCCGCCGCGGCAGCCAGATGCCTAGCGCGAACGCCGTGCCCAATCAAACCGCTTTGCATGGCGCAGCCGAACACGGTTTCGACAAGTTCATCGTGTACTTGGTCAATCACGGCGCGGACCTGACCGCCAAGGACGCCAACGGACGCACGCCTCTCGATGCTGCGCGTGGAGCCGGAGGCCAGCGCGGAGGCCCGGACGCCTTCCCCAAAACCGTGACTCTGCTCGAATCCCTGATGAAGGAAAAGGGCATCCCCGTCGCGTCCAACGCTGGTCCCGAAGAGAAATAACCCGAAGAACTTTCCATGCGCTTGTCTTACATTCTCGGCGCGGCATTCGCGGCCGCGCTGCCTGCGCTCGGCGCAACTTGTGACCGGGTCTGCCTGAAGACTTCGCTCGACCAATACCTGCAAGCCATTTTCAAGCACGATCCGCAGGCCGCGCCGCTTTCCATCGGCTATCGCCAGACCGAGAACGCGGTTGCGGTCAAGCTCGGCGAAGGAGCCTGGAAATCGGTCACCGCCGTCGGCAAAGTCGACCGGCGCTACTACGATGCCGTGAGCGGGCAAGCGGCGTTCTTCGGCGTGTTGAACGAGGGCTCCGAGCCGACGATAGCCACGGTTCGCATTCGCGTGGAGGATCGCAAGATCACCGAGGGCGAATGGATGATCGCGCGGCGTGTTGCGGCCGGTATCAACGGCTTCGATGCGCAAGGCAGACCGCAGGCCTATGCCTTTTCCCCCGACAACCTGGCATTACATCCGATCGAGCAGCGCGTGGTGCCTGCCGCGCAGCGTCTTTCGCGCGAAGAATTGATCGCGATCACCAACAGTTACTTCGACGGCATCACGGCGCATGACGGATCGATCATCATGGCGGATCCGGACTGCTCGCGCCTGGAGAACGGGCAAACCGTGTCCGGCATTCCGAGCAGCAATCCCGGCGGTGCGCCTCCTCCTGCGGCTCCAGGCGGGCGCGGCAGAGGATCGTGCGCCTCGGGCCTGCAGAACTTCAATTTGAGCAACGTGGGCGCGCGGCGTTTTCCGGTGGTCGATACCGAGGCACAGATTGTCCTGGCTTACGCGGTGTTTATTCGCCGGCCGGGATCGCCTTCGCGCCGCAACGCGTTCGCCGAATGGTTCGCCATCGACCACAATAAAATCCGGGACGTGTATTCGACTATGTTCTATCCGCCCAACGACCAGCCGGTGCCGAACTGGCCGCCCTACGACGGCAATTTCCCGTTGCCCAAGGAACTGGCTTCGCCGCAGGCAGCGCCGGCCGGGCGCGGCCCCGCGCGGCAGTAGGCGAGAGGTCCCTGGTTTCCGGGCACGCGCGGGTTTATGATCTATCGCATGCGCATCCCAGGCCTCGCCCGATTCAGCATCGCTGCGTTGCTTGCCCTGCCGGCCGCAGCGCAATGGCTGCACTTACCCACTCCCGGAATTCCTCGAACGGCGGATGGAAAGCCGGATCTCACCGCTGCTGCGCCCAAAACGCCGGAGGGTCAGCCTGATTTTTCCGGCATGTGGGTGCCGCGCGACATCCTTCCCTGCGACGTAAAGGAGCGCGGCGTCCAGTGCGTCGAACTTCCCTTGACGCCCCAGGTGCTCAATTTCGCCGCGGGCATGAAGGATGGCCTTCCCTACCAGCCTTGGGCCGCGGAGCTGGTGAAGAAACGCGCCGACGACGTGCCCTACATCGACCCGCACGTGCATTGCATGCCTCCCAACTATCCGCGCGCCTGGGCTTTTCCGGAGACGCAGAAAATCTTCCAGACTCGGGGCGAGCTGGTAATTCTGCACGAATACAACGCCAGCTACCGCCAGATTTTCTTCGATGGACGAAAGTTGCCGGACGACATGCTGCCGACCTGGAACGGGTATTCCATCGCGCGTTGGGACGGCGGCACTCTGGTGGTCGAATCCGCTGGTTATCGCGACGATTCCTGGCTCGACACGGCGGGCAATTTCTTCTCGAGCGCGGCTCACGTGACGGAACGCATTCGCCGGCCCAATTTCGGTAGCCTGGATGTTGACGTAACGGTGGACGATCCCAAGGTGTTCACGAAAGTCTGGACCGTGAACCTGCACATGCGGCCTCTGCTGGACACCGAGATGATCGACTTCATATGCGCGGAGAACAACAAAGACCTCGACCACATGTTGAAGGCGAAGGAGCAGCGCAAGTGAGCATGCGCGGACTCACCAAGGCCGGATTCATCCTCAGCATCCTCGCCGCCGCGGCGGCGTTCGGACAGTTTCCTTCTCCGACGCTACCCGAAACCAGCACGAAAGTCTCCAATCACATCTACATGACCTCGGGGTTCCCCAACGTAGTTTATGTGATCGGCGATACGGCCACGCTTGTTGTGGATACCGGCCTGGGCAACGCCAACGGGGCGACGGCAGCGCGAGTCGCCAAAAGGCTTTCGAAAGGCGCAAAGCTGTTCCTGACCACGACGCACTACCATCCGGAACACGCTTCCGGGGTCAATTCGTTTCCTCCGGAGACGGTCCTCATCCGCCCCGCCATCCAGCAACAGGAACTGGAGAAGGAAGGTGAGCAGACCATGACCTTTTTCCGGAATTCGCCGCAATTTGCCCCGTCGCTTGAGGGTCTGAAGCCGCTGCGGCCGCCCGACATCACCTTCGGCGACGACGCCAAGCTCGACCTGGGCGGCGGAGTCACCGCCAGGCTCATGTTTCTGGGCGCGGGGCACACCGCCAGCGATGAGTTGACGCTGGTCGAGCCGGACAGCGGGCTGATCTCCGGAGATATCGTTCAGAACAAAGTGGTGCCAGCCGTGGCGTCATCGGGCGGAAGCTTCACGAGTTGGCTGACGGTGCTCGACAGGCTGCGGCCACTGAATCCGAAAATCGTCATTCCGGACCACAGCAAAGTGGGCGATGGGTCACTGATTGCCGCTGAGGCGGCGTTCATTCGCGACATGCAGGCTCGCGTGGCCGAACTGAAGCGCTCCGGGGTTTCCGCTGCCGATGCCGCGACGCGTCTGACCGAAGTGTTCAAGATGAATTACCCGGACTGGGCTGCCAACACCGACTGGCCCAACGTGAGCTCTATGAACGGCTTCGTGAGCCGGCTGTACTCCGAGGCTCCCAAATAAACCCAACTAAGGGCCTGGTTCGCGCCTAAGACGCACCCCCTAGAGCGCCTTAGGGAATTTCGCCGTATTCCAAGGGTTCCCGCCTACTCTCTCAAGCTGTGTGCGAAGCCGAACGTATGTCTATGGTGTATCGCGGGCTGGAAGTGTTGCTGGCAAGCTGCTTCGCCGCTTCGGCGTTCGCCGCCGGTCTCCATGGCACCGTCGTCATCGAGAAGAAGCTCACCCGGCCCAATCTGACGGCACCCATCAGCGCTTACGGGCGCGGCGTGGCCGTGAAGCTAGGCGAATCGCGCCAGGACCCGTTAGGTTTTGAGCGAACGCACGTCGCGATCTATATCGAGGGCACCAAGCTTCCCTCCCAGCCAGTCAAGGCCTCGATCGAGCAGAAGGGCCGCGAATTCGTTCCCGACATGGTGGTTGCGCCGGTGGGCTCGACCATATCGTTCCCCAATCTCGACCCCATCTTCCACAACGTCTTTTCGCTGTCCAAGCCGCGGTCTTTCGATCTAGGGAACTATCCTCGCGGGCAAAGCCGGGATGTGACTTTTCCCAAGCCTGGGATCGTGTTCGTCTACTGTCATCTGCATTCGAACATGGAGGCGTCCATCGTCATCAGCCCCAGCCGCTGGGCTACCAGACCGGATGCAGAAGGCCGCTTCACGCTCGCGGACGTACCGCCGGGAAAATATACGGTAACCGCCTGGCATAAGTCGGCCGGCTTCTTCCGTCAAACGGTGGTGGTGGACGAGGAGGGTGCTCCGGACCTTCAATTTCTGATTCCTCTTACGGACGACGACACTCTCAAGAACAACCTTCAGGACGTTCACTCAAGGAGCAAGTAACGATGCGGCTTTCCACGCGCGCGTTTCTCTGGTCCTTTATCCCGTTCTCCGTGCTTTTGGCCGCCAGCTTCTGGGTGGTGCAAAATCTAGCGGTCTCCGCGATTCGTGAAGGCTTGCGCCGCTCCGTGCAGCAAAGCCAATCCTCGATTTCGGCCATGCGGGCAAAGGCCGCGCAGAGAAACCAGCGGGCCATCCGCATCGTGGCTGAAAATCCAGCGCTCAAAGCCGGCATCCAAAATCTCATCGCCAACCGCGATGACCCTGAAGCGCGGCCAACCGTGGAAGATCAACTCGCCGAAATCGGCTCCGAAACCGGGTTCGAACTGCTGGTGGTCTCCGATCCCGATTCCAAGCCGCTGGCGGGAGTCCTGAGAGCAAACGGGCAAATCACGCCGCTGGATTTCAAGTCCATTCCGCCGGACGAACACCCGTCTCGCAGCGGCTATTTCACCTGGCTGGGCCAGACTTATCAAGTCGCCTCCGAACCGGTAAATCAAAACACCGAGAACCTTGCCATGCTTTCCGTGGGAGAAGCCGTGGATTTATCCGAGCTCCCTATCGGCGCCATCTTGGTGCAAGGCGGACGAATCGTGCAAACGAATCTGCCCGGTCTGCCGGCGGCGGCCATCGAAACGGCGTTTCAGAGATGCGGGCCATCCGGCGAATGCGAGATGCGGCTTGGAGGAGAGAACTACTGGTCAGTACCGATGGAGGACGGCGAGGCCGGAGCGGGCTACTCACTGCGCAGTCTCCAGAGCCTGGATGCAGCCACGCGCCCGGTTTCGGCTGCGATTCGAGGAGCCTTTCTGCTGGCCGGGCTAGGCGCGCTGCTCGCGGCGATGCTGCTTAGCGGGATCTCCTCGCGCGGGCTGGTACGGCCGATTTCCGAGCTGATCGCGAAACTGCGGGATAGCGAAAATACCGGCCGGTTGCCGCACTTCGAGAGCCGTACCGAACGCATTGCCGAGATTCGCGACCTGGCCGATGGTTTCAATCGCGCCGGCGACGCCATTCGCGAGGGGCAAGCGCGGCTGATCGAAGCTAACGTGCAGTTTGTCGAATCGCTGGCGAATGCGCTGGACGCGCGCGATCCTTATACGGCGGGCCATAGCCGCCGCGTCAGTGAATACGCCTGTGCGATCGCGACCGCCATGCAAGTTAGCGAGAAGGAGCTCGCCGAAATCCGCACCGGCGCGTTGTTGCATGACATAGGTAAGATCGGCATCAGCGACGCCGTACTCCTGAAGCCGGGTCGGCTGACCGTGGAAGAGGAAGCGTTGATCCGGCAGCATCCTTCGATCGGCCGCAAAATTCTCGAAAGCGTGCACGGGCTGCAACCCTTTATAGCCGTCGTGGAATTACATCACGAAAACTGGGACGGCTCCGGCTATCCGCACGGGCTGGTGAAAGAGCAAACTCCTCTGACGGCCCGGATCGTCAAAGTTGCCGACGCCTACGATGCCATGACCTCAGACCGGGTGTACCGCAAAGGCATGGGGCATCAGGACGCGCTTGAGGTGCTGCGGCGCATTTCCGATACGCAGGTTGACCGCCGGGTGGTGGAAGCGCTTTGCGGTCTCCCGGCCCTCGCCGTTCCCGCCCTGGCGGCCGCAGCGAGCTCGCTCAACCGGTTGGCGGAAGCCGTTGAGGCAACGGTCTCCTCCGCGTCCCAGCCTCGGGAGAACGTGACCGAGGAGGCGGCCGGCTGATGCGCGTATTACTCATATTGCCGCTGCTGCCGGTCTGCTGGGCTCAGGAGGCGAGTTCGGGATTCGAACTGAACACAACCCTCAGCGGTGAGGGTTTCTATAGCACCGAGTTGACCGATGCGCCGCGCTTGGGAGCGCCGGAATCAGCCGGGTTCCGCGCCATGCTGTATCCGCTGATCAAATTGAATCAGCATTGGACCTTCGAAGGATCGTACCAGCTTCATTCGCGACCCTACTTCGCCGAGGAGTTCTCGACGCAAGGCTACGGCGTGAAAGGGGATCTCCTTCAGGCGCATTTGAACTACTCCCAGTTCTGGAACCACGGCTCGATCGTGGTGCGCGCCGGCATCTTATCTTCTACATTCGGATCGTTTCTGCTGCGCTACGACGACAGCGTGAATCCGTTGGTCGATATGCCGCTCACTTACGGATACTACAGCGGCATTACGCCGCTCGGGCTCGCCGGCGTTTCGGTGGACGCGACCGAGGGCAATTTCGACTTCCGCGCGCAGCTCACGAACTCCTCGCCATTGAACCGCCGCAGCATTTTCGACCACGATCAGTAAGGCAACTGGGCCGGCGGCGTGGGCTACACCATCCTGCAGGGGCTTCGCATCGGGGCATCCGGGTTTCACGGACCGTATCTGGATCGTGAATCCCCCTACTACTGGCCGGGCGAACTTCCTCCTCGCGATCTTCCCGGATCGGGAATCGGAATCGATGGGTCATGGGGGCGCGGTCCGTGGAATCTTTACGGCGAGATGCAGTGGTTCCAAATGGACTACACAGTCATCCCGACTTTTCGCGAACATGGTGGTTATCTGGAAGCCCGGCGCATCCTTTCGCCCCGCTGGTACGCCGCCGCACGCTTCGGAGCCTTGCGCGCGAGCGCGGGTCCCGGCGACCAGGTGTACGAAGCCGCGTTAGGATTTCGGCCCGGCCCGAGGGAGATAGTGAAATTCGATTACATGCTCGAGCAATATCCGGGATCGACCGCCGGGCTCGACCATACCGTTGCAATCCAGTTCGTGACCGCTTTCCGCGCGATCTCGGGTGCGTGGAATTGATCGGCGCGGCGCGCACGCAGAGCCGCTTCACAAAATAGAAAGTGCCTGGCTGGATTTTTCCACAACTTGAGGGCCCTTGGTGAAGGCGAGGGCGGGCAAGAGCATCACGCAGATCGCCCACACGGCCACACCCATCGGGCGGGCCTCCAGCAGCTCACCCTGCTCCCGCGCATGTTACGCTGGCCGCAGGAGGAGTCTGTGTCATCTTTACGAACCGGGTCTGTCTGTTTTTTTGCGTTCGCGTTGATGGCCGCGCCGGCCTGGGCGCAGGGTAGAGACAAGGAGGGCGGCGGCGGCCGCGCGCCCAGCGCAGGCCGCGTTGGCGGCGGATACATTCCACCGCGCGGTCCAGCACCGGCGAAAGCGGTGCCTCGACAACAAGCCGCGCCCCGCGCTCAGGCGCCCGCACGCGCCGCGCAACCCGGACGCGCGCCAAGACCTCCGGCTGACATGCCGGGCCACCCCCAAGCTCCCCACGTGCACCCGAACGGGCAATGGGTGGGCCACGATTCCGGCCCGAACGATCCCCATTATCACCTGGACCATTCCTTCGAGCATGGGCACTTCATGGGCGGAATCGGCGCCAGCCATGTATGGCGATTGGAGGGCGGCGGCCCCGACCGCTTCTGGTTCAGCGGTTTCTACTGGAGCGTCGCGCCCTACGATCTCGACCTGTGCAGCGACTGGCTGTGGAACAGCGACGACATCGTGATCTACGACGACCCGGACCACGTCGGGTGGTATCTGGCCTATAACGTCCGGCTTGGGACTTACGTGCACGTGATGTACCTGGGCTGATTCGCAGGCTGAACCGCGCGTCTACTTCGGGGTCACGCGCAGCAGCTCATTGCCGGCCAGCAGATAAATCTCGCCGTTGGGGCCTTGCCGGATTTCGCGGACGCGCTCCTTGCGCTCGCTGAGCAGATGCTCTTCAGCGGCGATGCGGTCGCCGTTCAGCACCAGCCGCACCAGGGCTTGCGCCCCCATGCCACCGACGAACAAGTTGCCCTTCCAATCGGGAAACAGATTGCCGGTGTAGAACAGCATGCCGGAGGGCGCGATGTCGGGGAACCAGAAGTAAGTGGGCTCCTCGACGCCGGGCATCGATGTCTTTCCGTTGCCGACGGGAACGTTGATCCGCCCGTCGGTGCGCTGAAAATCGTATTGCGTACCATAAGAGACATCCGGCCAGCCGTAGTTCTTGCCCGCGCGAATGATGTCGATCTCGTCGCCGCCCTGCGGGCCGTGATCGGTCACCCACAGCTCGCCAGTGGCCGGATTGATCGCCGCGCCCTCGGGGTCGCGCAAGCCATGCGCGAAAGTTTTGGCGTCGACCGTCGCGCGGCTCAGCCAAGGATTGTCTTTCGGTATCGATCCGTCGCGATTAATGCGCAGCACGCGGCCGGAGAAGTTGCGGCCGATGTCGGGATTGTCGGTGAAATCGTGCTCGACGCCGTCGTACTTCGAATCATAGAAGCGGAAGCGGTCCGCGCCCGTGACGTAAAGCGTGCCATCGGGTGCAAGCACCACGCGGCGCTCGGTGCCTTCGGCCAAAGTCTGCAGGTCTTCCAGGCTCGATTCATCCTGGCTCAGGCGGGCGCGCGCCACGCGCTCCGTCCCGTAGTCGATCAAGCGGCGCTCGGCCAGCGGCTTGTTCCAGACCATTTGATAGAAGTACTCGTTAGGCCAGATGGCGGGTTTTTCGCCGGGTGGCGGCGCGAAATAAGTGAAGTACAGAACTCGATTGCGCGCAAAATCCGGGTCGAGCAGGATGTCATGCAGCCCCTGCGCCGCGACCACCTTCACTCCAGGCACTCCGGCGAGCGGCGCGGAGACCACTCCGTTGGGATGCACCACGCGCATGGTGCCGATACTTTCCGTTACCAAAAAATTTCCATCGGGAAGCAGGGCCACGGCCCAGGGACTGGTCAGCCGGTTGGTGATGCTCTCGACCTTGACGGGCGCGGAGGGCTTGGAAGGCATGGGTGCATCGGTTTGCCCGGGGAAGGACGGCTTCGGTTTCTTCGGGGCGTCGCCCGAAAAACTGCGTTGCGCGAACGCGGACGAAGCGATTAATAGCGCACACACAATCGAGGCAGTCGACTTCATGCGCGCGAGTATACCAGGAAACGGGCTGCTCTCAAGTTCGCTCGTCTGCGTTGCGATATACTCTCTGAAACCGGAGCGAAGAGCGCCGGCGACTCACGCGACACACAAGGAGGTTGAATGAGAACCGTACTTGCCTCTTGCTTCTTTGCGGCGGCGACTGTGGGAGTATTCGCCGCGTGGGCGCAAACCGAGTCCGGGGAAAAGCCCCGCATCCGCAGTCTTTCGCACGCGATCCACGCGGTCGATGACCTGGATACGACGCTCGCCTTCTATCGCGATGTGTTCGGCCTCAATGGCATGCCCCAGGATTTTCCCAACCCTGCGGTTCCGCTGCTCACCAACGCTCCCGGAGTTACTTTGCGCCTTTCGATGATGCGGCTGCCGGGAATGCAATTCGAGCTCACGCATTTCATGGGTCTGGAGCGCAAGCCCGCCCGGGCCGCGTACACCGATCCCGGCGCGGGCAGCATCGTCTTCTATGTCCGCGACCTTGATACCGTAGTCGGCAACGCGAAGAAGGCGAATGCGCCGATCGTCACAACCGGTGGCGCTCCGGTCGAAATCACGACCGCCAAGGGCAAAGCCCGCTCGATCCTGCTGCGCGATCCTGACGGGTTTTTCATTCAAGCCGTCCAGGAATTACCGGATGCCGGAGCGCCCCAAGGGAATGTCCACCGCGTTTCGCTCGCCTACACCATGGAGAGCGCCGAGGCGACTTCCAAGTTCTATAGCGGCATGCTCGGCGTCGAGCTCAGCAGCCCCTCGGCTTGGTCGAAAGACTCGGCTACGCTGAAATTGATCGGTGCGCCGAAGGGCACAGAATTTCGAACCTTAACTGGCGTGATGCCGGGTCCTCAGGTCCCCATCGAGTTCACCGAATTTCGCGGCGTTCCGCGCACCAAGTTCCACCTGCGGGTGCGCGATCCCGGCGCGCCGGCTATGGCCGTCCAGGTGAACGATCTCACCGGTATGATCGCGGAGATGAAAGCCGCGGGCGTCAATATTATTTCCACCAACGGCCAGATTGTCGACTTCGGCGGAGGAACGCACACCATCTTCGTGGAAGACCCCAACGGTATGAACATCGAGGTATTCGAGCGTACCGGCGCACCGGGCCGGGGCAAGGGTAAGGCGAAGTAATCAAGGAGCGACGCAGCGGAAGTTGGCCGCGTCGTCGATGCTTCCTTGCCCGGAATAGCGCGCTACCTGAGGATACGGGCACAACGGCCGCGTCCGAACCACCTGGTTATTCACCACCCGCTTGGCGATCATCGAATCCGGAGCTTTGCCTTTCTCCACCCAATCGATGACAGCCGTGACTGGATCGTGCAGATCCGGACCGACTCCGCCGCTGCAATGCGCCATGCCGGGCACCATGAACAGGCGGAAGAAATCCTTGGTTCCTGGTCCGTTCTTGGCTGAGGCCTGTTCGTAGTAATCCACGCTCGCCATGGGTTGAAGGATGGTATCCGCCCATCCGTGGGTCATGATCAGCTTGCCGCCATGCCGGCGGAATTTCGCCAGATCCGGGTTCTTCGCGTCGGCTTGCTTGCTCCAGTCATCCAGCATGGGAATGTCGCGGTCGAAATTGAAGGTCTTGTAGTTGTAGTCCGGCCGCGGAGGCTTGTGCACCAGGTAGCGGATGATGTTGTCGGCGAGATTGAAGTCGGCGGGCTGCGCGGCCACAATCACGTTCAGCCAGCCGCTTCCGGTGCCGCCGCCGAATAATCCCATGACCGCCTCGCTGCCCGGCATGTAGCCCGGGAAGAAAGGCTTGCCGTTGCTCACCGCACCGCTGTAGACTTTTTCGATCGCGTCCGCCTGCGCGGGCGTGAGGCAAGTGGATTCGTCGTTATCCGCGGCGCAAGCGGGAACATCGCGCACCGGGTTGAAATCGCACTTGCGCGGATCGTCGATCAAGCCGTCTTTCAGGCCATCGATGGCATCGCACTTCGCCATCACTTTGCCGGCGACCATGGCCAGCTTCGCCGGAGTAATCGGCGCGGATTTGAGAGCGTCCTGCGTGAGGGCCTGCTGGTTCCAGATCTCGCCGACCGTGAAACCGGTCTGATTCAGCCACGGAGCATTGGCCACGATGCCGTCGAAATCCTCGGGGAAGCGCTCCGCTTCGAGCATGCCCTGGCGTCCGCCGTTGGAGCACGAGTTCCAGTAAGCGCGCGCGACCGCCTTGCCGTAATACTCCTTGGTGATTGCCTTGGCGGTGACGGCGGTGAGATGCACGGCTCGCCAGGCGTAGTCGGTCGCCTTCTCCGGATTGCTCATGGCGAACGTCCCACCGGGTTCTTTAGCGGCTTCGTGGCCGGTGTTGGTCTGCGCGAAAGCGAACCCGAGTTGCAGAGCTTGATTGCGCTGCGAGACGCGGCCGGGGTCGGTCAGAGATTCGCCCGCCAGACCCCCGTTGCCGATCATGTAAAAGCGCCCGTTCCATTTCGCCGGCAGACTGACTTCAAAGGCGATCTCCGGCGAGAGCAGGCCCGTCACGCGGCAATGCGCCGGCGCGGATGCGTCCGCCGGAATCGACGCGGCGTCGATCTTCGCGATGTCCGATGACTTGAATTTGCCGAGCGCGTCGCAAGCCTCATGCGGTGCGAGATCGGCCTTCGCATAATCCACCAGCGCGCTTTTGGCGTCATTGAACGCCTGCGCCCGCGCGGGCATTGAGGCGAGCGCGAGTAGAGCGGCGGCGAAACCTTGCATCACTCGAGTGTCGAAATCCATTCCTACAGTCTATGCAGAAGAAACAAGGAGCGGCGGTAGAGATGGCGTGGCTGGAGGGTCTGGCTTACGACTTGCGCTTCGCGCTACGCGGGCTGTGGCGCGACCGAGGCTTCACGCTCGCAGCCGTCGCGATGCTGGCGCTCGCCATCGGCTTGAATGTCAGCGTGTTCGCGGTGATGAACACGATGCTGTTCCGCGGATTCCCTCTGGTCAAAAGAAATGACCGGTTGCTCTACATACAAGAGCGCTTTCCCTCGGGCCGGTGCTGCACCTCTTATCCGGATTATGAAGACTGGCGCGCGCAGGCGCATTCCTTTGAAGACATGGCATTCGTGAGCGGGAAAAGCATCGCGTTCCAGAGCGGAAATGGCCGCGCGACGAACACGGTCACGGCGCTGCTGACCAGCAACGCATTTGGACTACTGGGAGTGCGGCCCATTCTGGGCCGCGATTTCGCGCCCGCGGACGAAATTCCCGGAGCGGCGCCCGTAGCGATGATCAGCTACTCCTTTTGGGAGTACCGCTTCAACCAGCGCCCGGACATCGCCGGCTTGACCGTCCATATTGATGACGCGCCCGCCACCATCGTCGGCGTGATGCCCGAAGGCTTCGAATTCCCGGAGCAGCATGACGTGTGGATGCCGCTCGAGCATACGGCGCAGTTGCGGCAACGCGGGCCCGGAGGCTACATGGCGGTCGGGCGGTTGCGCGGCGGCGTGAGCATCCAGCAGGCCCGCGCGGAGCTCAACGCCATCAATCGCCGCCTGGAATCCGAATATCCGGTGACCAATCGAGGCGTCGTTCCCAGGGTCGATGACTATTCGCAATTCTTCGTTGGTCCGGAGGCGAGCGTCATCTATGGATCGCTGTGGGCTGCGGCGTGGTTCGTGCTGTTGATCGCCTGCGCGAACCTGGCGAATCTTAGCGTGGCGCGAACCATCGGCCGGCAGCACGATTTTTCCGTCAGGCTCGCCCTGGGCGCAAGTCAAACGCGCATGGTGCGCCAGATCTTCGCGGAGAGCCTGACGCTGGCGGCCGTGGCCGGCGTGCTGGGATGGTGGATCGTCAAAGGGAGCGTTCACACCTGGGCTGTCGAAACCGCGTCGCGATTTCAGATTCTGGATTACCGCATTAATTCCGGTACGCTGGCGTACCTGATTGCTGTTTCCATCGCGGCAGCGATTCTGTTTTCGTTAGCTCCGATCGCTAAAGTGCTGCAACTTCGCTCGCATGGCGCGCTGAAAGGCGAGGCGCGCGGCGCAACTCAGAGTCGCGGGGGGAAACGCCTGGCGGCGATCCTGGTCGTCGGCCAAATGGCTCTGGCCATCGTGCTGCTCGCGGGTGCGGGCGTGCTCGCGCGAAGCCTGTGGAGCGTGGTGGGCGCAGCGACCGGCGTTCGCGATCCGCAAAACGTGCTGACTGGGTTGATCGGCCTGCCGCCCGGCGAGTACACGACTCTCGCGGCTAAGCTCGCCTACTTCGACAAAGTGGAAGCCCAACTGCGGAACATTCCCGGAGTGGAGCAAGAATCCGTAGCAAGCAGCATCCCGGTAAATTTCGGAGACCTACGAACGTTCGAAATTGAGGGCCGGCCCGGTGGTGCCGAAACCGCCCAGTTCTTCTTGGTCGGATCGGACTATTTCCGGCTACTGGGTGCATCCGCGATCTCGGGCCGCGACTTCAATAACGGCGACGATGCCGCGTCCCTGCCCGTGGCTATAGTGAACCAGGCCTTTGCGGCCGCCTACTGGCCGAACCAGCAGCCGCTCGGCAGGCGTCTTCACATCCAAGGTCCTGACCAAAGCGATCGCAGCCAAGGCGGCGAATGGCTCACCGCGGTAGGCGTGGTCCCCAACATCATGCAAGGCGATCCTACGCGTCAGCGGTTCATACCTCTGGTGTACCTGCCTTTCCGCCAGAGTCCCACGGCGCGGGCCCACAACAGTGACGCCGAAGGCGCTGAAGGCGCGTATTTCCTGGCGCGGACCAGCGTGCCTCCGGCTCAACTGGAGCCGGCCGTTCGAGCCGCGATTCAGAAGCTGGATCCCGATGTGACACTGCAAGAGCTGGGCTCGTTGAAGGCCAGCTTCGCGTTCCGCCGCGACCGCATGGATCTGGAGCATGCGGAGATGGGCAAATACGCGGCCGTCGCTCCTATCTTTGCCGCCATCGCGCTGCTGCTGGCGGCCGTCGGGCTGTACGCGGTGATCGCGCATTCGGTCAATCAGCGCACCAGAGAAATCGGCGTGCGCATGGCGATTGGCGCGGCGGCTGCGGATATTCGCGGAATGGTCTTCCGCGACGGAATGCCGCCAGTGGCGCTGGGCGTGATGCTCGGCCTCGCGGCGGCCCTGGGAGTGAATCGCATTTTAGAGTCGCAACTGGTTGGGGTATCGCCCCACGATCCCGTCTCGATGGCGGCCGCCCCCGTGCTGCTACTCTTGACCGCGCTGCTCGCCTGCCAGATTCCGGCTCGCCGAGCCGTGAACGTCGATCCGGCGGTCGCCCTGCGTCACGAGTAGCCTCCGGCTACTTTCTGGTGCCGCGGCTGGACGTCGAAGCTGGAAGCGCGCCTCTGGCGCGGCTCGGCTACGAACCGCTCGCGCCATTGCGAATCTCCTCCATCCGCCACCAATAGCGCTGCAACTGGGAGCGGCCTTCCGGAAGCAGGCGCACAGTGGTGATGGTGCGGTTCTTCTTTTGGGTTTTTTCCACGCCGATCAGCGACGCTTCTTCCAGGCGCGTCAATTGCACCCACAGGTTGCCTTTGGTCAAGCCCGTGGCTCCTTCGAGGAACGCAAAATCGGCGCTGTCGCAATGGGCGAGCACGGTGAGGATAGCGAGTCGAGCCGGCTCATGCACCAGGCGATTCAAGTCCGCAAGCGCGGCCACCAGCGAGCCGTTCTGGCTCTCGCGCGGCGTTGGCTTTGATGCCACAGCGCCGCGGGGCTTAGACATGGCGCATCACCGCGTCCGTGATCGAGGCCGGGGGAGGCGGCGTTTCCGAAAGAACCTGCCGCAGGAGCAGGAAGTCGAACGTGCTCAGCGACAGCCATACCGCGCCGGCCAGTGAGCAGAGCGCGTCTTGTTCCTCCATCCTCACAAGAAACGGAGCCGCGCCGAACAGAATCACGAGCCCGATCGCCCACGCAATCCTCCGGCTGCGGAGATTGGTGGGATCGAGAATGGTTACCAGCATTATGCTGAGAGCCGCGTATATGGCGTAAACCTCATTGAAGGGCCACGGTTTATGAGGAGCAATCGCGTACAAGGCCAGCGCAAGAGACAGAAGGAAGATTACCGGGTGATACCGCATCCGGAGCGCCTCATCGGTGGATTTTTTGACCTCCCCGTAGCGCCGCCGGATAGCTTTAGTGCTCCACCAATAAAATCCGGCGATGGTCGATAGGTAGAGCAGAAAGAACGCCAGCAAGGTCCACGCCATGGCCCGGCTGGGGTGATCGGGCACCAGTTGCAGCGCGGGAGCCAGAAGCATCGCGAGGGGCACCGGCGCAAAGCGAATCGTCTGCAAATCGTTAAAGTGGCGGGCGGCGAATTGCAGACGTTGCGCGTGGGTCATGGCTCGCTCCAGGTTTATTACATAAACCAAATGCAGTTTATAGCGTAAACCAAAGCGGAGCCGCAGTCAAGCCATTTCCGGCTGCCAGTTCTGAATCCTGCGGGGAATCAGGTATCCTGGTCCAAAGACCGAGCCAGGGAGGTAAAGGATGCATCCGGGAAACCGCCGATTGAAATTGAACTTGATAGCCAAGGTCCTGCCCGCGGCGGCCGCGATACTTGTTTTGGCCGGAGCGCTGGCCGCGCAATCTTCAACGCCTTCGGCCGCGCCCGTGGCCAACCTCAACCAGCTCATGCGCGGCCTTTTCTTTCCGCACTCAAACGTGATCTTTGCGACGCAGCGCATCGATCCCGCCGAGATCAAGCGCTTGGCCGAGCCGTCCACATCGACCGACCCCCTGACCGGGGTCTTCGGCAACTGGGAAGCCGTCGAAGATAGCGCGCTGGTGCTGGCCGATGCGGCGGACCTGCTGATGACGCCGGGCCGCAAGTGCAGTAACGGCAAAGATGTCCCGCTCGATAAGGCGGACTGGGTCCGTTTCGTGAATCAGCTTCGCGACGCCGGAATGGTCGCCTACAAAGCGGCGCAGACCAAAAATATGGACAACATGATCCAGGCCTCCGACGTCCTCAACACAGCTTGCGCGAACTGCCACAACCGGTACCGCGCCCGGAACCGCTGCCAATAGATTCTTAAGCAGGTCCCATCACGAGCGGTTGGCCTTTCCACCCGCCAGTATCTGTGATAGAAAAGGAGGGTCCGAAGACCCGGCTGCAAATTACTGATCTAACGGCAATTGATACCCATGAAGCGTTTGGTTTATGTGAGTGCCCTTGCAGTTGCAATCGCCTCCCTTTCCTTGTCGCCGAACAGGGCTGTGGGGCAGACGCCTCGCGCCGGCGCGACTGCGGCGGGCGGGGCAGATCAAGCTCACGCGATGCTCGAAACCTACTGTTTTGACTGCCACAATACCCAGATCAAGACCGGCGGCCTCGCGCTGGACAAGCTTAATCTCAATGACCCGTCCGGCGACGCGCAGATCTGGGAGAAGGCTTTGCGCAAGCTGCGTGGACGCCTGATGCCGCCCCCTGGCAATCCTCAGCCATCGCAGGCGGAGATCGATACGTTCACGAACTGGATGGAGAGCACCCTCGACGCGCATCCCAAGGGTCCCACCGCCGGCTACGTGCCGATCCAGAGACTGAACCGCACGGAATATGCGGCTTCAGTGAAAGCGCTGGTGGGCGTTGACGTGAACGCGAAGGACGTTCTGCCGCAGGACATTCAGGTGAACGGTTTCGACAATATCGCGGCTGCGTTAAGCGTTTCGCCCGCGTTTCTGGATCAATACATCACCGCCGCCCGGCACATCGCGGCGACTGCGGTCAGCAGCCCTGACCCGCGAATTTCCAACGTGAAGTATTCGATCACCGCGTATCAGAACGGCGACGATCCACTGCCTCCCGGCACCCGCGGCGGCATCCGCTTCAAGCATGATTTCGCAGCCGATGGCGAATATCGCATCAATATCCTCGATCTTGCCGTCGGCCTCTACACCGGAACGGTGGAGAACGCAAGCACTCTAGTGATCATGATCGACGACAAGATCGTGTTCCGCCAATCGATCGGCGGCCCCGCGGATCTTGCCCTGGCGGAGCGGAAGGGAGCCGACGGTCGCGCCGAGATCATGACCCGGTTCCAGAAGATTCCCGTGCAAGTGAAAGCCGGCGTGCGCGACGTGGTGATCGCATTCATCGACCGTTCGCATGTCGAATCCGACGAGAATATCGGCAGCGGATTTGGCGGGCTGGGTCCTCTGGGATTCGGCGCAGGCAATGGCCGCATGGCGCGGCTGGTGAATGGCGTCGAAATCGTGGGGCCCTACAACCCGACCGGGATTTCGGAGACTCCCAGCCGCAAGCTGATTTTCGTGTGCGATCCCAAAAGCGTCGGCGAGCAAGCCTGCGCCCAGAAGATCGCGGAGACCCTCGCGCGCCGGGCTTTCCGCAGACCGGTCACTGCGGACGATGTCGCCAGCTTGATGCCGTTCTACGAAGCCGGACGCAAGAACGGTGGCAGCTTCGACCACGGAATCGAGCTGGTGGTGGCGGCCGTGCTGGGCAGCCCGGATTTTCTGTTCCGCTCTATCCGCGGTCCGAAAACCGCATCGCCAGACAAGGAATTCCCGCTCACCGACCTCGAATTGGCTTCGCGGCTTTCCTTCTTCCTGTGGAACACGCCTCCGGATGACGAACTGCTGGCGCTAGCCGCGGCGAATGGCTTGAGCAAGCCTGGAGCCATGGAAAAGCAAGTGCGCCGCATGCTCGCGGATCCGAAGGCCTCCAGCCTGGTCACCAGCTTCGCCATGAAGTGGTTGAACATCGCCGATCTCGACGCCGTCAAACCGGACCCGATGATCTACCCCGGGTTCAACGAACAACTACGGCACGATTTTTCGGCGGAAGCCGAGCAATTCATCAGCAGCATCTTCTTGGAAGATCGTAGCGTCGTCGACCTGCTCACCGCCAACTACACCTTCTTGAATGATCGTCTGGCGGCGCACTACGGTATTTCGGACGTGACCGGTTCCCAATTTCGTAAGGTCACTTTGACGGATCAAGAAAAAGTCCGCTGGGGCATCCTCGGGAAGGGCGCGGTCGAGCTGCGCACTTCCTACGGCGACCGAACGTCGCCGGTGCTGCGCGGAGCCTGGGTGCTGGATAAGCTGATGGGTACGCCGCCCTCGCCGCCTCCGCCCAACACCGCGACGGACCTTTCGCAGAAAGCCGGCGAGGCGCCCAAAACCATCCGCGCGCGGCTGGAGCAGCACCGCACCAAGCCGGTGTGCATGCAGTGCCACGGCGTCATCGATCCGGTCGGGCTGCCGCTAGAAAGTTTCGACGCCACCGGTGAGTTCCGCACCCGGGACCAGCAAGCCAACAATGCCGTGATCGACGCCAGCACGATATTGCCCAGCGGCACTCCGATCAACGGTCCGGTGGAGCTGGCGCAGCATCTCGCCGCAAATCCACAGTTGTTCGCCACAACCGTGACGGAAAGGCTGTTGATGTACGCCGTCAACCGGGATCTGGAATATTTCGACATGCCGCAGGTTCGCACGGTAGTGCGGCAGGCGGCGAAAAACAACTACAAGTTTTCGAGCATAATTTTGGGAATCGTCAATACGGATGCGTTCCGGAACCAAGGCCCGGCGCCGGCTCCTGTTAAAGAGGGCCTAGCCAAAGCTGTGGCTGCCAACGAAAGGCCGAACTAGACTCGAGGCTTTATTAGGGAGGTTCAGATGTTTATCACCAAGAAGCACATCGCCCGCAGAACCATGTTGAAGGGAGCCGGAGTCAGCCTGGCGCTGCCGTTGCTGGACGCGATGATACCAGCCTCCACGGCTTTGGCCCAGACGGCCGCCGTGCCCAAGATGCGCGCGGGCTTCTTCTACCTCCCTCACGGCGCCATCATGGGCAACACCTCGCACGGCCCCTCGCTCGACGGTTGGACGCCGAGCGGTTCCGGCGCGGACTTCAAGCTGAACACAATTATGGCTTCGCTCGAGCCGTACAAGAAATACATCAACTCGTTCGGCAACCTGGAGAATGCGGCCACCGCCGGCTCGGTGCACACTTTCACTCCCGCAACCTGGCTCAGCGCCACGCGGCCCGACACCGGCGGCCCGCGCGCGCACATGGCCATCACGCTGGACCAGGTGATCGCGAAGTTCATTGGCCAGGAGACGCCGATGCCATCGCTCGAAGTCGCGTCTGAAACCATCGTTCAGACCGCGGCGGGGGGCGGCGGATCGTACACGACGCTTTCTTTCCGCGACGCCGAATCGCCGCTGCCGATGGAGAATAATCCGCGCAAAGTGTTCCTGGAGCTGTTCGGCGAAGGCGACACGGCGCAGGAACGCACGGCAATCAGCCAGGAAACCGGCAGCATCCTGGACCTGATGCTGGACCGCACCAAAAAACTCCAGAGCGAACTGGGGCCAGCCGACAACGTCGCGCTCGATGGATATCTGGAAAGCGTTCGCGAAATCGAACGCCGCACGCAGAAAGCTGCAGCCAAGGACGTTTCCACACTCAAAATTCCCAATGCTCCGGTGGGAGAACTCGAAGACTTCGCCGAACAGGTGAAGTTGATGTTCGACCTGATCGCTCTGGCCTATCAGGCCGACCTGACGCGCGTGGTTTCCTACATCATGGTGGCCGAAGGCACCAACCGGACTTACAATCACATCGGCGTTCCGGACGCCTTCCATCCCGTCTCCCACCACGCCAACGACGTCGAACGGATCAACAAGCTGATCAAGATTCAGACCTGGCACATGGAGAAGTTTTCGGAGTTCGTCGCCAAGATGGCTTCGACGCAGGACGGCGAGGGATCGCTGCTGGATCATTCGATCTTCATGTACGGATCGAACATGAGCAACAGCGACCTGCACAACAACTATCCCGAGCCGAACATCATCGTGGGCGGCGGCAACGGCAAGGTGAAACTGGGCGGCAAGCACATCCTGCTGCCGGAGCGCACGCCGATCGCGAATCTGCATCTGACACTGCTGCAAAAAGCCGGGCTCGAGCGCGACCATTTCGGCGACAGCACCGGAACCATCGCCGATGTATAAGGAGTCTGAACAGCAAGTGAACCGTAGAGACATTTTGAAAGGCGCGGCGGCGATTGCGGCCGCCTGGGCGTCGCCGCGGCTGCTCAAAGGGCAACAGGTAAATGGCGTTCGCCGCATCTCAGACAAGCTCGCAATCATCGACGGCGGCGCGAACGTTGTCGCTTTTTCCTCGGGTGAGGGGCGGGTGCTGGTGGATAGCGGTGCTCCGAAATCAGCTGATCACGTGATAGCCGGGCTCAAGAGTCTCGCTCCGGGCGCGAAAGTGCAAACGCTATTCAATACTCACTACCATCTCGATCAGACCGGCAACAATGAAACGTTTGGCGCGGCCGGAGCGAAAATCATCGCGCATGAGCGCACTCGCGAATGGATGGCCAACGATTACTGGGTGCCTTCGGAAGACCGCTACGAGAAGGCTCGCCCGAAAGCCGCTCTGCCAACGGAAACCTTCCAGGAAACCGGCTCTCTCAAAGCCGGGGACGAACAGATCGACTACGGATACCTGCTGCTCGCTCACACCAATGGCGACATTTATGTTCACTTCAAGAACTCGAATGTAATCGCTGTGGGCGACGTGGCTTCGCCGGTGCGCGATCCGGCGCTCGATTGGTTCACCGGAGCTTGGATCGGCGGACGCGTTGACGCCATGGATACCGTGCTCAAGCTGAGCAACGATCAAACCAAGATTGTGCCCGCCTATGGCCCCGTGATGACGCGCGCGGAGTTCAAAGCTGAGCGCGACCTGATGGACCAGGTTCGTGACCGCCTCTTCAAATATGTCCGCGAAGGCGATGGTCCCCAGGATATGCTGGCCGACGGCGTGCTGAAGGGACTGCCGCGGACCTGGAAAGATCCGGAAAAATTCTTGTATGAAGCGGCTAAGGGATTGTGGGCTCACCACGACAAAATGGACCGCAACGTGGTCTAAAACTGTTGGTGAAATGCTGGAGGGAAGTGTGAAACATTCGATTCTTGCCGTTATCTGCGTGGCGGCCGTCGCTGTGCCCCTGCTGGCGCAAGCGCAGCAGGATTCCCTCGCCAATTTGATTGAAGCGGGCAACCGCAAGGCCGCACTTGAAAAGATTCGCGCCGGCGCGGACGTAAATCAGGCGCAGCCCGACGGCACCACTCCGGTCCATTGGGCCGTTTATCACGTCGATTACGATCTACTGGCCGCGCTGCTCGCCAAGAGGGCCAACGTCAACGTCACCAATCAATTCGGATCGGCTCCGCTGGCCGAAGCCGTTCAACTCGCCGACGCGCGCCTGGTCAAGATGTTGCTAGACGCCGGCGCGCAGGCCGAAGCCGCGAATCAGGACGGCGAGACCGCATTGATGCTCGCGATCAAGACCGGCGAGCTGCCCATCGTCGAGATGTTGATTAAAGCCGGCGCAAAAGTCAACACGATCGAGAAATTCCACAATCAGACCCCGCTGATGTGGGCCGCTAGCGCGCCCAAAAACGCCGCCGAGATGGTCAAGCTACTGCTGGCAAAAGACGCGGAAGTCAAACCCCGGGCGCTCTACACCGATTGGCCGAGCCAGATCAGCTCCGAGCCTCGCGCGCAGTATCGTCCGGTGGGAGGGCTCACCGCCATGTTGTATGCCGCTCGCGACGGCTGCTACGCCTGCGTCGAAGAGCTGCTGGGAGCGGGCGACGATATCAACCGCCCGACGCCGGAAGGCGTGACTCCGCTGATGCTGGCGCTCGACAACGATCATAATGACGTGGCGAAACTGCTGCTCGAACGTGGCGCGAAGCCGGGCCTGTGGGATTGGTGGGGCCGGACAGCTCTGTACATCGCCATCGACCGCAAGGAAGCCGCCGTGAGCGGAGGAGGAGGGCGTGGTGGAGCGGGCGGGCGCGGCGGCATTGGACGCGGCCGGGGCGCAGCTCCGGTCGTAGCCGAGAGCGGACCGAGCGTCTCTAGCATGGATATCATCGAAGCGCTGCTGGCCGCCAACGTCGACCTCAACCCGCAGCTCAACATGCATCGCCCTAGCCGCGGAGGCAACAGTGGACGCTTCATCGAGAACCTTCGCAGCACCGGTTGCACGCCTCTGCTGCGCGCGGTTGAGGGCGGGGACATCGAGGTCGCCCGCATGCTTCTGGATAAAGGCGCGGACCCCAACATCAATACCATGGGTTTGACACCCTTCCTGCTCGCCGCTGGAGTTGGACCCGGCAATCGCGGCGGGACCGGCCTCGCCGCTCAGGGCTCTGCAGGCGGCGCGGTCAGCACGGCTCTGATGGATGCGCTGCTCCAGCACGGCGCCGACGTCAACGCCCGTGTCACCGGTACGCTGACGTATTCTCTGCGCGTGTCGCGAGCGCCGTCGGCGAATGAGGGCCAGTCTGCTCTGCACCTCGCCGCGGAGGCCGGCAAGCTGGACCTGGTGCGCTACCTCCTCGATCACGGCGCCAATCCTAACATCACCAACGACGACGGCAAGAAGCCGATCGATCTGGTCGCCTCCGGAGCGCCACGCGGCCGAGGCGGAGCCCGGGGCGCCGCGGCGCCTACGGAAGGAGCAAGCGTCAACATTACCCCCGGAGCGAATCCTCCCGCTGCGGCGGGTGCCGCTGCCGGGGCTGGCGCGGGCCGTGGAGCAGCCGCTGGAGCAGTTCCCGCCGGCCGCGGCCGGGGCCCCGCAGCGCCTAGCGCGGAAACCTTGGCCGAGATCCGCACTCTGCTCGAAAACGCGGCCGATAAGAAGTAACGTGCTGAAAGGGGCGCCGGGCGTCGTCCTGCTGGTGATTTCCAGCCTCGGCTTCGCGCAGCAACCGGAAGCTCCCTCGTTCGGCGTAGTGTCCGTTAAACCCGCTAAGCGCGGCGGCGGACCCTACTTGCAGGTTCTCCCCGGAAGGCTCTTGCTGAACTACTATGCCGTGCCGGACCTCATCGCGTTAGCCTATGGAGTCCGAGTCGAACAAATCGTGGGATCGTCGTTCGCGGATCGGTACGACATTGAGGCTACCGTGGACGGAAAGACTCCCGCCAATCTGCTTACGGGGCCCATGCTCCAAAAGCTTCTCGAAGATCGCTTCAACTTGCAGCTCCATCGCGGGATCCGGCAGCTTCCGGTGTACGGGCTCACCGTCGCAAAGGGCGGGATCAAAATGCCAGCTACGCAACCAGGTGAGTGCACCCGCTTCGACCCTGGAGCCCCAGCACCGCCAGCGCCCGCAAGAAACGCGCCCCAGCCGCCCGTCTTTTTCTGCGGCTATCCCCCGCACTGGAGCTCGCGGATTGAATCGAATGCTCGAAGGCAGGGGCATCACCATGGACGCGTTGGCAGAAACCCTGTCGAGATCCGGACTTGATCGAGCCGTGTTAAACCGCACGGACCTTCCCGGTGCATTTGACGTGAATCTCAAATGGGCTGTCGATCCATCGGTTCCCGGCCTGCAAGACGATAAGAGCAACACTCCGATCCCCGGCGAGGACTCCGCGCCCCTCATATTCACCGCTATCCAGGAACAACTGGGCTTGAAACTTGACGCGGGTCGCGGTCCCGTGGAGGTGCTGGTGATGGATCACGTCGAAAAACCAGCGGCGAACTAACCGCGCCCGGCTACTTGTTGATCACGGCAGCGCCGGCTTCCGCTGTGTGCCCGTCCTGGTCGCTACTCCCGCCCGAAGCGCCGATCGCTCCGATCACCTTGCCGTCCACAACAAGCGGGATGCCGCCTTCCACCGGCACCGCTCCCGTCAGGCCCAGCATTCGCAGGCCCTGCCCGCCTCCAGCCAAAGTATCCTGGAACGACTTGGTGGGCCGGCGGAACAGCACGGCCGATTTTGCTTTGTCGATGGCGATCTGCACGCTGCCCAACTGCGTAGCGTCCATCCTTTCGAAGTACACCAGATAGCCGCCGGTGTCGACGATGGCCACGGCCATCTCCCAATGGTTCTTGCGAGCCTCGGCAATCGCGGCCGCCGCGGCCTTTTTGGCCGTTTCCGGAGAAATAGAGATGCCGTAGGGAGCATTAGGCGGCGGAGTCAGTGGAGTCTGCGCGAAGCCGGCAGCGGCAAGCGCCAGGACAGCTAAGGTCGGTTTGAGTGGCATGGGTTCATTATCGACCAAATCATGATACAGTGACGCCATGCGGCTAGCGCTCGTTTTCGCAGGTCTCGTGTTCGCCATGAAGCCGGCCGCAGCGCAATCCTGCGACCGCGACTGCTTGCGAGGAATGATGACCACGTTTCTCAATGCCCTGGTCGCGCACGATCCCACGATGCTGCCCTTGGCTCCCAACGTCAGATTTACAGAGAACACGGTGGAAAAGGCGCTGGGTGAAGGTTTTTGGAAGACGGCGTCGGGCCTGGGCACCTTTCGCCAGGACGTCATCGATGCGCGGCAGGGCATCGCCGGGACGCATGCCGTGATCGAGGAAAACGGCAAGCCCGTGCTTTTCCAGGTGCGGTTGAAGATCGTTTCCAGAAAACTTTCAGAAATCGATTCGACCGTGGTGCGCAATCAGACTGAGGGAATGATTTTCCATCCTGAAGCGCTCAAAACCGTCAGCCCTGCCATGAACCTCACGCCGGAGCCTGCCCAGCGCAACTCGCGCGAGGAAATGATCCGGCTCGCGCTGCTCTATCCGGCGGGCCTGAAGGCCGGCAGCTTCGTCAAGGTGGACGCGCAGTTTGCGCCGGACGCCTATCGCCTGGAAAACGGCCAGTTGATGGCGGGGCCAGGCTGCACGTTCATGCAGGGCTGCACCAATATCAAGGAGCAGCGCCTGCCGACCCTTTCCGGAATCGTCGCGCGCGTCGCGGCCGTCGATGAGGAGCAGGGTATCGTCTGGCTACGCATGAGTTTCGGACCCGGTTCGCTTTTCGGCCGGGAAGGCACGCTCATGGTGTGGGAAATGTTCAAGATTTACTCCGGCGAGATCCACGCCGTGGAAGCCGTCATGATGGCCGAGCCTCTGGGGACGGGGTTTGGTTGGGACGACTTAAAAGCAGAATAGGGGGGATTTGTTTCGCGATGAAATTCGATCGCATCTATTGGATTATTTGCGCCGCCGCTTTGGGGCTGAGCTTGCCTGCCCAAGCGCAGTGGGATCCGAACATCGCGAAGAACGCTCCCCGCAAGGCGGACGGCAAGGTGGATATGACGGCGCCAACGCCTCGCACCGCCGACGGCAAGCCCGACTTATCCGGCCTCTGGGAGCAATACAGCGAAGCTCAGATGCCAAAATTGCTGCTCAATATCGCCGCCGACATGAAGCCCGAAGATGTTCCGTTAACGCCCTGGGCGGCGCAGCTTCTCAAACAACGCGAGGCGACCAATAGCGTGGACCATCCCGGCGCGCGCTGTCTGCCTTCGGGAATCCCCGAAAAAGACGCTGTTCCGGCGCCTTTCAAAATTGTTCAGACGAACGGATTAATCGCGATCCTGTATGAGTCGCGCACCATCTTCCGCCAGATCTTTACCGACGGCCGCGAGTTGCCGAAGGATCCGCAGCCTGCCTGGCAAGGTTACTCCGTCGGCCATTGGGACGGCGACACGATGGTGGTGGATACGAGCGGTTTCAAAGACCAGGGATGGCTGGATATGGAGGGCCATCCGGCCAGCGATCAGCTTCACGTGATCGAGCGCTTCACGCGCCGGAATTACGGCTCGTTGAGCATCGACATTACGATCGACGATCCCAAGGCCTACACCAAACAGTGGAGCGTCCACGAGGCCGCGCACCTGCGCCCCAGCGACGAATTGATGGAGCACATCTGCGAAGAGAATAATCGCGACCCCGCTCACATGGTGGGAAAATAGCTACTGAGAACTCGACTGCCCGCTCATCAAAGCGTGCAGCAGAGCGATGGTGCTCTCACGGGCCTTGACCGGGCCCCCAGCCCGGCCGCGAAGACCTTTGCCCTGCGCCATCTCCACCGGCGTGCGTCCCTGTTTATCCACAACGTCCAATTTGACGCCATGAGCGGCCAAAAACCGTACCATGTCGTCAGAGGGCTGTGGAAGATTCGCATCCGTGGCCTCCGCAGCGAAATGCATCGGGGTTTGACCCGCTGCGCTGATCGCGTTGACATCGGCGCCCAGCGCCACTAAAGTCTTCGCCGCGGCGAGCATCTGGGTATCGGTGGCATAGTCCTTGGCGAATGTCCCGACCCCTCGGCCCAGGCCCGCGGCGAACATCAGCGCCGTGGTCCCGTTCTTCGCGACCGCGTTCACGTCCGCGCCATGGGACGCGAGCAACTCAATCGCCTCCACGTCGCCGTTCTTCGCGGCGCGCATCAGCGGCGTCGAACCGGTATTGAGAGTGGGCTCGCCCGGAGTATGCGCCCGCTGCAGTGTGGGACCCTTCAGCCTACCGTTCGGGTCCGCGCCTTTCCCCAGCAGCAGCTTCATCAGGTCCGGAGCCTGCAGCTTGTCGGTGGACGGGCGGGGCGGCTGTCCGTAAATTTCGCCAAGCGTATTCATGTCCACGGCGGCATACAGCGGCCCCATCCCCGCGCTATCGGCGAGATTAGGATTTGCGCCGCAATCCAGCAAGACCGCGGCGGTATCGAAGTGCCCGTTGATGATCGCCAACACCAGGGCGGAAGTGCCGTCCGGATCGACTGCGTTCACGTCTGCACCGGCTTCGCACAGCACCCGTGCGGCTTCCGCCGACCCTTGGCGCGCCGCGTACATCAGAGCGGTCCAATCCCCGTGCGGCAGAATCGTCAAGACGCCTTCCAGGCCGAACCGGTCCTTGGGATATTCGAGCTTAACGGAGCGTCCATTGACCTCCGCTCCGTGGTCGATTAGCGCGCGAGCGGCTTCGGGTTTATTTGCGTCCGCGGCGACCATCAGAGCCGTCTCGCCGAAAGCGCTGCTCTTGTCGTTAACTTGAGCACCGTGCGCGAGCAGCGCGTTCAAGAATTCCGCGTTGCCGTTGCGGGCCGCAGCCATCAGGACGGTTTCGCCTCCCGCGAGCTTCTGGTTGGGATCTGCCCCGGCATCGAGCAGGGCTTTCGCGATCGCGGCATTGCCGTTTTGCGCGGCAAGGGAAAGCGGAGTGACGCCGTCCGGCGTTTGCGTAATCGCGCTGGCCCCGGCCCTGAGTAGCAACTCCGCGAGCTCGGCATTATCGGCTTGCACGGCCCAATCCAGCGCGGTCGATCCGTCCGGCTCCTGCGCACTCATATCGACGTGCTGGCGCAGCAGCGCGCGGACCTGGGCTATATCGCCATTGCGGACGGCCTCGGCCAAAGAAGAGGCCGGCGAACCCGCCTGCACAACTCCGGCGCACACGAGTAACACTACTGCGCTACGATAGAACATCCGCGATCCCCGTGCTGTCGCCGAATTGATCCATCGGCCGGCCGTACTTCGCCGCTACATTGCGCCACAGATTTCCCACCGGCGTGCGAACCGGCAACTCCACGTGCCGGTCTCCCTTACCCACTCCTCCGCCCACCAGCACCATCGGCAGAGGATCGGAAGCGTGGGCGTTGGAATCGCCCATGCCCGCGCCGTAAACCAGCAGCGAGTGATCCAGCACACTGCCGTCGCCATCTGGAGTCGCCCGCAGTTTTTCCAAAAACTTGATGTAGAGGCGCATGTAGTAGCTGTTGATTTTCACCACTTGCGCCATCTTGTCCGGCTTGTTCAAATGATGCGACACCGAATGATGCTGCTCCGTGACGCCGATCTGCGGATAGGTGCGCTGGCTCAGCTCGCGCGACATCATGAACGTAAACACGCGCGTCGCGTCCGAGGCAAACGCCGCCGCGGTCAGGTCGAACATCAGACCGACGTGTTCCTCGAACGAATCCGGTGTGCCGATGGGGGCGTCGGGAGCGTTCACGTCCGTGCGATTGCGAGCCTCCACTTGCTCGATGCGGCGCTCGAGTTCCCGGATGTTATCGAGATATTCGGTCAACCGGGCGCGGTCGTGTGCGCCGAGAGTTTGCTCCAGGTCGCGAGCATCCTCGGCGATCGAATCGAGCACGCTCCGTTCATCGCGCAGCCGCTGCGAACGCTCCTGCGCATTGCCCGGTTCTCCAAAAAGGCGCTCGAACACCGCTCGCGGATTGGTCTCCATCGGCAGCGGAGTCTGGGGCGTGCTCCAGGAAATCGTGTTCATGTACGCGCAACTGAATCCGGGCGAGCAGCCGCCGACGTAACCGGTAAAATCCTCGGTGGCGAGTTCAAGCGAAGGCAACGGCGCGTCTTGCCCGATCTGCTGCGCGACGATTTGATCGATGGTGGTGTTCGCCAGGACGTCTTCGGCTTCGGTGCGCTTGGGCCAGACCCCGGTGAGGAACCCGGCTGCGCTCACGGCGTGGTCGCCCACCTGGCTGCCGGGATGCGAGCGCGTGAGGTTCGTGACCACGGCCAGTTGCTCGCGAAAAGGCTCCAGCGGCTTGAGGATTTCCGGGAATTCGAAGCCGGTGCCGGCTTGCTTGGGCGTGAACTGCTGCATGATCGCGCCGTTGGGGATGTAAGAAACTCCAAAGCGCAATCGCGGCAGAGCGGCAGCCTTGGCTTGCGGCGCGAGCGCCGGAAACATCGCGTCCAACAAAGGCAGCGATAGCGCGGTTCCTGCGCCGCGCAGCAACGTCCTCCGCGACAGAGCCTTCTTGAAAACAACCTTCATTGCGCTCCTCCCGTTGCTTGCTGTGGCACAGTGTTCATGCGAAACGGCGGGCTGTCGGCCACGCCCAAAATCAGGCTCGCCAGGCTGTAGTTGTTCTTTTGCGAATCCCGCACGATTTGACGCACCGCGGGCATGTCGCGATAATCCAGACCGCGGCCCAAGGCGTAGATCATCAGTTTTTCTGTCACCGTTTGAACGAAGACTTCACGGCGGCTCAAGATCGCGTTCCGCAAAGCGACCACCCCATTGACCTTCGTGCCGTCCGCAAGCTCGCCAGAAGCGTCTACAGGCTTCCCGGCTTCCTCGGTTCGCCATGCGCCGACAGCGTCGAAATTTTCGAGGGCGAAACCGATGGGGTCCAGAGTTTTGTGGCACGACGCACACACCGGGCTCGCGCGATGCTCCGCCATCTGCTCCCGCATGGTCTTCGGCTTCTCGCCGTCCGGAGTCGGCTTCAACGGCGGCACATCGGGCGGCGGAGGAGGCACCTCCAATCCAAGCAAATTCTCGAGAATCCATTTGCCGCGAACCACCGGCGAAGTGCGTTCGGCATGCGAAGTCAAAGCGAGGATGCTCCCCTGTCCCAAGAGCCCCCGGCGAGCATCATCGGTAATCGCCACGCGCCGGAAATTCGAGCCGTACACATTGGGGATTCCGTAATGCTCGGCCAGCCGCTGATTGACGAAAGTGAAATCGGCATCAAGAAGATCCACAACGCTGCGATTTTCCGAGAGAACCGTTTGAAACAACAGTTCTGTCTCACGGCGGAACGCCTGTCTCAAGTTGTCGTCGAAATTCGGGAATTCGTCAGTGTTCGGCTGCACGTTCGCCAGATTGCGAAGCTGCAGCCATTGGCCCGCGAAGTTGCTGACCAGAGCCTCGGCGCGCGGATCGGCCAGCATGCGGCGGGCTTCTGCTTCAAGGGTCTTCGGATCGTTTAATCGGCCCTGCGCCGCGGCGTGCAGCAGAGCCTCATCCGGAATGCTGCTCCACAAAAAGAACGACAGCCGCGAAGCGAGACCGGCGCCGCGCAGCGAATACACGCTTCCCGGCGCAAGTCCCGGCGGGTCTTGTTCGGAGCGGAAGATGAACTTCGGGCTGGCCAGAATCCGTTCGACGGAGGCCTCGATTCCAGCTTCGAAACCTCGCACGGAATCTTGCTGGCTCGCCGAGCGGTACACCGCCATCGCGCGCTCGACGTCGGTTTCCGCAACCGTCGGTTCACGATAAGCCCGCGCGATCAAGCCCGAGACGATCCGGCGCGCGCACTCATCCGCGGCTGACGGCTGCTTCGGATAACAGACAAAGATCCGTCTCCGGCTAAGCGTGTCGCCGGGGCCGTCGGCGTCGAAGGGTCCGCTTACCGTCACCATCTGCAGATGCGGATGCCCGCTCCAATCGAAATTGTCGACGGAGCTGCGCAGGAACGGCTGAAGCCGCGTGGGCTCAGCGAACTGAGGATTGTTCAAGAACGCCACCGCAATCGTGTGGGGACCGGCGGTTACGGGAACGTCAACGCGCAAGCGGGCGTCGACGGCGTCTCCGGTGTCGGTGGGCTTCTCAAACAAATCTGCCAGATCCTGGTTTCCGCCGATTAGCGCTAGGTGAATGCGGCGGCCGTCCAGGCTGAATTCGACCTGGTGAGGCGTCTCCAATCCGCGCATGATGTTCAGATTGGTGCGATACAGCTTGGCCTGGAACTGATAGCGCCCATCGAGCGGAAAAACGTAGCGGACCGAAATCCCTCCCACGGTTCCCAGAGGCGTGCCGTCGATATGCCGGTCCTGCGACAGGTCCTGCCGGATGCGCCAGGTCTCGCTCCCGGCGGGTTGGCGGGGATCTCCCACCGCCAGGCTCGCGATCTTGCCGGCGGCCGTCAGATACCGCTCTTCGAGCGCGGGCGACACGCCCAGCATGTCGGCGTTATTATCGAAGCCGAAGGCCGAATCGTCCGGCGGAAGCAGCTCCTTCACCGGAATCTCCAAGTCCAGCAGGTCGCGAACCGCATTGGCGTACTCGGTTCGATTCATCCGGTGCAGCGCCGGCCGGCCCGCGTAAGGATGACCGGCCGCGGCTTGATCGATCTGGTCCTCGATCCACTCAGCCGCGGCATCGTAGGTCGCCCGATCCGGCCGGCGAACGCCCGCCGGCGGCATGGTCCCGGAGCGCAGCTTGACGATCACCTTCTCCCAGGTGGCCGCATGCGCCGGAACCTGGGTCAGGTCCACGTTATCGAGGGTCAACCCGCCGGTCTTCAGCTTCTGGTTGTGACAGGTGACGCAGTATTGAATGAGGAGTCCGTGAACGGGATTGGCGCTAACGGCGGCGCTATCCACCGGCCCGGCGGAGAGGACGCAACAGGCCGCGGCCATTGCGGCTAAGTGCCAATAAAACCGCCATCTTCGCCCCTGCATACAATCGTCCACAATGATATCGCATGGGCGCGTGCAGCGGTGAAGCGCGAGCTACTTGAAAAGATCGAGAATGTCTTGCGGAAGCTGGTCGTCCGGTTTATCCCACCCAGCCTCGAAATACTTCTCCCAGTCCTTGGCCCACGGCCGTCCGTAGTAGTCCACGTAATCCGGATCGGCTGCGGTGAGCTGCGTCGGCCTGCCGTTGACGTCCTTGATGTTGCTAAGGCACTCGATGTAGGTGTAGCGGCGATTAGGATCGTCCGGAGTCGCGCGCCGGACGAAGCGGTAGCTGGCGCGCACCGGCGCGACGAAGGCGACGGGATCGTAGAAAATCGCCTCGTGGTCTAGGCCGATGAACTTGCCGCTAGCGTCATAGGCCGGCTTGAACGTCTCCACCGTCTCTAGCTTGTCGCTGGTTTCAAACATCGAGTGCGTCAGAGTCCAGCCCTGAATATTCGCCGTCCAGGTGACCAGAGTGGTTCCGTCCCAGAATCCGATGGTCTCGCCGTACCACTGAAGCACCTTTTGCACGTGCTCGGTTTTGCCCACCATCACCTGCCGCAGAAAGTTGTCCGCGATGCCGGAAATGAACTGGACGTTCCAAGTGCTCATGGTGAGCTGGAAATTTCCGGCCTGCGAAGGCTGGGCCCACCAGCGGATGAATCCTTCCGGGTAGCAGAACGACGCGTTCCATTGCGGAGCGTTGGTCACCGCCTCGTGATAAATCAACTGCACCATGCGCTGCTGATACTCCGGAGTGAGCAAAGAGAGCACCGTCGGCGCCTGGCTGACTCCCCAAATCCATTCCGAGCCATGGTCAGCCTGCGTATCACGCTGATAGTAGCCGTCCCAGTCCGGCACATTCGCTTTGGTGTAGACGGTCGGCCCGCCCTTGGCCTTCGCCGCGGCCAGCAGTGCTTCGTAATGCTCTTTCGCCGTCTTGTATGGATACGGGCTTAGGATGCTTTCGCGCTTCAGATCGTCATCGCAGTTGCCCCAGGACGCCGACGTAGGCGGATTGGAGCCCATACGCTGCTGGTTCCACATCTCGGAGAGAAGCCGCGGCGTGTTGCAGCGGTAGTAGCGCTTATCCATCCACGAATCTTTGTCTTTGTAGAAATTCTTGGACGTGAACAAGTCGATGGGCAAAGGCTGTACGCCCGGAGGAGGTCCCAGAATCGGCGGAGGAGCGCGGCGTCCTCCCCTGCCTTGGCCCGGCACAGGAGCCTGTTGTCCTGCGCGCCCTTGCCCTCCGTTGTTCTGGGCGAGCGCGGCGTTGGGATCGAGCGCCAATGTGAAGGCCGCAAGAGCGGTAATCGCCGGCAGAGCCACCGAAAGTTTCACATTCATTTTAGGTCCTCCAGACGCACAAATGCGCCGGACTTGAGCGCCTGCCAAACGCTCCGAATCCCGGCGCGCCCAACAGCCCGCAAAGGGCCGGTCGCGGCCCTCGAAACATCAGAGGAACCGCCTCCATCGACCGCGGCCAGGCTCCGTTTTGCGGGCCGTTCCTTAGCAGCTCAGGCCAGCGCCTTGCCGTACAGCGCCAGCAGACGGCTCCAGGCTTTCTCAGCCTGAGGCTCGCTGTAGACGCCGGAATCCGGCGGGCACCAGCCGTGCATGGCGGGGTACACTTCGATCTCCGCTTGCAAACCCGCCTTACCGAAGGTCTCTTTCATCACGTCCTTCTCGGTGGGGGCGGTCATATCGTCGTTTTGCGCAATTGCGACCAGAAACTGCGCCTTGGTCTTAGCGGCCTCAAGGTGCGGACTGTTCGGCATATTGGTCACCAGTCCGTTGCCGCCGTGGAAGGAGGCCACGGCGCCGACGCGGTCCGGCATGGCGTACGCGGTGCGAAACGCCATTGAGCCTCCCATGCAGTATCCCTGCGTGCCCATCTTGCGATTCTTGGCGACCGGGCGCTGCTGATCCAGCCATGCGACGAACGTTTTCGCATCCGTCACGTTCGTGGTCTCATTCAGGCTTCGCGCCAGCGGCATCAATTCCTGGATCTGAGTCGCAGCGCCCTTAGATGCCGTCGGAGCCCTCTGGGTCCGGTAGAACGGGTTCACCACCAGAACCGAATAACCCGATTCCGCCAGCCGCTTGCCCATCTGTCGAAACGCCGGCCGCAGCCCGAAGATGTCCGGCCACACCAGCACTCCCGCAGCCGTGCCGCTGGAAGGATGCACGAAGTAAGCATCGCAGGTGCCGTCCGGAGTTTTGATGTTCACATCAGTCTCCGTCACCTCGGCCGCGTTGGCCACCTTCGGCAGCATCATCGCGATACCCGCCCCCAACATGACGCCGAATTGTTTTCGCGTCACCAAACCACGAGCTTCGTAATCCTGTAAGTCCTGCTCAGAATGATCTTGATCGCACATATTCGCTCCTTATCGACGTCTGTTTGCGCGGCAACCTGCGCGCGTACTCGAAATAGTTTACATCCACAGGGCCCGGCTGTGGGCAACGCCGGAATCGTTCAATAATGGACGAAAGAGGTGCACGCGATGCCGCTTAGAACGCCGCTCTTGATTCTGGTTGCCGCGATGTCCGCGGTTGCCCAGAACGCGCCCAACCCCGGCGCCTCGACGGCCACAACTCCGGTTGCCGCGCGGCTGGTTTGCCCGGCTGCGGATCAAGCGGTCGCGCAAGATCCGGCCACGTTCACGTGGAATCAGGGAACCAACACGCCGAACTACCGGCTGCTTTTGGGTCCCAGTATCGGCGACAGCAGTGCCGGCGATTCTTCGCTGATCAGCGGAACGCAGGGTCAGCTCGCCGGCCTTCCGCCTGGGAAGAGTCTTTATGTCACGCTCTGGTCTTACGATTCGAGCGGGAACGCGGTGCAGCCGGCTTCGTTCTGCTTGATCAAGACGGCGCCCCAGCAACCCGAAATCGATTTCAAGATCGTCTCTGGCACATCTCTCACCGGAGTATCGCTGGGCAGCTTCGCTGCGGGGAGCGCGGGCGAGCCTGCACAAGCCGCGCAAGCCTGCCAGGCGCAATGCAAGTTGAACGCGGCGTGCCAGGGCTACACGTATTATCCGGCGGGAAACGGGAATCCCACCGCCATGTGCGACCTGAAGAGTCAAATCACGGAGTCGCTACCCAATGAATGCTGCCTGTCTGCGTTGAAGACCATCACTCCCCAAGCTACCCCGCCCCCTCCGCCCGCGCCGGTTGCGACCGCGGCTCCGGCGCCCACAAAAACCGCGAAAGCCGCTCCGGCGCCTTCGAAATTGGCGAAACCCGCCCCCGCCACCGATACAAAGGCTATCGCTGGCGAGTGGGTGAATCAGTTCGGCGCTGTCACCAAGATCGTGCAGAAGGGGAATAACATCACCGGAACCTATTCCGACCCCAAGCTGCCAGGCGTCTCAGGAAACCTAAAGGGCACTTTCGACGGAGAGACTCTGCACGGCACCTTGAACTGGAAGAACGGATCGGACAGCAGCTATGGAACGTTGGACCTGACCATGACTCCGCTGAACAGGCTGGAAGGAACCTGGACTGACGCCGCAGGAGTTTCCGGGCCGTGGAGCATGGGCCGCCCCGGCGACCCGACGCGTTGATCTTGACCGCGCTACTGATACCGCAGCGCAGTGGTGGGGTCGACGCGAGTCGCCCGGCGCGTAGGAATTACCGTAGCCAGAAGCGCGACCAAAGCCAGCAGCGCGGTTACGCTTGTGAACGTGGTCGCGTCCGTTGCGGTGACGCCGAACAGGTCATTGGCGAGCAGGCGAGTCAACCCGAACGCGCCGCCCAGACCTAGCACAATGCCAAGGGCGATCAACAGAGCCGACTGGAACAGCACCAGTCTCAAGATCTCGCCGCGGCCCGCGCCCAGCGCCATGCGGATTCCGATTTCCTGCGTCCGCTGAGCCACTGCGTAGGAGATAACCCCGAAAATGCCGACCGCCGCCAGAATCGCCGCGATCATGCCGAACGAGCCCAGCAGCAGCATGTACAGCCGATCTCCCAGCACCGACCGGTCTACCGCCTGATCCACGGTTTGGATTTCGGAGATGGGCTTGTCCGGATCGATCTCCGCCACGGCCCGGCGGAGGGCCGGCACCAGGCGCGTCGGGTCACCACTGGTTTTGAGGATAAAATACTGCGACGACCGGAAATTCCACGACGGTCCTTGCCAGTGCGCCGTCTGCTGCACGTGTGGAACGAAGATGGTCGGCGCGGGCGTTCGCTCATACGGGCTGACGCGCGCATCCGCCACCACGCCGACAATTTCACGCGGCTGCTCCTCCGGTACGAAATCCAGCGTGATGCGCTTGCCGGCCGGTTCCTCGTTGGGGAAAAAGCGCCGCACGAAAGCCTGGTTGACGACGATCACTGGAGGCGCGCCGGCGGTGTCGCGATCGTTAAAGTCGCGCCCGCGAATCAGGGGGATTCTCAATGTGTGGAAGTAATCCGGCGAGATCGCGATGTAGCGGCCGGATTGGGCATTGCGCTCTGCGTCGGTCGCGGGATTCGGGCGGCCCTCGATCAGAAACGCCATCCCCATTCCGCCTCCGCCCATCGGAGGAACGTCGGCGACCGCCGCCGATTCAACTCCCGGCACGGCGCGAATGCGCTCCAGAATGCGATCGTAGGCGGGCTCGACAGTGGGAAAGATCTCCCACAAGCCCACGCCGCGGAAGCGGCCCACCTGCTTCATCAACTGGTTCTGCGGAATGCGAAAGTTGAAGCTCAGGACGCGCGTTGGATCCAGGCCAAGCTTGTTGTGCACCAGGTGCAGGAAGCTGTTGATGGTCAGTCCGGCGCCGATCAGCAGTACCAGAGACAAGGCGATCTGTGCCACCACCAATGCGCTCCGGAATCGCAGCTTGCCGCGTCCCGTCGAGCCGCTCCTGCCGCTTTCCTTGAGCGAAACGGTGAGGTCGCTTTTGGAACTCTGAAGTGCCGGCACGACTCCAAAGAAGACGCCAGTGAGAACGGAAATCGCGGCAGTGAACAGAAACACGCGAGCATCGATGGCCGCACGGTCAAGGCCGCCATAATTTTCGGGAATAGCAGCAACAAAGAGCCGCAGTGCACCCCAGCCGATAAAAATCCCTCCCAGGCCGCCGATCAGCGCCAGCAGTACGCTTTCCGTCATCAACTGCCGGACCACCCGTCTTCTCCCCGCGCCGAGCGCTGTCCGGATCGCGATTTCCGTTTCGCGTGAGGACGCGCGCGCCAACAGCAGGTTCGCGACGTTCGCGCAGGCGATCAGAAGTACGAACAGCACCGCGCCTTCCAGGATCAGGAGAGCGCGCTGCAGGTCGCTGTTGATGGCGTCGCGAATCAGCTCGAGCTTCAGGCTGCGGCCCTTGTCGCGGTCCGGAAAGGCCGCCGCGTATTGCATGCCCAGCCGCTTTACCTCATCCTGCGCCGCCCGCCAATCGATTCCCGGCTTCGCGCGGACAACGACGGCAATAAAGCGGGCCGTGCTACTGATTTGTGCGCTGGAAAATCCGGCCGGGATGAAGATATCGGTATTGTTCGAGAAAAAGTCAAATCCCGGAGGCATCACGCCGATGATGGTGTTAGGCTCGCCGTCGATCCGAATGGTCTTCCCGATGACTTGAGGATCAGCGTTGAAATGGCGCTGCCAGAAGCGGTCGCTCAAAACCACGACCGGCGCCGGAGCCGTGTCGCGATCTTCGTCGGCCGTGAACACCCTGCCCAGATGCGGCGCAACCCCGAGAAGCGTAAACAGGTTTGCGGTGAACTGCTCCGTGTTGAGCTGCTCGGCGCCCTGGCCGTTGTCGCCGGCCCCGGCCGCGGTCGCACTCAGGTTGTGCGTGTTGGAGAACATTGCCCCCACGGATTCGAAAGACTGCGCCTGTGACGCCAGCAGCCGCAGGTCCGACACGGTCAGGCTGCCGCGGGCGTCCGGACGCTGATTGGGATAGCTCCAGATGATGCCGACGCGGCCGGGATCCTGATACGGGATCGGGCCCAGAAGCGTGGCATTGACCAGGCTGAAGATGGTGGTGTTGGCGCCGATGGCCAGCGCCAGCGACAGCGCCGCAACGGCCGTGAACGCCGGCTTCTTGATCAGGATCCGGAGTCCGTAGACCAGGTCCTGCCACAAAGCGCGCATGCTATGTATACGCAGAATCCGAGTTTTGGTTTCCCTCGCAGCTTGTAAAAAAGCGCGAGCAGCGTGCCCAGCTGTCAGCTAATGGCGGTTACTGCTGGGGCGGCGTTTGACCCTGGCCCTGGCCTTGTCCGGGTCCCCGTCCTCGTCCGCGCCCTCGTGCCGGAGCGGCAGGAAACTCGCTGGGGTGCTCCCGCTCGTAGCGTGAAGTCTCGATGTAGTGCCGCACCGCGGTGTTACCTTCGTGGCAGGCGTACTCGAACTGCTCGTACTTGTTGTCCAGGAACATCGGATAGGCGATGGTGTAGGAGCCGCTGGCCAGCACCTTGGGGTCGCTGATGGTCATCTGGAAGTCGATCTCATCCGGGCTGACGCGCGTGAAGCGCTCGACAGTCTTCATTTCGGGAGTCTCCGGTTGGAGTGGGCCCGGCGAGCCGGGAACACCGGCGCTGGTCTCGCCCACCAGGCCGTTGTAGTTGGTGGTATCCACCACCAGGGTGTTACCCTCCCAGTGGCCGCGCGATTCGCCCAGGTATTGTTCGATATGAGAATCGAGCAGCGGCATTTTGCTGACCGGGATGATGCGCGCCTCATGCGCCATTTCGAGCAGGATGACCACGTACCCGGGCGACTGCATGATGCGGATGCCGTTGTTGTAATTGCGCGGCTCCATCGAAACCGGCATGCCGCGCGTGATGCAGCGGTCCCAGGCGGCGAAATCCGCCGGATTGTCGAAAACGGTCTGCCCTGGCCGGTAGCTGCTGCGCATCTCAGCCTGAAGCTGCTTGCCGTAATCGGTGAGTTCCGGGAAGCGGCCATTAGCAGGATCGACGATCAGCGAAGTTTGCCGCATCACTCGTTGCGAAGTGTCCGCCACCGGCACTGCCGCCCCGTCGAAGCGCTTGTTGCGGGCCTCCAGAGTCTGCTTGGCAGCGCTGTACTCGGCGTCGCTAAGGAAGAGCTGATCTCCATACTTGGCCGGCCGTTGCAGCCCCACCGCGATCAAATGGTTCAGAGGCCACTTGCCTTGCAGGTCCGGATCGCCCCAGGATGTCTTCGGCGGCTTGAAGTTATGGTCGATCTTCTCTCCGCCCATCGTCTCGTCCGGCGAGGGCTGGTACACCTTGGCCGGCGGGTTTTGCGCGAAGGTCAACCCGATGCCAATGCCGCCCAAAATCAGAATTCGTCTGATCATGTGAAGACTCCTGGTAGTCGATTCTCGTCCGCACATCATCTTACCGTTGTCTGATCGTGCATGCAACGCTACCCGGCCTCTCCGCAACTATTCCGCTCGAAAAAGCGGTACTGCCGCCTCGGGCGTGAGGGCCCGGACCGGACACCCGCGAAAGCCCTTGGGATCCCCTGGTCACGATGCAATCGCAATGGGCGTGGCGCGCCGCCGCAGCGGTGACTGCATCCCCAAAGTCAGGACAGGACCCTTGCAGCGCCTCTTGGATGACCGTGCTGTCAACCGGAGCGACACACTGAATACGCTGAGGATGGCTGAGAGTATTCCCTTCGCCTTGGCCATGCCGCTGTCTTTTCGGATCAGGTACGGATGGTGGTTACAGCATGAGCCGCCAGTAATCCTTGCGCCGCGCCGGTTTCGACCGCCGCCCACGCAGCCGCACTTGCCTCAACATGCGGTTTTCGGTCGAGCAGAACATCCAGGACCACATTGACATCGAAGAGCGCCCGTTTCATCGGTACTTGACCGCCAAGTGTTTGCGGTACTCCTTTAGCCCGCCCTTCTTCAAGCCGCCGCGCACCGAACGCAGGACCGGGGCGTCACGGTCAGGAAGGGAAGCCGCGGCGGAAACCGCGGACAGGTAGGCCCCGACCATTTCAGAAATTGATGAACAGTGCTCTTTCGCGTAGCGCTTGGCGGAGCAGATTACGCGATCATCCACGCTCAGCGTGAGCTTTCATATACACGTATTGTATCGTGCAAAACCTATGTGTCGAGTCCGTTGCGGCATCCTAAACCTGCGACAGGCTTAGGCTGTTACCGCCTTTGCATGCATTTCGGAACTCATGGTATGCTTGCTACGGTTTATAATCGGGGCAAAGGGAATTTGCGAAAGGAAGTAGAAGATGCGAAAAGGATTCTTGGGCGTGATCCTGGCGGCGGCGTTAGCCTCCTCGGCTGTCGCCCAGAATGTGAAGCACGACGAGAAAATCGGCGGCCACCCCGACTTCAACGGTGTCTGGCAGACGCTAAACACCGCTTACTGGAACCTGGAAGCGCATAACGCGCAGGCGCTGGACGCGTTTTGGGCCATGGGCGCCATCGCTGCGATTCCCGCCGGTAAAAGCGTGTTGCAAGGCGGCGGCACGATCCCTTACCTTCCCGACGCTCTCAAACAGCGCGACAAGAATCGCGCCGGTTGGCCGGAGGATGACCCGGAGGCCAAGTGTTACATGCTGGGCGTTCCGCGCGTCACTTATGACAACATGCCCTTCCAGATTTTCCAGGGCAATACCGGCGACCTGCTCATGGTCTACCCCTTCGCGGCCGCCCATCGCGTGATCAATATGACTGACCATTCGGAACCGCCCGTCGACACCTGGATGGGCAAGTCCGATGGCGCCTGGGAAGGAGACACTCTGGTGGTGACCACGCGGGGCCAGAACGATCAGACTTGGCTCGATCGCGCCGGCAACTTCCACAGCGAGGAATTGAAAGTCACTGAGCGATTCAAGCTTCTGGATGCCAACCACATTTGGTACACCGCCACGCTCGAGGATCCCAAAACATATTCCCGGCCCTGGACAATAGAGATGCCTCTTTACCGCTTGATCGACGACAACGTCGAGCTGTTGGAGAACAAGTGCGTGACGTTCGCCGATAGGCTTCTCTATAGCGATTTAATGCACCTGACCCCGCCCGTGGCCCCGCCCCCAGAGGTGCCCGTTTCCAAGTAAAAACAAGGAGCAAGACTCATGAAAGGACTGAAACTGACGAGGATTTTGGCCGCCACCGCCGTGCTCGCGGCCGCGGCGTTGCCCGTAGCCGCCCACCACTCTTTCTCTGCCGAGTTCGACGTGAACAAGCCGGTCAGGCTCGACGGCAGAGTCGTGAAGATGGAATGGACCAACCCGCACACCTGGCTGTACCTGGATGTCACCAAGCCGGACGGCACGGTGGAGCACTGGATGGTTGAGGGCGGCGCGCCCGGCGTTCTGCTGAGGAACGGCTGGACCAAGAATACGCTGCCGGAGGGAACCAAGGTGGTTGTCGTCGGTCACCAGGCCAAGGACGGAGCTTTCCGCGCGAACTCCAGTAGTATCGAGTTCCCTGACGGCCGCAAGCTGGATACCGGCAGCAGCTACAAGGGCGATAACAAGGACGCTCCGAAAGACTAGCCGGCGTATGGCGGACGCGGCGCCGCGGCGCTCCGTTCGCGTCGGCATCGGAGTTGTGTTGAACGCACGCGCGGCCGCGGTCGCGAGGAGGCCATAAAGCATCATGCGCAAATTTTTGTTCCCGGCCGTCACCCTGGCCCTGTTGTCGCCTGCCGCGTTTTCCCAAGACAGGGTTCCCAACGGATGGAACGATCCGTTCCCGCCGTTCAAAATCATGGATAACCTTTACTACGTGGGAACCAAGGAATTAGCGTCCTTCCTGTTCGTCACGCCGCAGGGCGACATCCTGATGAACACCGGCTATGCATCGTCGGTTCCGGTGATCGAGGGGAGCGTCGAGAAATTGGGGTTCAAGTTCACCGACATCAAGATCCTGATCGCCGGCCATGCCCATCCGGACCATGTCGGCGGAGACAATGCCGTGAAGGATTTGACCGGCGCGCAGGTTGTGGTGGGGCGCGTGGATGCTGAAAAAACCAAGGATTTTCATCCGCCCGGCAAGGAGCATCCGATCGACCGGCTGGTGGACGAGGGCGACACGGTTTCCCTCGGCGGCACAACCTTGACCGCGCATATGATGCCCGGCCATACGCGCGGCTGCCTCGCCTGGAGCACGACGCTCAAGGAAAACGGCAAAAGCTATTACACGTTTATCGAGTGCAGCCTCAACGGCCAGTTCCTCAACGTGCTCGATCACTATCCCGGCATGATCGATGACTTCCGGAACACTTTCAAGAAAGCCCGCACCTTCCCGGTCGAGGTGTTCTTGAGCTCGCACGCTTCGTTCTTCAACATGGCCGCGAAATACGAGAAGCTGCAAACGCGCGGGCCCAACGATCCTAATCCGTTCGTCGATCCGGAAGGCTACAAGGCTCATGTCGATCAGTACGAGAAGAGCTTCGAAGCCGCGGTAGCCAGAGAAGCTCAGGGCGGAGGGCAGGGCCAGGGCAGAGGCCAGGGGCGCGGACGGGGCCAGGGCCAAGGTCAGGCCCAGGGTCAAGACAAGCAGTAAACAAAGCGCGAGCCGCGCGCCGCTCAGCTCCGCAAGGAAAATGAACCGGCGAACATTTTGCGCCCTCCTGCCCGCGGCAGCGGGCGGTTTTTCACGTGCTCGGGCCGCCGCCGAGCAACCGCCTCGCGAGCGCCAGCTCTTCGATAACGATTGGAAGTTCCTCCTCGGCGACCCGGCCGGAGCGGAATCCCCTGCGTTCGACGCCTCTGCCTGGCGAACCCTCGATCTGCCACACGATTGGAGCATCGAGGGCAGGATCGATCCACAGAGCCCGATGAGTGGCAGCGGCGGATACTTTCCCGCCGGCATCGGCTGGTATCGCCGCACGCTTACGGTCCCGGCTTCCTGGAGCGGCAAGCGCATCAGCGTCGAGTTCGAAGGCGTCTACATGAGCGCGAGCGTTTACATCAACGGCCGCGATCTGGGGATGCATCCTTACGGCTACACCAGCTTCTTTCACGACCTGACAGAGCATCTGAAGCCGGGAGAAAACGTCCTCGCCGTTCGCGTGGATCAATCCAAGCAGCGCAACTCGCGCTGGTATTCCGGCTCCGGAATTTATCGCCACGTTTGGATCAACGTGACCGATCCGGTTCACATCGCGCCGTGGGGAGTCTTCCTCACGACTCCGGAGGCCGGCGACCGCGCGAAAGTCTCCGTCAAAACGCGCGTCGTCAACGAATCCGGAGATCGCGCTAAGGTCACTCTGCGCACCCTCGTCTATGCTCCAGGAGGAGCAGTCGCGGGAGATGCCACTAGCCTCGCGGAAGTCAACCCCATGGATTCGGTGGAGCTGGAGCAAGAAGTCGCGGTCGACCATCCGACGCTGTGGTCGCCGGAATCCCCCAGCCTGTATCGCGCCGTCACGCGCGTGATCAGAGACGGGAATGCCGTGGATGAAATGGCGACACCGTTTGGCATTCGCACCGTTGCGTGGTCCGCTGAGAACGGTTTTTTGCTGAACGGCAAGCCGGTGAAAATGGCGGGCGGCTGCGTGCATCACGACAACGGTCCTCTGGGCGCGGCGGCTTTCGATCGAGCTGAAGAAAGACGAGTCCAACTGCTGAAGGACGCCGGCTTCAACGCCGTCCGTTGTTCGCACAACCCTCCTTCGCCGGCTTTCCTCGAGGCGTGCGACCGGCTGGGCATGCTGGTGATGGATGAGGCATTCGATTGCTGGTCGCGCGGCAAGAACATGTACGACTACAGCGTCGCGTTCAAGGATTGGTGGCAGCGCGACCTCGATTCAATGATCCTGCGCGACCGCAATCACCCCTCGGTTGTGATGTGGAGCGCCGGAAACGAAATTCCAGAGCGCGGCGAGCCCTTGGGCGCGCAGGAAGCCCAAATGCTTGCCGATTACGTGCGCTCGCTCGACCGCACGCGCCCCGTCACTTCCGCTCTGAACTTCGTTCCCAAATGGACCGACACCGACGCATTTTATGCGGCGCTCGACATCGGGGGCTACAACTACAACCTGAGTAATCACACCGCGGACCACCAGCGTGTGCCTTCGCGAATCATGGTCTGCACCGAATCGTTTCCCCGCGCCACTTTCGACGATTGGACCATGGTGGCGGACTTTCCTTACATCGTCGGAAGCTTTGTCTGGACCGCGATTGACTATCTGGGCGAGTCCGGCCTCGGCCGGTGGTCCTTGCGCGATGCGAATGACACCAACCGCGAAGGCTACGGAGCTCCGTATCCGTGGCACGGCGCGGTCTGCGGCGACATGGATATGTGCGGAGAGCGCAGGGCCATCTCGCATTACCGGAATATCGTGGGGGATCGCGGCGAAAATCTGTACCTGGGCGTGCGGCAGCCGGTGCCCGAGGGCAAGCGAATGTCGGTCACGATGTGGGGCGTCTGGCCGGTATATTCGAGCTGGACTTGGCCAGGGATGGAAGCGAAGCCGCTTGACGTCGAGATTTATTCAAGAGGCGAATTGGTTCGCCTCTATCTGGACGGCAAACTGATCGGCGAGAAGCCGACCACGCGCAGTGAAAAGTTCACGGCGAATTTTTCCGTGCCGTATGCGCCGGGAGTTTTACGGGCCGTGGCTCTGCAAGGCGGACGGCAAATCGCGGAGTCGGTTTTGCGAACGGTGGGCGAGCCGGCGCGGTTGCGCTTAACCACCGACCGCAGCTCGATTCGGGCGGATGGTCAGGATCTCAGTTTCGTTACGGTGGAAGCCCTGGATGCGGCAGGTCACCCGCACCCGAATGCAGAACACGAGATCGCGTTCCATCTGGAGGGCCCGGGCTCCGTCGCCGCAGTGGGCAACGGCGACATGACCGGCGAGGAGCCCTATTACGCGACGCAGCGCAAGCTGTTTCAAGGCCGCGCGCTGGCGGTGGTACGCACTTCGCGCTCGGCGGGTGTGCTGAAGTTGAACGCGTCGGCCCCGGGTCTCAAGGGCGCGCAGATCCGGATTGTCTCACGTGCCACCAACCGGTGATGGCGCCGGAATCGGCAGTCACTTGCATTCTTTCGCGGATTTCTCCAGGATGTTCAGAGGGATGCAACAAACACTCTGGTTCGCCGCCGCGGTTGTGATTGCGCTCGGCGTCGGTCTGGCGCAGGACTCCACGGATCAAGCGGTGAATCAGGGAAAGGCCAAAGGGTCTAAGGGAACCAACGCGGCGAGGGGAACCAATGCAAGAGGCCGGGGCGCGCCGCGCGATCCTACGCAGAGTCCGGCATCGACGCCGGAGCCGAAGACGGTGACCCCGCAGACGTATCCGGCGGAGCAGGTTCAGGCGGGCGAGCAGCGCTTCGTCGCGCAATGCGGCTTTTGCCACGGCCGCGATGCGGGCGGAGGAGAAACGGGACCGGACTTGATGCGCTCCGAACTGGTGGCGCAGGACCTGCGTGGCGACAAGATCGCACCGCTGTTGAAGCAGGGGCGCGCGGGGCAAGGCATGCCCGCGTTCGATCTGAGCGATGCCGACGTAAACGCGATTGTCGCCTTCATTCACGATCAGAAGACCAAGTCCGAGGCGCTTGGCGGCGGGCGCCGCAGTGTGGACGCGTCGGATTTCGCAACCGGCGACGCCTCCGCCGGCCGAGCGTACTTCAACGGCGCGGGAGGCTGCTCCGGATGCCACTCAACCACCGGCGACCTGGAAGGAATCGCAACGCGCTATCGAGGTCTGGCGCTGCTTGAGCGCATGCTATATCCGACCGCGGGAAGGCCCGCGCCGGC
This sequence comes from Bryobacteraceae bacterium, assembly GCA_030041495.1. Classification (GTDB taxonomy): domain Bacteria; phylum Acidobacteriota; class Terriglobia; order Bryobacterales; family Bryobacteraceae; genus Palsa-187. Next base: position 51,141 of record JASHNT010000084.1, on the reverse strand, counting down.
GCGGCCGAAAGCGACCGTGACTCTGGCGAGCGGCGAGACAATTTCCGGAACGCTGGCGAGCCAGGATGAGTTCACCATCGTGATCCGCGACGCCTCCGGCGATCGGCAGATGTTCGAGAAGAAACTGGTGCAGTATAAGATCGACGATCCGATGTCGGCGCACTTCGATCAGCTCGGGAAATACACCGACGCGGACATGCATAACGTCTACGCCTTTCTGGACACGCTAAAGTGATGCGGAAGCTTTCGAGGCCTGCAATTGGCATGGCGCTGGGCATGCTTGCGGCGGCGCAGGGCGTGGACCCGGCCCAGTTGCTCCATCCCCCGGCCGATAGCTGGCTGACGTTTCATGGCGATTATTCCGGCCGCAGGCACAGCTCGCTGAAGCAGATCACTCCCGAGAACGTCGCCGAGCTCAAGCAAATCTGGAGCTTTCGTACCGGCAACCAGCAGATCAAGGCTTCGCCGATCCTGGCCAACGGGATCCTGTACATCACCACGCCGGACAACATCTGGGCCATCGACGCGCGCACGGCCAAGCAGCTCTGGCATTTTCAGAATCCGCCCAACAATGCGTTCCACATCGGGCATCGCGGAGCGGCGATCTACAAGGACACGGTTTATTTGACCACTCCGGATTGCCACTTGATCGCCCTGGACGCCAAAGACGGGACGGTGAAATGGGACGTCGTGATCGCTGATTCGGCGAAGGGCTATTGGTCGACCAACGCTCCGCTGGTGGTGCGGAATCACGTGCTGGTAGGCGTTTCGGGCGACTTCGACAATTTGCCGGGACAGTTGAAATCGGTCGACGCGGATACCGGCAAGACGCAGTGGATTTTCTACAGCACTCTGCTTCCGGGAATGAAAGAGCCGGCGGGCGCGGCGGAGCCGGCCAGCGGCGGAGCTACCGGCGGCCAGATGTGGAACACAGGCACGTACGATCCGGAGCTCAATCTTGTGTTTGTCGGCACCGGCAATCCGACTCCGGTGTTGAACGGCACGATGCGCCCGGGCGACAATCCGTGGACCTGCAGCATCGTGGCGGTCAATCCAGACACCGGGAAACTGGCGTGGGGCTTTCAAGCCTCGCCCCACGATACGCACGATTGGGATGCCGCCGAAGTGCCGGTGCTGGCGGACGCCGAATTCAACGGGCAGCCGGGCAAGCTGCTGATGCAGGCGTCGCGCAACGGATATTTTTTCGTGCTCGACCGGACCAGCGGCAAGAGCCTGCTTACCGTGCCGTTCGCAACTGTGAACTGGTCGAAGGGAATCGACGCGCAAGGCCGTCCGATTCCCAATCCGGCAAAATTTCCCGCGAAAGACGGGGTTCTGGTTGCTCCCAATGAAAGCGGCGCGACCAATTTCCGGCCTCCGAGCTTCGATCCGAAAACCGGCCTGTTCATCGTCAGCGCGCAGGACGGCTACGGGATCTATTTCTTCAAGCCCGAGCACGGCGCCTACGGTTGGGCGGGCGCGGATTACGGAGTCGCGGGTCGCGCGTTTCTGCGTGCGATCGATTACAGGACCGGGAAAATCGTCTGGAACCATCCGATCGGCGACGGAGCGGGCACGGCCGGAGTGCTGACCACCGATACGGGCCTGACCTTCAGCGGCGATGTTTCCGGAAACGTGATGGCGCTTCATTCGAGCGACGGCGCGACGCTGTGGCACTATAACATCGGACGCAGCGGCAATGCCCCGATCACGTATGAGCTGGACGGCAAGCAGGTGCTGCTGGTGGGCGGAGGCGGTTCGTTATACGCGTTCGCGCTGCCGTAACTACCAACCCGTACCCACCTCGCGACTATCCGGTGTCTAATAGTAGTGAAGGGGTGTTGTCCTCTCATGAAAAGTGGTTCTCTTGTTGCCGCGCTCGCGGCGTGTTTTTTTGCGCCGGTGCTGGCAAGAGGGGCGGACCTGACGCCGCCGAAGGCCGGGAAGGTCGCCATCTTCCCCTTGAGGGACATTAAGCCGGGCATGCAAGGTACGGCCTGGACTGTATTCCAAGGCACGCAACCGGAGCCGATTCCGATCGAGATCATCGGCGTATGGAAGAAGGCGAACGGTCCCAACGACGTGATCTTGGCCAAGATGGGCGGAAAGGCCAAGGAAACCAACGTCGCCGGCGGAATGAGCGGCAGCCCGGTGTATATCGACGGCAAGCTGGTGGGCGCGGTAGCGCAGCGCATCAGCGTGTTCTCCCCGGATTCGATTTGCGGCATCACTCCCATCGAATCGATGCTGGAGGTCGAGGACTTCGATGCTTCTCGTCCGCGGCAACCCGTGGGCGGAGCCAAAGTCGCCGAGATGCCCAGGGACCTGTTGCAGAGGCTGGTGGCTGCGGGAGTTTCCGAGGCTTCGCTCCCGCGCGATACCCCGCTGCTGGAGCCGATCGCCACGCCGCTGATGTTCACCGGATTCAGCGCGGATGCCTTGCATACTTTTGCGCCGCTGTTCGAGCAGATGGGGATCACCGCGGTGCAGTCTGGCGGCGGCGGAGCGGCCACTCTGGAGTGGAAGCCGGCCAAGGGCTGGCAGAATTCACTTAATCCGGGCGATTCCGTGGCGGGAGTTCTGATCTCCGGAGACCTTTCGGCCACCGGCACCGGCACGGTGACGTACAACGATGGCAAGCGTGTGCTGGCTTTCGGGCACTCCTTTATGAATCTTGGGCCGGTGGACATGCCCATGGCCAAGAGCGAAATTGTGATGACCCTGGCGTCGTCCTACCAGCCCAACAAGCTGCCCAACACCACCGACGTGGTCGGGGCCCTGCACCAGGACCGCTTCAGCGGGATCATGGGCGAACTGGGGGCGGAAGCTCCCATGGTTCCGGTTCACCTGAAGGTGCGCTCGCTGGATGAACGCGAGAATGTGGTCAAGCAGAAGGATTTTCACTTTCAGGTTTTCGTCAATCAGCGCTATACGCCGACATTGATGATGGCGACGCTGGCCAGCACCATCCAGCAGATCAACGAATATGCGGACGAGATTACTTACCGGATGAGCGGAGATGTGGACGTGGCCGGAGGCGGGACGCTTAACGTGTCCACGATTCTGGCTGCCAGCGACGCTCCGGCTCCGCCGGCGGTGCTGCTGGCGAACTGGTGGGGAGACAAGTTCAATCGCCTGTTCGCCAATCCGGTGTCGATGCCCAAGCTGACCAAGGTGGATTGCAGTATCGACCTGCTTCCGGACCGCCGCGTGGCCGCGATCGACAGCGCGTGGACTCCTTCCAGCGACGTCGAAGCCGGAAGCGAGATTCCCGTCAAAGTGTTTCTGCAACCGTACCGGGGAGAACGCATCGAGCGCTCCGTCACGGTTAAGATTCCGGCCGGTCTGGCAAAAGGCGAGCACCGCATTCTCTTTAGCGACGCCGACACTCTGAACCGCTTGCAAAGCGTGGCCACCGCCAACAGCCGGTTCATGGACCTTCCCGAAACCGTATCGCTGTTGAATCAGGAACGCAGCAACAACCGCATCTATGTTTCGCTGGTGGAGAACCGGGCCACCTATTTTACGGACGACAAGACACTGCCTTCTTTGCCCGGCTCCCTGGTGAACCTGCTTGAAGCCGACCATGCGGCTAGCAAGTCGCTGACCGGAACGCCGGAAACCGCTGAGGAACAGCTCTCCGTGCCGTTCGATGAAATGGTGAGCGGCAGTTATTCGCTGCACATTAACGTCAAGTAAACGATTCATGAAAAAACTCGTGGCTTGCTCTGCCGCGCTGTTCGCGGCCTTCGCCGTCGCTTTCGCCGTTGAAACCAAGACCTGGACCGAGAACAGCATGGCTGGATTCGATAAAGGCACCCTCACCGGATTGTCGCTGTCGAGCGAAGGCGAGCTGACGCCGGCGCCTGCGGCGAAGGAAATTTTCGACGCCTCGTCGGCGTTTTTATCGGCCGTGACGCGGGACTCGAAGGGCAACTTGTACACCGGCGGCGGAGGCCTGGGAGCGTCCTCGGCCAAGCTGTTTCAAGTGTCCCCGAGCGGCGCGGCGAAGACGCTGGCCGAGTTGGACGGCATCGCCATCCAGGCCGTTGCTGTCGACGCGATGGATCGGGTTTACGCCGCGACCTCCCCGGACGGAAAAGTGTATCGCGTGAACGCGGCCGGGAAAACAGAAGTTTTCTTCGATCCCAAGACCAAGTACATTTGGGCTCTGGCGTTCGACCGCACGGGGAACCTCTACGTGGCCACAGGGGACCAAGGCGAGATTTACAAAGTGACGCCGGCCGGAGCGGGGTCGGTTTTCTTCAAGACCGAAGAGACGCATGCGCGATCGTTAGCGATTGACGCGGCCGGGAACCTGTTGGTGGGCACGGACCCAAGCGGGCTGATCCTGCGTGTCACGCCGGCCGGCCAGGGTTTCGTCTTGTATCAAGCCCCAAAGCGCGAAATCACCGCAGTGGCTGCGGCTGGGGATGGGACGATTTACGCGGCAGGAGTGGGCAATAAGGGTCCCGCGGCGCCGGCCGGGGCTGCCGCTGCGCCTCCCCCGGCGGTTTCAGTGGTCACGCCCACTCCGCCTGCGGTCGCGGCGGCCAACGCGGCGCGCGCCGCGGGATTGCCGGCTCCCACGCCTACGCCAGTGGTCGCGGGAGGTTCGGAGATCTACCGGATTCAAGCCGACGGCTACCCGCGCAAGGTCTGGAGCGATGCGCAAGATCTGGTCTACGCGCTCGCCTTCGATTCCCGGGGCAGGGTCATTGCCGGAACCGGCAATCGTGGCTTCTTGTACCGAATCGACTCCGATCATTCATACACGCGCCTGCGTAGTCTGACTTCTATGCAGGTCACCGGATTGACTTCGGCTCCGGATGGAACTGTGTACGCGGTGACGGGCAACATCGGGAAGCTGTTCGCGGTGGGCCCGAATCTGGAGCCTTCAGGAACCTACGAAAGCGACGTGCTGGACGCCGGAGCATTTTCGTATTGGGGGCGGATCTCGGTGATGCCGGAGAGCGGCCGGGGAGTCTCGATCGAGACACGCAGCGGAAACCGAGACCGTCCGCAGCAGAACTGGAGCCCTTGGGAAAAATTGGACGCGGGCCGGGTGGTCTCGCCTCCCGCACGGTTCCTGGAATATAAGGCCACGCTGACCGGAGTCGGCGAAATCGACCAGGTGGACGTGGCCTATCAGATGAAGAACGCCGCGCCGGTGATCGAGGAAGTGGAGATTACTCCAGAAAACTACAAATTTCCGGCTCCTTCTGAGGCCGTGCCTTCCAGCAGTCCGCCGGTGCTGTCGCTGCCGCCAATCGGCCGGCTGGCGCCAAACTCCAACAGCTCGCCGTCCACTTCTTTGAGCACGCCGGCGCTTACGTTTGCCAAAGGCTTCATCGGCGCGCGCTGGGTGGCGGATGACCCCAATGGCGACACGCTGGTCTTCACTGCCGAAATCCGCGGCGTGAATGAGACCACCTGGAAGTTGATCCGCGGCAAAATCCGCGAAAACTACGTGAGCTGGGATTCCACCGCATACCCGGACGGCCGATACGTGGTGCGCATCACGGCGTCGGATTCGCCTTCGAACCCTCCCGATCAGGCTCTGTCGGCTTCGCGCGAATCCGAACCGTTCGTGATCGACAACACCCCGCCTGACATCACCGGCCTCAACGCGGCTCCCTCCGGCAGCAAGGTCGAAATCCGCTTCCACGCCAAGGATGCGCTGAGCAACCTGGGCAAGGCAGAGTACTCGATTAACGGCGGGGACTGGATGGTAGTTGAGCCGACCACGCGCCTGACCGATTCGCGCGAGCATGATTATCGTGTGGAGGCGGACCGCGGCTCCGGGGAGATGACCGTCGCCGTGCGCGTCTCCGACGACGTGGAAAATCAAGCCGTGGCGAAAGTAGTGGTGAAGTAGACCCGTAGCCGCGCGTGCCTATTTGGGCAGCGGCAACACCTTCAGTTCAACCTTCTGAAGGGCAGCGCCGCTTAGCGTGAGCGGTTGCGCGACCGGCATCAGTGCCCGCAACGCGTCAGCCATGTCGTAGTCAGCAGGCTCTCCGTCTTCCACCGCGAACGCGAGATATTCGCCGGGCGGAAGATCGCTCCAGGCGAAGGTGCCGTCACTATCGGACTGATCGGAGCGGTAGATCCCAATCTTTTTCCACGTGTCCCGTTGCACCAGGATCGCCAAAACTTCAGGCTGCGGCTGGCCCCCTCGCACAATCCGGCCCGCAACGTTGACCGTCGCTGTGCTAGCCGCCGCTTCGATGTCGACGCTGCCTGTCTCGGGCACGTCCACCTCGATTCCAGACTGCGCCGCAGCGTTGACTGCGACGGATTCAACCGCCAGCATCGACCCCATTCGAACCTGCAGCGCGTACCTTCCGGGAACAACGTAGGGAAACACGCCTTTGCCGTCTGCTCCGATTTGGGCCGAGCTGCTGTAAGTCCCATCGATCGGATCGAGCGAGGCCACTAGCGGCGACTTCGGAAACCGGGGCTGCCCGCGCAGGGTGAGATGCACCGAAATCTTTTGCGGGGGCGCGAGAGTGATCGACACATTCGAGGGGTCCGAGTTGGCCTCTATATCTGCCGCCCCCAGCACTTGCCGCGGCTCCTGGTCGTTCACGTTGCGGATCAGTTGAAGATGATACTTGCCAGCCGCCATCCCGGTAAACGTGAACTTTCCCGCAAGGACGTAAGCCGTGCTGCTGACAGCGATCTGCCCTCCCAGCAGCGAAGGAGCTGTGATCGCGACAGACATGCTTAACTTCAGGTCGCCGGCCGCCGCGGGAACTTCGCCCGTGATCCGAATCGAGGGGCCCGCGCGCAGCGTCATGTCGGCGCGCGCTTCCTCGCCAGGTTTGACCGTGAGAAATGTAGCTGAGGAAGGGTCCGTGCTCCCCGGATAAAACGTCACCGGATAAGCCATCGGCTGCACGCTTGCGATTTCTTGCGACGGGTGGCCGCAAACCACGATCGCGTAAGCACCTGCGGGCATGCTACTGCGGTAGTAACCGCGGTCGTCGGTCGAAGTTACGAAGGAGCCTCCCAAGCGGCGATTCTTTCCCACACCGTACGCTCGCAACGCATTCACGGTCATGCCTGCGACCGGCTCGCCACTCGCGTCCCGGATATAGCCCTCGATAACAGCGGTGGGCATTAGGTGAAAGACCAGATTACCGGTCGCCTGATCTTTCCCCGTGACGACTGCTGTAGAGAGTCCCGAGGTGAGACTGTGCTGCGCAAAGGACTGCCGCATGTAGCCGATTCGCTCGACGGCAAGTTGGTGCTTGCCTGCGCGAACGCCATCGAAGCGGAATTTCCCGTCCACGCCGGTAGTGAATGGCGCGGCCGTCCCCCCTAGGAATACGCGCGCCTTGGACAGTGGGGCCCCCGTAACGCTGTCGACCACCGCACCGGCCACGGTGTAGCCGCCCGGAGGTTGAACGACCTGAAAGAAGAAAGCAAGTGGCAGAGCCGCCACCAGCGCAATCATGGTAACGCCTCCGGCGGGATCGGCTTGATCGTCACTTCCTTGGTCTCCCCCTCCGCTATTTTCACGGGCGTCGCGTATTGCGACAGCGAATCGAGCACCACCGGGTTGCGGAATTCTACTTCGTGCGAAGACGGCCAGGCGTAGAGCGTGTAATCCCCGGGTGCAACGAAACGGAAACCCCCTTCGTTGCCGAACGCTTGCCCACTCTGAAGAGTCCGTGCCGTGCCGTTCTGACCGACCAGCAACAACTGGACCGACTGCCCCGGAACCGGCTCCTCTGGCACTCCGTCCATCTGCAGCTTGATCATCCCGCCTCCCGGCGTCACCTCGATCACGATTTCCGGCGCGCCTCCGGAGGTAACCGTCAGACCGTCGGCCAAGACGTCCTCGTTTCCCGACCGAATGCTCGAAATGTATCCGCCCGCGGCCCCATTCGTCTCAATCTCGTACTTGCCGGGAAGGAGGCCTTTGAAGGTGAATCCGTCCACACCTTGCACCGCATACACTTCGCCGGGCGCGCCCGGAATACCCAACGGGTCCACGCGTCGCGCTCGCAAAAGACCGACCACCCTTATGTCCTGTTGGCCTGACTGAACTCTCCCTCGAACCTCAATGCCCGTCACCATACCCACGCTGATGCCGACGAGATCGTGTTCGCCGACGGTCACCGGAAGCTCCCCCTCCCACAGCGGCCCTCCGTCTGCGGTGTAAATCTGAAGCGTGTAAGATCCTGGAACTACGTCCGCCACCTGAAACGTTAAGGCCGCCATGTTGACCGCTCCCCGGCTAGCCGCTTGCTCGGTGCCCCGGAGCAGGCGGATCTGGAAAGACCGGTGCGGCGGAGCGTTCGCCATCCTCCCGCGGATCTGGTATGCCTTGCGTCCTTCCGCCGTGAAGGGAGCATTCGTCGTCTGGCCAGGTTCGACCTTGAGGAACTGCGCTGCGTCCAGGCTCTCGGCACGAGGATAGTAGAGCGGGCCATAGGCCAAGTCCGCGAATTCGAACGCCGCGTTCGCCGTGTAGTAATTCCGCATCGAAACTCGCCCCTCGAACTTCACGTAATAGGATCCGGGCGGAAGGTTCCACATCCGGTACTCGCCTCGATCGTCCGTTGCTGCCCTGGCGTAGTTCTCGCGCAGCTCCCGCCGCCCGTCCGCGATCTCAATCCGAATCGCCTCCACCGTCATCCCCGGAAGTGCCTCGCCATCGCCATCCAGCACGCGTCCCGTGATCACGCCTTGCGGAACCAAGCGGACCGTGGTGTTGCCGAAATCACCTCGCAGCACTACCATCGCCGAAGCCACATTGTTCTCGGAGCGATACCCCTGCCGTGAGGCCTGCACCGTACCTCCAATGGCGCCGGTGGTGTCGAAAGAAAACCGTCCCGCCGCGCCGGTTACCGCGCGCTGCTGGGGAATCTGCCGCGGTCGAGGCTCGTCAGGCGAGTAGGGCGGCTGAAGGTTCGCGATGACCAGCGCGCCCGCCAACGGCTGGCCGGTCGCGGAATCCACCACCGTTCCGGCAACGGTGGTTTGCGGCTTAGTTTCCGGGATTTGTGCGCGCAGAAACGCGCTACTGGCGGCGAGTAAAAACGCACAGAATTGGCGCGCCATTGCCCATCCAATATACCCGATTTCCGGGAAGCCTAGGGCGCCGGCTCCAGCGTCACGTTCCGTTTCGAGCCCTCGCGTAGCGACACCGCAATTCCCTGCGGCAGCAGGTCCTGAAGCACCGCCTGATTGCGATACTCGACCTCCCGCGAATCGGGCCACGCGAGCAAAGTGTAATCGCCGGGTGATAGGCCGGGAATTTGAAAACGACCGTCCGCGGCTCGAATAATCGTGGGGATGGCGACGCCGTCGCGCATCACAATCAGCGCGACGCTGAAGAGATCGCCGGGACTCGCGCCCAAGATTTGCCCCGTGATTTCGGCCGCGCCGGACTGCATTATGATCATGAGCGCGGGCAGGTTGTCGGCAGGCACCGTCAAGCCCTTCCCCAAAATATCTTGTGTGACCAAACCGCGCGAGGGGGATCGAAACTCGGTATGCATTTCGGAGATGTAATAGTCCGAAAGGCTGCGCACGGAGATTTCGTATTTTCCCGGTTGCAGGTTCTTGAGCACAAAATTGCCCTTGGGATTCATCACCGCGACGGTATCCTTCACATCGCCGGGCCAATGCCGTGGATGAAAAGGCGTCGCGTAGACCACGGCGTACTTATCCAGGCTGCCGGGCCCGTGAAATTCCATGTGCCCGGAAATGTCTCCGCCCTCATTCAATGCGATTCTCACCGGCGCGTCGCGCTGGCCCACCGTCACCGCCGTCTCCCCGAAATTCAACGGAAGCAGATTCGGCGTGTAGGCCTGAACCGTATAATCCCCGGGAGCCACGCCCGCGATTTCGAAAATTCCAGTGGGGCTGATGGGGAGCTCGTCGCCGACTGAGTCGTCTCCACGCAGCAGGCGCACGGTCACCCCGCGGCGCAAAGGCATATTGGTCACGATTCCGCGAATCTTGAATGAGGCGTGGCTGGCAAGGCGGAACTCCGCCGTGAGCGTCTGGCCTCCACCCAGCCGCAGCAGGCGGGCCTGGTCGCGTGTCAGCTCCGCGGGATAAAACACCGGACCGTAGGTCTTGCCGCCAGCCTGGCCTGCGGCGCGCAGATAGAATACGCCTGCAGGCAGTTCGTCGAACAGGAATTCGCCATTGGCGCCGGAAGTCTTGGTGAACACCTGGCGGGCCTGGCGGCGGCCGTCGTGAATTTCGACTCGCACCAGGCTCACATCGATTCCCGCTAGCGCTGCGCCGGACGAATCCGTCACGCGGCCCTGGATGGAGGCCTGCCGGACCAGCGCAATGGTCACCGGAGGCGAGTTCATTGGCACCACCAGTGTCGCGAAGGCTTTGCCGTCCACTCCACGATACCCCGCGTGAGAAACGAACAAACGGACTCCGGCCGCCGTTGGGTCGGCCGAAACACTAAACGATCCGGCGGTGTCCGTGGTCACCCGCGCAGCGCCGGAAGGCGGTTGCTCATCCAGCGGACGATCGCGAAAGCCTAAGGTAGCGAAGGACGCCTCCCAGATCACTTGGGCGCCCGCAACCGGCTGCTTGCTCAGCGAATCGACGACGGTGCCGGTAATTGTCCATGGTTTGGGCTGAGGAGGCTGGGCTTCACAAAGTTGGCCCGACAGCAGCGCGCCCCCACAGGCGCCAACCCACGCCAACGCCGCCCACCACCGGACCATCCCATCAATGTTAGCTTAGCCGCAGCGCGCGCACGTTCCCGTTGCCACTGTATAATTCGTGGTTACCCCGTGCAGCTCACTCCTCTCGATTGGTCGGTAGTCGCGCTGTACTTCCTGTTCAACCTGGGCGTGGGCTTGTACTACCGGGCGCGCGCCAAATCGAGCGTAGATGAGTTTTTCCTTTCCGGCCGCGATGTCCCCTGGTGGCTGGCAGGAACCTCGATGGTGGCGGCGACTTTCGCCGCGGACACGCCGCTCGCCGTGACGGGTATGGTGGCCGTGGGCGGCATCGCCGGCAACTGGCTGTGGTGGTGCTTCGTTGCTAGCGGCATGCTGACGGTGTTCTTCTACGCTCGCCTGTGGCGCCGCTCCGGCGTGATGACCGATATTGAGTTTGCCGAGATCCGCTATTCCGGCAAACCGGCCGCATTCCTGCGCGGGTTTCGCGCGCTGTATCTGGGCGTTCCCATCAACTGCATCATCCTCGGTTGGGTGAACAAGGCGATGGTGGATATTTTGTCGCTGGTCCTGGGAATCGGGGAGCATCAAGCGCTGCTGATCGTGCTGGGAATCATCGCCATCACGTCGTTCATCTCCGCGCTATCCGGATTGTGGGGCGTTCTGGTCACGGACGCATTTCAGTTCGTGGTGAAGATGGGGATGGTGATCGTGCTGGCTGTCTACGCGGTGCGCGCGGTGGGCGGCATCGAGGCGATGAAACAAAAACTCGCTGGGGTGGATGCGGCCCGCGTGGGGACCCATGCCGGCTCCGTGCTGGATTTCGTGCCCGATCTCAACTCGGCGTGGATGCCTTTGATCGCCTTCCTGGTGTACATTTCGCTCAATTGGTGGGCGACCTGGTATCCCGGCGCGGAGCCGGGCGGCGGAGGCTACGTCGCGCAACGCATGCTGTGCGCTCGCGACGAAAAACATTCCTTGCTCGCGACGTTGTGGTTCAATGTGGCGCACTACGCCGTCCGGCCCTGGCCCTGGATCCTCACGGCGTTGGCGTCGCTGATTCTGTTTCCAGGGCTTGCCAAGCCGGAGACCGGTTACGTGCGCGTCATGATCCTGGTGCTGCCGGCGTCGTTGCGCGGATTGATGATCGCGGCTTTCGCCGCGGCGTACATGTCCACCATCGCTACCCAGCTCAACTGGGGCGCGAGTTATCTGGTGAACGATTTCTACCGCCGCTTTGTCCGCCGTGGAGCGCCGCAGCAACATTACGTGCTGATGTCGCGCGCCGCGACCGTATTTCTGACGCTGGCCTCTGCGGTGGTTACGCTGTACCTGGAGTCGATCGCGGGAGCCTGGAAATTGCTACTGGTCACCGGAGCCGGTACCGGCGGCGTGCTGCTGCTGCGCTGGTATTGGTGGCGCATCAACGCCTGGAGCGAAGTCTCAGCGATGATCTCGGCGTTCGTCGTGTCCATCGCACTCCAATGGCGCTGGCATTTCGACACCGACAAGCCGGAGGACTTCGCATGGTTGATGATCGTCACAGTGACCATCACCACCGCCGTGTGGCTCGCCGTGACGTTCGCGACCGAGCCGGAATCGCAGCAGACCTTGCTCGCGTTCTATCGCCGTACCCGGCCTTCGGCGGCGGGATGGGCGCCCATCGCCAAGCTCGCGCCGGAGATCAACCCGGAACATGACGGTCTCCGCAACCTTCTGGATTGGGCCGCGGGCTGTATGCTGATTTACGGAGCTCTGTTCGGCACGGGAAAATTGTTGCTGCATGAACTCGCGCCGGGATTGGCGTTGCTGGCCGTGGGAGTTGTGGGCTTGGCGATCCTCTATGGGGATCTTTCGAAGAGGGGTTGGCATGCCGTCGTGGACTGAGCGATGGTGGATTAAAACGTGGATCGGCCTGTTGCTCTCCGGCGCGGCCCTGGCCGGGCCAGTCGAATTCGGCATGGCTGAACTGAATGCCGCGATCGACGCCCGCAACTTCAGATACCGGCCTAAGATTATGGCGGAACTGAACCTGGAGGCTCCGGGAACGTTTCGCATCGACCCTTATGCCGCGGGTGGAGGCCACATCACCGGCGGCGATTTGCGCGGGCTGATGTACGGGTTGCTGGAAGCCGCCAGCCAGATGCGCTCCACCGGCCGCTTGAAGCTGACGCACGGAATTCCGGCGCTGGCGCTGCGCGGAGTGCGACTCTCTGCCAACCCGGATGCGGCATGGTTTTCCTCAACCGATTTCTGGCAAGGTTACTTCACCGCCATGGCTCATGCACGCTTCAACCGGCTGGAAATCACTTTCGACCCCGCTCCCGGACCCGAAGCCTTGCCGATCCTCCGCGATGTCACCCGAATCGCGCAAGAGTACGGAGTCGACGTGGCGATCGGCTTCGGCGTTTCTGCTCCGCGCGAAATCGAGCACCTGCTGGCGATTTGTCCGGCAGTGCGATCCGTGGTGTTGCATGTGGAATCGATCCCCAATGCCCAGCAGCTTTTGGAAACTCTCCATGACTCCGGCCGCCGCGTGGTCCTGGAGTTGCCCGACACCGAACGCATGGCCGATGTGATCGACGCCGCCGGCGCTTCCGGAGCCCCGCTGCGCTTGTTTTCGGAATACACCGGGACTGCCGCGAATCCGCGTCCTCGCGACGCTTACTGGGAGATGGACGCGTCGCTGGGAGCCGGCGCGGTCAACTCGATTTCGGGCGCCGGTTTCGAAGTAAGCGGGAACGATCCCAAGGACTCCGGCGCCGCGCCGTCTCTGGATTCGATCGCGGCCTGGGGCCGGCTCGGTTACACGCGGCCCGCGCCGTAGAAAAAACTCCGCGGAAAAAAATCGCGCCATCGTCACCGAAGAGCTAGTCCGCGAGGCTTAATCCAGGCAGCCTTCCGGCACACGCCCCGCTCGCGGCGTTGGATTCGCAATCGCGTTCAAATGCGTAGTACTTTACCGCGTTGCGCAACCGTATTCCGCAAAAACTACCTGCGCAAAGCTGGCGGTGGTTGACCGGCCCTTGTGCTCTTGCATGACTCTTTTCAAGATACGCATCCATCTTCCATGGAACTCCATTTGCCAAGAGCGCAAGAGTGTCCAAATTTTCTCTGCGGAGAACATTCCATGCGAATAACAGACTCTCTATCTCTAGCTACCCTTTTCGGAGGCGCCGCGCTCTTTGCGGCCATTGCCTCCGCACAAACCTGCAATCTTCCCGACGTCAACGTCGGCGGTTACTACGCTTACACGGCCCTGGGAGCCGGATCTCCCGGCTTCTTCACGATGCCCTCGGGTACAACCGGGACTTCAGGCACGGGAACCACCGGCACCGGGACTGGCAGCGGCACTAGTGGAACTTCTGGAACGGGAACCACCGGCACTGGGACCACTGGCTCCGGCACCAGCGGGACTTCTGGAACGGGAACCACCACTGGCTCCGGCACCAGCACAAGCAGCTCTTCGGGTTACTCTAATACGGAACTCGGGATGCTGTTGAGCGGTGTTTCCAATCCATCCGCTCCATTCGCGTCATCCGGCACATTGTATTTGGACGGAGCGGGAAACATCTTGGCCAGTTCCAACTCCCAGGTCGAAGCCATTCCATCGACCATGGTGGTTGGATCCTACACGCTGTATGCAAACTGCACCATTTCCGTTAGTCTCACCGACGCCTTCGGAACCCAGACTACACCCAGCATGCTCCAAGGCATTGTCTTGAGCGGAGGCGGGGAAATCGACCTGGCGTTGTTGCAGAGTTCGAGCAGTTCGACCACAGGAACCGGAACTTCGGGAACGGGTACGTCGGGAACCGGCACAACCGGGTCTGGCACAACCACGTCTAGCGGACCTTCCGGCTTCTTTGAGTCCGGCGTTTTGATCAAGCTGGTACGGCCGGCATTCCAAACTTGTTCCACTTCGGAGTTGAGCGGATCCTACGCTCTGATCGGCACGGGAACGGGCGGCGAGACTGGCACAACGACCTCGGCAAGCGGAACAACCTCCGGCAGCGTTAGCGAAGGGTCCTTCTTCTTCCTCGGTCTGGCGCAGTTCGATGGAAACGGGCATGTCGTGACCCCGGCTTCGACCAGCACCACCTCCGGCTCCAGCTCGACTTCCGGCTCTGGCATTGGCTCCGGTACCACTTCCACCACGGGATCCTCCTCGGGCACCAGCGCTCCATCAACGGGGACGTCTAGCATGACGGGGCTGAATTACCTTCAGTTCACCGGCAGCTACACCGTCAATCCCGATTGCTCCGGGGCGATGACCTTGAGTGCAACTGCTAGCGGTATGGCGCTTACCTCGAGCGGGACTACCTCTACGACAGGAACGGGGACCTCGGGAACCGGGACCTCGGGAACGGGAACTTCGGGAACCGGAACGACTGCGGCCGCGAACCCCTCTCTTACTATCGAATTTGTGATGAGCCCGGCGACCCTCCCGGTCAATCAGAATGCGTCGTCGGCGCGTTACGCGGAGCCCGAACTCAATTTCAGTCTTGCTAATGGTTCGTCAACAATTCTCGGATACGGGATCGCGCAATAGAACATTGCGGGAATCGAACGCCGCGCAGCAGAGACGCCGCGCCGCGTGTCCCTTTTTAGCGGGGGAAGTGGCGAAACCTCCCCATTTCCGGCCGAGCGCCACTTCCAGGCCGTAACTTCTGCCGCCGCGGCGCGCAGCGTTTCCGTTGCGCCGGCCGCTTTGCGCCTCCGGAAGTCCCGACTCAATGAATCTCTCTTCCCAAGCGTATTGTCTTGTGAAGTGACGCTTGAGGAATTAGCGCTGCCGACAGCCTTTAAGGAAAACGGAGCCAGCGACACCGGAGACCCCTTCGAGAATCTGGTGGAGCAGCACCGCCACATGGTGCAGCGCGTCGCCTATCGGCTACTGGGGCGGCTTGAAGACGCGCAGGATGCCACGCAAGAGGTATTTTTGCGCTTATTCCGTAACCGCGACCGCGTCGGTGCGGATCCGCGCAGTTCGCAAGTAAAAGCCTGGCTGTACCGGGTGACCGTGAACGTCTGCAACGATCATCACCGGCGCCGCAAGGCTGTGGTGAAGATGCAGGCTGCCGGACCGCGCGCCGAGGCCGATCCTGCGCCCGATCCGGAGCGAGTGCTCGCTCTCGAAGAGCGCAAGCGACTGTTGCTGGAGGGGCTTGGCACGCTCCCGGAACGGGAGCGGACCGCGCTCGTTCTGCGCGATATCGAAGGGCTTTCGACCACCGAGGTCGCTTCGATTCTCGGGGTCGAGGAGGTGACCGTGCGCAGCCATGCGGCCAGCGGGCGGCTGAAGTTAGCGAAGTACGTAAGGAGCAGGCAATGAAGTGCGAGGATTGCGAACTGCTGCTGGCGCAGGGCGAGGCAGCCGCGGCTGTCGAAGAGCATCTGTCGGCGTGCGCGGGCTGCCGTGCGATCGCGGAAGAGCTGCGCGCCAACGCGGCCGTGCTGGAAGCACTGAGAGACGAAGAACTGCCGCGGATCGAGGTAAAGCTTCCGCGGACTCGAAGCGTGTACCCATGGGCAGTCGCCGCCGCTGCGGCAGCGCTCGTGATTGGGAGCTTATTGCCGCGGCCGGCGCCCCCGATGCCTCCTCCGCCACCGCCAGAGCCTCCGGCGGCGACTACGGTTCCGCGCGCCCAACCTCTGAAGATCAAAATGCTGACGCCGGACCCGGAGGTGGTGATCTATTGGATCGTGGACTGAGAAGGAGACCAGAGATGAAACGAATCGTGACACTGCTGGCGGCCGCCGCCGCGCTTGTCTTCGGACAGGAGAAGTCTTCCGAGGCGCCGGTCAAAAACGTCGAGTTGACGGTCTACCTTCTCTCTGGAGTACAGACTGCGGCGGCGGACGATGTTCCAGCCGATCTGTTCTCCACGGTGAAGCAGCTCCACAACCTGTTTGCGTATAAGGGATACAAACTGTCCGAGTCGTTCATCCTGCGTGGCAGGGCCGACACTGCTCGGCCTGGCCGTTTGTTCCGCACAGAGGGTGTGTTGCCCGGTTCCGGCCTCCACTACGCCTTCAGCTACCTGAACGTGCGAGTCTCACCCGAGAAACCGTATATGGTCCACATCGACAATCTCAGCATTTCGCTCAACGTCCCACCGGCCTACGGCCCGGACGGAAAGCAACGCGGGAACGGCACCGTCGCTTCCATTAACACGGATCTCGATCTGGAAGACGGCCAGAAGACAGTGGTCGGAAAATCCAGCATCAACACCAACGGCGACGCCCTGATCCTGGTAATCGTTCCGAAAGTGATCGAATAGCTACTTCGTCACCGCGTCATTTCGTCACCGGCTCCAGCGTCGTCCGGCTGGTGATCACGCGGTCGATCAAGCCGTACTCCAAAGCCTGCTCCGGCTCCAGGATGTAGTCCCGATCCACGTCTCGCGCGATGCGCTCGACCGGCTGGCCGGTGGCGTTCGCCAGGATATCGTTCAGCGTTTCGCGCATGCGCAGGATTTCCTTGGCGTAGATGTCAATATCGGTGGCCTGCCCGGCCAGTCCGCTCATCGACGGCTGATGGATCAGGATGCGCGAATGCGGCAGGCTGTAGCGCTTCCCTTTGGTCCCGCAGGCCAGCAGCACGGCAGCCATGGACGCGGCTTGCCCCACGCAATACGTCACGATGTCCGGCTGCACCAGCCGCATCGTATCCAAAATCGCCAATCCCGCCGTGATCGAGCCACCGGGCGAGTTGATGTAGATCGAGATGTCCTTTTCCGGGTCCTCCGCCGCCAGGAATAGCAACTGCGCGATGATCAGGTTGGCGACGTTATCGTCGATGGGCGTGCCCAAGAAGATGATGTTTTCCTTTAGCAGCCGGGAGTAGATGTCGAAGGCGCGCTCACCCCGAGAGGTCTGCTCCACCACCATGGGCACTAGAACGGAATTCTGCATAGTCACTCCTTAAGAATAAAACGGACGGCCCTCAAATTTCGTGGCAGCGCCCGGCGAAGCGGGAAGCCCGAGTTGGGCCAGCCCGGTGAGCCAGGCAGCAGCTTTGCCAAATCGGCAATTTATCGTTCCCTCAAGTATTCTACGCTATGCCGATGCATCAGGACTCCAGACCGGCCCCGGAACCCGGCAAGGCCATTCGCTCTTCATATGACGCAAGCTGGCACCGCGGCTGGCCACATGGCCGGGAGGCATAGGGTTAACCGGTGGCCTATAACCGGCTCCAGTACTTCTTGACATCCCCTCCCGATTTCGGTATCCTGACAATTCGTTAATCTTCCGTTGTAACGCCTGCGTAGTAAATCTCCGGCCGACGGCTCCCGGTTATTTAGAGTTTTGTCCGGTATCGAATTGTCGGAGTCGTGCCGAATGTTAGTAGGAGAAGCATGAAGCAGCATTATTTCGTAGTCGTTCTGGCGCATTCTTTGCACGGGCGTCTGCGGCGTATTCATATCCCCCATCAAGCCCTGTATCTGGTTGTAGGGCTTGCACTTTTTGGTTCTGTTTCGCTGTTCGGGATGGTTTCCAGCTACCTTCGCATGACCTGGAAGGTAGCCAACTATAACTCTCTTCGGGATCAGGTGGATACGCTGCGGACCAAATATCAGGCCCTGCTGGCTGAAAGCGGCCGGAAGGACGAGCAGCTTGCCTCCCTCCAGTTGATGGCGAGCGAAGTGAGCGTTGCACTGGGTCTCAACGCGAGTCCCGCCGGCACGGACGATATTTCCGAGGAGGGACCTCTGGTTCCTAACTACAAGGAATCGATAGAAGAGTATAACTTCCTGAAGACTGCCAGCGTTTCGCGATTGGACCATCAATACGCCTACGCCTGGCAGAGGAACAACATACCCAGCCTGTGGCCAGTGAATGGCCGGCTGCTGAGCCGATTCGGCGACCGTGAAGATCCGTTCTCCTCGGAAGGCGACAATCACGGGGAGTTTCATTCCGGCGTGGACATTTCCGCACCCACGGGGACTCCGGTTCGCGCTGCGGCTGACGGGGTGGTGGAGTACGCCGCCTACCGACCCGACGGCTACGGCAAGATCGTGGTGATTAATCACGGCAACGGCATGACCACTTGGTATGCGCACCTGTCTCAGTTTGCAGTGATTCCCGGGCAGGAGATCCGTCGTGGCGAAATCCTTGCCTATTCGGGAGCCACAGGTCGCGTCACCGCTCCCCATCTGCACTTTGAAGTGCGCCAGGGAGGGGTGGCGGTCAACCCTTATCCTTACCTCGCTAAGTCCGCGATATTCCAGCAGGTCCGGCCCGACCTTCCCTTCTAGGCGGCCGTTCTGAGGCGAGCCCTTTGAAACTCGCGGGGACGGCGCAAAGAGTTAACATCGAAACATGAGGCACTCCCGGCGGTGGTTCTTGTCCACCGTGCCGGTGGGGTGTGTGGCGGCGCTGGCATCTGACAGGTCCAAGCAAGTTCCCTCCGCCATTTTCCAATACAGCGACTACTCCACCGAGTTCCCGGTTTCAAGGCTGACCGATCCGGCTTACAGTAGCTTCCTGCCGGCGCATTACGGTCGAGTCATGCCCCGCAAGGGCACTTTCCTGTTGTATGCATCCGATCTCACCGGACGGATGGAAGCTTATCGCATGGAGGCGAAGAATGGAATCTCGCGCCAATTGACCGAGCAGGAGGCGCTCGACCCGCTTTCGCTCACGTTGACTCCGGATGAGCATGAGCTCTGCTGCGTTGCGGGCGGGAGGTTGCTCCTGGTGCACGTGGGCAACGGCCGCGTCCGCGAGATTTATCGGATTCCCGAAGGATACGAGAGCGGTCCGGGCCTGAGCCTGGCCGCGGATGGTCTGTACGCGGCGCTGACCGAGAAGAAGGGAAGCAATTACCGGCTACGGCTGATCCGCATGAGCGACGGCTCGGCGACCACGCTGGCCGAGGCTGCGGAGGAAATGCGCAATCCGATACCGCGCCCCAAGCGCGCCTCCGTGCTGTACGGACGCGGGAATGGATTGTGGTTGGTGAATTATGACGGCCAGCAGAACCATCGCCTGCGGCTGGCCGAAGGAGAAACCGGGCCAGCGAATTGGAGTCCCGATGGACGCACCGTACTATATCTCAATTACCCGTCCGACGCGCACAAGCTGCACAACATCCGCGTGGCCACTCCGGACACGAATGAAGACGCCTGGATTTCCGATACTACCCAATATGTGGCCTTCGAACGCAACGCTAACGCCAGTGTGTTCGTGGGAGCGAGCGGCAGCAAAGCGTCGCCGCACGTACTGCTGCTGGTGCGATCCGTCCAGCGCGAGCTGACCCTGTGCGAACACCGCTCAAGCGACCCGCGCCGGGTGGCTCCCATTTTTTCCCCTGACAGCCAGCAGGTCTTTTTCGGGAGCGATCAGCATGGGAAGCCAGCAATTTATTCGGTAGCCGTGGAGAAATTCGTTGCGCAGACCGATAGTACTCAGTGAGGAGGGGTAACATGAGGTTTGTTCTGGCCAGCGCCTTACTGGTGCTGCTGGCGGCGCCGGCAGCCGAGCCCAAGAGCCCCACGGCGCAGTGCAGCGACCGTTGCTCCGTCAATTACAGCTTTTGTTTGAAACGAACGACAACTGCCAAGGGCCGTCAAGAATGCAAGTTGGCGCGCAAAACCTGCAAGAACAGTTGCTCCACCAAACTGCCCAAGCACTCCTAGCGCAGCCGTTCGCGGAGCAGCTGCTCGAGCTTGATACCCTCCGGGCCGCGCACTTCCTGACCTAAAATCATGAGCTGGTTGGCCGCATCCGTCGCGGCGTCCCGGTTCACATTGAGCGCGAGGAGCGCGTTGCGGAAATGGTCGAGGGAAGCGTGGAAGCGCGCGCTGGGCACGCCGGAGCTTTGGAGCACTTCCAGGATCGCGGCGTCGGCCGTCTTGAGCATGGCCGGAGAGGAGGGTTTGCCCGCCAGAGCCTTGGTCAACGCAACCGAAAAATCGAGAGTGGTGCGGCGCGAAGGGACTGCGTCCCTGTCGGCCAGCGCCAGAATGTCGTCCGTCACGCGGGTTGCAATTGCGGCAATGGGCGGGTTGGGATTAGCGAGCGCCCCGAGGTCGGAATCAAGCTTGGCGGTGGATTGCGCGCAAGCCACGGAGGCGGAACACGCCAAAATGCCGAGCAAAGTTCGCATAGTTACATCCCGGTTTTAGAAGCACCCGATTTCTTCTCGTCCGCCAGCCAATCCAGGAAGAGAAGAAAGTACCCCACCAAGAGCAGGATGCCTACTTCGATAAACGTCGGGATCCATTCTGGGGAAAATTTCACTTCCTTCTTCCCACTCTCGCCTCTAGAATAATCCCGCTGGCGATGGCAATCAAGCTTATAAGGATCCCAATAGCGATGTATTTCGTGGGTACCCCGGGCCCCGCAAACATGATTCTAACGTTGCAAACACCAGCACCAGAACACCGGCTTCGCGCGCCGTCGAGCCGATCAGCGCGTCTACCTTGGCTCGCATGCAATATCAGTTAGAGAAACTGACAGAACTTCTCAACTGATCAGCCGGGCGATCGTGTACGCCGCTCCCGCGGCCAAGCCTCCTATCAGCGTCGTCTGGATCGCGCCGCGCACCGGCGGCGCGCCGGTGAAGCGTCCTTTGACGTAGCCGAAAATCGCCAGGGCGATGACTGTCGCGGCGACCGAGAACTGCATCGCCGTGGCTGCGTGCGGAATCAGCATGTAAGGAGCGAGGGGAATCAAGCCTCCGGCGACGTACGACGCCGCAATCGTTGCGGCGCTGTGCTTGGCGCGGTCCGGATGAGGCTCCTCAAGGCCTAACTCAAAGCGCATCATCCAATCCACCCACACCTTCGGATTCTTCTCGAATGCCGCCAGAATCGGCACACTTTGCTCATGCGTCAACCCGTACGATTCCAAAATCTCCAGAACTTCGCGGCGTTCAAAATCGGTTTTTTCGACGATCTCACGTTCTTCGCGCACGCGTTCGCTGGCGTAATGTTCAGCGTCGCCGCGCGCGGCCAGATAACCCCCGAGCCCCATGGCGATCGACCCCGCGGCGATTTCCGCCAGCCCTGCAATGACGATTACTCGCGATGCGTCCACAGCTCCCGTGAGCCCCGCCGCCAGCGCGAAGGGAACAGTCAGGCCGTCGGCCATGCCGATGACGATGTCGCGAACCGTCTCGGACGATTCGAAGTGATGTTCTGTGTGCGGAACCGTGGGCATTTACTTCGCCGGCTTGCCGGTGTCGGCCTTCACTCCGGCTTCGCGCAAATATCTGCCAGTATACGATTCCTTCACCGCCGCGATCTGCTCCGGTGTTCCTTCCGCGACGATGCGGCCTCCGGCATCGCCGCCTTCGGGGCCGAGGTCGATCACCCAGTCCGCGCGGCGGATGACTTCGAGATTGTGCTCGATAATGAGAATACTAGCGCCGGAACGCAGCAGGCGCTCGAAGGCGTCGAGCAATTTCGCGATGTCGTCGAAGTGCAGGCCGGTGGTCGGCTCGTCGAAAATGTACAGAGTCCCGGCGCTGGTGGCTTGCGCCAGATGCGCAGCCAGCTTGACGCGCTGGGCTTCGCCGCCGGAAAGGGTGGTCGCGGATTGGCCCAGACGCAGATAGCCGAGGCCGACGTCGTTCAACACGCGCAGCCGCTCCGCCAGCCGCGGCGTGGAAGAGAAAAACGCGATCGCCTCCTTTACGGTAAGCTGCAGCACCTCGTGAATGTTCAGCGAGTGATAGCGCACTTCCAGAACGCCGGGCTTGAAGCGGGTGCCCTTGCAGTCATCGCAAACCAGCTCGACATCGGCCAGGAATTGCATTTCGACCGTCACGGTGCCGTCGCCCTGACAGGTTTCGCAGCGGCCTCCCGGAATGTTGAAAGAAAAATGCCCGGGGCCGTAGCCGCGCCGGTCGGCCTCCGGAGTCGACGCGAAAAGCTCGCGGATGAGGTCGAAGGCCTTGATATACGTGACCGGATTCGAGCGCGGCGTGCGCCCGATGGGCGATTGATCCACCAGCACAACCTGTGTCAGAAGATCCGCCTTCTCCACCTTGCGGCAAGTGAGTTTTTCCGGCGCGGCGCCCCATTCTTCCGCATCCGGCGGAGGCGGGACCTGCCGGTCCATGCGCTTCATCAAAGATTGGTAGATCACGTCGTGCACCAGCGTCGATTTACCGGAACCGGAGACGCCCGTGATGGCGGCCATCAGGTTCAACGGAATCGCCACGTCGATGCCCTTGAGATTGTGCGCCTGCGCGCCGAGAAACCGCACGGCGCGCTTGAAATTGGGAGTCCGGCGCGTGGTCAGGTGCGACGTTTTGAGCTCCCCGCGCAAATAACGCGAGGTGAGCGAATTATTTCCGTCCTCGATCAGCTTTAAGAACGGGCCCTCGAAGACGATGCGGCCGCCGTTTTCGCCCGCGCCGGGGCCGAGGTCGATAATGTGATCCGAAGATCTCATTACGTCGGGATCGTGCTCGACCACCAGAATGGTATTGCCGAGATCGCGCAAGCCTTCAAGAATGGTGATGAGCCGGGTCGTGTCGCGGCTATGCAGGCCGATGGAAGGCTCATCGAGAACGTAGCAAGCGCCGACTAATCGTGATCCCAAACAGGTGGCAAGCTGGATGCGTTGGGCTTCTCCTCCGGATAAAGTCATTGACAGTCTGTCGAGCGTCAAATACTCGAGACCGACGTCGTGCAGGAATTTCAGGCGCTGCCGGATTTCCACCAGCACCCGCTCCGCGATGGCGGCTTCTTCCGGCGAAAGCTGCACGGTATCGAAATAATCCAAAGCCTGCTTGATGTTCAAGCGCACCACATCGCCGATGTTCTTCGCGCCCACGCGAATCCACAAAGCCTCCGGCCGCAGGCGTGAGCCTCCGCAATCCGGACACAACGCGTAGCCCCGATAGCGGCTCAAAAACACGCGCACGTGGACTTTATATTTCTTGGTTTCGATTTGGCGGAAATAACTCCGGACGGCATCGTACAGGATGGTCCATTCATCCTGGTTCAATTCGTACACCGGAACGTTGAACCGCACGCGGCCTTTGTTCGCCCTGCGAAAATCCGCCAGGTATCCGGAGTGCTGCGGCTTCGTCCACGGGTCCACTGCCCCCTCCTGCAAGGAAAGGCCCCGGTTGGGAATCACCAGATCCATGTCGTAGTCGATGGTGTTGCCGAAACCCTGGCAACGCTTGCACGCGCCATTGGGATTGTTGAAGCTGAACAGGCTGGGCTCGGGTTCGAGGAACGTTTTACCACAGCGCTTGCAGGAGAACTTCTCGTTGAAGCGCAGCGTTTCCCCTTCCGCTGCCGGCTGAAAAATCGCCTCCCCGGCTTCGCGGTAACAGATCTCGACGGTGTCAACCAGACGTTGCCGCAGGCCGGATGAGATGGAGAGCCGGTCTACGAGCGCGAACACAGGCTTGGAGAAATCCAGATCGAGCAACGATTCGGGTGTGGAAAACTCAACAATTTTCGGGCCACCCGCCTTTGATTGGGGCGTCGGCTGGTACAGCCGATTGAAACCGCGTTTGCGCAGGTCGAAGAGGCGGTCGCGGAGCGCGTCGGTCGTTTTCTCAACCGGCAGCGGGAACAGGACATACCAGCGCGAGCCCTCCGGTTGCGCCAGCATTGCCGCGGCGACGTGATCCACCGTGTCACGCTGCACGCGGCCATGCCCGTTCGGGCAATATGTCCGGCCCGCGCGAGCCCACAGCAGGCGCAGAAAATCGTACAGCTCTGTCGAGGTCGCGACGGTCGAACGCGGATTGCGCGTGGTGTTCTTCTGGCGGATCGCCACCGGCGGTGCGATGCCGTCGATCTCATCCACTTCGGGCCGCTCCATGCGCTCCAAAAATTGGCGCGCGTAAGCGGAAAGGGATTCGACGTAGCGGCGCTGGCCCTCGGCGTAGATCGTATCGAACGCCAGCGAGGATTTGCCGGAGCCGGAGACTCCAGTGACCACCGTCAATTTCTCGTGCGGGATCTCGACGGAGATGTCCTTGAGGTTGTGGACACGCGCGCCACGGATGCGGATGCTGTTTTGAATCGTTTCACTCAAGGGAAGGACTAAATACTAGTATAGGAGGTTGAACGCGGGATCCCTCCGGAACGAGCTGGCCACATGGTATGCGAAGAACGCTCGGGACTTGCCCTGGCGCCGCACGCGCGACCCCTATGCAATTTGGATTTCCGAGATCATGCTGCAGCAGACTCGCGTGGCCGCTGCGATTCCTTACTATCAGCGGTTCCTGGCGCGATTCCCGAATGCGGAGTCGCTCGCCGCAGCGGCAGAAACGGAGGTTCTGACCGCCTGGAGCGGGTTGGGATATTATACGCGGGCCCGGAATCTTCATAAAGCCGCGAAAGCGATCGCGGAGCGCGGCGCGTTCCCGAGCGACTACGAGAGCATCCGCGAGCTTCCCGGCATCGGCGATTACACCGCTGCGGCCGTGGCGAGCATCGCCTACGGCCTGCCTCATGCGGTAGTCGACGGCAACGTCAAACGAGTGATCGCCAGGCTCGCCGGCGATGGTCACGCCGATGCTCAAGAGGCGGCAACCCGCCTGCTGGATCGCAAGCATCCCGCGCGGTCGAATCAGGCCCTGATGGAGCTGGGCGCTCTGATCTGCCTGCCGCGCGACCCTCTGTGCGATTCCTGCCCGGTAGCAAAACATTGCGAAGCTCTCCGGCTGGGCATGCAAGCGGAGCTGCCGCGCAGGAAACCGAAGCCGGAATCACAACGAGTGCGGCTGACTCTGCTAGCGATCCGGAGACGCGGCAAGATTTTGCTCACGCCCAGCCCGCGCGTAAGCGGATTTTGGGATTTGCCGGAGCCTTTTCCTGGCTCGCGCATGGGTGTCGAGCTAGGATCGTTCGCACACACCATCATGAACACGCGCTACGCCTGCGAGGTTCGTGAAGCGATCGCGGACCGGACTCCGCGCGAAGCCCGCTGGTGGGAGGAAGCGAAGCTACACGAGATTCCACTCAGCACCACAGCGAAAAAAGCGATCAGCGTCAGTTCTCGTCACACGCCCCGCTGATTGCCCCAAATATCGATGTGCAGGCGTGGGCTATAGCGGTAGCCGAGCTGCTTGCACAGATCCACCAGCCATTGTGCACGCTCGCGTAGCGCCTCGGCGCTGACGCCCTCCGGCATCAGAACCACTCGGGCCGCATCTGCGCCGATGTCATCCACGATTCCCTGGATCTCCGGAATATCCTCCGGTGCAGTCACCACGAACTTTAATTGATACGGATACTCCGACGTAAGCCTACGCAAAACGTCAGGGTGGTAACGGAGTCTTTCGTGCTGCGCGGCCCAGCGCCCGCCTTCGCGCTCATGCGGAGTCGAGCTGGCGAGCTTGGGGCTGATGCTCATCAGATCGCAGGTGACCGGCTGGTAGACCGTCCCGGCAGTCTCCACCGTGATGTGCTCGCCCGCCGTCTTCAGTCGCCGCGTGAGTTCGATCGATTCGGCGAGAATCATCGGCTCTCCGCCCGTGAGAACTACGTGCGAGGCTCCGTAGCCGCGGACTTCGCTAACGATTTTGTCGATCGTGATCTCGCAGCCTTCCGGATTCCAGGAAGTGTACGGGGTGTCGCACCACACGCAGCGCAGATTACATCCGCTCACACGCACGAACACGCTCGGCACCCCGGCGAGCATTCCTTCGCCCTGAATCGAATAAAAAATCTCGGCGATCTTCATGGCGTGGGATACTGAAGCGGATCTGCAATGCCGGCTTGCTCGAAACCCTCGCGGCGCAGCAGGCAGGAATCGCATAATCCACACGGGCGCCCTTCGGGCGAGGGATCGTAGCAGCTATGGGTGAGCGAAAAATCGACGCCGATCTCTTTGCCGAGGCGGACGATGTCGACCTTCCCCAACTTTGCGAGCGGCGTATGAATCCGCGTGTGCGTGCGCCCCTCGACCCCCGCCTTCGTCCCCAGGTTCGCCATCTTCTCGAAGGCTTCGATATATTCGGGGCGACAATCCGGGTAGCCGGAATAATCGATTGCATTCACGCCGATGAAGATGTCGGAGCACTCCAGAACCTCCGCCCACGCGAGAGCGTAGGCGAGAAAAATGGTGTTGCGGGCTGGCACGTAGGTGATGGGGATGCCGTGCGCCATCTGGTCCGGCGTTCGGCTCTTGGGTACGGCGATGTCGGCAGTGAGCGCGCTCGCGCCGAAAGCTCGCAGGTCGATGTGGGCCACGCGATGCTCGATCGCATGGAAAAGCTGCGAGATCCGGGCAGCGGCTTGCAACTCAACGCTGTGCCGCTGGCCGTATTCAAAGGAGAGCGCGTAACAGGTGAACCCGTCGCGAACGGCAACGCCCAGGCAAGTGGAAGAGTCCAATCCGCCGCTCAGAAGACAAACGGCCTTCATGAAGCTACATCTCCCGGCGATTTTCGAGCGATTTCGACATCGTCACTTCGTCGGCGAATTCCAGGTCGCTGCCCACCGGAATGCCCATGGCGATGCGCGTCACTTTCAACCCCAACGGCTTGAGCAGGCGCGAGAGATACACCGCGGTGGCTTCCCCCTCCACCGTCGGATTCGTCGCCAGGATAATCTCTTTGGGCTGATGGCGCTCAATGCGCTCCAGCAGTCCCTTGATCTTCAATTGTTCCGGCCCGATGCCGCGTAGGGGCGAAATCGATCCG
Organism: Bryobacteraceae bacterium; assembly: GCA_030041495.1. Lineage (GTDB taxonomy): Bacteria > Acidobacteriota > Terriglobia > Bryobacterales > Bryobacteraceae > Palsa-187. The sequence goes on along the minus strand of JASHNT010000084.1, from coordinate 23,841 downwards.
TGCAGCACGTGATACACGCCCTCAAACGTCCGCGTGGTCTCGATTGGCAGGATGTTGTGCGGCTCCTCCACCACGCAGATCTGCGAGTGATCGCGATGCGGGTCGCGGCAGTACGGGCAGAGTTCGCCGTCGCTGATGTTGTTGCATTCGGCGCACAGACCGAGATTGTCTTTGACTTCGAGAAGCGCGGAAGCCAGCCGGGCCGCGTCGTCGCGCGAAGCCCGCAGAACATGAAACGCGAGCCTCTGCGCCGATTTCTGCCCAATTCCCGGCAGCTGGCGGAACTCATTGATGAGGCGCTGCAACGGCGCCGCGAAATCCGGCATGAGGAGAGTCTACAGCAATCCTGGAGGCAGGCCGAGCCCACCCAGGAAGCTGGCGGTCCTGCGCTGCGTCTCTTCGTCGACCTTCTTGGCCGCTTCATTGCAGGCGGCGACCACCAAGTCTTGCAGCATCTCCACGTCGCCGGCGACCTCCGGATCAATCTTAACGCCGGTGACGTTCTTGTGGCCGTCCATTTTGACGGACACCATGCCTCCTCCGGCGGAGGCCTCCACGCGAATCAGCGCGATTTCCTCCTGCATCTTCTTTTGCATCTGCTGGGCCTGTTGCATCATGGCCTGCATGTTTCCGGGCATTTTCATGCTTCGTTCTCCCTCAAATTGCGGACCGCACGGACCTGGCTTCCGGGAAACAGCTCCTGGAATTTCTGAACTTCGGGGTGGCCGAGCGCGCGTGCAGCAGCCGCGCCTGAAACCGGGTTGGGCGTCTGCGCCCCAGATGGCTTCGTTTCGGGCGCGGGCTCGCCGACCTTGATCGTGATGCGCGCCGGCTTGCCCATCACGCGCTGCACGGCGGATGAAAAAGCTGCGTCTTTCAGAAACATTTGATACATCTTGGGCGTGGTGAAGATCAGCTCCGCGCCGTTTTCGGCCACCTGCGTGTGCTCCAGCGCATCGGCCAGATTCGCGAGCTTCGCCTCCACCAGCGCGTCGTGCAACCGTGAACGCAGTGAGCCGCCGGCTCCGGATTGAGGAGCCGCGGTTTGAGCAGGAGCCGACTGCGCCGCCGGTGCCCCACCGGTTCGGGGCGCTGGAGCCTTGGGCGCCGAAGAAGCGCCAGAGGCGCCCAGAGATGCGAGCGCCTCCTCGATCGGCTGCAACTTCCCCGCGTGGACCATCCGCAGCAAGCCCATTTCCAAGTGCAGCCGCGGCTGCAGAGAGCTCTGCAAATCGCGGAACAAATCGAGCGACAATTTCAGGTACCGCGTCAAGTCCTCTTCGCGAAACTGGCCGGCGGTCGCAAGCATGCGCTCCTGCTCGGCCGGCGATGCGGCCACCAGGCGCGTGAATCCGCCCTCGATTTTCTCCACCAGCAGGTTGCGGAAGTAGCGCGCCAGCTCGCGCGAAAAATGCTGCAGGCTGCGGCCGTTGGATTCGAGTTCAGCGACGACTTCAAGCATCCTCTTTGCGTCGCTGGCGGCCAGTGCGGATGCCACTTGTTCCAGGCTCTGCGCCGCGAACATCCCCAAAAGCGCACGCACCTCATCGGTCTCGAGCTTGGTTCCGCAACAAGCGATGGCCTGATCCAGAGCGGAGAGCGAATCGCGCACGCTGCCTTCGCCCGCCGCGGCCAGCACGCCCAGCGTTTCCTTATCCGCTTCGATCCCTTCCAGCTTGGCGATCTGCTCCATGCGCTCGACCAGTTCAGCGAAATCGACGCTGCGAAAGCTGAACTGCTGACAGCGCGAGGCGATGGTCGCGGGGATCTTGTGCGCTTCGGTGGTGCATAGCAGGAACACCACCCACTCCGGCGGTTCTTCCAGAGTTTTCAGCAGAGCGTTGAAGGCTTCGCTGGTAATCTGGTGCGCTTCATCCACGATGAAGACTTTGCAGCGGTCGCGGGCCGGGCGGTAGCGGACGTTTTCGCGCAGCTCGCGCATTTCGTTGATGCCGCGGTTGGAGGCGGCGTCGATCTCGATGACGTCGACCGACGATCCGGCGGAGATTTCCTTGCAACTGGCGCAGAGGCCGCAAGGAGAGGCGGTGGGTCCCTTTTCGCAATTCAGGCATCGGGCCATGATGCGCGCCACCGTGGTTTTGCCGGTGCCGCGTTGGCCGGAAAAAATGTAGCCATGAGCGATGCGCCGCTGCGTGATCGCGTTTTCCAGAGTGGTTTTGACGTGTTCCTGGCTGATCAGCTCCGCGAAAGTTTGCGGCCGGTATTTGCGGGCGATCACTTGATACATGAGGAGGGGAATTATGCCAGACCCCGGGTGATCCGCGGCACACGAGTTAAACCACTACCGTTGCTTCCTTCCGGACCTGGCGGGGTTCGCAGCCGCCCGTTGCACGAAGCCCGGAGCCTGACAACTCTCCATGCTAACAGTTTTCCCGCTGTTCGACCAAAAAGTGCCAGCCAAAAAGCGCCAGGCCGAAAGAGGAAGGCAGGAACGGCCCTTTTCGAGAGCCTCCCGAAGAGAAAATCCGCCCGCCCGCCCCACAACCTTAATGTCGACATGAAGGAATCCCACCAGGAAGATCGCGCCGTGAGGGTGCTGATGGTTGACGACTCCGCCGCCGAACGTAAGCTGTGCCGGCTGCTGCTCGATGAGGCGCACGGCTCCCGGCTAGAGTTTTTTGAGGCGGATACGGCGGCCGGAGGGTTGGAAACCGTGCGCGGAAAGTCGCCCGATTGCGTTCTTCTGGATTACCGGTTGCCGGACATGACCGGATTGGATTTTCTGGCCCGGTTGAACGGTGAATTTGGCTCGCCTCCGGCGGTGGTGATGCTGACCGGCGTCACCAGTGAGCAGGTCGCCGTGGAGGCGATGAAGGCCGGCGCGCAGGACTATCTGGTGAAGGATCGCATTACCTCCGACAGCTTAAGCATGGCGATTCAAAAAGCCACGCAGAAGGTCGGCCTGATGCACGCCCTGGAAGCCGAGCGCGACCGGCTGGCCCGCTCGCTCTCCGAAAAAGAGGTGTTGCTTCAGGAGGTGCACCATCGGGTCAAGAACAATCTGCAAGTGGTGGCCAGTTTGTTGCGCCTGCAAGCCGACGGATTCGTGGGCCAACCCATCGCCGAAGTGCTCCGCGAAAGCCAGCACCGGGTGGAATCGATGGCGATGATCCATGAGCAGCTTTACGAATCGCGCGATTTGCGCCAGGTGAATCTGGCGGAGCATGCGGGACTGCTGATGAACAACCTGCTGAACGCCTATGGGGCGGACCCGGGGCGCATCTCCGGCCAGGTGATGATGGAGCCGCTGGTGCTGGGCGTGGATCAGGCGATTCCCGCCGGATTGATCTTGAATGAGCTGATCTCGAACGCGCTGAAGCACGCTTTTCCTGACGGGCGCGGAGGCCAGATTGCCGTCGCCGGGGGATTGTCGGCCGGAAGCGGCTCCGAAAGCCGCGTGGAAATGACCGTGCGCAACAACGGCGTGGAGTTGCCCGCGGATTTCGAGCCCAGCAAGTCAGCCTCGCTCGGCCTCCGCATCGTTCAAATACTGTCGCGCCAGCTCAAAGGCAAGTTCGAATTCGAGCGCGGCGCGCATAAAACCCAAACCGTGTTCCGCGTGTCGTTCCCCGTTGTGGAAATTAAAGGAGGCAACGATGCCGCATCCTGAACCCTCCCGCGCCTACCGGGTGCTGGTCGTCGAGGACGAAGGCCTGATCGCGCACGATATCGCCCGGCGGCTCGAGGCTCAAGGGCACGAAGTGCTCGGCCCGGTGTCGACCGCCGAAGAAGCGCTGCGGCTTGCGCCCAACGCCGAAATCGTCCTGATGGACATCCGCATCGACGGGCGCCGCGACGGCATCGACACGGCTCTGGAGATTCGCGCGCGCCATCGCCTGCCGGTGATTTTTTTGACGGCGCACGCCGACCGGGCCACGCTGGACCGGGCCAAGCAGGCCGGCCCTTTCGGCTACATCGTCAAGCCTCTGGGTCCTTCCTCACTGCAAACCGGGATCGAAATGGCGATCGCCAAGCACCGCGTGGAAAGGCTGCTGGAAGAGCGCGAAGCCTGGCTGCGCGCGGTGCTGGTTTCCATCGCGGACGCGGCTGTGGTGGCGGACGCGGAGGGCCACGTCCTTCTGCTGAATCGTGCCGCGGAGCGGGCCACCGGATACACTCAGGCCGAGGCCGAAGGCCGGCCGGTCCAAAACGTAGTGAGCCTGCACCTGCCCGAGGGCGATTTCGAGCCCGTCCCGCTGGCGTTGCTGCGTGGCGAGCCGGTCCCGTTCGACCGCCATACGCGTCTCGCCTCGCGCGATGGGCGGGAAATGGAGGTGGACGGATTCGCGGCGCCGGTGCGGAGCGCGCAAGAGGTGCTGGGCGCGGTGCTGACCTTCCGCGATGCCAGTGCCGCGCGCTGGGAGGAACGCCAGCTCAGGCAGGCCCAGAGGTTGGAGGCTGCCGGCAAGCTCGCGGCCAGCGCCGCCGGAGAATACGCTTCCCTGATCGGCGTCATGCGCAAGCAGACTGAGTTGCTGTTGCAGCAATTCGGCGAATTCTCCGCGACACGCGGCGCTCTTGAGGGGATCCATCGCGCGGCTATAGCTGCCGGCGAGATTACCCGGCGGCTGGAGGCCTTTGGCGCCCGCCAGGTAGGCCAGCCAGACGCGTTGAGCATCAACGCCGTGCTGCGGCGAATGGCTCCGCTGATTGAGGCCGCCGCGGGCGGCCATATTCAAACGGCGCTGCGGCCTTCTCCCGGCGCGGGAAAGGTCAAGGCCGATGCGGCGCAGCTTGAAGGCGCAATTCTGAGCTTGGTCTCGCACGCCTGTGACGCGATGACGGAGGGAGGCTCCGCCGGCGGGCAGTTGCTGGTTGACACCGCGAGGGTGGACCTGCCGCACGGAGGCCGTAGCGTGGCTTACGTGCTGCTCAGCATTACCTACTCGATGGCGGAGCCGGATATTGAGCGGCTCTTCGATCCGGCCTCGAGCGGCTCCAGCCTGGCTCTGGCGCAGGTGCACTGGCTTGCGGCGGAGTGCGGAGGTTATGTGTCGGCGCGATCCGGCGCGAGCGGCGGCTCGCGCATCGAACTGTTGCTCCCCAGGCTCGCGGACCAGGTTCTGCTCACCGGCGCCGGCGCCCAGACGGAGACCCTCCTTTTAGTGGAGGCGAGTGAAGCGATGCGCATGGAGCTGCACAACTTCTTCGAAGCCGCTGGCTACAACCTGATTGAGGCCGCGGACGCCGACGAAGCCGTTGCCTTGGGCGAGATGCACGAAGGACCACTGGACCTGGTGGTCGCCGGCGCGAAGCAAGCGGGCGAAGTGCTCCGGCACCTGAGCGGACTGCATCCGGAGCTACGCGCCCTGTGCATCGTCGAGCCCGGGACTCAGGAGCCGTCTGAGCCCGCGCCGGACCAGATCCGCCGGCCGTTCACCGAGCGAGAGCTGCTGGAAAAGGCGGAGCGTCTGTTAGGCAAGGCTCCGGAAGGGCCTCCCACCGCGGCCCCCGCGGCGGCGCGCGTGTGACATCATGATGCCTCGAGGGTTAGCATCGGGATGTGAGAACCACTCTGTCGCCCGATGATGACGTGACGAACCTCCTCAAAAGGAGATCCGCCGGACCGGAGCCTCCTTCAAGGGAGCCGTGAATCACTACCTTCGCTTGGGATTGATGGCTTCGGGTCGCCCGGCCCACAGGGCATTTGTAGTGCGTCCGCGGCCTCTGGGTTTACCAGAGGGTCTGAGTTTTGACAACGTCGAGGAACTGGTCGCGGCTCTAGAGGGCATGCGCCACAAGTGATCATCCTGGACGCAAACCTCCTGCTCTACGCGTACGACTCGAGTTCCACCTTCCATGCCACAGCCCGCTCATGGGTGGAGGAAACTCTTTCGAGCGGCGTGCCGGTCGGACTGCCCTAGCAGACCACGCTGCCTTTTTGCGTATTTCCACCAGCCGCGCGCTTCAAGGACGCCGGTTCACCATCGATGAGGCGGCGCAGATCATTACACAGTGGGTCGATCAGCCCAACGTGCACATGCTTGCGCCCGGGGAAGGCCACTGGCACCTGCTGCGCGAGATGCTAACCGATGGACAAGCCGCGGGTCCTCTCTAGCGACGGATGCCGCTTTGGCCGCACTCACCATTGAATGCGGCGGCATTCTGTATACCACCGATCGCGACTTCGCACGCTTTCCTGGTTTGCGCTGGCTGAATCCCCTGGAGCAAACTCACCGGCGGAGCCGTTAGTCCAATTCTCACCAGACTTTGCACATATGCTCGTGCACCATCGGCTGGCCCACCTTACACGAAAAGGCCTTCTGAAACTCCGGCATGTTGGAGACCACGCCGTTGACGCGATCCTCCAAAGGCGAATGGGGATTGGTGATGGCGTTCATCCGCTTGATCTCCGGACGCTCCGCTCCGCAGGCCCACTGCGCCATGCCGACAAAGAACCTTTGATCCGGTGTGAGTCCGTCGATGGGTTGCAGATTCTGGTCGCGCGTCGCGGCCTTCCAAGCCAGGAACGCGAGTTGCACTCCGCCTAAGTCGGCCAAATCCTCGCCTAGAGTCAGCTTGCCGTTCAGCTTGATGTTGTCCACCACCGTGTAGCCGGAATATTGGTCGGAAACGCATTTGGCCCGCACTTGAAACTCCTGCGCGTCCTTCTTTGACCACCAGTTCTTCAAATTCCCCGCGCCGTCGAACTGGCGGCCTTCATCGTCGAAGGCGTGGGTCAGCTCGTGGCCGATGGTTCCGCCGGTGTCTCCGTAATTGGGCCCGTCGTCGGATTTGGGATCGAACAGCGGCGGTTGCAGCACGCCCGCGGGAAAATTGATGTCGTTCATCTGCGGATCGTAGTAGGCGTTGACCGTCGGCGGAGTCATCTGCCATTCCGTGCGATCCACCGGCTTGCCGATTTTATTCAGTTCGCGGCGCGATTCGAAAATGGTGGCTCGCTCGACGTTGCCGAAATAATCCGTGCGGGTGAGCTTGATCGAGCTATAGTCGCGCCACTTGTCCGGATACCCGATTTTGTTGACCACCGCGTGCAGCTTCTGGAGCGCCCGTTGTTTTGTATCTTCTCCCATCCAGGGAAGCTGCTTGATCTCACTCTCCATTGCCATCTCGATTCCCTTAGTCATCACCAGCGCGCGCTCTTTGGTAGATGGCCCGAAGGTTTTTGCCACGAACACCTGGCCCAGCGCTTCGCCCAGCTCCTCGTCAACCATGCGCACGCAGCGCTTCCATCGCGGGGGCTGCTGCTCCACGCCGCGCAGATATTTGCTGAAGAAATCGAAATTCGCGTCAACAAACGGCGCGGAGAGATACGCCGCTTTGGAATGCACCAGTTGCCAGCGCAGGTACGTCTTCCAATCGTCCAGGCTGTGAGATTTGAGCAGGTTCTCCAGTTCCTTGTAAAACGCGGGTTCGCTGACGTTGATCACAGCCAGATTGCCCACCTGCGCCGCCGCGAAATAATCGCTCCACTTAAACGCCGGCGTCAGCGCCTGCAACTGCGCGGGAGTCATCTTGTGGAACAGCTTGTGCGGATCGCGCTGTTCCACCCGAGTCAGCGACGCCTTGGCCAGAGCCGTCTCGATCTCCATCACCGTCTGCGCGTGAGCCTTGGCCGGGTCCGCGGCCTCGCCCAGCAGCTCCAGCATTTTCTGAATATGCTCCAAATACTTTTGCCGGATTTCGACGGATTTCGCGTCGGTCTTGATGTAATAGTCGCGATCCGGCAACCCGAGCCCGCCGGCTTCCGCGAACGCGATCACTTGCGAAGCGTCGGCGTAATCCTGACCGGAGTCGAAACCGAACATCATGTTGCCGCCGGAGAGCGCCAGATGCTCGCGACCTAAAAACGCCGGAATATCGCGCATCGACTTGAGCGCGGCAATGGCATCGAGCGCGGACTGAAGCGGAGCCGCACCCGCCTTCCCGATCCCCGGTTCATCCATGCAAGCTGTGAAGAAATCGCCGATCTCGGTTTCGACCACGCTGCGATTCGGCGCCAGCTTGGCGGCGTCGAGCAACAATCCCCACAGGAATTTTTCATTGTCGGCGGTCAGCTTTGCGTAGACGTCCCAGCGCGATTGATCCGGCGGAATCGGATTCGCCGCGATCCATCCGCTGCACGAGTACCTGTAGAAATCGACGCACGGATCGACCGTGCGATCCATCGATTTGGGGTCGAGCGCGGGCGTGTATGGCAACGCGAACAGCGGCGCGTCGGACGAGGGCGGCGGCGCGATCGATTGCGCGAAAGCAGCCGCGGAGCTAAGTGCAAGCGCGAAGGCCAGCCAGGAGGGTTTCACATTGCTTATGTTACCCCTCCTTCAGTACAGCTACTTAACGCTTTTCATCCACTTCAAGATCGGTCCGCTAACCGACGTGTCCGGACTGCCCGGCGAAAACACTTCAGACATGTGGCTGTGGGCCTTGAACATTAGTTCCGTGGGATGATTGCCGGCCATCTCGAGCTGTTCCCTCAACGTATCGAGGAATGAGCCCATGTTTCCCGGATCAAGTTCGGCATAGCCGAAAAAGAAGGCGATCTTCGACGCCTTGAGCCCCGGCAGCGCGGAGCGCTCCAACTGGACCGCCGGATCGACGGGACCGCGGCCGCGGCCGCGACCTGCCCCTCCACCTGCTCCGCCTTTGGCTTGAGCTCCGCCGCGAGGAGGCCCCGCGAACGGACTGCCGCTGGGGCACTGTCCGCCTGCGCCAGCCCCCGCCGCACCCCGCCCGCCTGCCCCGCGCGCACCGGTTCCGCCGCCCGGGCCTCCCGTGTTAGCCGGAGCGATATCGAACGGTGCGGGCGACATCAGAATCGCGCCTTTGACTCCGATTCCGTCAGGACCGTAGAGTTCGGGGCGTCCGAGATACGTTCCCACCGGCGGATTGCCGGCCGAATGCGACCAGATAAAAACCCGCTTGGGATTGCCTTTGTACTGCGCGATGTTCTTGTGCACCCACTCGATCACCGTGCCAATGTCCTTGGCGTTCTGGTCCCATTCCCCATCCGGACCGAAGTTGGTCCGGCGCTGGACGTTCACGCCGACCATGCCGTTCTTGGTGGCCCACAGCATGATGTTGTCGTAGAAGGCGTCGCCGTTGGGCACCGGCTCAATCTTGTTGCCTGCGCCGCCAGAGACAAAAATCAGAACGGTGCGATTGCCGCCGCCCTTTTCAGCAGCGAACACATCCATCACCATCCGCGGATCAGCCCCGTAAGAAATGTCGCGCGTCACTTTGACGCCCGGGTAAGGAGGCGAAGGCTGGAACTTGCGGTACAATGCCGCCGTGTCCGCCGGGCACACGTTGCGGCCCATATCGACAAGTTTGGCGGCGATATCCGCGGGGACCTGAGAGAAACTCAAGCTCGCCGCAAATACCGCCGCCGTCAGAATACCCCTTGCTCTGCTCTTCATCTCGCCTCCCACTTCTTCCGGGAGTCGAGTTTATCATAGGCGCTTGTTGCTGGGCGCTTGCTGCCGGGGCGCGTGTTACCGGCGGAATCCGCGAGCATAGCCACGGACTACCGGGGCTCGCCAGTAACCTTCGTGCCACAGGCGATGCCCGCCCGAGAAGTACCAATAACCGCCGACCCAAGTGTAGCCAGGTCCCGGCATGGGAGGAACCGCGTAAACGGGCGCGGGCGCAACGTAAACCGGCGCCGGCGCAACCGGAACTCCCAGGCCGATGCCGATTGAAATGTGCGGACCCGCGAACAACGAACCGCCCGCCAGAATCAATCCTGCCAGAATCTTTTTCATCTTTTTCAAGCCTCCTTGTCCAGGGAAGGTGCAAGAGCCGTGCCAAACTGCAAATTACGAAAATCCTGAGGTTTAGCGAAGAGGCGCAGAAGCGCCTGGTGGAGGTTGGCCAAGCGAGCGGTGGTTTTCGGCCAATTCGAACGCTTTCGCGATCAATTCATAGCTGCGCACGCGCGCGGAATGATCGTAGAGAATGTTCACGACGAAAACTTCTCCCGCCTGATAATCCGCAGCGATGGCTTCGATTGCGGCGCGCACCTGCCGCGGATCGCCCGTGACGATGCGGCGGCGCATCGGCAAGCTCTGCGGAGCTTCGGTTTCCTTGGCGAGGAACTCCTCGGCTTTTTCGATCGGTGGCACCGGGATCAACTGGCCTCGGAACAGAAGCAGCATCATCATGCGCGCGCTGAGCGATAGCCGCACGGCTTCCGCTTCCGTCGGCGCGCAGACGGCCCACACGCAGACGGACGTCTTCGGCTCCTGAAGGCGAACGGAAGGGCGGAAGCCCTCGCGGTAATATTGCGCGAACGGCGCTCCGTCGGGATTGATGAAATCGGCGAAGGCGTAAGGCAGACCGCTTTCAGCCGCCCAGATCGCGCTTTGCGGCGAGGAGCCGAGCAGCCAGACTTCGGGGCTCGCCAAGTTCAGCGCGGACGAATCGAAGTACCCCAGCAGTTCCGCCATCTGCTCCGGAAAATCGTCGGGAGCGGGGAGCCTGCGGTCGCGCTGCAAGGCTCGGGCGACGGCGGCGCTGGTGCCCGGAGCGCGGCCGATTCCCAGATCGACGCGGCCGGGGAATAATCCGCTCAGCATCGAAAATGTTTCGGCGACCTTCAGCGGGCTGTAATGCGGCAGCATCACTCCTCCGCTGCCGACTCTTAGATGCTCGGTCGCCGCCGCCACCGGCCCGATCATCACCTCGGGACTGTTGCAAGCGAGGCCCGGTGTTCCATGATGCTCCGCGAGCCAATAGCGCGAGTAGCCCAGTCGGTCCGCCGCGCGAGCTAGGTCCAGCGTGTTGCGCAGCGCATCCCCGGCCGAGGAACCTTCCGGGATCGGGGATTGATCGAGTACGCTGAGGCGGAGAGGCATCGCCACCCTTACGACGACACTCCCAACTCGCGAAGATAGTCGTCGAGCGCCGCGTCAAGCCTTCGGTAGAGTAGCTCATTTAAGCGTTTCTCACCCTTTCCGGCTTGCGCCTCCTGCAAAGCGCGAATGTATTCGACGCGATCCTCGGGACGTGCGGCCGGCGGATATCCGGCTCGAATCAGGATCAGGTTCATCAGCAGCCACGCCACGCGGCCGTTGCCGTCGTGGAACGGATGAATATCCACCGATCGGTGGTCCGCCGGAACTTCCGCCGCCACCGGAAATTCGTGCCGGCCGGTTTCCGTCCGGACGTAGCGAGCCAACGTGGCGTACTGCCCCGCGATCTCCGGCCGCGACCGCAGCATCGCTAGCTCGTGAAGGTTTCGAATGTCCGCCTCGGTGAGCCGGATTTGCTCCCGCGCGACTTCGCGCACGTATCGGATAGCGTCGTAATGTTCCAGCGCTTCTAGATGATCTTTGAGCGGCTTACCGCTAATGGTGACGCCTTGCTCGATCACCAGTGTGGTCTCGACTGGGGAGTGTTTCCCTCGATCGCGTTCGATGTGTACGTGAGCTCGACGTCGTAATCCTGTTCGAGCCTGCTGAGCGCTTCCCGCGGAATGAGGCGCAGCTCGTCGAGCCGGAGTTTCCTCGCGGCTATCGACTCGCGCACCGCGTGAATGGGTTGGCCTTGTTCCACGTTCGACTCATTCCATGTAAGCACGAGAGGGTGCCCGACGGCGAGGTGCGGAGGTCCTACCGCTCTTTTTGCCCCGACGAGAGCCAACTTCCCCCCGGGACGTAATGAAGAAGTATTGCGGGGTCAAGTCGCTTTCTGCGTTCGAGCGAACCGCGGTTGCTGGTCCGTGTCGAAGAGGCCTGAGGGCTATCGGATCTGCCAATGGGTGCGCAGCGAAAGATACCGGGGCGCTGGGGAGGAGGACCGAGAGAATGAAATCCGGCTTCCCGCGGACACGCCAATCGAAGAAGTTGCCCGGAGAGCCGCCACCGTCGCCATGTCAAAACGCTCCCTACGGCAGCCCGAACACGTAAATCGCGTTGTGCCCTTTCGGCGTATTCAGCTCCGGCACTTCCGCGGAAAGCTCGGGAACTTTCAAATTATCCCCGGTCATCACGCAAATATATTGCTTGCCTCCGGCCTGATAGGTGATGGTGCTGACGGAAATATTCCCGCCTAGGATTTGCTCCCACAGCATCTTTCCCGTAGCGGCGTCGAAGGCCCGGAAGCGGCGCGACATGTCACCATGGAATACGAGATCTCCCGCGGTTGTGAGCATCGCTCCATTGCCGGGCGCACGGCCTACGTCGAAGCGCAGAATGTCTCCCGTCGTCAAATCGATCTTGGCCAGCCCTGTCAGGGCTTTGGGATCTCCACCCGGCCGTTGCACCACCTTCCAGGGCCCTCGCCCACCCGGACCAGTGATTGTTAAGTCGCGGCAATTATCGATGTAGGAGGAGTACAGCGAGTTGGTCTGCGGCGAATACGCCGTAGGCCAATAACTGCGCGTGTTCCAAAAACAAATCACGTGCTCTTCGCCGGGAGCCTTAAACACGTTATTCCAATTAATCTCCGTTTTCCCGGTTTTCACGTCGATATTTGTAATCACGTTATGCGGATCGTCAAACGGGAATGGAGTAGCCCACAGAAATTTGCCGTCGTTCCGGTCGAGCACGAAGACTCCGCCTGCCTCCCCGATGGTCACAGCGACGTCGTGCTCAGAGCCTCTGGGAACATCCGGATTGATCCACTTCACCGACTTCGGATCGGGATTGAACTTGGTGTGGACCAAGGTGCGTTCATGCGTGTAGTCCGAGTCCCAATCGTCGGCAGGCAGATGCTGGTAATACCAAGCGAGTTTCCCCGTCTCCGGATTCAAAGCGATGGTCGAGTTGCTGTACAGATCCGACGGAGCGGTGCGCGAGACCGCGTCGGGATTGCCGTCATGCCGCGACATGCGCTGGTCCGGCATCGGATTCGCCACGCCCCAATACAGCATCTTGCGCACCGGATCGTAGCTGCCAGGCAAACCCCACGTGGACGCCAGCCGGTTTTCGACAGCCGCGCCGCCCCAGGTTTCATCGCCCGGTTCGCCCTTGCCCGGAGTCGTGTAGAAACGCCACAGCTCTTTGCCGGTCATCGCGTCGTTGGCCAGGATGAAGCAGTTCTCGCGCTTGCCCGCGCAAGCCCCGCCGGTGATCACTTTGCCGTCGGCGACAAGCGGTCCGGAGGTGTTGCCGCGGCCGCCGGTCTTGGCCTCCCAGCGCTGCTCGCCCGTGCGCGCGTCTAACGCGACGATCGCGTCGGGAGCTTCGAAAATCACCATGTCCTGAAAAATCGCGAGGTTCTTCGAGCGCGCCTGCCCGGCTTGATTCGCAGCAATTTTGCGCTTGTACTGCCACACCAGATCGCCGGTGGTTCCATTCAGCGCTTCCACGCCCGCGCCGGGAGTCACCACGTAGATCACTCCGTCGTGAACGATGGGGATGGTCTCGGTCTGCCCGTTGTCCAGGCCGCGCTCCCAGATCAGGCGGAGCTGATTCACGTTGCTCTTGTTGATCTGCTTCAGCGGACTGAAACGCTGCGCGTCGTAGGTGCGGCTGTACATCAGCCAATCGCCCGGCGCCGGATTTTCGAGCATCTTCTCGGTCACCGGCTGGTAGTCCTTAACCACCTGCCCCGGCAGCGCCACGACGAACATGGCGAGACTCAACGGGAACACGGCCCATCGCTTCATAGGCGGATCAACCTCCATGCGCTAGGATACACCCGGTTCAGTCGAACTCGAATTTGGCTGCGGCCAACGCCAGGCCTCGCGCGACCGAAGTAAACTCGTTGCCGGAGCGGATGCGCTCCCGGCCAAAGCGGGATTCAAAAATTGCTCGAACCGCCGGGACGAAAGACGACCCGCCGGTGAGAAACACTACATCGACATCCTTGGCTCCCACGTTCGCGCTGAGCAACAGCGAGTCGACGCAGACGGCGATCTTGTCGAGCTCCTCCCAAATCCACAACTCGAACGCTTGACGCTCGACAGTGGCGCGCAGGTCGATGCTGCCGCTCGAAAAGCGAAACTCTGCGGCCGCCGATGCCGAGAGGCCGGCCTTGAGCCTCTGCACCGCGCGATGAAGCTGGTAGCCGAGATCCTCTTCGATGACTTCGATCAACGCCTCGATTTTGTCCGGCTCAACGGCTTGCGCGCGAATAGTCCGCAGCGTATTCATCACGTCGCGCGCGCGCAGGAAGGAGAGATAGTGCCAGCGCTCGAGCTTCGCGTACAGCCAGCTCGGAACCGGAAGAGTTTTGCCGAAGGAGCGCATTTCGGAGCCTAGCCCCAGCGCGGGAGCCACCAGATGCCGGATGATCTTGGCGTCGAAAGCGTCGCCGGCCACGCCCACGCCGGCGTTGCCCAGCAGATCCTCCGGTTTGCGGCCGCGCTTGCGGACGCCGGGGCCGACGCGGATCAGGGAAAAATCGCTGGTGCCGCCGCCGAAATCACCGATCAGGATCAACTCGTCATGATCCAGAGTCGATTCGTAATAATGCGCCGCGGCCACCGGCTCCATCTCGAAGCGGCCGGATTCGAAACCCGCTAGCTGAAACGCCTGCTGCAAGCGGTTCTGCGCGAAATCGTCGTCACTATCGTTGGCCGACCCCACGAAGCGCACGGGCCGGCCGGCAACTACTGCATCGATGCGGATTCCGAACTGCTGCTCGGCGCGGGCGCGGAGGTCCTGCAAAATGCGGGCAATTAATTCCTCGACGGTATAGAGTTTGCCGAAGATCTCCGTGCTTTCGAGGAGACGGCTGCTCAGGAACGATTTGAGCGATTGAATTAACCGGCCCTTAGTTTCCGCAGCCAGATACTGCTCAATGCCTTCGGGTCCGGTGAAAGACTTGACGGTGTTGCGGCCGCGCTCCTTGATCTGCTCCAGATAGAGCAGGGAGCGATAGGCGTCGGTAAAAGCGCCCTCGAAGGGAAAGGTGGCGAGTTCCACGCCTCCGCCGGAGGGGACGCGCGCGACCGCGCTATTGGTGGTGCCGAAGTCGATCCCAATGGCGGCCACAAGCCATAGGATAGCCGAGCCTATTGGTCGCGCAGAACCTCCATCGGTTCCACACGCGCCGCGCGAATGGCGGGAACCAGAGACGCCGAGGCCGACACCAGCAGCATCAGCACAACCACGCTGGTTAACGTCGGAGCATCGGATGGCGAGACTCCGTACAGCATTCCGGCCAGCAAGCGGCGCGAGGCGAGAGCCAGAGCCAGGCCCGCGATCGAACCGGCGGTCGCCACGACCAACCCCTGCGCCAGGAATGCCGCGACGATCCGCCCCCGCAACGCGCCCAGCGCCAAACGCAGGCCGACCTCGCGGCGACGGATGTTCACAAGGTAACTCAGCACTCCATACAGGCCGATCGAGCCCAGCAGCACCGCGCTGACCGCGAAACTGGACAGCAAAATGGTCCGCAGACGGTTTTGCGAGGATGCCTCCTCCAGGTGCTGCTCCAGCGGGACCACCTCGAACACGGAGCGGCTGGGTTCGATTTCGTGAATCCTGCGCCGTATGGTCTCGCTCATCGCGGCCGGGTCGCCGTGCGTGCGGACCAGATAGATCGGATCGGGGCCGGTGGCGCTGCGGCACCAATACACCACCGGGCCCGGCGCGCGATCGATGCCGGTTTCGCGCGCGTCCTCCACGACGCCGGTAATCTGTGAGGACGGAAGGTAAATGCCTGGCGCAGCGAACGAATGCCCGATGGCCGGCGAGTCCTTATAGTACGCGGTGGCGAAGCCTCGATTCACCACCACGCGTGGCACGCGGTCATTCGTAGCGGGGCAGAATTCACCCTCCAGCAGCGGAATGCGCATGGTCGCGAAATATCCGGCAGAGACAGACCTCGCCTCCGTGGTCATCTTGCCTTCGGACTCGGCTCGTCCCTCCTCCGGCTTGACTTCGACCGGGAATACAAACGGCGCCGCCGGCAGCGCGTTCGTCGATGCCGCGCCCTCGACGCCCGGAATGTTCCCGAGAAAATCGATAGTCCGATTGACGCGCTGGATGAGAGTGTTCATATCGGTGGTCTCGCCCCAGGAGCCGCTGATGTGAAACGTCAGGATGTGTCCGACCTCGAAGCCTGGATTCACCCGGCCCAGAGCCTCCAGGCTTCGAACCAGCAGACCGGCGGCGGCGAGCAGCGTCACCGCTAGCGCCACCTGCACGCCCGCCAGCATCCATTGCAGAGGATGCCGGGCGGAAACCTGCGTCCGGCTGGCGGCGGTCAAGCCTTGGGACACATCGCGCCGCGTGCCGAGAATCGCCGGAAGCAGGCCGCACAGAAGCGTCGCGCTCACGGAGCAGGCCAGCGAATATAGCACTGCCCGGCCGTCAAAATGAATTTCGTCGACGCGCGGCAAGTTCGCGGCGAGACTGCGGAAGACTTTCGAGGCCCCGCCAGCCAAGAGCAATCCGGCCAGTGCGCCGCCAACCGCGAGCAGGAACGCCTCGGCGAGCATTTGCCCCGCGACGCTCAACCGCGACGCGCCCAGCGAATAACGGATGGCGATCTCCTGCCGCCGCTGTGAGCAGCGGGCCAGCAACAGCGCGGCGATGTTCGCGCAGGCGATCACCAGCAGCAGGGAAACCGACCCGAACAAAATCCACAACGATTGACTCGATCCCGCCACGGTCACATCTTTCAAAGGCTCGATCGAAGTGGCGAGCTGAGCGTCGGTCTTGGGAAATTGCTCGCCCAATCGGGACTGCACGGCCGCCAGATTCGCGCGCGCCTGCTGCACGGTCACGGCGGGCTTCAGTCTCCCGATCACGATGAACCAGGTGGATTCGCGGCTCAGCGAATATGGCGCATCCGGCCAGTTCGGAGACCACACGTCGACGCCGCGGTCCGGGAACGCGAAGGATGCGGGCATCACGCCGACGATCGCGTACGAAAACCCATTGAGCCGTAGGATCTTGCCCAGCGCTCCCGGGTCCGCGCCGAAGCGGCGGCGCCACAGACGGTCGCTGAGGAGGATCGCGTTCGGGCCACCAAAACGCTCTTCCGCCGGAGTGAACCCGCGTCCCAGCTCGGGCAAAATGCCCCAAACTTCCAGAAAACGTGGTGCGACCATCGCGTGCGTCAGCCGCTCCGGAAGCGCGCCGGTGGTCTCCGAATCTTCGCTGGTGTAGTAGCCGCTGATCGCCTGAAAGGTCGAGTTCATCCGGTTCCAATCTTCCAGCCGCACCGGCGCAACGAATGTATTCGGATTCTTAGGGTCATGCTGGTACAGCCGCATCAGGCGATCACCGTCCGGAAACGGAAGCGGCCGCAGTAGCACTGCGTCTACGCCGGAAAACACCGCGCTGTTTGCGCCGATCCCCAGCGCCAGCGTCAGCACCACCGCCAATGTGAACCCCAGGGCTTTGGCCAGAGACCTGGCCCCCAGCCGAAAATTGCGAAGAATGGTTTCCATGCCTCCGGCCACCCCAGACATCCAGGTACCGGAGTTCGCGGAATTGGTTACGCGCTGACCTCGACCATCACCGGAGCCAGTTTTCGCCGGCCGATGCGGACCTCTAAGGAGTACCGTCCAGGGCCGACCTGCTCCGGCAGCCGGAGGTTCACCTCAAAGCGCTGCGGGCGAGGATCGGCGCAGAAAAACTCGAGATCCTGGACCGGGAAGCCGCCGAAGGATGCTTCAATCTCGTGCGGCCGCGCGATTTCTTCCAGGACCATCTTGATGCTGCGCGTTTCGCAACGGTTCTCCGCCACCAGGTTGATGCCGTCCCTGACGGAGAGGATGCGCGGCACCGAAGGCGGCGGAGGAATCACGCGCAATGTGGCAGGAGGCGCGATGGATCGCCCCAGCCACTGCACCTCCACGGGAAGTAGGCCCGTGGCTTCCAACTGCGGCAGAATCACGACGACCTGTTGCAATCCGGAGGCGTCCGCGGGTCCGATGTACGTCACCGTTCCGAAGTTCTCGCCGACGGTCACCCGCAAGTAGTTTAGACCGGCCTCGGCGGGAAGGCCTTCCATCCACAAAGAGATGGACGCGAAACGTCCGCGCGAGGGCGCTAGCGGCTCTGAGCTGCTGGCGTTGGTGATGCGGCGGATGCGCGCGGCGGGTCGCGCCGGCAGGGCCCCCGGATTCTCCTCGAAGCGCTGCCGCTCCAGTTCTTCGTTCCAGCCGGAGGGACGCTTGCGCCAGGTGGTCCACATATATTGTGTCGAGGCGTTTTCGAGCGCCAGCACCTGAAAATCGCGAAAGGCGGCGAACTCCAACAGCTCCCCGGCGGTGAAGCGCGCGCCGGACCAAGTGTTATAGGACGACTCGGAATCGGCCGTGCGCGGCAGGCCGTTGAAGTGCAGCGGTGCCAAGCCGCCTACTTTCAGCACCCGGTGGATTTCCCGCAGGTATTGCAGCACCACTTCGCGGCTGGGGATGTGCTGAAACACCGCATACGAATAAATAAAGTCAAAGGTGTCATCGGCGAATTGCGCGAGGCTCGCGCCGTCGGTGGCGTGGGGATGGGCGTTGGGCACGTCGCGCAGTTTTTCCCGCGCTAGCGCGATCATTTCATCCGATACGTCTACGCCGTGGATCTCAAGAAAATGCCGGCTCATCGGCCGCATCAAGCGTCCCGGGCCACAGCCGATTTCGAGCGCCTTCCAGCCGCCGCGTTGTTCCAGAGGCACGCGGCGCAACTCGGATTCGAGGCTGTTGATGACCTCCGTGGCGGTCGCGAAAAACCCGGCTTCATCCTGGTCGCGGCGGCCGAAGGCTACGTAGTAGCCGGCGTCTTCGCGGGCTCGCGCGTTCCAGTCCTCGCGCATGCGGGAGCTTTCGTCGAACTCCTGCAACGGCGGGCGAGGCTCGGGGGCTGTCGGTTCGTCTGGCATCGCTACTTGCGGCTGGAGTATTTGTTCAATTCGGATAGCAGCGCGGCAGCGGCCGGAGGGGGAGCGACGTTGCCGGTGACGATTTCGCGATTGGTCAGGTCCTTGCCGTACATCTCCTTGTCCCAGTCGGCATCGGGACGTAGCGTGGCGCCGGTCAGCGCGATTCCGCCGAACAGGCCCCTGGTGCGCGACCAAGTGAGGATCTCCGCGGTCAATGCGGCGTCGGTCTCGGCTTGCGTGGAGCGGCCCACCGGGCCGGCCGTCGCCTGCGCATCCGCGCCCAGCGTGAACTTGGTCGAAAGCAGGCGGTCCATGCCTCTCTTGTTCATGATCAACATGAAGACGTCGTTCTCCTGGCCGCCGATCTGAAACCCGAAGCTCCCGCCTTCAATGCGGATCGCGGCCGGCGCGGACCAGCCCACGCCGTCCGCCTTGCGGCATGTAGCGAATCCTTTGCCGTATTTTCCACCCACCACGAACGCGCCTTCCTTGAGCGACGGCACGATGACAAAACACTGCGCCTTGTTGATGAGTCCTTGCGGAATGGCCTTGTCCGGGGTGCCCATCACTTCCTTGAACGCCTGGGCTGCCGCGCCCAGCCGTTCCGTGGCCAGCGGCGCAGCCGGCGCCAGCGCGGCGCTCAACGCCACCAGCGGCAACATCTTTGCTCGCATATGTTTGATCTCCAGTTTCTGCGGGAAGCCCCAAGCAAATGATCGCACAAGCGGCCTAGCCGTTACGCGCCTTGGAAAAAATTGCGCCCGGACCTATTCCCGCTCCGTGGTGCTCAGAACCTCGGCGTGACGCACGCCGTGCAGCTTGCGAATGGTCCGGCAGATTTCAGCCGCCACGCGCTCCACCGGTTCCTGCTCGTCCAATACTAATTCCACCTTAAGGTAAACGTCCGTCCGCACCATGCCCCGATGATACGATAGAGGCATCCCGCATTGGCTCCCTCGCCGGAGCCCGAGATAGATGGTGAACGCTCCCTGCAAGTTGTGTGAAAAGAAACGTGCGCGCCGGTATTGCCCGGCTCTGGGCGGCGAAATCTGCCCTTCCTGTTGCGGCGCCGCGCGCGAAAACACCCTGGATTGCCCGCAATCTTGCGAATATCTTCAAGAAGCGCGGCTGCGGGAGCGTCCCGCGGCGGTCGCCGAAGACGCGATTCCGCACCAGGACATCCGGGTCACCGAAGAGTTCCTGCGCCAGCGTGACGATCTGGTGGTGTGGATTTCGAACGCCCTGGTGCGCGCGATGGAAGCTGCGCACGCGGTGGATTCAGACGCGCGCGAGGCTCTCGATGCCCTGGTCCGCACCTATCGTACCCTCGAATCCGGATTGATCTACGAGACCCGCCCCGACAATCCCTACGCCGGACGGCTTCAGGACGCTCTGAAGGACTCGATCGAGGAATTGCGCAAAGCCGCGGCCGAAGCTTCCGGAATGCCTTCGCTGCGCGGCGCTGACATTCTGGGCGTGCTTGTGTTTCTGGAACGAGTCGAGCAACAGTATGACAACGGCCGCCGCCGCGGCCGGGCTTTCTATGATTTTTTGTGCCGCCATTTCCCCGCACCGGAATCGAACAGGGTGAGCGTATGAGCCCGTTTTTCATATGAGCAAGGCCGGCTATATCGTGTTCGCCCACGGCTCAAGCGTGGAATCGGCCAACGAAGCCGTGCGCGCCGTCGCTGGCGAGTTGGCGCGGGCCGGGGGTTACGATGCCGTCGCGGCGGCATTTCTCGAAGGCGGCAAGCCGGACCTGACGGCTGCTGTGGGTGAGCTGGCCGCGCGTGGCGTTGCGCGCGTGGTAGTGATCCCGTATTTTTTGACGCTGGGGCTGCACCTGCAGCGCGACCTTCCGCGCCTCATCGCTGAAGTCCGCCGCATTCATCCCGGCGTGGAAATCGAAGTGACACCGCCGCTCGACGGTCACCCGGCCATGGTCGAAGCGCTGCTGGGCCGCGCCCGCGAATCGTCCTCCGCTACCGCATGCAAGCAAAACTGATCGAACGCGTGGAAGTCGCGCCCGGCTTGGGCAGCTTCATCTTTGAAGCGCAGAACGGCGCCGGCGGATTCGACTTCACGCCCGGGCAGTTCGTCTCCTTCACCGCCGAAATCGCGGGCAAGCGCATCACGCGAGCCTATACCATCGCCTCCCCGCCGGAGCCGCACCGCGTAGCCCTGTGCCGCTTTGAGCTGTGCCTGAACCTGGCGCCGGACGGCCTTTTTTCGCATCTCCTGTTCGGCATGCAGTCCGGAGAGATGGTGGAAATGCGGCCTCCGCTAGGCACTTTCGTGCTGCGCCAGCCTCCCCGCGATTCTCTATTCATCGCCACCGGCACCGGCATCGCGCCGTTCCGCTCCATGCTGCGTGCGCATCTGAATGCGGACTCGCCGCAATTCACGCTGCTCTACGGCGCGCGCTACGAATCGCACCTGATGTATCGCGCGGAGTTCGAGGATCTCGCCGCGCGATTTCCGCGGTTCCGTTTCTGGCCCACGCTGAGCCGGCCGGAGGCGGGTTGGACGGGCCGCACCGGACATGTGCAGCAGCACTTGGAGGAGGCACTCGACGGGCGGCGCGACCTTGACGTCTATTTGTGCGGGCTGAAACTGATGGTGGATGACGTCCGGGCGCGGCTGAAGACCGGCGGCTTCGACCGCAAACAGATTTTCTACGAGAAATACGACTGATGCAGCGACGGACTCTGCCATTGATCGCCGGCGTGATCCTGGTATTCGGCGTGGTCGCCGCGGTCCTGGCCAAGCTCATGCCCGCGCCGCTGAACGATTCGGATTTTCTGGTGATAGGCTCGGTGTCGACGCTGGTTGCGTTGCTGGTGCTGTTCTTCGGCCTGGTGGGAATCAAGGGTGGCGGCATTTTCTTCAAGCGGCGAAGGAAGCCGCGGGAATGACGCTCGCGATGTAGCCTGAAGATCATATGCCCAGCTACATCGGCGCCATCGATCAGGGCACCACCAGCACCCGCTTTATCATCTTCGACCGCTCCGGCCGCATTATCTCGGCCGCGCAGCAGGAGCACGAGCAGATCTATCCGCATCCGGGTTGGGTGGAGCACGACCCGCTCGAGATCTGGCGCCGCACTCAAGCCGTCATCGCGGAGGCTTTGGCGAAGCGTGAGCTGCGCGCCTCCGATCTCGCGGCCATCGGGATCGCGAACCAGCGCGAAACCACCATCTTGTGGGATCGCCGCACCGGCGATCCCGTCGCCAACGCCATCGTGTGGCAGGACGCGCGCGTCGCGCCGGATGCCGCCGAGTTTGCGAAATCCGGCGGCGCTGACCGCTTTCGCGCCAAGACCGGCTTGCCTCTGGCCACCTATTTCAGCGGTCTCAAGATCCGCTGGATTCTGGAGCATGTTCCCGGCGTCCGCGAGCGCGCTGAAGCGGGCGATGTTCTGTTTGGCACCGTGGACTCGTATCTGGCGTGGCTGCTCACGGGAGGTCCCAGCGGCGGCGTACATTCGACCGACGTCACCAACGCCAGCCGCACACAGCTCATGAACCTGGCGACGCTCGCCTGGGACCCGGAGATTCTCGATGCCTTCGGCATTCCGCGGGCGATGCTGCCGCGCATTGCATCGAGCAGCGAAATCCACGGCGTCGTGCGCTTGCCGGAGCTGGCCGGAGTGCCTCTAGCCGGTATGCTCGGCGATCAACAGGCCGCTCTGCTCGGGCAAACCTGCTTTCGGCCGGGCGAAGCAAAAAACACGTATGGCACGGGATGTTTCCTGCTGATGAACACCGGCGAGCAGGCCGTGGGATCGCGCCACGGACTCCTGACCACGGTCGCGTACCGGCTGGGTTCGGCCGCGGCCCATTACGCGCTCGAAGGTAGCGTGGCCATCGCCGGTGCGCTGGTGCAGTGGCTGCGCGACAACCTTGGTCTGATCGGATCCAGCACGGAGGTCGAGACCTTGGCGCGATCGGTCAAGGACAACGGCGGAGTTTATTTCGTGCCGGCTTTCTCCGGCCTCTTCGCGCCGTACTGGAAAAACGACGCGCGAGGGGTCGTCGTCGGGCTGACCCGCTACGCCAACAAAGGTCATCTGGCGCGAGCCGCTCTGGAGGCGACGGCTTACCAAACGCGCGAAGTAATCGAAGCGATCGAACAGGATTCCGGCATTCCGCTGAATGTGCTGCGCGTCGATGGCGGCATGGTGGCCAACGGCCTGCTGATGCAGTTTCAGGCCGACATCGCCGGCCGGCCCGTGGTTCGTCCCGCGATTCAGGAAACCACCGCGCTGGGCGCGGCTTTCGCCGCCGGCCTTGCCGCCGGATTCTTCAAGGATCTCGACGATCTGCGTTCACAATGGCAGGAAGATCAAAGCTGGACTCCGCGTCTCGACCTGGCGTCGCGCGAGCGCCTGTACGCCCAATGGAAAAAAGCAGTGACGCGGTCGTTCGACTGGGTTGAAGTGTAGCGCCGGTCAGCCGCGATTCACTTTTCAAGAAGTTCGATCAGGAGCTTTTCCCGGGTTATCAGCCAGGCGACACGGCGATTTTCGAACGCGATCGCCGGCGTAGGAGGGCCCACGATCAGGTTGCCCAGGGCGCGCATCTCCGCGACACGAGCTTCGAGCCCGGCAACTTCGTAGCACAGGTGATGGAGTCCGCCGCCTCGCTCCAGGAATTGCGCTACCGGGGAGTCTTCACCCAATGGCGCCACCAGCTCAAGCTGCACGGGACTCCCGCGGACGTACAGAAACGCAACCCGAGCCTGTTGCTGCGGGTCATCCCAGATGCGCCCATTCCATTCGGCGAGAGTGGACCGCTTGAATCCGGTTATGGCCTGCTCGATATCAGCCACTACGAACCCGATATGGTGCAGTTCGCCATTCGCCGAAATCACGCGATCAAGGTTAGCAGCCCGTGCCTAAACCGGGCGTTTTCGGCCAGCCGAGAAATGCAAGTGGGGTCGATCTGAACGGCGGGAAAATCGAAGCTTGCGATAAAGAGTTGGCCGCGGGGCTGTGAAAGTGCCTTCGACGGCCTTCAGGACAGCCAAAATCGTCAAAATCGCGTCCACGACCTTGTCATGAGCCGCCCGGGGCTTGCC
>JASHNT010000083.1 GCA_030041495.1 Bryobacteraceae bacterium | reverse complement strand
CGCCCCCAGCAGTTCCTCGTGAACCCTCGCCGACACGCCTAAATACTGATACACCGCCCCTGATTCGAACTCGATCTCCAAAATCCGGCTCGTGGCTTCCTAACCCACCGATTTCATCGTCGACGACTCCACCGCCTCGCGCAGCATCCCTCCATTGTCACAGGTCGCCCGGATTTCCCTAATTTGGACAACACTGAGACCTTATAGGTACCAGAGGCGGCGTTATCTGGAATCGCCAACTTTAGAGCGAATGACCCGGGCGACGACGGAACGATTGCCGCCGTCCAGATTACTTGGGTAAAGTGCGGTTGATCCGGCTTGGGTTTATTGTCGGTAACAACCTGCACTTGAGCCTGAGTTATCTTGGAAACGCTCCCTCCATCCAGAGCTACTGTGAACTCCGGCCCCGGTCCAGGAGCAAAGCACTTCTTCGCCTCCTGAGCCGTCGACTGCGCCATCAGGTTGGCGCCAGCGATGAACACTAACGCCGTAACTGCTACACTTCTGGATAGCTTAAACATGGTTTTGGATTTTTGTAGACACTACACGGTTAACCCGGTAGACTGGTAGGCAGAGGTTTTGACGGGCACCCTCCGCAAAGCGCTGGCTGTGTCCACCACGGGCCGATCTGTTTCCGAGTCCCTAGGAAGATTTGGGAAAACAGATCGGCTCTTGTAGTTGTGGCCCCCATCGTCGGCGAACTTGAACGAAAGGGCTATATCCCTCCTAGCATCGTCTGCATCTCCTTTAGAAAAGCCTGCCCGACAGCGCTGCCTTAACTTCTGCCTTGACGCCGTCTTTGATCTTGTAGTGGTAGGACCGCGGACCATTCCCATTGAGGCGCTCCTCGGTGGTCTCCACGGGAGAATCAATCCCGCTGCCGGAGGCGCTCTTTGAAATCCCGATCAGGAGGCCGCCGAATTGATGCGCGTCGGAGATATTTACCATCTGCATCAGTTTTTCCCGTGCGACGGTCCCGTTGTCGGACAGCGCGCGCACTAGCTGAAGCTGATCTGACCGAAGCTTTCCCAACAATCCGGCGATCGCGCCACGGGGCGCGCCATTCGCGTGCGCCGTCGGCTCCAGCATTGTAGGCGTTCCGGCCTCCTTCAGAAGGGCGCGCACGTCCTCAACCGTTTCACAACTTACATCGTATCCGTGATATTTGACGGTGTATGCCATAAATAGATCCCTACCGCCCCATTATCTTCCGCATTCCACTAATAGTCAAGTGTAACTGACTTATCCAGCTTTGCCCGAGCCGTGGCTGCCGCAGAACTGGAAATAGTCCCCCACTGGTGCTGGCATCCTAGGAGTCGTGCGAGGCGTCGTGGGATGGCAGCGGTCGTGGCGCTTCTGTTACTCGCGCTCACGGGGCACGCACTGCTCCCTGCGCCGACCACAGCGGGGGCAGGCGGCCCATGGAGGTGGTCCTGGCGGCGCCTCTAGCCTTACCGGCACACTGGCCTGGCCGCGCCTACCGTATCTACCGCGTCAGGTGCGGGAGGTCGCGATTGTTCTCCATGCACCAGTACTCCATCAGTTCCTGGCCTGGCTTCATGCGCACCAGCACGCGCGAATTGTGAATCGGCTCGGTGTAGGTCTTGGGGTCGTCCCAGGTGACGTCGTAGGCCAGGTGTTGGCGGTCGATAAAACGGATGTGCTCGACCACGTGCAGGGCGTCACTCGAAGGATGCTCCACGGTATCGATCCACGTTTTCCCGTTGAAGCCGACCGAGTCGATCACCAGGGTGTCGCCTTCGTACCAGCCAATCGAATGCCCCATCCAGTTGGGATCGAGATCCTTGGGATGCGGAGTGCCGTCGGTGTGGATGACGTGGAAGATGTTGTTGGACTCAAATAGAATCGCCAGGCGCTCCGGCGTTTGCATGATCTCGATGGGGTACTCGACTTGCCAGGCGCGCGTGTAGCCCCAGGGAAGGCAATGGCCGGAGTAGTCGAAGCGATGCTCTTCGTCCTTCCAGATGGCCAGGCCTGAGGGGGTGAAATGAAGCTCGCCCGAGCCCTTCTGCTCGCACCCCGGCGTGTAGCTGCCGCAGCCTTTTCCGTCTTTGGTGACATCGGCGACGCGGGGATGGTCCCAGATTCCGTTGAAGTCCGGCTTGCCGTTGGCGAGGCGCGGGATGTCCGTGGCGCCTGTTGCGCTGGGCTCGGCCGCATCTGACTGCCCCAGGGCCGGGTGCGCAGCAATCAGGAAGAAGCCGGTCAGAAAAGCCGCCGTGATCGCGATCGAAATGGCGAGGCGCGTACGCATAGCGGACCTCCATCGTTATCACAAGCTACGCTGGCGGCCACCCGGTGTCAAGGCGGGTTTGGCGCCATGTCGCGAAAGTAGTAGACACTCGACCAGCTATTGTGGTAGAAGGTTGACTTGCATGGCGGACAAACTCGGCATCTTGCAAGGGACCCTGGATTTGTTGATCCTTCGAACGCTTCAACGGGGGCCGCAGCATGGCCACGGAATCAGTCAAGTGATCCGCGCCCATTCTGGCGACGTGCTACAGGTAGAGCACGGCAGTCTGTATCCGGCCCTTCACCGATTGAGGCGAGAAGACTGGATCGAGTCGGAATGGGGTGTCACGGAGAATAGCCAGCGCGCCAGGTTCTATCGTTTGACGGCAGCCGGAAAGAGGCAGCTTGCTAGGGAAGAATCCAGGTGGAAGCTTTTTGTGAAGGCGGTTGCCCGAGTTCCGCGGGCGCAGGAATAAACCGATGCGGGGAGCTTGGCAAAGAATTCTGTGGTGGTGGCGGCGCGACAGAGAAGAACGCGAACTCGAGGAAGAGTTGCGCGCGCACATCATGATCGAGACCGGACAACGGCTGGAAGCCGGGGATAATCCGGAGGAAGCCGAATTCGCGGCGCGGCGGGCGTTCGGAAACCAAGCCTGGATTGCGGAACAGACGCGCGACGTTTGGCGTCCTGCATGGCTGGCCCAACTCCGGCAGGACATGCGCTATGCATTCGTAACGCTGAGGAGGAATCCGGGCTACGCCATCGGAGCGATTGTGTCTCTCGGGCTCGGCATTGGTGCGGCGACCGCTGTATTCAGTGCCGTCGAAGGTGTCGTTTTGAATCCTTATCCATATAACGGCGCGGACCGCATGGTCGTCATGTCGCAAGCCGAGGGAGCCGGTCCATTCACGCGCACCTTTCTCACCAGAAATGAGGCTGGTTTATTGTCACAGGCGGGCTCGCTCGATGCGGTCATCTTGTGGGATGAGAACTGGATGTGGACGAAAAACGAAGGCGTGCCGGAGATGGTTTACGCGGGGAGGCTTTCCCCGAACGTGTTTCAACTGCTCGGCGTGCCGCCACTAATGGGGCGTACATTCGCGAGCGGTTCGCGGACATCCACAAGCGATTTGGCGCCAGTCGCGGTCCTGAGCTATCGCTATTGGCAAACCCGCTACGCGGGCTCGGCCAATGTGATCGGCCGTACCGTTGAGGTGGGCGACCGGCAGCACACGATTATCGGCATCATGCCGGAGCGGTTCAGATTCCTCAATGCCGACTTGTATGTGCCGTTGTCCTCCAGCCCTTCGTCCCCCGGCCCGGCGTCCTCCCATAATGACCAGCGTTGGACCCTGCTGCGGCTTCGACCCGGCGTGTCGATCGCAGCGGCCACTGCCGAGTTGCACGCGTTCGTTCAACAGTTTTCCCCCAAGGGCAGAGGCGGACCGCGAGATGTCAGGGTGAGCCTGACCACGTTGCGTGATGATGAGGCAGGCAACCTGCATGGCATGCTTGGAATCCTGTTGGGCGCGGTGACATTGCTGTTGGTGATCGGCTGCGCCAACGTATCGATTCTCCTGGTTGGCCGGGGAATCCACCGGCGACGCGAATTGGCGGTCCGGCTCGCCGTCGGCGCGTCGCAGCCGCGGATTTTGCGGCAATTGCTCACCGAGTCCCTGGTGGTGTCGATGGGCGGTGGCGTCTTCGGCATCGCCGTCGCGTATGCATTGCTCTCTGTGATCGTCGCGTGGATTCCCCCTGGGGTCATTCCCGGCGATATCGGTGTCGCGATGGACGCGCGGGTTCTGGTGTTCGCCTCCGTGATTGCTGTGCTTTCTGGATTAACAGCCGGGCTCTCGCCGGCGTTGGCGCTGTCACGTTCGAGGCTGAGCGCCGGCGGCCGAAGCGAGGTTAGTACGAGGGGCACGGCACGCACTCATCGTCTCCTGACACTGGTCCAGTGTGCGGCAACGGTCGTCCTGCTGGCCGGTGCCGGAGCTGCGCTGAGGACGCTTGTCGCGCTCACCTCCGCGCCGCTTGGATACGATCCTCATAACGTCGCCGTTTTCGGTCTCACGTTTCAGGGCCCACGTGACCCGCAACAAACGGCCGGCTATGCGGAGCGGATCAAGACCGCGACCCTCGAAGTCCCCGGGGTTGAGTCCGTCGCTCTTACCGGGCCTGCACCGACGCCGCCTGTGGAGCCGAGGCGGAGCGCCATCCAGATTCCGGGAGTCTCGGATGGCCAGCAGGTCGTGTTCGCGGAAGTAAGCCGCGAATATTTTTCGACCATCCGGGCGCCAATTCGCGCCGGCCGGATCTGGACGGATGCTGAGGACCGTCTTCGCGCGCCCGTCGGCGTCATCAACGCTACGATGGCGAGTCTGTACTGGCCGAACGGCAATCCGATAGGACAACGAGTGCGGCTCGCCGTCTCGCCCGCCAACGATCAGTCGATTGAGATTGTCGGTGTCGCCGGCGACGTACGCAACGATGGTCTCGGCAAACCTGCGTTGCCGGAGGTTTATGTGCCGTACACCTTACGCGCATTGGGCGCCGTCTTGTTGCTCGTCCGAACCTCTGGCGCGCCCGCGGACATTACAGCCGAACTGAAACGGAAGGTTGCGGAAGTGAACGGTGAGCAACCGCTGATGGCTTCCGCGAGTCTCGAGGAAAGGCTTCGGCAAAACGGGTGGGATCGTCAGCGGTTCGCCGCGTCCCTGTTCTCGGCGTTTGCGGCATTGGCTCTCGTCCTCGCCGCTGTCAGTATGTACAGTGTCGTGGAATGTGCCGTTTCACTCCGCACGCGAGAGTTGGCTCTGCGCATCGCATTAGGCGCATCAAACGCCCGCATTCTCCGTGAGATCCTCACATCCGCGACGATGACAATTGCGCTGGGAATGGGCGCTGGGTTGGCGCTGGTCGCGATACTCCAGCGTCCCATCGCTGCTTGGACCCAGAGCAGTCTGTGGAGTCCGGTTTCCCTAGCCTCCTCAATCATGGCGCTGGCCGTGGCCGGCTTCTGTGCGGTGCTGATTCCAGCGTGGCGCGCCGCGGCAATGGATCCAATGCGCATTCTACGTACGGGTGAGTGAGTGCCGGCAATAGCCCCAGGGAGCGAATGTAAGAGTCTTAAGACAGGAGAGGCCGGCCGATGGGGCGAGAGGCAGTATCACAGCACCGGGTCTTATGCGGGATGGGCACATCAGATGGGCACATCGACGGGATTATCAAACGCTTCAAAAGTTCATATAATATGTGTGCAAAAATACTGCTCTTCCAAGAGAGAGCTTCACTGAGGTGCAAATGCGAACTTTACTTGTGATCTTTGCTGCTGTTCTTGTTTCGCAGCTTGGGCTCGCCCAAGGCGGAAGAGGCCGAGGAGGCGGGAGAGGGCCAGGCGAGGCCCCCGTGCCGCCCGCCGAGCCCCTGAAGCCCGGCTTCGAATGTTTCGCCCAGGCCGTGACGCCGGAGTTCCCGATGGCCGCCCTACAGGCGAAAGTGGATGGAACCGTGTATGCCTTTATCCAGGTAACCCCGCAAGGGACCGCGGACAAAATTGATTTTCAGGTTGCGTCCTCCTGGCAGGATGGGCAGAAGCTGCTCACTCCGCCCGTGGAAAAGGCGCTCAAGGCTTCCAAATACAAACCCGACTGCGGAGGCAAAACCGTGGCCGTAGTCTATCGCTACAGCCTCTACGGCGAACCGGTGGCTGCGCCTAAGGCGACCACGCGAACCGAAGGCAACATCGTGTTCATCGAGAGCCAGCCCGAGAGCAAGACGGGCCGGTAACACGGGAGGCCGCCTTCGGCCAGCGGAGCCGCTTGGTACACG
This sequence comes from Bryobacteraceae bacterium, assembly GCA_030041495.1. GTDB lineage: Bacteria > Acidobacteriota > Terriglobia > Bryobacterales > Bryobacteraceae > Palsa-187. Next base: position 100,782 of record JASHNT010000083.1, on the reverse strand, counting down.
CGGAGCCGGCCTGGAACAGGCGCAGCCGGTTTGGTAAGGACCGCGCGGATTAGGGTGATTTGGCGCAAGCGACCCATCCGCGCGCCCGGCAGGTCCCCAGAGAGCGCAATCTATTTTCGCGGAGCGGCGAGCACCCGCATTCCGCCTGGCCTCCGAGTTGCATATACTGGCTCAGGAGAAATTCGCAAGTATGGGCTCTCCGGACGTTACCTTAGGAAATAATGTCCAGATCGAGGGAGACACGCCCCGGCTCGAGCGCTGGATGCTGCGGCAAATCTTCAAAGCAATCGGCCCGGCGCCTGTGCGAATTGCGGTCGAGGGCGGGGCATCCATGTCGCTGCCCGGTGTTGCCCCCCTTGCGAATATCATCATCCGCGACCGCTGGACGCTCTTCCGGCTGGCTGCCGATCCCGAAGTGGCTTTCGGAGAGGCCTACGCGGCCAATCGGATCGAAGTGGAGGGAGATCTCGCGGGAGCCTTGCAAGCGGTCTATCAATCCTTCCCCAGCGGCCGCGCGGATCGCGGCTGGTACCAGCGGGCCGCATCGAAGTGGATGAATTGGGCGCAGGACAACAGCCATCGAGGCTCGCGCAGCAACATCCATTCGCATTACGACCTGGGGAACGAATTTTACAAACTCTGGCTCGATTCGCGCCTGGTGTACACGTGCGCCTATTTCCCCTCGTCCGCGGCGACCCTGGAAGCCGCGCAGGAAGCCAAGCTGGATTATGTTTGCCGCAAGCTCGCGCTCAAGCCGGGCGAGACCGTGGTCGAAGCGGGCTGCGGCTGGGGCGCTCTGGCGCTGCACATGGCCCGGCACTACGGGGTCTCCGTCAAGGCGTTCAATATCTCGCACGAACAAATTCTGTATGCGCGGAGTAGGGCCGGGGAAGAGGGACTTTCGCATCGGGTGGAGTTTGTCGAAGACGACTATCGCAACGTCCGCGGCCCGTTCGACGTGTTCGTGTCGGTGGGAATGCTGGAACACGTGGGCCTCAAGCATTACGCCGATTTTGGCGAGGTGATTCATCGCGCCGTGGGAGATGGCGGGCGAGGATTGTTGCATTTTATCGGTAGAAGCTACAAGGGCGATTTCAGCCGCTGGATCCGCAAGCGTATCTTCCCCGGCGCTTACGCGCCCACGCTCGCCGAGGCCGCCGCGGTTTTGCAGCCACACTGCTTTGCCATTCTGGACGTGGAGAACCTCCGCCCGCACTACGCCAAAACCATCGAGCACTGGCTGGAGCGCTTCGAGAATGCGGGCCAGCAGGTCTGCGAAATGTACGGCGACTGGTTCCGGCGCGCCTGGCGGCTGTATCTGGCCGGCTCGATGGCCGGATTCCGCTCCGGCAGCCTGCAACTGTTTCAGATTACCTTCGCCGGATCGAAGAGCTCGCATGTCCCTTGGACGCGCGCCCCGCTCTACGCCGGCGCCGAACAGGCGGCCTTGGAATCGCAATGGACTCGTGCGACGTCCTGATTGTCGGCGGTGGTCCGGCCGGCTCCTCCTGCGCTTGGGGACTGCGGCAGGCAGGATTGTCGGTGGTCATTCTCGACCGTCAGAACTTCCCGCGCGATAAGGTGTGCGGCGGATGGATCACGCCGCGCGTTCCGGCCGCGCTCGAATTGGACCTCGCCGATTATGCGCGAACTCGCGTGCTGCAAGCTCTGACCGGCTTCCGCGTCGGCGGCATCGGCGGAGGCGCCGTCGAAACCAGCTACGGCGCCAGCGTCAGCTTCGGCATCCGCCGCCGCGAATTCGACGATTATCTGCTGCGCCGCTCCGGCGCGCGTCTTCAGCTTGGGGAGGCGCTAGCGCGCCTCGAGCGTAACTCTGACGGATGGATCGCTAACGGCCGATTGCATGCGCGGCTGGTTGTCGGCGCCGGCGGCCACTTTTGCCCTTTAGCGAAGCTCACAGGGGCCAAGGCCGATGGCGAATCCGCTGTGGTCGCACAGGAAATCGAGTTCGCCATGGATTCACGCCAGCTTGCCCAATGCCGCGTCCGGGGCGAAGTTCCAGAATTGTACTTTTGCCGCGATATGAAAGGCTACGGCTGGTGCCTTCGCAAAGCCGGCTATCTCAACATCGGACTGGGCCGTGCCGATCCGCACCGTCTTTCGACGCACGTCGCGGAGTTCTTGCGATTCCTGAAAACGGAAGGGCGAATCTCATTCGAGGTTCCACCGTTGCACGGCCATGCCTATCTTTTGCACGGAACATCGACGCGCCCTCCGGTCAATGACGCCGTTCTGCTCATTGGCGATTCTGCGGGTCTTGCCTGTCCACAAAGCGGCGAGGGGATTTGGCCCGCCGTCGAATCGGGATTGCTGGCCGCGCAATCCATTGCTGCGGCCAACGGCGACTATCGGCGGCAGCAACTTCAGAGTTACGCATCGCGGCTTGCGGCAGCCCAAGGCTCTTCGGCGAGGAACTTGGGAACGTATCTTCCGTCGTGGCTGGCCGGCTTGTTGGGCCGCAATCTTCTGCGGACGCACTGGTTCGTGCGCGGGGTGGTCTTGGATAAATGGTTCCTGTCTGGCGACGCTCAGACAGGCGTCAGTGTGGCGTGATCCGGAGACTCCGCGGTTAACAGCGCATCCAATTCCGCTCGATCGAGGGTCTCCTTGCGCATCAGTTCGCGTGCAATGCGCTCCATCGGCTCGCGCCGGCGCATCAAAATCTCGGCGACCCGCTTGTGGGTGGTCTCCACGATCCGGCGGGATTCTTCGTCGATTTTCTCCGCGGTCTGCTCGCTATAATTGCGCTCTTCCATATCGAAAGACGACTTGATGAATTTCCCGGCCAGGGAGCGGCCGTAGGTCAGAGGGCCCAGCGGATCGCTCATCCCGAATCGCGTGACCATTTGGCGAACCAGCGCCGTGGCCCGCTCGAGATCGTCTGCGGCTCCGCTGGAAGCCACGCCGCCATAGTGCAGCTCCTCCGCCGTGCGCCCGCCCAGCAACACTGCGATCTGATCCTCCAACTGCGGCTGCGTCATTAAATACCGCTCCTGCGTCGGCAATTGCAGAGTGTAGCCCAGGGCTCCGATGGAGCGGGGAATGATCGAGACGCGATGCAGCGGGTCAGCGTACTTGACCGTCAGCGCTACCAACGCATGACCGGCTTCGTGCACCGAGACCCGTTCCTTCTCTTCCGGGCTCATGACACGGCTCTTTTTCTCCAACCCGAGCATCACGCGATCCACGGCTTCTTCGAGGTCGCGCAGCTCCACTTGCTCGCCGCCGCGGCGCACCGCCAGCAGCGCGGCTTCATTGATAATGTTGGCAAGATCCGCTCCCACCATACCGGGGGTCCGCGCCGCGATGGTCTCCAGATTCACGTCCTCAGCCATGCGGACCTTGCGCGCGTGCACTCTCAGGATCGCTACGCGGTCTTTGAGGTCCGGCCGGTCTACCAGCACCTGGCGATCGAAGCGGCCGGCGCGCAGCAGAGCCGGATCGATCACTTCGGGAGTGTTCGTCGCCGCCATGATGATGACGCCTTCGGAGGAATCGAAGCCGTCCATCTCGGCGAGCAATTGATTCAACGTCTGCTCACGCTCGTCATTGCTGAAGCCGATTTGCCGCCCGGAGCTGCGCGACTTGCCGATGGCGTCCAGCTCATCGATGAACACGATGCACGGCGCCTTGACTTTGGCCTGCTGGAACAAATCGCGCACGCGAGCCGCTCCCACGCCGACGAACATCTCGACGAACTCCGACCCGGAAATGGAGAAAAACGAAACCCGAGCCTCTCCCGCGACGGCCTTCGCGAGCAGCGTCTTGCCGGTACCGGGAGGGCCAACCAGAAGGACTCCCTTCGGAATGCGCCCGCCCAGCTTCTGATACTTCGCCGGCTGCTTGAGGAAATCGACGACTTCCTCTAGTTCCAGCTTAGCCTCGTCCACGCCCGCCACGTCCGCAAAGGTGACTTGCATGCGGCTGGATTCGTCGTGAATCTTGGCGCGGTTTTTTCCGAAGGTCATCGCGCCTCCGCCTTGCGCCAGGCGGCGCATGCCCACCCCGTAAATCATGGCGATGAGCAACACCGGGAACACCCAGCCAAGCACCCCCCAAATCCACGGCGTCTCCTCGATCTTTCCGCCGAAGCTGACGTGTTGGTCCTCCAGTTCCTTCAGGAGCTGCGATTCGTCCACGCCCGGCAGGCGCGTCGCCTTAAGGCGATGCTCCGGTTGCGGCTTCTTTGCGTTTGTTACTTCCGGCTTGAGAACGCCGATCAGCTCGCGTTCGGCAACTTGTACCGTGGTCAAATGCCCGGCGCGAAGTTCGGTCAAGAAGTCGCTATAGGAAACTTCTTTCGTCTCGCTGGAGGGCGCGACCCGGCTGCTCACGTACAGCACGGCCAGTATGGCCGCGAGGTTCAGCGCGGTGAAGATCCACCGGTGCCATTGCTTCCGATCCATTCCAGTCGAAATCAGTGCAAGTGACCTTCCATTGGTGCTGCGCCACTAAGCGCAGGGGAAAACGTGCGACTAATGCGCTGCCCGCGGCCGTTGGCCTCCGGCGGTCAACACTCCAACTAAGGCGGATTCCTTCGCTTGCTTGCGCGGATGAAGGATCCGCACCGTGCTGGCCTGGGGTCCTTTTTCGCCGGCCTCCTCATCGAACGCCGCGCGGGTTCCAATCCGTATGCGCGAGAAGTGACCATCCAGAACGCTGGCCCGGCTGAAGTAAATCGTACGGCCGTCGGGAGTTTCCAGGAACCCGTAGCCCTGCTCCGGGAAGACCTCCGTCACGGTGCCGTCCTGCATGCCCTGTGTAGCCCTGACCGCTCCTGCCTGACGGCGCGTACGGTCCTGTAAGCGGCGGCCGATTTCCTGGAACGCTTCGTGAATCGCCCGCTTGGGGTTCTTGTGCAGCAGCACACTTTCGGCTTCGCGTCTCGACTCCGCTTCTTTGGCGTGTTTGAGCGTTCCATGCAGGCTCGGCGCATGCTTCACCACCAGTTCTCCGCCCGGCAACCCGAGGTCGATGCGGACGTGATACAACTTACTGGACGCCGCTTTTTGCGGCCTTTCCACCATCACTCGGCAACTGCTGATCCGGTTGTAGAAGCGTTCAAGCTTGGCGGCTTCCTTCTGGACATATTCTTCCAGCCCTGACTGGCCTTCTATATTTCGGAACGTTACTTGAACGGGGAGTAACATAAAAGATCTCCTGCCAGGAGTGGCGCACGTCCATCTCCACTCCCTGCTTATCGCGACCCGGCTCCAAGGTAACCCTTGTCAGCCAGCGCCGCGATGACGTGCGCCGCTGCGATCTCCGGAGCCTCGCGGCCATGCACCACGACCTCGGCGTGCTCTGGCGGTTCATATCGCGATTGCAGGCCGGGTACCGTGTTTGCCGTTCTTTCGCCTGCGGCTCGGTAGATGCCCTTGGGGTCCCGCGCTTTGCAGATCTCAAGTGGGGAGTCGACGTACACCTCCATAAAGCGGGGAATTTCCCGCCGCGCACGATCCCGGTATTCGCGGCGATTGGCCGTGGCATCGAAAATCACGGCCACACCGTGCCGCGCGAGCAAAGCGCCGATGAACACCATCTGCTTGTAGAAAGTCTCGCGTTCTTCTTCGTCGTAACGGGGGTGTGGCGTGAGCACCTCGCGCAGGAGGTCGGACTCCAGAACCGCAACGTCGATTCCCCGCCCCAGCAGTTGACCCTTCAGCGCCGCCGTCAACGTCGACTTTCCGGAAGCCGGAAGCCCGGTGATCCACACCGCGAATGCCTGCTTAGGCCCCACAGTAAAAGTTCGCTTTCTGCGGATCGAAGCGGTCGCTTTCGAGCACGGCAATCATGAACTGGAACAAGCGCCCGCGAGCCGTATCGGAAAGCTTCGGATACCACAAAGGGCTCGCCATCACCAGCCCGCGGAAAGCAAGAAACGGCGCAATGACTTTCAACATCTCCTGGTCTCCACTTTTTTCGAGATAGCGGTCCCAAAAGCGCGTGAACAAAGTCTCGAAGCCGCCCTCCAGCTTTCCACTGCGCTGCAAGGAGAAGAACAGATAATTTAACGTCAGCGAGGCCACGTCGTCCGCCGGGTCCCCATACTCCCCGCGCGAACGGTCCAGCACTGAAAAGTCCACGCCGGAGCGGAACAGGATGTTCCAGGGATGGAAATCGCCATGGACCTCACGCAGCCGGTGGGTGAGGCCCTTGACGCGCCAGCGCCAGTCCACGCACAGGTGCTCGATTCTTTCGAGCAGGCGGGCGGGCGCAAGCGGATGCGGAGGATAGGCGTCGGTAATGCCCATGATGCATTCCCCGCCCCCGACTAATTCGCGGATGCGGCGCACGTACAGGCCTGGCTCCCCGCCGCGCACGGCGTGAATGTCCAGCAGGTAGTCGCACAGCGCATCGGCGCGAGCGATATCCAGATCCGTCAGCTCGCCTATCTCGCGAATACTCCGCAAATCATCGGCGTAACTCCGCCCCTCGACAAAATCCGTCAGCAGACAGAACTCTTCCACCTTGCCGGCGGAGAGCAGCCGGCCGTCGGGCTGAAATCCGCACACATCCAAAGCGCGGACATGCCGCGGCAGCCTGTTGAAAGCCTGATACTCCCAGATCAGCTCACCCGCGCGATCCGCCATGTGCTCATGGCCGAATGGTCCCGGCGTCATCGTATGGAGCACCGCCGTGCGGCACTCTCCGTTAACTCGAAAATCCACCTTGAGCGGAACGCCATATCCGTAGCTCTTGAGATCGTTGCTCTGCCGGTCGCCGCCAAGGACAGTCATCTTCACCACGTTGACCGGCGAACCGGTCACAAATTCAAGGTATCGCTCGACCTCTTTAGGTTTCAGATCCGGCATACAGCCCTTTCTCAGAGATTCGGTTCAGGTGGCATAAGCGAGTTCCGCCTGGATTTTTTCGAGATCGCCACGCAGGCGCTCACGGAAGCTGAGCGGGTGTCCGCAAGGACGAAGGATCGATTGTTTGGAGGTGATCCGGCAGCGTACTCGCTCGAGCAGGAATCGTGCGCGCGATTCCCCGCGAAGCTCCTTGCAGCGAGATTCAATATCGCTGCGGTTACGGTGCAGAATTTCCTGGCTATCGCAGGCGATCACTTGCTCGGTTTTGAGCCCATACGCTTTCAGCAAGCGAAACGTAGCGAGGTTCGCCGCACCCATTCCGATCACCACGTGAACGGACCTGATCGTCTTCCCGGTGAGCTTCAACGCGGCGATCAATCCCGCCAGCACCGCCGTGGCCGACCCTTGCTGATCGTCATGCCAGACCGGGATCATCATAGTCTTCCGCAATTCCTGCAAGATGCGAAAGCATCGCGGCTGCGCGATGTCTTCGAGGTTGATCGTGCCAAAGGAAGTTCCCTAAGCTGCGCAACGCGGATGAATTCCTTTTCGTCCTGGGGGCCCAGGCAAATGGCGACCGCGTCCACGCCGCCCAGGTATTTGAAGAGCATCGCCTTGCCTTCCATTACCGGCAGACCCGCCCGCGGCCCGATGTTGCCCAAACCCAGGACGCGCGATTCATCCGTCAGGATCGCGATCAGGTTGGCTTTGTTGGTCAGCTCATAAACTTGAGCCGGGTCGGCGTGGATGACGCGGCACGGGGCGGGCGCTCCGGGTGTGTACCACACAGAGAAATCGGCGGGGCCCTTGATGGGGCACTTGGGCGCCACCTGCATTTTGCCGCCATAAAGCTGGTGCAGATGGATCGCTTCTTCATCGGATCGAGCAGCCTCGACTGCGCCCGTAGTACGCACGTACCCTCCCTTCGGCTCACTGCAATCGGGAGTCCGTAGTGAACGTGTGCGAGAACCCTTGCACGACTTTGAACCTCCCCGGCCGCTTGCGCCAGTTCGCGCGATGCTCTTGTGAAATGGCACAGGCACGGGTTCGGTCGAAATCCACGACGGGGTTAACCTGAGGGCCCAGCCGCGCTTCGAAATACGTGTTTCGCGCGGCGCCGTGATGTTGCCGGGTCCGGGCGGACCGGTCACCTAATTCTCAGGGGTGGTGACTGAGGTAGTTGTGGATCGCAAGCGCCGCGGCAGCGGCTCCGTTTTCCGCACGAATAGCCTCCCCGGCCGCGAAAGCAACTTGCCGGGCAGCCCCATCGTCCAGCAATCGGCGCAGCGCGCGCTCAACAGTTCGCGCCGTGTACTGCCGCCGCGGGATGGTAGCCGCGACGCGGAGCCGCCGGACGTGGTCGGCATTGTCGAACTGATCGTGCGCGAACGGCACCACCACCATGGGGAGGCCTGCCCGCAATGCCTGAGCAGTCGTTCCGATGCCGCCTTGATGAACAATGGCGGAGGCATGCGGGAACACCTGCTCATGCGGCAGGTATGGCCAGGCGAGCGCCTCGGGCGGCAATCGTGACGGCAGATCCTGTGGCTGTGAACCCGTGAGAAGCAGCGCCCGGACGTTCAAGCGCTGGACCGCTTGAAGACTGGCGGCGTAGAAATCCCCGGCTGCCGCCACCGCTGCCGATCCCAGGGTGAAAACCACCGGTGGAGCGTCGGCTTCCAGGAAGTCGCGAACTTCCATGGCAACCTTCGTGCCGCCGGCGTCCAAGAAAGGGAACCCGGTCACGACGGTATTCGCCGGCCAATCCGGCTGCGGCTCCGCGAATCGGCGCGAGAACAGCGCGAGAACCAGATCCGGTGAGTGCGCACCTTCAAACAACGGATTCACGTCCGCGGGCAAACCGGCCCGGCGGCGCAGTTCGACCACCCGCCGAACCCAAGAGAGCGTCACGGGCTTGAGAGTTTGCCAGACCACGTGCATTGCTCCCGGGCCGAGCTTGCGCACTTTCGCCAGCCAGGGCGCAGCCGCCGGCAGCGGAGGATCGTACGCGGAGAGAAACGACGAGGGCGCCAAGACCGAAGATATCCACGGTAATCCCAAATGTTGTGCGACTACTGCCGCTGCCAGGCTGGTCGGATGGGTGACGATCGCGTCGGCCTTGCGTGCCGCGCGGAGCGTGTCTTCATAAGTTTGTTCCACCACGGAAGCTAAGGCTCGAAGCACCCGCTCCGTCCCCCGCCTCTGATCGAAGAAATATCCAATTCGGGCCGGGTCGCCGGGCGGTTCGTGCGGCCTGATCGGCACGAATCGGAGACCGTGAGACTTGACTTTGTCCTCGTAACCGGCGCTGGTGCCAATCACCGCTTCGCAGCCGAGTTTTTGAAGCTCCAGCCCGATCGCCACGTAGGGGTGAAGATCGCCGAAGGAGCCGAACATCGTGAACAGGACGGCAGCCATTCGATCGAAGGTTATCAATCCATCGCCGCTTTAGCAGGGAGCAGCAGCCGCGATTCGGCTGCGATGTCATCACGGGCCCAGGTAGGGCGGCAGGCGTTGCGCCTACGTCGATGTTGACAACCTGGGCTTGCCTTCGTGCGCCACCAGCAGGTCGTGCATATCGTTGGCGTGCTCCTCCTCATTCGTCAGAATGCCTTCCAGCATAACCGGCCCTGCGCCGCCGCTTTCCGCAAGGCAACGTGGCCACCTGTTTGCTGACAAGAGCCAACGCATGGCTTGCCTGGTTGTCATCTTCCTGGTAGTTTTCCCCAAAATCACTTTAGTGGCGGTGTTTGTCCTGTCCGATTACCTGGAACGCGCCTATCGTGGCCTTTTGATTCCCATGCTGGGATTCATCTTCCTGCCGCTGGCCACCTTGACTACGCGTGGATCGTGAACACCGGGCAGCCGCTGGCCGGCGCCAGTCTGCTGATTCTGCTGCTTGCGGTTCTTATCGACATCGGAGGCTTGGGCGGAGGCGAGTATCGCCGGCGCTCACGATGGTAATCCCGATTTAGGCGAGGCATCCATGGGCTCGCCCTCAACGTTGCTCTCCCGTTCGCCGATCATCGCTATCTACTCGAGATTTGGGGGAACGTAAGAATCGTTCACTCCGCCGGCTTGATACCAATTTGTCCCGTCGGGCGACCAAATCGCCGAAGGTACGCTTTCCGAGGATGTGGTGCTGATTGATCCCAAGTCATACCACTGGTCGCCCCCCGCGGCCTCCTGACTTACCAAATAGTAGGAGGTGTTGGCCTGTAGCGTAACCGGGCTGGGGAGGCTCACGTACACGAATGTTCCTGCGCTTCCTCCCTCCATCGAGACCGATGCCGTCGCGCCGGAAACGTCCGTTCCGTTGGACGCGAGAACCAGTTTGACCGTGTGCGTTCCTGAATTTCCGGCGACGAAGATCCGGCCGAGCGAATGAACCGTCATGCCTCCTGCTCCAGTTGTAAATTCCAGTCCCACCCAACCGCTGAAATCGTTGCGCAAAGGCGGATTGCTCAAACCGTAGGCGGTGATAAGGGGCGTGCCGCCGGTGTTGCTGCTGTACTCGAAATTCAGCGGTCCGTAGGACCAGCCGGCTGAAAAGGCGGGAACCAAGCTTTGTCCGGGATAGGCATAGGCAGCATGTGTGACCGCCGCGACGGCCGTGGACGTTAGCGTGCCGGCATCGTACCACTGGTCGCCGCCTGCGATCTCAGAACTCACCAGGTAGTAAGCGCTGCCAGCTTGAAGTGTAATGGGCGAGCTCAGGCCGGCGTAAGCGAACTGGCCCGCCTGACATCCGGACATCGACAAAGTCACCGATCCGCCGGTCACCGTTGCTCCCGTGCTCGCATTCACGAATTCCAGGGTGTGGCTTAGTGAATTACCCGCCACGCACATTCTGCCTAGCGATACGACGGTAATCGGGCTCGATCCTACCGTCAACTCCAACCCCACATATCCGGTGAAGTCACTCCGGAGCGAAGGGTTGTTTAGGTTGTAAGTGACCACGAACGGCGTCGCGGAATTGGACCCCACTGTGTACTGCATGCTGGGTGGCACATAGGAGGTGTTCGGCCCAAAGCCGGCATACCATGTTGAGCCGACCGCGTAAGCCGAATTGGTCACAGACACGTCGGGGAGCGGTGAAATCGGCCCTGTGTCGTACCAATAATCTCCTCCGGCTTGCTCCAGGCTAGCCAGATAATAGCTCGCTCCGGCCTGGAGGGTAGCCGGCGACGTCAGAGGCGCGTAGACGAATTGTCCCCCCGGGCAGTTTGCCATATTCACGCTTGCGGCCGCAACGACGGCGCCGGTCGGTCCGCTGACCAGTTCCACGGTGTGCGTCGCCGAATTTCCCGCCACGCAAATGCGGCCAACCGTGGAGACACTCAATGGGCTCGAGGCCACGGTGAACTGCATTCCCACAAAACCAGTGAAGTCGTTGCGCAGGGGCGGTCCGCTCGATGCCGTGAAGTTTACCGAAGTCTGGCTTGCGCCATTAACGGTCACGGCTGAGTTTACCGGCGCGAAGCTATAGCCGGATTTGCTGGGTGTGACTGTATAAGACCCGTTGGCGAGTCCGGTGAAGCTATACGCGCCAGAGCTATTCGCCGTCGTGGTGGCGCTAGCTGCTCCGCTGAGGGTCACGGTCGCTCCGCTTCCACTCGCCGCCGGACTGATGGCTCCAGAAATTGTCCATGTCTGGCTGGACGTCACCGTAATGCCGCCGGCCAATCCTGAGGCTGAAATCGCACTTCCTCCAGCGGAAACCGCGACGACGCCGCTGACCTGGATCGGCACGGAAGCCGCTTGAGCAGTCGCGGCAACGGTGAACGTGGCGGTCGCGAGAATGCCCGCCCCGATTGCGTTCTGGTTGATGCCGTAAGCCACGCAAGTAATCACGCCGCCTCCGCCGGCGCATGTCAGTGCCTTACCGGCTGCGGAAGCGCTCGCTCCCGCAGCCACGGTGACGCTGGAGATCGTCGCCGCGGGATAACCGATCGTCCATTGCGTAGCCGCGGGAGACGCGCCTGAGCTGGTTAGAGAAATGGCGAGCGCGACCGTTCCTCCCGCCGCGGCACTGCCCGTTCCGGCGGCCACGGTGACCTGCGCCGCTGCTTGGCTCGCGGTCATCGCAAGCAGCAGACACAGGCCCGCGATTCTGACACGTTTTGAAAAAGAAGAGTCCAGGAAACGTAAAGAGGTATGCACGCGATCCCCTAACTTAGCGAACGAATTCCCGAAGCGCGTAAACCATGTAGCTTTCGTGCAGGCACACCTAGACCGGGGTTGGTGGCGCAAACCCTTGCCGCACGCTCAAGACGTGAGTTCGTGTTGGAGCGGGTTTGGAGACACGAAGCCGGTGAGCGCTTCTCGACGAAGCGGATCGCCAACGGTGGGGTAAACTAGAAACACAAGTAGAGGTACCGACTTTACCGTTGGTATCCCGCTAAGGCAGCCCCCGCCCTAACGGGGGCTGCCGATTTCAAAGATCACTTCCGCACAACGCGGAGCAGCTATACTACGACCGTTTTCCGCAGCGCAGGCTCAAGAAACTTCCCGATTTCGGGCTCAAACCTTTAGCACGGCGAGTGCCACTGGCACGCTCGCTCACCTGGCTGTAAACCCAACCGCATCAGAGTCCAGTTGAAGCGATGGCAAAGAAGCGAACCTTGCAATGCCGTGGGGGGTGGCAAATTTTACAGAAGGCAGGCATCTGAACGCTAACTAGCCGTTTTGCATCGACCACTGTCTCGGTACACGCGACCGAACGGGCGGAACTTATTACTTGCCACATCGATTCACCTCCACGCGCCTCCGGCTCCAGTCCGGAATTGGCCATTCAGCCGATCGCTGTCTGCGAGCACCTGCCGAAAGAAACACTACGCCTGCTCGGACTCATCGCGTCGATCTCTTGGCCAACCCTCCCGGCCACATAGGCCAAGGGCCTCAAAGCGAACGCCCACCGAAGTGGTGATATACTCATTCAATTCCTCGGAGCTGCTGTATGGCCCTGTATCTGAGATTGACGCTGGCGGCCTATGTGTTGTTGGTTAGTTCCCCTCGCGCCGCGCTGCCCTTCCAATCGCTGTCTTCCGATTCTCCCGTGATCGAGCCGCACAAGCGGCCGGAAGCGCATCTGGGCGTCTCGCCAGAAATGCCCCAAGCGGCTCTGCCTCCCGCGAAGCTGCAGGCCGAGACGTCCATGGTGTTGGTGCCGGCGCAAGTGACCGACGCCGCGGGCGCGCCGGTCGGCAACCTGCACCAGCAGGATTTTCGCGTGTTCGAAGACGGCGTGGAGCAGACCATCTCCGATTTCTCGATTGAAGATGCGCCGGTGTCGGTCGGTTTCCTGTTCGACTCCAGCGCGAGCATGCGCAACAAAGTGCGCCAGTCATCCGAAGCCGCCGCGGCGTTCTTCAGCACCGCCAATCGCGACGACGAATTCTTCCTGGTGGAGTTCAACGAACGCGCCAAGCTTTCCGTGCCTTTTACCACCGACGCGGACGCCCTCTATAAGCGCGTCTCGCACGTGCGGCCGCTGGGACGGACTTCGCTTCTGGACGCCGTGCACCTGGCCCTGGTGCAGATGAAGCACGCGCGGCATGCGCGCAAGGCCATCGTGATCGTTTCCGACGGCGGCGACAATCGCAGCCGTTATACCGCCACGCAAATCGAAAACGCAATGCGCGAATCCGAAGTGCAGATTTATTCGATCGGCATTTTTAATCCGGTGGAACAGCGCAACCGGGTTCCCGAGGAGAAAAACGGCCCGCAGCTTCTGGACGATCTGGCCCAAGACAGCGGCGGCAAGTATTTCAGCGTCGACAACCTCGATGACCTGCCGGCGATCGGCGAGCGCATCGGGGAAGAGCTGCGCAGCCAGTATCTGCTGGGGTATTCGCCCGCGAAGCTGCAACGGGACGGCGGGTACCGGCAGATTCGAGTGACGCTGGCTACGCCGGCGCAGTCCCCGGGTCTGGAAGTCCGCTACCGGCGCGGATATTATTCTCCTACCGAGTAGCGGGAGCAGAACGCGCTCGCGGCAACGCGAGGGACCCGGAAGCGCCTCAGCCCTTCATGTGGCACTTGGCGCAATTGCCCTTGGATTCGAATGCCGGACCGCTGGGATGATGGCAGGCCCCGCAGGAGGTCATGTTCATTTCCGCGGTCTTATGGAGGCCCGCCTTGAAATTGAGTGGGGCTTTGGCGTCCTGCATGAACAGCTTGGGGTGACAGGTGGCGCAGTCGCCCTTTTCGCGCGTGACGTGCGCTGCGTGGTCGAACGTCACATTCCCGTTCTTGGTAGTGAAGGTAAGTTTGGCCGGGGGCTGTTTCTGCTGACCCATTAGCGCCAGCGACCCTGACAGGCCAGTGGCGATCGCCAGACACACAATCAGAGTGCGCATGCTCTTATTGATTCCCTTTCGGTGTAGTGTCCAAACCTAGAGTTTTCAGAATAGCAGGGGAAGACTCCTCGTCGGCGAGCAGGTCGTGACATCCGCTGCAGTCCTGCGCGATGGTTTTTTTGTCGTTGGTTGAGTGACTGTCATCATGGCAGCGGAAGCATCCTGGGGCGTCCATATGACCGAGGTTGTTGGGGTAAGTTCCCCAGGTCACCTTTAGATCCGGGAATACGTTGCGATTGTAAATGGCGGCGAGCGCCCGGCCGGCGCGTTGTACGCCGTTGGATTGGCGTGCCCACACCTCTCCATAATTCTTTTGGTAGAAATCCTCTAACCCGGATTGAATTTTTCGCGTGGCCTCGTCTTGGCTGGAATACGCTGCCTTCAGCAGCTCCTGGCCGGTCTTTTTGACGAACGGGAGGGAACGGTCGATTTCGCCGGCTGCGATAGCGCGATCGATCGCCGCCTCCGCCGTCTCAAAGGAATGCGCCGCACGATTGTGGCAGTCCACGCATTGCATTTCGAATACCGGCAGCGCGCTCAAGGCTTCCGGTTTCGTGTTGGGCACGAGGTAATCGCGTTTTTCCTGGGACTCGGTGTTTTCGTACTCGACCCACGGAATGGTCTGGCGCTTCTTATCGGCAGCCGCGTAGCGGATGCGGACTCCGGGACCCACGTGTGCGCCATGGATGCCGCCGCTCGAGCCTCCGCCCACGTGCATCAGCAGCACCGTTTCAATAGGCGTGTTGGCTTGGTCGTCCTTGTATTTCTGAATCACCTTGAGGCGCGGACCAATGACTTTTTCGCGGGAGTGGCAATGCTCGCAAGTATCGGCGGAGCTCACCAGTTTGTTGCTTTCCAGCGCCGACTCGATCGGCCGCGGATAGTTGTTGAGGACTACTCCCACCAGTTGATTCATTCCCGCCATTTTGGCGTGGAGCCAGCCCGCCGCTCCGGGGACGATGTGGCAGTCCGCGCAGTTCACGGCCTGGTGCGGAGGTTGCATATGCGCGGTGAACTCCGGCTGCATCACGTGGCAGGTCTGCCCGCAGAACTGCGAGGTGTCCATGTGTTGCACCGCGCGGTAACTCAACTGGCTTCCGATGACCAGATTCGCGCAGGTCATCACCGCGAAGAAGGTGCCGGCTCTGCGCCAGGCCGCGCGGCGGTCTGGTATCTCCGCCATGTGCGCGGCCACGCGCCGGCGGGCCAGCGCGAGCCCCACAGGAATCAGCGCCAGGCCCGCGAAGAAAACCGCGGGAATCGCGCCGAACAAGAGCAGCCCGATATACGGATTGCTGACTCGTCCGCCCAACTGCTGCGGCAACGCGAACAGCCAGGAGATCCCGGCCAAAGTCACCAGCGCGACCCCGGCCATGCTGATCCAGTGGCTGGTGAGCAGAATCAGAACAGAACGTTTTTCACTTCCGGAATTCGTTTCCATGGCCAAGTTACCCTCCCCAGGGCGAGAACCTCAGCCCTACCGTGACCAGATGCGTGCGGAAGCCTTCGTAGAGATAGAAGGCCTCGCCGTATCCGTAATAAGTCCACTGCGCAAAGAGACTGGCGCGCTTGCCCCACGGCACCGAGAGCTTGGCCAGAGGCTGATAATACGCCGTCGGGCGGCTGCCGGAGGAGAGGAACAGGGACCCTCCCCCGGTCAACTGCGGCGCCGGCCCCTTGGGCTTGCCCAGCTTGACGTGGAATAGCGTGCTTGCGTTGTGCGCGTTATCGCGATACAGCGACGTCTGCGGTCCCAAGGTCTCCGGTTCGAGATACCCGATGTTGGAATAAATCGTCGCGCGGGTGTAAGAGCCCTCGAAATCCCACCCCTGTTTGGGCGGAGTCCATAGCAGAGTCAGAGACTCCTGATGCGAGGAGAACTCGTAATCGACGCCCGGCTGGGGGTCGTGATTGTTAAGCAGCAGGAAATCGGCCGACAAATTCAGAGTCTTGGTGGCTTGATAGCGCGCCTTGCCCGTCATCTTCTGGTAGTTGTATAGGCTGGTGCGGAAATACTCGCCGCCGCTCGAGGCAAACTCGCCGCTGCCAAATACCGTGAGCTTCTGGAGCGGCCGGTAAGTGAACCCAACCAGCGCCACGTTGCTGCGCATCTTAGCAAGATCCGAGCTAACCAGATCCGCCGCAGGCAGCACGTCATCCGCGGCCCGGCCCCAGACATAGCGGTAGCCAACTCGCAACGACAGCTTGGCCCACGGATCGTACAGGACGTTGGCCTCATTTTGGTTGTAGTTGGACATTAACGAGGACGCCAGCAGTGCCGCAGTTACGCTACTCATTCCAGCGGAGCTTAGGTTATTGGTCGAACCGGCCGAGCCAGCCTCATGCAAGCGGTCGGTCAGCCAGTTCTCGACAATCCGGACCCTCTTCACCGGCCGGGCCTCCAGCCCGAAGCTGCCGGAGTTGTGCGGAAGCCGCGCCGCCGAGGAAACCAGGTATCCCTGGCTGGTATAGAACAGCAGTTGGTTCTCGACCACCAGGTTCCCGGTGGCGTCCTGCACGTAATTCACCTTGGTCTGGGGCTCGCTGAACAGATACTGCCCGTAGAAATCGAGCCAGGGAGCCGCACTCACCGTAATCAGTCCCTTGCTGTAAACGCTCGATCCGGTGATTCCATACGCGGCCGCCAAGCTCTGCAGGTCGATGTTTTGTCCAAAAAACGGAACCGGGTTATTCCCGTAGTTGATGGGGATCGAGGGGCTCTGGAACTGCTCCTCGCTGCTCGAAAACGTCGTTCCGCCCTGCTCCAGCGTGACGTGGAACCGGCGCTTCTCGATGCGCACTCCGCCGCGGTACAGATTGGTGCGGTCGGCACTGGTGAACGGCATGGGGAATTCATTCGGAAAAGAGACGAACGTATCCGTCCCGATGCCGGAATCGGCATCGCGCTCGAAAGCCAGGTACGGGACGATCCAGTTGCCCGGAAGCAGATCCAGCGAGTAGCTGCCCAGGTGCCGGCGCGTGTCGAAGGACTGCTCATCCAGGAACATGCCGTTCGAGGACAACGGATCGGCGAAGCTCGGCAGGTCGTCGAAGTAGGCGAAATCGCGGTAATCGGCATTCAGTTCATACCATTTCTTCTTCTTGACGCCGGCATGCAGGGTTTCCGAAGGCTCGTCACCCCAGTCGTAGGCGCGCACGTTGATCTGATCGAACAGGCGATGCTTGGGATCAGTGATGGTGAACTCCGTGCCCAGCAGTTTGGGACCCGCGCCCAGATTCACGAAGCTGCGGTAGGTTTCCAGACTCCCGCCCACGCCCGAGTCCCAGCGATAGCCGACTTCGAACCATCCGCTGAACCAGTCGCTTCCAGTGGAGGGCGCGGGCGATGGCGCTGCTGAAGCGGACGTGGTTTGCGCCGGCGCCTGGGCCGGCGCGGGCTGATCCTGGGCCTTCCCGGTCCACGGAAACGCCGCGCAAGCGAGGAAGAAAAAGGCGAAGCCTTTCATTTGAGCAGGTCCCGGTCCACGTAGCTTCCATGGATCTTCTGATGGCACACGGTACAATTCTGATATTGGGGCGACCGCAAGTCGTGGAACGACGGCGGCACCACGCCGATGGTCCGGTTGGCCGGGCTCGCCAGCGTCAGCGGCGTGGGCGTGTTGGCATGGCATTCCAGGCACACGTAGCGCACCTCCTGCCGGATCAGCATGCGCGGATTGGCCGACCCGTGCGGCTCATGGCACGCCGTGCAACCGTCGAAGCGCATCGGAGCATGCTCGAAGGTAAACGGCCCGCGCTTGTCGCCGTGGCAGTTCAGGCAGCCGGGCTCATTGGCTCCGAAGCTCTGCGCCATCGCCGGACGAATGCTGCCGTGCGGATTGTGGCAGTCCACGCAACTCATCGAGCCCTCGGGAAGCTTATGGTGGTTGGGTCTTTGAAACTCCGCCCATTCGCTAGCGTGGCAGCCGGCGCACTCGGCGTTGATCTTCACGGCGGTGCGCGGCGCCATTTCACCGGAATGAACCTTGTGGCAGGCAGTGCATGCGATCTGGTTCTTGGCGTGGCTGCTCTCCAGGCGTCCCACATGGGTGGGCTGGTTTAAATGGCAGTCCAGGCAGATTTTGTCGGCAGCCGCCGGATTCAACTTGCCCGGGTTTCGAATCAGAGTGGCATCGGCCGATTCGGCGTGCTGGCTTCCCGGGCCGTGGCAACTCTCGCACGCGTGCCCGGCGAAGCCTTTGTGTGGGTCGGTCTCCAGAACTTCATGCGCGTTTTTGGCGAACGCCTTGACGATGTCCTCGTGGCAGATCTGGCAGGTGTCGGTGCCGGCGAAGGTGGATTTCTCCTCCGCCGGCGCCTCTGCGGGAGGCTTTTGCGCCTGCCCCAGCGCGAAACTTGCCGCCAGAACTGCCGCCAGGCTAATACTGCGCATGCACCTGGTCGACCGCGTAAGCTCCGCCGGTTCCATGGCACACATTGCAGGCCTCCCCGAGTGAGGTGGTGTTGGATAGCGCATGCGATGCCGTCGCAATATCCATGTGGCAGCCGGTGCAGGCCGAAGTGAACGGCTGTACCGGATTGATGGGCCCTTGCGGGTCGGTCACCGGCAGCAGGCCGGTCAGCGCCAGATCGTTCTGCTCGCTGCTGTTGACGTGACACAGGGAGCAGTTTGCGAGATCCGTCGCCTCTCCGGTTGGGCTCAGCGCCGGGAACAGAATTCCGCTGAAGTTGTTGGTGCTGCCACCGAATCCGACCACGATATACGGCCGGTTGGAGGGCTGGTTTATTCCGTAGTGGATGCGGTGCACCAGCAGGTTGAAGTTGATGCCTTGCGGAGGCGCGTTCTTGAGCGCCGCCGTGGTGGAGGTGGCTCGGGTGGAAGCGTCGGTATTGTTGGGATTGTGGCAGAACACGCAGTACTCGACGTTATTGCGCAGGAATCCATGCACCTGGAGGTTCACGTGGCAACCTTCGCAGTTGGCCTGCGCGATGATCGTACGCCGGTCCGCCACGGGCGATCCGTCCACCGAGAAATACGTCACCGGATTGGGCGTCCCGTATTCGATCGCGGTCTGCACCGTACTGCCGTTGATCAACTGCGGCACCGTCTCGCTGCGCCGCGCCTCGATGCCGATGGCGAAGGTCCCGGTCGCGCTGGAGGGAATCGCGGTCGCGAAGGTGTAGGTGCAGGTACCCGAGGCGCTGCAGGTCGCCTTGGTCATACTCTCGGTCACGTAGCCCGGTGTCGTGACGCTACTGCCGAAATTGGTCGAGCCGAAATCGGTAGTGGGACCGGTCATGGTCGCCGAGAGCGAACCGAGCGCCGACAACGCGATCGCGTTGTTGTTGTTATCCAGTACGGTGAAGGTCACCGTCGGGTTCCCGCCTGCATTTCCGCCCGTCACACCGGTGATTTTTACGTTCAGCCCGGAAAGCAGGCTCGACGAAGTCGGCGGCACGTGCGCTCCCATGATTGAGGCGTCGAAATCCATCTCGCCCTTCGGGATGTGGCAGTTCGCGCACAGCGAATCGTCCACCTGGATGCCGCCGGGGTGATTCGCGCCCGTGGCGAAATTGACGTTGTCATGGCACGATCCGCAAGCGGCGCGCGAGGGATTGGTCAGATACGCCGTCTCCTGCGCGGCCCCGGTGGATTGCGAATGGCAGGCAGTGCAGTGCCGCGCATCGGTGCTGCTGGTGCCCGAATCTGCCGGAAACTCGACCGTCGAATAATTAAAGCAAGGCTGCGGGCACACCGATGAGGTGGTCCCGTGCGAGTTGATCGCCGGGATATATTGCCCGCCCGCGACCACGCTCGGCAGCGCCGAGCCCATGTGGATCTTGTGGAAAAACACCTTGGCGTCCAGCGTGTCTCCGGTGTTGGGATCGAAGTTTTGCGGAGTGTGGCACAGGACGCACATATCCAAGCCGCGCCGCGATCCGCCATGCGCCGACAACTGGTCATGGCAGGCGTTGCAACTGGCCGTGCGGATGATGTCATGCGTGTGCGTCACGGGCGTGCCGTTGGGAACGAAGTTATAGGTCGCGCTGGCGTAGTTGGTGCCCAGGTTATATTCGGTCAGGTTGCGCGAGCCGTAAATGCCGATGGTGTGGGTCGCCGTGGCGTCGAACCCCGACGGCGCGGCGGTCTTGAACACATACTGATAGCCGTTGGCTGTAGTCGTCGCCGTGCCCCCGGAATCCGCTCCCGGTTGGTTGGTGGTGGGAATCACCGTTCCGGTCGCCGCGCGCGTGGTGTAGGCCGTGTAGTCCTCTTGACCGTTCGGCAGCACCGCCGCAACGTAACTTAAACTAATGGCTCCGGGCGTGGTCACCCCCGCCACGTCCAGCGGCAACCCGTTCGGATCTGTCAACGTGTAGTTCACCGTGATGGTTCCGTTGGAAGAAATAGACGCTTCCGTAATACTGATGGTCAAACCTGGCGCGACGAACTCCACTGTCTGCGGGTCGGCGTAATACGCCTTTTCGTGGATGTTGTACGGCTTCGGCGCACTAGCCAGCCCAGCCGCCAGCACCAATCCGATTGCGGCCGCCCTTCCGTATCTCTTTAACCTGTTCATGTCTGTTAACCTGTTCATGTCTGCCCCCTGCATCCTGCCGAGCTAGAACCTACAGCATCGTTCTCGTTACATAGTGTGAATTGCTCGCGAACGCTCTTCCACAAAGCACGCTGGTAACCACGGAAATGCCCTATCTCGGCCCTGATCTTCGCTGGGGATATGGGTGAAAAGGCCCAGGCTGGGTTATTTGGCTAGAAAAAACTTAGCCGCTGCCCCACGAGAGCTAAGTCCAGTGCGCTCCTAGTGTTTTGGCCCTGAAACTGCCGTATGTCCGGCAGGAGCGAACTGATATGTTACCCTTCCGGCGGATTCTGTTCCCGGTTGATTATTCCAAGCCCTGCGCCGCGGTGGTGCCGTTTGTCAAGGACCTGATGCGCCGGTGCGAGGAGACCACTCAGGTTCCCGTTCAACTCACCCTGGTTCATGCTTACGGGGCGGAAGCTCTGGCGTACAGCGAGCTCCCGATCGCCGATCCAGCGCTCGCCGCCGAGAGCCAGGGTATCCAGGAAGAACGGCTGCGCGAGTTCGCCGCGCGGATGTTCGAGCACCAGCACGTCACCTGCGTAGCCGCCTGCGGTGAGCCCGGCAGTGTGATCCAGGACCTGGTGCAACATCAGTCCAGCGACCTGGTCATGCTCCCCACCCACGGCCGGGGTCCGGTGCGGCGCTTTCTGCTGGGCTCGGTGACGACCAAGGTGCTGCACGATGTGAGCGCCGCCGTTTGGACCGGCACCGAGACGGCGCTGGCCGGGCATGCCCCTAACCTTCCTTACCGTTCGATTCTATGCGCCTTGGACGGCTCTCCGGAGGCCGAATGCGTATTGCGCGCGGCCGCCACTTTCGCCAAGATGTACGGCGCGGTGCTTTCGCTGCTGAGGGTGGTGGAACCGATGCCCGCCTCTGAGTTCGACATGATGCCGTACCAGCAGGACCGCATCGAAGCCGCGCACTTCAGCTTGCGCGAGCTCGCTGGAACGCTGGAGGTGAACGCTACACGAAACGTGATCGAGGCCGCGGTGGCCGATGGCGTAAGCCGGGAAGCGGCGAGGATGGGCGTCGACCTGGTGATCGCCGGTCGCGGCCACGCGCAAGGCGTGTTCACCACTCTGCGCTCGCACCTCTATCAAATCGTGCGCGAGGCTCCGTGCCCCGTGTTGAGCATCTGAAAGGATGTCCGGGGCTTAACTCTTCAGATATTTGTTGAACCAGTCCAGGGTGCGCTGCCAGGCGAGCTTGGCGGCGGCTTCGTCGTAGCGTGGAGTGGTGTCGTTGTGGAAGCCGTGGTTGGCGCCTTCGTAGACGTAGCCTTCATAGGTGACGTGATTCGCCTTCAGCGCCGCCTCCCAGGCCGGCCATCCGCCGGTGATGCGATTATCCAGCGATCCGTAATGCAGCAGCATGGCGGCCTTGATCTTGGCGGCGTCCGCCGCGGGAGGCTGTGCGCCGTAGAACGGCACCGCCGCGGCCAGGTCCGAGCCCAACCGAACCGCGAGTTGATTCGCGATCCCTCCGCCGTAGCAAAAACCCACCACGCCGATTTTGCCCGAGCAGTCCGGGCGCGCCTTCAGCCATTCGGCCGACGCCACGAAATCCTCGGTCATCTTGTTGCGATCCACCGTGCCAACCAATGTGACAGCTTTTTGTTCGTCGCCGGGGTAACCGCCCACCGTGGTCAACCCGTCCGGAGCCACCGCCAGGAAGCCTGCGGTCCCCAGCCGCCGCGCCACGTCTTCTACATACGGATTGCGCCCGCGATTCTCATGCACTACCAGCACTCCTGGCGCTTTCGCCACGCCCACCGGGTGCACCAGGTAGCCGTTGATGTGTCCGTTGCCCTGGGGCGAGGGAATGTCCACCGATTCCACGCGGATGCGTTTGTCGTCCTTGGCCACCTGCTGCGCCCAGGCGTAATTGGGCTTGAGCAGATCCAGCATGACGGCCGCGCTCATCGCGCCGGTGGCGAATTTCTGGGCGCGGTCCAAAAACGCCCGGCGATCGATGTCGCCGTGAACGTACAGGTCGAACAGGTTCAGCACCTCTTGCGGGAAATCGGATGCCTTCTTGCGTTCCATGGGCTTGATCCTCCTTTGTGTGCGGGCCAACGAAGGGATATTATATAGCGGCAAGGAGGGCCGCGAATGAACCCGAACCGGCGCGAAGTTTTGGAGATCGTGGTGGCCTTCATGGCGGCGGACCGGATAAAGGCCGCGGAAACAGGGCTGCACTTCGCAGCGCTGGATCACGTCGAGTTCACTGTTTCGGACGTCGAAAAATCGCTTGCGTTCTACACGCGGATTTTCGGCAACACGGTCATGAAGAACAACAAGACCACCCGGCGCTATATTCGCCTCGGCTCGGCGTACATTGCGCTGGATACCGCCGCGCAGATCCGTGTGGATCACTTCTGCGCGGGCATCGACGGCTTCGATGTCTCCGCCGTGCACGCTTTCCTGCAACAACACGGCATCCCATATCGCGATTTTCCCAGCGGCAAGGACCTCGCCGTGACCGATGCCGACGGCACGCGCGCCCAACTCGCGACGAGTAACGGATGGGAGCAGCTCAAAACCGGCACGGCATCGCCTGAGTCCGTCCGCTTCTCTGAGCCCATCTTCCGCGCCACCGGCCTCGATCATATTCTGCTGAACGTCTCCGATCAGGAGAAGGCGGCCGGGTTCTACAAGGAAATCTTCGGCCCCGTCACGCGCCGCAACAACAATCGCATCTGGTTCCAGGTAGGAACCTCGCGCGTCGGATTGCTGAAAACTCCCGAAGGCGCGAAAGCCGGAGTGAATCACTACTGCGTCTCCGCCGCGGCGTTCGACTACGACACCGTCGTGAAGCAACTCAACGCCGCGGGCGCGACGGTTGAAAAGCCCGAGATCGCGGGAGCCCCCGAGTTCCGCGATCCCGACGGATTCCTGGTCCAGGTGCAGAAGGCGTAGCACTGTTCGGGAAGCGGTAAAATGGCCAAGTCTATGGCCATCCCCGTCAGTCTTGCCACCGATCATGCCGCGCTCGTTTCGAGTCCCGATCCGCAGCTCGCCGCGCACAAGAAGACTTGTTACGAGTTCTATCGCATCGTCCTCCGCGGGCGCCGCTTGAGCGAAGCCGATAAGTACATGCGCGAGGATTACATCCAGCACAATCCCAACGCCGAGACCGGCATGAAGGGTTTCAAGGATTTCTTCTCCAAACTCGGCAGAGAATTGCCGATTCCGGAAACTCTCGCCGACCTGGTCTGGATCATGGCCGAAGGCGACATGGTGACCATCGCCTTCCGCCGCGAGCATGACGACCCCGCGCATCCCGGCCAGAAGTACTCGACCACGTGGTTCGACATGTTCCGCATGCAAGGCGGCAAGATCGCCGAGCATTGGGACCCGGCAATTAAGCCGGTCCCGGCCAAGTAGTTTACTGCTGGTTCGCGGGCGCCGGTCCGCGGCCGCCTCTTCCGCCACTGGGCGGACCCGTGATGGTGTAATCCGCCGGTGGCTCGAACAAACTCATCGGCTGCTCCCCTCGGTTGATGTTCGTGAGCTTGTAGACCATTTCTCCCGTGCGCGGGTCGTTGTGCGTGGTCTCCACGTTCATGTGCAGGTCCGCCGAATACCAGACTTCATCCACCACATCGATCGGCAGAAGATTGCCGATCATGCCGGCGGGAATGGTTTCCGTGGTGCGCGTGCCCTGCGCGGTTACTCCCTCGATCACTTGCGAGCCGAGGTCTTCCTTGGCCCTGGTTGTGTCCGCTGTCGTCAGCCGTGTTCCACCGGCGGTCCGGAAGAAGCCAAGATTAAGAGTTAGTGTGTTGTTCCCAGCCACGTAGCTCAGTGTCATTCCGGTCCCCGGTGTGCGCCGAGCCGTGTGGGCTTGTGGATTGAGCGTGTATGAGACCTTCTCCACCGGATCGGAGATAGTGATGGTCACAGGCGCATCCGGCTGCGCCAGGGCTCCGACGGCCATCACCGATTCTTCGCGCCGCTCCCGCCCCTCGCTATCGCGATAGAGCTTCTGCGTGGTGCTCTGCTCAATGCGATTGCCGTCGGCGAGCGTCTGCGTCGTGGTCGTAGTCGCCTCGGCCGAGTAGGGCGCGTTCTTCACGACGCCGCCGGCGACCCGTACCTGCATGTCTTGTACTTGAGCGGTAAGGTTTGCGAGGGCACGATCCAGATCGGCCCGGTTGTTCTCTGGGGTGGTCTGCGCGGCAACGGGCAGAACGGCGATCGTTCCTAAAAACAAAATGCCCTTCATATGTATTGCTCCTCTACTGATAACTCACGAATCGAATCGCCCGGGCGAGATCGTCCTGGCCCACCAGCACGTCCGCAAGAACCGGATCGGACAGATGGTCATCGGAAACCGGAATGCCTACGCTGCGCAGCGCGGATGCTTCGACCGTCACGCGCACCAATAATCCGCTTTCGAGCGGCGGAGCGCTGGGCATCAGCGGGTAGAACGGCGTGACAACCTCCCGTGGCTGCCGCCTTTTCTGGACCACCGTCTGCAAAGGAGCCGGCCGCGCAGGCGCAGGCGGAGCCGGAATCGCCTTTACGATGACCGGCACGGGTTTGGGGACGGGCTGCCGCACCGCGACCAGCAGCGCGATGAGAGCGGCGGCAATGCCGCTGATTGAGGTCATTCGATAGACTCTCTTGCCCCGTCGCTGCCTTCGGAACGCCAATAGCGCGCGCACCTCCGCGCCTTCGCCGGTCTGAACATTCCAGTCGGCCCTTCGTAACGCCCGCAATGCTTCGCTTACTCGTTCTTCAGACATACTCGCTCCTACAACACCACGCACCCCGCCGACGTCAACTTCTTCGCCAGCATCGCCCGAGCCCGGCTCAGGCGCGAGCGCACCGTGCCCACCGGACAACCCAGCGCGAACGCCGCATCTTCATAGCTGGCATCGCCCAGCTCACACAGCACCACCGCTTCGCGATACACCTGCGGCAGGCTGAGCACCGCGCGGCGGACCTCCTCGATGCTTTCGCGGCGCGTCAAATCGCCGAGGACGTCTTCGTCGCCGGCGAATTCTCCCGCCAACGCCTCCATTCCCTCGGGGCGCTCTCGATCCAGCCGCTTCAGCACCAGATTCCGCGCGATGCCATACAGAAACGCCACCACCGATCCGCGCGAGGCATCGTAACGGCCGCCATGCAGAGCCAGCGCCAGGAATGTCTCCTGCGTCACGTCCTCGGCCAGATCCCTGCGGCCGGTCATCTGTAGCGCATAGCGCAGGATTGCCCCGCTGCGGACCCGATATAGCGCCGCGAAGGCTTCCTCGTCGCCCTTGAGCAGTCGCTTCAGCAGATCTTGTTCGGTGTCGCTCACGGTCTCTATTCCTTCTTACGCGCCACGGCCCACAAGTTCCCGAAAGTTTTCTGAAATTTCCTGTTGACGAATCCCACCGGCGCGGCGTACACTTAACTAGTAAGTTAATTAACCACCCAGTTCAATATGCCGGACGCCCTCAGCGACACCTTTTCCGCACTGGCCGACCCGACCCGCCGGGCGATCTTGGGACGGCTGGCTTCTGGCGAGGCTTCCGTTACCGAGCTCGCCGAGCCGTTCGCCATGAGCATGCCGGCTATTTCCAAGCACCTCAAAGTGCTGGAGCGGGCTCGCCTAATCAGCCGTGGCCGCGACGCGCAATATCGCCCTTGCCGTCTGGAAGCTGCTCCGCTCAAGGACGCCGCGGGCTGGATCGAGCACTATCGCCAGTTCTGGGAACAGAGTTTCGACCGGCTGGATGCGTACCTCAAAGAGATTCAGAAGGAGAACAAGAAAAATGCCCGCAAACGCCACCGTAAGCAAGCGCAGTGAAACCTCCGATCGCGAACTGATCTTGACCCGCCTCTTCGACGCTCCGCGTGAGCTGGTCTTCGAAGCCTGGACCGATCCCAAACACCTGCCGCATTGGTGGGGACCGAACGGCTTCCGTACCACCGTGCGTCAGCACCAGCTCAAGCCCGGCGGCGTATGGCGCTTGACCATGCGCGGGCCCGAGGGCCGGAATTACCACAACCGGCTGGTTTTCGAGGAGGTAGTCAAACCTGAACGGCTGGTCTATCAGCATCAGCCCGAAGCGGGCGACGAAGCCGCCTCGCATCAGAGCATCGTCACGTTCGCGGCTCGCGGCAACCAGACCGAGGTCGTAATGCGTCTGGTGTTCGCTTCGCGCCAAGAGCGCGAGCGCATCGTCACGCAATATAACGCGATCGAGGGCGGCAGAGAGACCATGGACCGTCTGGCCCGATACTTACCCGCGATGTCGATCCCCGAAATGGTGCTCACTCGCGTCTTCGACGCTCCGCGCGAGCTGGTCTTCAAAGCCTGGACTGAGCGCGACCGGCTCCAGCGCTGGTGGGGTCCCAAGGGATTCACCAATCCGGTGTGCGAGATTGAGCCGCGCGCAGGAGGCTCGATCCGGATACACATGCGCGCGCCGAACGGCGTGGTGCATCCCATGACCGGAACATTCCTTGAGGTGGTTGAGCCGGAGCGCCTGGTCTTCTTGAGCGCCGCACTCGATCAAGACGGCAATGAAATGTTTCGGATTGTGAACACGGTCACTTTCGAGACGCAGGGCAAGCAGACCAAGCTCACGGTGCAGGCTCGCGTCATCATGACCACCGCGGTTGCTCCGCAATTCCTGGCCGGGATGGAGATCGGTTGGTCGATGAGCTTCGACCGGCTGGCC
Organism: Bryobacteraceae bacterium; assembly: GCA_030041495.1. Taxonomy (GTDB): domain Bacteria; phylum Acidobacteriota; class Terriglobia; order Bryobacterales; family Bryobacteraceae; genus Palsa-187. The sequence continues at coordinate 73,340 of JASHNT010000083.1, read as the reverse complement.
GACGAAGTCGCGGCGGCCTAACCGCGCTCGGCGCTTCGGAGATAGAATCTCCGTATGCGCTCGACACCTTTTCATTCGATGGTCGCCCTTGCCGGCGTTCTTGCGATTGTGGCCGTAGCTGGATTGCGGGAAACGGGCGCGCGAGCCTCCACCGGCCCCATCCCGCTCGACTGCAATCGGGGATGTCTGGAAAACGTGATCAATCAGGTGCTGGACGCCATGGTCAAGCACGATCCCAAAGGCCTGCCGCTTTCCGCCGACCTGATGTATACCGAGAACGATCAGGTGATGGAGATGGGCGACGGCTTCTGGAAAACGGCGGAGGGCCGCGGGAATTACAGCCACATCTTCGCCGATCCGGAATTCGGACAGGTTGCGTTCATGGGCACCATGCGCGAAGCGGGCGCGGCGCTGCTGCTGAGCATGCGAGTGCGCGTGGAGTTGGGGCGCATCAGTGAGATTGAATCCGTCTACTATCGCACCGGCGGAGGCGGACCTTCCGGCATCGCCACTCTGGATAAGCCCGGATACAAGGCCGAGGACCTCTGGTTCAGGTCGATTCCCGTGGCGCAGAGGCTTCCGCGCCAGCAGATGATCTCGATCGCCGACGCGTACTTCAGCGGCCTGCAGAAGAACGACGGCAAGGGCGTCAACGGCACGGGGACGTATCCGTTCACCAACGATTGCAACCGCATCGAAAACGGAGCTCCGACGACCAACGTTCCCCGCCGTCCAGGCGAAGCCCCGGACGCCATCGACGGATTCTCGATGGATTGCCTGGCGCAGTTCAAGCTCGGGTATTATTTCGTGGTGCAGAGCATCCATCACCGCCGCTATCCATTAGTTGATGCCGAACGCGGGGTGGTGTGGTCGCACGCGGTCTTCGATCAAGGAACGGTGAACAAGGGCGTGCTCTCCACGGGCCAGGAGTATACGTTCAAAGGTTTCAACCGGCCTTCGAGCATCCTGGTGACCGAGGCGTTTTTGATCGAGAACGGCAAGATCCGGCGAGTGGAGATGGTCGGTCCGTCGGTGCCGTATCATTTAAACTCGCCTTGGGGTGGCCACAGCGGAAACTGAGAATGGGAGCAGCACGCAGAACCAGGCCGCGGCCCTGCTTGGGATCGACCAACCCAAGGTTTTCGCCCTGAAGCTGGGCAAGCTCTTCCGGTTTCTCGATCGAGCGTCTTTTGCGGTTCCTGCTTCTCCTTGACCGGGACGTCGAGAGCAACGTGAAGCACCGGTCGAGGCCAGGTTCAGCAGCGAGGTTGCGGGAAAGCCGTTGCCCGATCAGATCCTGTTCTCGCCGCGGAGTTGAGATCCCCAACTTCGCCTTCTTCTGAAAGGCGTGGCGCTTATCTACCTGCCGCCGGGGGCGTCCTGGGTGCGTTCGCGCGAGCCGGCGTCGCGGCTGCCGCGTCCCCGGCCCGATCCGCCGGTGCCGGCTTTCGCGCCGAGCGAAGTCAGGTACTCGACCACAGACGCGTAGCGTAGATTCTTGGCTGCGTCGAGCGCGGTGCGTCCGTCGGTGTTGGCGACGTTCACGTCGGCTCCGGCGTCCACGCACATCTTCACGGCCTCGAGCGCGGCGGCTTCACGGCCTTCGCGCGGCTCGGTCACCCATGCAGCGGAGCGAATGAATCCCAGCGCGGCCATCACCGTAGTCGCGGTTTCTTTGCGCGGCACTGCGCCGAAACCCTGCTCGGTAACGTAATCCGAATGCAGCACGAACTTGGGGTCCGCGCCGTGCGCGGCCAGCATTTTCATGATTTCGACTTCGTCGAAGCGCGCGGCCAGCCAGAATGGGGTCGCGCCGACAATCTGCGGTTCGAAATTGAAATCGTCGGAGGAGCGGCGCGTCGGCGTCCAGGTTTTCAACGTCAAGTTCGGGTCCGCGCTGTGATCAAGCAGAGCCGCGACCGCCTTCTCATCGCGGCGCATGATGGCCTCATCCAGTGCGGTGAAGCCGTTGGGAGCGGCGTTGGGGTCCGCGCCTTTGTCCAGCAAGAACACGGTCAGATCGGTGAAGCCGGAATGTTCCGAGAGCGTGACCGCGCTGACGCCCCAGGCATCCGCGTCATTCACGTTGGCTCCGGCGGCGAGCAGCAGCTTGACCGATTCGAAATCGCCCACGCGGGCGGCGAACATCAAGGCAGTTTCGTTGCCATGCGGGATGGCCTTGTTGTACGGCAGATATCCGTGCGGCGGAACGGCCATCACTTCGTCATAGCGATCGGATTTCAGATTGAGATCCGCGTGATGCGCGATCAGAACCTTGACCACATCCGGATGCTTCTGCGAGGCAGCCCACATCAAAGCGGTCTGCCCGCGAGTGCCGCGCGCATCCGGCTTGGCGCCCTTATCGAGCAGCAACTCCGCCGCTTCCGCATGGCCGGAGCGAGAGGCAACCATCACCGGAGTCTCGCCCGAAAGCAGAGCGGCGTTAGGATTCGCGCCGGCGTCGAGGAGCCTCTTCACGATCGCGGAATTGCCGTTGAGGCTTGCTTGCCACAGCGGCGTGACGCCGTCGTCGGTTGCGGCGTTCACGTTGGCGCCGGACTTGATGAGAAGGTCAGTGCTTTCGAGATCGTCATGATAGACGGTCCAGAGCAGAGCGGTCGAGCCGTCGTTATCGGCGGCGTTGACGTCGGACTTCTTCTGAATCAGCGCGCGGAGGGCCTCTTTATCGCCGTTCTTCGCCGCGATAACGATGGGCGGATGGCCGAGCTCGGCTGCGAATACAGTGCTTGCAAAGAGGAGGGCCAGCGTCAGCCGCATTCGCTACACCTCCGAAAGTGTGTCGATATCCAGCTTCCCGTTGCTGCCGCCTACGCGATCCACCGGGTAATCCATCTTGTCCATCAGCGTGAGCAGCAGGTTCGCGGAAGATGGCTTGTTGGCGAACTTGATGTGGCGTCCGCCCTTGATCTTGCCCGAATGGCCACCGACCAGAATCAGAGGCAGGTTGTCGCCGGAATGCGCGTTGCTGTTGGAGATGCCGGCTCCGTAAAGGATGGTCAGATGATCCAGCACGGAGCCGTCGCCATCGGGAGCAGCCTTCAACTTGTCGAGATATTTCGCGAATAATTCCGCGTGATAGCGGTTGATGTGAGACATGCGCTCAATCAGCGCCGGATCGTTATTGTGGTGCGAGAGCGGATGGTGCGCCTCCGGCACGCCGATTTGCGGATAGGGCCGCGGGCTCTGCTCCTTGCTGATCATGAACGAAATCACGCGCGTCAGATCCGAGCGGAAGGCGAGCACCTGCAAATCCATCATCAGCGCCAGATAATCTTCGAATACGGGCGGCGCGCCCTTCGGCTGATCGAGCGTGGGGAGCTCAATATTGCTCTGCTTCTCGGCCATCTGGATGCGGCGCTCGACGTCGCGCACCGCATCGGTATACTCATCGACCTTGCTCTGATCGTGCGGCCCAAGCTCGCTCTTGAGCGTCGCCAGCTTTCCGTTGACCGAGTCGAGGATGCTCTTGTGTTGCTCCAGGCGGAGCTCGCGCGCGGCGCGGTCGGTGGTGCCGGTGTCGCCGAACAATTTTTCGAAGACGTTGCGCGGGTTCCATTCCATGGGCAGAGGCTGCGTGGGGCTGCGCCAGGAAAGCGTGTCAAGATAGGCGCAGCTCAGGTTGCCGGTGCAGGCTCCGGCATTGGCGGGCGTGTCCATGGAGACTTCGAGCGAAGCCAGTTGCGTTTCCTGCGAGAAGTGGCGGCCGAGCATCTGGTCAACGGAGACGTCGGCGATGATTTCGATTTCATTGTGGCCGCCGCGCGGAGTGCCAGTGAGGAAGGAGCCGGAGGCTCCGGCGTGGATGTAATTCCAGCTCGCCTTGATGCCGGACATGACCAGGAGCTGGTCCTTGTAGGCCGCAAGGGGTTCCATGACGGGCGCAAGCTGGAAGGCCTTGCCCTCTCCCTTGGGCGTCCAATATTCCATGGCCATGCCGTTGGGAACGTAGAAGGCCTGGAAGCGATGCACCGGTTTCGCGGCGGCTTTGAGCGGCGGCAGCATGGCTTCGAGGAAGGGTAAAGCCAGCGTGGTGCCGAGGCCTTTCAAAACCGTGCGGCGTGGCAAGGATTTCGCGAGCATCGATGAACTCCTTTGCACTCTAAATGTTATCTCAAACGGGAGTTGAGCGGGTTAGCGCCGCCGGCGAAGCCAAAGAAGGCCTATCACCACCGGTCCGAGCGTGGAAGGTTCCGGAGTAGAGGAGATCGTGTCGCTAAAATCCAGGGTGTAAGCGCAATTATTGAAGGAAGGGTCGATTCGAATAGACGAACCGGCGATCGCCAGTGCGAGCGTACCTGGGGATTCTCCTGCGTCTGGCCAGGCAACTGCATTCAATTGGACCTGGTAGACCGAGTTCGCAATGACCGTGAGGGGCGTATTGTAGGCGGTGGACTTGGCGGTTGGGGCACATTGCGTCCCCTCGCATGCGCTGACCTGAAAGACAGACGAATCAGTGGTCAGGTCAAATACCTCCACCGATGCGCTGGCCTCCGTCTCGGCGGGCGGCGCGGGAGCGCGTTCCAGAGCGGCGAACACAAAGCCAGAGATATCGATCGGGACAGGAATGGCGAGTGGTCCCTCGACCTCAAACTGATACGTCGCGGATGCGCTCGCAGATTCGGCACCGGTAGAACTGGCGTAAGCAATCGGCCCGTAAAGCGGAAACGAACTCACGAAGGGCACAGCCGGTCCCGCGGAGAGCGCTCCAAGGAAAGCGTCCTCGAGGCTCTGCCCTACGGCTGGAGTCAGTGAGATAGAAGTGGCGAAAATCGGTAGGGACACCAGCGCCGCGTGTGCTGCACCCAGCAGGAGAAGCCTCATCATTACGTGAATCCCTCTTTTCGTGTGTCACTGTTCAAGCGACTTCACAAAAAGGCCGAGAGTATCTGCTGGATTGTAAGTGCGTCTTTCGGCTGGAAAGTCTCATATTAAGATGAGGCCTGGCGGCCGGGCCGGGACGGGAGTGGGGCAAGGTCTTTGCGAGCATGAAGTGGAGGGAAAGGACACAGCGGCTGTACGAGCGATGTATGCGTGGATTTCGTCGCGGCGGCCGGAGGTTTCCGGGGCTTATCCTAAGCGCGCGATGCACGCTTTCGGCCGGGCGCGACCAGCCGCCAATGATTTGAATCGCCTCTCGCGCGGGCCCCGCCGCGGCTTCTTTTGGCCGATGCGATGTGCGCGCTTCAAGGTTAGTCGCTTCCGATAGCACTGCTTCTTCCACGATTCGTTCTCTGATGTCCGATGGCGTACTCATCCGCCACCGAAGGGGCAAGGATCGATCCTCACGGTCTTCCGCCTGGGCACGACTACTGTCCGGCGAAAGTTCAGCATCATCAAAACTTCGGGCGGCCCAACAACAAGCTGTGCCGCCGAAAAACAACGCTTCCTGGCCAGGAAGTAAACTACGCCCCGAGGATAGGAGAGGGTTGCGGATGAGCGCACGGGCCTGAGCGGGATGTTCTTGAAAGCGGAGGAGATGTTGAGTTGCGTGCCTGATAGACCGCAGGAGGATGGGGACGCACTGCGCTGCCGGCTACATGTTGGGTCTCGTCCTGCGGAGTCGCGGGAATTCACCGGCGGTTTCCGCTAGAATTGCGGTGAGGGGAAGCAAGGCAATGCGAATGGTCTACTGGAGAGTTCCCTCGGCGCGCATGGTCGAGGTAATCGCGGGCGTTGATAAAACGCTTGAAGGGCTGGCTGTGGGTGAGACCATCCTACTTCGAGGCGAGCTAGACGAAGTTCAGCGCACAATTACCTCGGTCACTACCCAAGAGACCCCTAAGGGCGTTCACACCAGGGTGCAGTTCGCTCCTGTTTCCGGATAAGCTAGTGACCTGCCATGATTGCCACTAGTGCGTAAGCTCTTCGAACTAGACCAGTACAATCGGGCCCCGGAGACGCTAGGTGGGCAGCTCCCGGTGGCGTACGAGGACGTGGATGTGGGCCTGCCCCGCCGTTTTTCCGTGGCTCTCCGACAAGCCGAAGCACAAAAAACGGAAAGGCCGATGCAGAGGTTTTTCGAAAAACATCCGGCTGCCCTCGTGATGAGCGTAATCGGTGTCCGCAAGGCATGGCTGTTCCCACGCATCGCACTTCAGAAAGCCCTCGGAGGCGGGTTTGAAGCAGACTTCCTGATATGCGACTGGGCATCGTTAGGGCCGGAGTGGACGCTTGTCGAGCTAGAAAGCCCCACCAAACGCCCAGTAAATACCCGAGGTATTTCTGGTTCGTGTCGACATGCCCAGCAGCAGATCAGCGATTACAGGAGGATGCTCGAAGAGCATACCGAAGGATATCAGCTTGAGGGCCTTCCATGGGGCCATCGCCACAAACGCTCATGGCTTGTAATTGGCAGACGGATTGAATACCCGCAGGAGAACCGGGCACGGCTGGCTGATCTGAGGAAGGAAAATGTCGAGGTGGCTTCGTACGACCGGCTCCTTGAGCACCTCAAGCAGCAGATAGAGTGGGCGAAATCGACGGGGAGAGTCCGTGGAGTGCGCAATGCCGATAGGCGCTAGGCCGGGACCTCGCCGTCGTGCAAGCGTCCGGTGAAGCGTGGTCGCTTTGTGACGGCGCGCTGTAACTTCAATTAGCTGCGGAGGTGCGAGCCGGGACCGGGGAAACGACGGCGTGGGCGATCCGATCCTTCAGCGGGTATTGAGGGGCACGTCTGACGCGAACATCAGGTTCGCCGATCTTCGTGTGCTCCGCTCGGTCTAGGCTTCAGGGAGCGGGTCAAGGGCGGCCACCACATCTTCACGCGTCAAGGCGTCGAGGAGATTCTCAACCTTCGGCCGAAGAATTCAATGGCGAAGCCGTATCAGGTCAAGCAGGTTCGCAAGGTGATTGTTCGGTATAAACTGGCGGAAGGGGCCCAGTGAGCGAGTACGAGATCATTCTGTACTGGAGTGCCGAGGACGAAGCGTTCATCGCCGAGGTGCCGGAGCTGGCAGGCTGCGCAGCGGATGGGGCGACACGGCAGGAGGCTCTGGCGAATGCAGAGGTCGTGATCGCGGAGTGGATCGAGACGGCGAAGGAGCTCGGCCGGCCGATTCCGGAAGCAAAGGGGCGACTGCTGTTCGCGTAGCGCTGTCGGCGCGGCGGTGAGCATCTGCTTGCGGCCCGACGGCGGGTTTGACGGTTTCGGACCGAGCCGCGTACACTGAAATCGAGCCAATCTTGCTGGTGTATTCGAGTCCGTGACCAAGACCCTCGGCGCCCCCATCGTGGTACGCGAAGCCGTGCCGCGCAAGGCGGGTCTTCGGCGCGGCGACCAGGTTGAGTTTCGGGTGTCCGGCCGGGTGATCACGATCATGCCGAAAGCGAAGCGGGTTGTGGAGGCGAAGGACACCCTGACAGCCGAGGAAGTGAAAGCCGTGCGCCGCGGGGAGGAGCAGCTCAGACGCGGCGAGTCCGTATCGTGGCGCGACGTGAAAGATGCGCTGGCGCGTTGAGCTTTCCCGTGATGTGGCCCTCACCGGCACGCACGGCCGCTAGAGCTTGAGGAGCAACACGGATCTGCCCGATTCCAGGAAACCTTGAATCCGAAGGGCCTCCCGCCGCAGGAGCTGCTCGATTACCCTTGCCGCGAAATCGCATCGTTCAATCCGAATGACTTTGGGCGGTGGACCCAAGCGCTCGACCAGGTTCACGAAATCCAAATCGGTGCTGATCACGGCGGTAAAGTCTGCCTTACGGGCCCAATCGAAGATAAACGGATCGGATGCCCCGACGAGATCGTGCTCGTACACGGTCTCAAGTCCAGGAATCACGTCAGCAAGCTGCCGAACGAGCTTCGGCGAGAGATTCTGGTCCAGCAGAATGCGCACCGGTTAGCGATGGCCGTAGGCCACGTCGGCCATCTCGGCTGCAAAAGCATAGATGGCCGCAAAGTCCGCTTTTTCGAGGCCGGGATGCTCCTCCAGGATCTCCTCCTCGGTCATCCCGTGGGAGAGCCAGCCGAGGACGTCGTTGACCGTGATCCGCATACCGCGGATGCAGGGCTTACCGTCCCGCTTGTCGGGCTCGATCGTGATGCGCGGATGCGCGGTCATCATAAACCGATTATGCCTTAAAAGCCTCGGCTTGAGCGTAATCAGGCGGGCGGCAGGAGGTCGGAGACCGTGACGCTTTCCGGACGACCCGGGAAGGAGACGGAGTCCCTGCGCCGAGTAGGTTTGGATGTGCCCGTATTCGGTATCGCCGGGTTCGCGGTGGGCGATGAGCACTCGGCGATTTAGGTCGAGTACCCAGTACTCGGGGACGCCGGAGTGGGCGTAGAGGCGGGCCTTGCGGGTGCGGTCGAAAGCGACTGTAGTGTCGGAGATCTCAATCACGAGTACGGTCTCGTTGCCGCGAGGATGGCGGCGGGAGTAATCGGGCTTGTTCTCCCGGACGACGGCGAGGTTGGGTTCCGGAAGGCTGTGCTCGGCGTCGGCGCCCGCGGCCTGGATGGGCATCTGGTTCCAGGCCTGCTCGACTGAATAGAGCTTCGAGAGCATTACCCAGGTGCGTTGCAGCGTGAAGGCGTGTTGGGGGCTCTGGCCGCGCTTGTTGAGTAGGTCGCCGTCGATGAGCTCGTAACGGTCGTCAATGAAGAAGCCGAGTTCCAGCATACGCTCAACTTCTGCGACAGTGAACCGCTTGCGATGAGGTGCCTCGACCACGGCTCCCTACTTCGCTGCGCGGGTGACGGGCTCGGGGAGGTCGCGTTCCAGGAACGCCGGGCTCTTCACGATACCCAGGACGATGGAAGACCAGCGGTACTGGTTCGACGCGGCGTCGTGGACGATCTTGCGGACGGAGGGTTCGTCGTAATACTCGATGCGGCGGCCGAGGGCGTAGGCCATGAGTTTCTCGGTGACGGTCTGCGGGAATTCGCCGGGCTGTTCCAGCAGCATCTTGCGCAGGCCGGCGAGGCCGCTGATCTTTTCGCCGCTCAAAGTGCTGCCGCTGGCATCCACGGGCTTGCCGGCTTCATCGATGGTCCTCCAGCCGCCGATCACGTCGAAATTTTCGAGCGTGAAGCCGAGCGGATCGATCACCGAATGGCAACTGTTGCAGGAGGGGCTGGTGCGGTGCTTGGCGAGCCTTTCGCGAATGGTCGGCGGAGTGACGCCGGGCTTGGATTCGAGAGTGGTGTTGACGCCCGGCGGCGGAGGAAGAATCGGCAGGCCGAACATATTATTCAGCAGCCATTTTCCACGCAGCACCGGCGAAGTGCGGTCGGGATACGAAGTGGTCAACAGAATCGAGCCCTGGGCGAGCAAGCCGCCGCGCTGGTTGGGATCGGGAAGAGCGACGCGGCGGAAGCGGCTGCCGTAGACTCCGGGAATGCCGTAGTGGCGCGCCAGGCGCTCATTGACGAAAGTGTAGTTGGCGTCGAGCAGATCATCCAAGCTGCGGTCTTCGCGAATGGTGCTGGCGACGAACATCTGCGTCTCGGTGACGAAGGCGTTCAGCAGGCTCTCGTCGTAATTCGGGTACTTGGTGGGATCCACCACCGCCTCATCCACGCGGCGCAGATTCAGCCACTGCGCGGCGAAGTTGTCCACCAACGAATCCATAGCGCGCGGGTCGGCCAACATGCGGCGGACTTCTTTTTCGAGATTCTGCGGCTTGCTGAGCTCATTGTGCTCGGCCAGAGTCAGCAAGCGATCGTCGGGGATGCTGCTCCAGAGGAAGAACGACAGGCGCGAGGCGAGCTCGAGATCGGTGAGAGGGCGCGCACCGGAGGCGGATGTGGCGGAGGCGGGGTCGCGATAAACGCGCAGCAGGAAATCGGGATCGACTAACATGCGCTCGAGCGCGAATTGAATGCCGGCGTCGAAGCTGCCTTCTTCCTTGCGGCCCTGATCGAAAAATTGGAGCAGGGTGTCGGTGTCTTGCTTCGTAACAGACCTTCGATATGCGAGGCGAGCCATGTGCGCGAGGATGGTCGCCGCGCACGGGCGTTCTTCGGAGACAGCCGGGGGCTGGCACACAAAAATCGCTCGCCGGCTGGGAGTGTCTTTCGCCGTGCCCTCCGCTGCGTAGGGCCCGCCGATATCGACCGTGCCGACGTTGGCGTAACCGAAATAGACCTGGTCATTCGAGATCACGCGGCCGAGCTGCATCGGTTGCGGGAGGCCTTCGGGCTCCCATTCCTGCCGTACGAAGTCGACGCCGACCACACGCGAGCCGGCTTTCACTGGGACCCGCACTTCGAGTCCCGCATCGCCGGTGAGCTGCATATAGGTTTCCCATTCGGGATCGCCCGCGAATCCGGGTTCGCCATCGCCGGCGTAGCTGGAGGCCGCGGGACGGCCCTTGCCTGCGCCGCCGACGGTGAAGCGCTTCAGCAATTTTCCGTCGAGCCGGATTTCGAGCTGCTGTGGCCAGCCCATCCCTTTGAGGTAATCCTGATACTGGCGCTGGAGGCGGACGTGGATCAGATATTCGCCGTCAACGGGAAAATCGTAATGAATCGCCATGCCGCCGCGCGAGCCGAAGGGGAGATCCTCACTCATGCGGTCTTCCTGCAGCACGTGCAGCGGGATTTCGAAGCGTTCGGAACTTGGCTTGGCGGGGGGAAGTCCCACGGCCAGGCGAGTCACCTGGCGAGCCACGGACATGTAACGCTCCAGGTGCGCGGTGGAGATAGAAAGAGTGTCGGCGAAGTTGTCGAAGCTGCCGTCGGCCGTGTCATCGCCGGGAAGCAGAGGCGTTACGTCCAGGTCCAGCTTGAACAGATCGCGAATGGCGTTGTTGTATTCGGTTCGATTGAGGCGCTGCACCGCGCCGATGCGGCCGGGGTTGGGATGCGCGGCCCAGGCTTGATCGACGGCGTCTTCAAGCTGCTTGGCGACCGAGTTATACGCCGCCTTATCGGGCCGTGGATTGCCCTGCGGCGGCATCGCTTCGGTGCGCAACTTGACGATCACCTTTTCGATGGTGGCGGCGTTGGCGCCGGGTTTGGAAAGATCCAGAGTATCGAGGGCGAGCCCCGATGCGGGAGCTTCGTGATCGTGGCAATCGATGCAATAGGTATCGAAGAGCTGGCGCGGGGTGACGGGCTTCTGCGGGGCGCTCTGGGCGTGCAGCAGGGCAGCCGTCAGAGCCGCCGTAAGTATCGACGTTCGCGTGACTTGAAGAGTCATAAGACTCGACAAGTGCAGTATACAACGGCGAATCACGGATCGGAGTCGCACGCGCTCAGTGACACTCTGCTCGCGCGTTTTCGTCGAGGTGACAAATCCAGTTGGTCCGCGCCCCGGCGCACAACTCCAGCGTTGTGAGGCCACTTACCTCGTGCGCCGCCTCCTTTCCCCGTCCGGTGCCCCACGGATTCTCGTCCATCTCGGGGAAGAGGGCCGGGGACGGTTCGATACGACGCCACTTGGCCTTCACTGGGTCCTCATCGGCCGGTTTGGCATGTGTCTTTCGGTGTCCTCACCTTCTCAATAGATTACCGGAAGGCTGGCTAAGGACGGAGCCTCCCGGACGGGCGTAGTTCTCTCCGCGCGACCTACACGGTGGCTACTGCGCGTTAAGAGCTCGTGGAAGCACCGCGCGTAGCGCTAATTGTCCACTGGCTTCTCTTCCATGTGATCCACCACCAGCACTTGCGCGGTACGCTTCTGCAGCTCCAGCTTCAGCCCCATTTGCTTGTTGATCGCCTCCTGGAGCGAAAGCGCCGCGGAAGGCTCCGCCGGCGAGTTAGGGTTCCGGTTAGTCAGGTTGCGGAGGATGTTCACGCCGCTGAAGCTCAGGGTGAAATCGTAGGCGTCCGTGAGGCCGGTCTCATCGCGCACCTGCGTTTGCACGTAGCCGGGCATGCGGTTGGGAAGTATCTCCGCGAACTGCGCCATGGTCATGTTGTAGCAGGTGAACAACCGGTTGAGCTGCGGATTGGCGATGCGCGGGTCCTTGCCGTCCGCGCCGGGGCCTTCCTTGCATTCCGTGCGATTGTTGGGATTGGCCTTCAGAAGTTTGGGTTTCGCGGCGCTGAGGACGTAAGCCTGAACCTGGCGATCCTCCATATGCGTGGCTAGCTTGAACCGTTCCACCAGCAGCGCGCGCACCATGGCCAGCAGTGTGTCATCGTCGACCTCGGCGGCGATTTTGGGATCGGTAGAGACCTTGGCCACAATGTCGAATTTGGCGGAGTCGGCGAACTTGGGAACGTTGGCGATGAGATCGTCGCTATTGATGTTCCAGGCGGCCTTGAGCAACTCTCTCAGAGGGATCGCTTGAGCGTCCAGGCGTCCGTTGGAAAAATTGGCCTCCAAGGTCGCGTCCGGGCGGCTGGGCCGGATTTCCGCGACTTCAAAGGTTGCCGGCAGCGGCGGCGGGAGCTTGGCGGCGACGTCCGGAGCGTTCTCAGTCGGCTTTTCGTTGACGCTATCAACCACAAGGACGGGCAGAGGCGTCTTGCCCGATTCCAGCTTCAGTCCTAACTGTTTGTCCAATGCCTCGGTGAGGGGGATCCGTTGCCCGGCATCGCCGAGAGCGCGCTGCTGGCGGGAGGTCCACTTGAAATCGAAATCCCAGGCGCCCTCCAGCTTGGTAGAGTCGACCACGGGAATGGTCTGCAGCTCGGCGGGGACCTCGACGCCGCGAATGAGCTGCGCCAACATCTCCATGGTTTCGTTATGGCAGCTCATCTCAACGTAGGCGTCTTCATTGTTGCCTTTCCGATCGCATCCTGGAGCGCCTTGCCCGGAGGCTTCCTTGAGTTTGGGCTTGCCCTTGCCGACGGTGAGCGAGTAAGCCGGAAGTTGGCGCGTGTCATTGTGCGCCACCAGCTTGAAGCGATCCTCCAGCAGCGCCTGCAGCATCTGCTTGGATCCGGCGGAAGTCGCTCCGGCGGGGACTTTTGCGAGGATGTCGAAACGGCCGGAATCAAGCCAACTTGGCCCGCCCTGCACACTGTCCCGCTGCACGCCGTAAGCCGCGGCGATCAGATCGAGCAGGGTGGCGTCCTTGACCTCGTAGCGCTCGCCGCGGACGATCGGGCCGCGCATACCGGGGTTGGTGACCTTAGCGCTCGCGTGGATATCGGCGGCTTCGAACGCGGGGTTCGGTGCCGGTTGGGCGACAGACTGCTGGGCGGACGCAATGCTCGCCAGAGCGGCCAGGAGAATTAACGAATTTTTCATGGAGTCACCCTCCTCCGGAGTGCTTTGCTCGAAAGACGCGGATAAACCGAAAAGGTTCCATTTTCGGAAACGATTAGAAGTAGCTTATCTGCTTTGCCGGAAGACGGCACAGCGCCTTAAAGCGCGTTGTAGTGAGGTAGCAGCCGAGGAGCTTGCGTGTCGTTCCCATAAATGGGCACCATAAGGGCCTGAGTATCCTCGGCGAGGCCGTGGCCGCGCGCTTTGCGGCGAGCATGCCGGGGCGAGAAAGCCGCTACAACGCTTTCTAGGGGTCGCGAGAGAGGCCGACTGGCCGCATTTCCCGGCGTTCAAGCGGACCTTCCCCGCTACCGACCTTGGCAATGAGAGCGGCCGGCTGATTTTCGACATCGGAGGCAACAAGTACCGCCTGATTGCGAGCGTCGACTTCACGGAACAGATGCTCGTAATTGAACGGGTCTTCACGCACGAGGAGTATGACCGGGAGGTGTTCTGATGGAGACCTATGAACAATTGCTGTGCGAGGTTCGGCCGGAGGTAATCGAAACGGAGAAGCGTTACGGGGAGGTCTCGAAGCGCTTGGCAGAGCTGGTGCGAATGGGAAACCGGCGTAGCGCGAGCGACACGCGCTTGATGAAGCTGCTGGCAGCTCTTGTGGAAGACTACGATCGGCGGCATGCTCTTCCGCCGGACGATAGCAGCCCTGCCGAGAGGCTCCGCTATTTGTTGGATCTGTCCGGCGAGCCCGCGGCTGCTCTGATTCCCGTTTTCGGCCAGCCCAGCCACGTCCATGATGCGCTCACCGGCAAGCGCCGCATTAGCGCTGAGCAGGCCCGAAGGTTGGGGGCGATGTTCGGGGTAAGACCGGGACTCTTTGTGTAACGTTTCCACCGCGTGAGCTTCGGAACCATGGAGCTTTTGATGACACTCGACGATCCGAAGGGGTTCACCACGCCGATGACCTTTAGACGCAATCTGCGGCTGTTGCCGGATACCGATCTGATCGAGTACAACTGCTCGGAGGACGAAAAGGACCTGAAGCACGTTGTGGTGAAGTAGGGCGAAGCCGGCAGGTCTATACTGAAGGCATGCAGGACCTCAAATTGGACGCGCCGGCGACTGACGAAGTGCAAGTGGACTCGCGGACGCTCGAAGCCATCGACCAGGGCGCTCGAGGAGCGGATGAGGGCCGCACAGTTTCGATCGAAGAGGCGCGCAAGCTGATCCCAAAGTGGATTTCCAAGTTCGCATCTCAGACGCGGCGTTAGCAGACCTCCAAGAGATTGTTGAATACTCCTGGTTGAAGTTCCCAGCGGCTGCCGAAAGTTTCGGCAACGCACTGCTCAACCATGTTGCGTTGCTGAGGTCTCTCCCCTACCTCGGCAGTCCAGTTGCTGGCCGGCCGGGGATTCGCCAACTCATCCATACCCCGATTCTGATCTACTATCGCGTGCGCGAAGGCCCGAACGTGGTTGACGTACTCCACTTTTGGCATGCATCGAGGGGCGCCCCGAAATTCGAATAGGGTCGCCGCGGACGCCATCCTGCCACACGTGATTCGTTATATATTGATGTCCATGCTTCTCCGCACCACGTTGTTGTTGTCGCTCGCGGCGTCCCTCTTTGCCCAGAACGTCACTTTCGAACGCCTGCTGAATGCCCGCAAGGAGCCGCAGAATTGGCTCACCTATTCGGCCACATTGGATGGCGAGCGGTACTCTCCGCTCACTCAGATTACTCCGGCGAATGTGAAGAATCTGGAGCTCCAATGGGTCTGGCAGGCGCGTTCGACCGAAAAGTTCGAGGCGACGGCGCTGGTGGTGGACGGGGTGCTGTACACGATTGAGCCTCCCGACAACGTCTACGCGCTGGACGCAGCGACGGGGCGCATTTTCTGGAACCTGAATTATTCACTTCCGCCGGAAGCGGGCGCCTGTTGCGGACGAGTCAACCGGGGCCTGGCGATTCTCGGCGACACGCTGTACATGGGCACGCTGGATTCGCACGTGGTGGCGATCGATGCCAAGACGGGCAAGATTATCTGGAATACGAAGGTCGGCGAGGCGGCGCAGCGCGGAGGGTATCCGATCACGCACGCTCCGCTGATCGTTAAGGATAAAGTCATTGTGGGACTGGCGGGCGGCGACGGGCCGATCCGCAGCTCGATCGTCGCGCTCGACGCCAAGACGGGCAAAGAAGTGTGGCGCTTCTACACGATTCCGGGACCGGGGGAGCCGGGGCATGAGACTTGGTCGGGCGATTCGTGGAAGACCGGCGGCGCGGCGGTGTGGAACATCGGCGCCTACGATCCGGACACCAATCTGACGTTCTGGGGAACAGGCAATCCGTCGCCGGATACCAATGGCGACGTGCGCTTGGGCGACAACCTGTATAGCGATTCCGTGCTGGCGCTGGATGCCGACACGGGCAAGCTCAAGTGGTATTACCAGTTCACGCCGCACGACACCATGGACTACGATTCCACGCAGGTTCCGGTGCTGGCCGATTTCGAATTTAAGGGGAGAATGCGCAAGGCGATGCTGTGGGCGAATCGCAACGGCGTGTTTTACGTGCTGGACCGCACCACTGGCCAGTTCCTGCTGGGCAAGCCGTTCATCAAGGCGAACTGGCTGACCGGGTTCGATGAGAAGGGGCGGCCGATGCGCACGCCGGGGCAGCAGGAGAGCGCGACTCCGGTGCTGGTGCAGCCGCATGGGCTCGGTGGAACAAACTGGTATCCGCCGTCGTACAGCCCGCACACCGGCTTGTTTTACATCCCGGGTTGGGAGAATAGCGGCAGCATGGTCTCGAAGACCAATGGATTCGGCCGCAGCACCGGCGATACGCCGATGGCGCAGACCAACGAGGCGATCAATCACAAGACTCCCGAAGAAGGCTACGGCACGGTGCGCGCGTTCGATCCCAAAACCGGCGACATGAAGTGGGAATTCAAAATGAACGACATCACCTGGGCCGGAGTGCTGACCACCGGATCCGATCTGCTGTTCAGCGGCGGGCGCGAAGGATATTTCTACGCGCTGGATGATAAGAACGGCAATCTGCTGTGGAAGCAGAACCTCGGCGGACAAGTCAATAGCGGACCTATGACCTACACGGTGAACGGCAAACAATACATCACGGTTGCCGCGGGCCAGGCTCTGTTCGCGTTCGCGCTGCGCCAATAGGCGCCGTCCGCATCTCTCCAACGATATGGTTGCGATGCACAGCCG
Source organism: Bryobacteraceae bacterium (assembly GCA_030041495.1). Taxonomy (GTDB): domain Bacteria; phylum Acidobacteriota; class Terriglobia; order Bryobacterales; family Bryobacteraceae; genus Palsa-187. Next base: position 56,968 of record JASHNT010000083.1, on the reverse strand, counting down.
CTTCGACCCCTTTTTCATCTGGCTGGAAGCGACGGCGCTCAGCACCTGGGTGCGCGAGTCGCCGTCACTGTGGGCGTTTCCGGGAGTGCTTTCGATGCATGCTCTGGGAATGGGGCTGGTCGCCGGATTGAACGCAGCCATCGACCTGCGCATCCTGGGCGTCGCACCGCAAGTGCCTTTCACCGGGATCAAACGATTCGTCCCGCTGATGTGCTTCGGATTCTGGCTGAACGCGATTTCAGGAGTGATTCTGCTGGCCGGCTACCCAACCAAGGCTTTGACCAATCCGGTGTTCTACGTGAAGCTGACGTTCATTGCTCTCGCGGTGACCAGCGCGATCAAGGCGATTCCGAAGGCAAGCAAGCTGTGGGCGTGGCTCTCGCTGGCCGGATGGTTCGGGGCGATCACGGCCGGGCGGCTGCTGGCCTACACTTACACGCGATTGATGGCCACGCCGTGAGGAACATGCACGCGTTTCAATAGTAGCTGTATCTGGAACTGCGCGGCATCAAGCTCACCGACGCGTTCATGCACTCGAAATATGGCTTCCCCACGATGCAGATCCTGCACTTCGTGGGCTTGTGCCTGCTGGTCGGCGCGATCTTCATGTTCGACCTGCGCATGGTCGGATTCGCGAAGGGGATTCCGATTGCCGCTCTGCACAAGCTGATTCCGTGGGGCGTCGGCGGATACGCGATCAACGTGATCACCGGCTTCCTGTTTCTGACCGCGACCCCGGATCAATACGTGTACAACGCGGCTTTCCAATGGAAGATGATTTTTATGGCGCTGGCCGGACTGAATATCCTGGTGTTCTATTCGTTTGCGTTTCGCGAGGCGAAGCTCGCGGGAGCCGGGCAGAGCGTGCCCTTGCTCGCGAAGCTGGCCGCGGGAGCCTCATTATTCTTATGGACCGGGATCATCATCTTCGGCCGGATGATCGCGTTCAACCGGCCTTTTGTGTGCCCTCCGCACACCGCGGTAGGGTTCATCGCGACGTGCTTCACAAAGCGACCGTGAGCGGGAATTGGCGAAACCGGCAAAGGCCACGGGCGAGGCTCGCGAGCGCGCTTCGGCGAGGCCTGTGGCAGTCCACATACCCGCCCTCAATTGCCCGCGTACTCAATTAAAGACACAGTCGTGCCGCCCCTGACAACGGTTCTTCGCGTCTCATACCCTTCCGCGGCGAGTTCGCTATTAGCGCGTCGCAGGTCCGCCGAACTGGTGTAGAGATTCGAAACCAATGCCACTTTGCGGGGAGACGAGGTCGCGCTGCACGCGTCCGCAGAAAGGCCAGGCTCAAACAGCGCATAAATAACGATATTTTGGTCGCCGGCGATCATAATGCAATAGCCCTGTTGCGCCGCTGCGGACACTGCCGCCGCCGCGGCTTTCCAATCCTCTTTATAATGTGTCTGGTAAGAGATAGTGCTCGCTAAGCTGGCTGCAACAAAAACCGTCGCCAAAAGTCCCGCAACCACCCTACTGCTCATCCACACCGTCCACAGTCCCGCCGCCACCAGGATGGAAAGCACCGGAGCTTCAAATACGAACTGACGTGCTGCAAAGAAGTAGCCGAAGACGGCGTCACACGCGAACACACCGAGGGGCAGGCACACGGCGGAACATATTAGAAGTTCGCGGGCGCTTATTCTAACGGGACGATCAGCCAATGGAGTTTGTAGAAGCCCTGAACTCGAGCCGATGCAAGCCAGTACAACTACGCTGGCACTGCAAACGAAACTTCCACCGGAGAGTCCCTTGACGGCATCGAGCATAATGGATGAGGTCCAGTTGAAGTGGAACCTTTCCAGCAGGATACCTGCGCGCCATGCCTTGGAAGCAAAGACATACCACGGGAGAAATGCCAGCACCGGCACAACGATACAGGCCAGATGTCTCACGGCGTTGTTCCACAGTTTATTCTTTAGACTGACAGCGACAATATAAGCGCTCATTGCCAATGCTGGAAGCGCGGAAAATGGCTGGCAGTAAAAGCTCAGCGTCATTGACGCGATGTAGCCGCTTGCGCTCCGCCAACCAGGCGACTTGAGAAGGAGCACAAACATCAGCAGAGTCACTACGGTAAAGAAGAGCCCTTCGGCATAGGGCCGAGCTTCTGTTGCATAGCGAAATTGCGATGGTAGAAACATATAACCCACGACAGCGAGGATTGTCAAAGAGCTCGGCAGCTTGATCTTGCGGCAGACCTCAATAAGTAACAGTGCGGACGCAATGCTAAAAAGTCCCGAGGGAAACCGTGCCCAAAAAGCCGATCCATTAGCGGATAAAACAAAGGGCCTCTGAGTCAAATAACCCAAGGGGGTTGCGCCGGGATTAATCGGTATGGTTTTGAGCATGGCAGATGCCGACGATAAAGTTGTGCTGGTGAGTTGCACGACTTCATCTATCCAAAGGGGTCTTAACGAGAGACATAGCAAGACCGCGAGGCTATAGCAGGCGATGATCACGGCCATGAGGCGACGGTGTTTGCCAACCATGTATTTCCGGTGTCTAAACGAGGGTTGCCGGCAATGATTCTACACCAGCCGGAAAGCTACACAAGATGTCAGAGGAAGCGATTGAGCACACTTCACTCAGACGAGCGCCGCCGATGAGACTAAAAACAAAAGCGCCGCCCGGGAAGAGCGGCGCTCTTTCTAACGGTCCGCAAAACGGATGCGCGGGGAGCTTACTTATCTGGAATGAGGCACCCCGCGCATCCTTTGCGGAGGTCTGCCTCGCGGTAGGTTGTTTTCTTACTTGTTCTTGTTGGCCTGCCGAGCTGCCATCTTGAGCTCGTTGTTCACCTGCTCGAGCAACTCTTTGGCCTTCGCGGCATGCCCGGCGAGGTCAAACTCATTCGCTTCCTGGGCCGCCGTAATCTTCATGTAGGCTTGCTCGCTCAACCTCTGCGCAGCAGCCAGGTTGGGATGGCGGGCCGCGGAAACATTCTCTTTGGGTTGCGCCCAGGCGACCAGGCCTCCGGCGATCAGTCCGGCGCCGACAGCGGCGGAAATCAACTTGGTCTTGAACATTTTCTAAAGTCCTCCTCGGTGCGTTGAACCCTGGAAACTCCGGTTAGTCGCGCCTCCGGTGTCCATTGTGGATATAACTTATTGTTCGGTTGTTCGCGTTCGTTCCTACTTAAGGGAAACGCCTTAGGATTTCTCGAGCGGATTGTGCCAGCCCCCGATATCGGCAGCCAGCCGGGCAGCATCTTCCGGCCCCCACGAGCCGGGGGCATATTCTTTCGGAGGGTCGGAATCGCCGAGGATCGGCTCGACAATGGACCACGCTGCCTCCACGGCATCCTCGCGCACGAACAGCATGGAGTCGCCATGCATGGCGTCGGTGAGCAGGCGTTCGTAAGGGCCGAGCTCGCCGGCTTGATCCGATTCCACGGCGGAGAGTTCGACCGGCATTGAATCGAGTCCCGGTCCCGGCTTCTTGATTCGGGCGCCCAGATTCAAAGAGATTTGCGGGCTAAGCCGGAAGCGGAAATAATTGCGACCCGTGCCCACCTTGCTCACCGGAGGCTTTCGCAACTTCACCAACACTTCGGTGGTGGTGACCGGAAGGCTCTTGCCAGTGCGAATCAGGAACGGAACGCCGGACCAGCGCCAGGAATCGACCTCCAGCCGCACGGCCGCAAAGGTTTCGGTTTGCGAATCCGCTTTGACGCCCGGCTCCTGGCGGTAGCCTTTGAACTGCCCACGCACCAGATGCGCCGGGTCGAGAGGGGGAATCATGCGGAACACCTTCACCTGCTCGTCGTGGAGGGACTCCGAGTAGGTGTTCGTGGGAGGCTCCATCGCCAACAGCGCGATCACCTGCAGCATGTGGTTCTGAATCACGTCGCGGACCGCTCCCACTTGATCGTAGAAGGCTCCGCGGCCGGCGATTCCGAAAGCCTCCGCCATGGTGACCTGTACGCTGTTCACGTAATTGCGGTTCCAGATGGGCTCCAGAAAGGTGTTGGCGAAGCGGAAGCAGAGCAGATTTTCGACCGCGCCTTTGCCCAGGTAATGATCGATGCGGAAGATCGAGCCTTCCGGAAACACGGCGTGCAGAGTCTCGTTCAGTTGCCGTGCCGAGGCCAGGTCGCGGCCGAACGGTTTCTCGATAATGACGCGGCCGTCGCGGACGCAGCCGGAGCGGCCCAGTTGCGTCACCACCGTGCCGAACAAGCTGGGCGGAATCGCCAGGTAGTGCACCGGGGAGGCCGCATGGCCGAGCGTGCTGTGCAACTGGTCGAACGTAGCCGGCTCCTGATAATCGCCGTCGATATATTTGAGCAGACGCAAAAGTTGGGCGAACGCCGCTTCATCGACTCCGCCGCCGTGCTGCATCAGGCTGTCGCGCGCGCGCGCGCGGAATTGATCGATGTTCCAGCCGGACTTAGCAACGCCAATCACCGGCACGTTCAGAGCTCCGCGTTTGATCAGGTTCTGCAGGGCGGGGAAGATCTGTTTATATGCCAGGTCTCCCGTGGCGCCGAAGAAAACGAAAGCATCCGAGGAAGGCACGCTTTGAAGGTAACAAGTCTTGGAGGGGGTTGGATCATGCCCAATGCCAGGCCATGCCCTATGATGGATAAGTTCCCCGTATGCCCAAGCGAATCACTTATAAGAGAGCCGGTGTCAACATCGACGAGGCCGACCGCGCGGTGGCCTCCATCCGCACCATGGCACGGCGCACGTTCACGCCTAACGTACTGACCGACATCGGCAGCTTCGGCGGAGGGTTCCGGCTGCGGGGCTACAAAGACCCGGTGCTGATCTCCTCGGCCGACGGGGTGGGCACCAAGATCAAGCTGGCATTTCTGACCGGTGTGCATTCCACCATCGGCGAGGACCTGGTGAACCACTGCGTGAACGACATCGCGGTGCAAGGCGCCGAACCTTTGTACTTCTTGGACTATTTCGCTGTGGGAAGGTTGGATGCAAAGGTCGCGGCCCAGGTGGTTTCCGGCATCGCGCGCGGATGCAAGGCGAATCAATGCGCGCTGATCGGCGGAGAAACCGCGGAGATGCCCGGTCTGTACGCGGAAGGAGAATACGACCTTGCGGGCTTCATCACCGGAGCGGTGGAGCGCAAGGATATGATCACCGGCGCTTCCATCAAACAAGGCGATGTGCTACTCGGCCTGCCTTCCACCGGCCTCCACACCAACGGTTATTCGCTCGCGCGGATGCTGCTGTTCGAGGTCGCCGGCCATCATGCCGGAACGGAGATCGCGGAGCTGGGAGGGTCGATTGCGGAGGAGTTGCTGAAGATCCATCGCAGTTACCTGGCTCCTCTGCGGGCGCTGCGCGATGCGGGCCTGCTCAAAGGCGCGGCGCACGTCACCGGCGGAGGCATCACCGAAAACACGCCGCGCATTTTGCCGAAGGGGTTGGGCGTGCGGATCAAGGTCGGGTCATGGCCGGTGCTGCCGGTGTTTGAGATTTTGCGCAAGATCGGGCGCATTCCGGAGCACGACTGGCGGCGGACGTTCAACCTGGGCATTGGGATGATCGTGGTGGTTTCGCCGCGCCACTTGAAAGATGCGGAGCGGGTTCTGGGGTCGTTGCGCGAGGATTATTACCGCATCGGCGAGGTGATTCGCGGGCGCGGCGTCATTTATAAATGAAACGCCTGGGGATCTTGATTTCCGGCCGCGGCTCGAATTTTCTGGCCATCGCGGACGCGATCGCTGCCGGAAAGCTGGACGCGCACATCGCGGTGGTGATTTCGAATCGTCCGGACGCTCCGGGGCTGGAGCTGGCGCGGAAACGGGGCCTCGATGCGGCGGCGCTGCCCTCGCAGGGGCTCGACCGCGAGGTATACGACCGCCAGATGATCGCGGAGCTGCGCGGGCGCGAGGTGGATCTGGTTTGTCTTGCCGGCTACATGCGGATTTTGAGCGGACATTTTATCCGCGAATTTCCGGGGCGGATTCTCAACATTCATCCGTCGCTGCTGCCGGCGTTTCCGGGGCTCGATGCGCAGCATCAGGCATTGGCGCATGGGGTGAAGTTTTCCGGTTGCACGGTGCACTTTGTGGATGAAGGCGTGGATTCCGGGCCGATCGTCAAGCAGGCGGTTGTGCCGGTGCTGGACGGAGACGATGCGGAAACGCTGGCTGAGCGGATTCTGAAAGAGGAGCACCGGATCTACACGGAGTCGATCGCGTTGGTGCTGTCGGGGCGGTACAAGATCGAAGGAAGAAGAGTTTTAGCCGCTAATGAACGCGAATAAACACAAACAAAAGATTTATGTTTATTTACGTTAATTCGCGGCCTGAGTGTTTGAAACGATCTTCTTCCACTTCTTCCCCACACGGATGGTAAAGTCCGTGAGGGGGCACTTCATCAGTCTGATTGTCCACCCATGGTCGACGATCTCGACTGCTCCCGCCCTGATCAGACGCTCCGCCTCGGTTCGGGAGGGCGCGAGGCTAGTCTCGTGGAGCAGCCTGACTAAGTTCGTTCCTAGATCTGGTTCTCCAATGCTGCTTCCCTCCATTCGGATGATCCAACGGTTCAGCACTGTCTCGATATCGGCGGGTTCATCGTGGTGCTGCACTTCGCTTTCGAAGTCATTTTCAGCTTGTTCGGCTGCGGACGCCGAGTGAAAGTCCGTCACTATCAGCGTCGCGAGGTTCTTCTTCGCTTGCATGGGGTGCCAGGTCTTGAGTCCCGCAATCTGGCTGAGCGACGCATCTGTCAGCAGCTCGTAATAGCGCCACATCAGTTCATCGCTGATGCCCATGACCTTGCGGTACATGACTTTCGCCGGCTCGGTGATGCCGATGTAGTTGTTCTTGGACTTCGACATCTTGTCGACGCCGTCCGTGCCTTCGAGCAGCGGCGTGGTGGCGACAATCTGCGGGGGCTGGCCGTAATCGCGTTGCAATTCGCGGCCGACCAGAAGATTGAATCGCTGGTCCGTGCCGCCAAGTTCCACATCGCACTTCAGCGCGACCGAATCGTAGCCCTGAACCAAGGGATACAAAATCTCATGCATCGAGATCGGGCTGCCCTCTTTGTAGCGCTTCGCAAAGTCGTCGCGCTCCAGAATCCGTGCCACGGTGTACTTGCCGCAGAGACGGATGACGTCCTCGAATTTCATCCCATCCATCCACTCGCTGTTGAAGCGGATTTCGGTCTTGGCCGGGTCCAGAATTTTGAACACCTGCGCCTTGTAGGTCTCGGCGTTGTCGTTGATCTGCGCGCGAGTCATGGGAGGCCGGGTCACGTTGCGGCCGGTGGGATCTCCAATCATTCCGGTCATGTCGCCGATCAAAAAAATGACCTGGTGGCCCAGATCCTGAAAATGTTTCAGCTTCCGTAACAGGACCGTGTGGCCGACGTGCAGGTCCGGAGCAGTCGGGTCGAAGCCCGCTTTCACCCGCAGTGGGCGGCCGGTTTTGGCGTACTCCTCCAGGCGCTCCTTAAGATCCTGCTCGCGGATGATCTCCACGAAGCCTTTCTTGAGGTACTCTAGCTGGTCCTTTACGGTCACCCTATCATTGTAAAGTGGAACTGTGAGGTATCTTCTACTCGCCATGCTGTTGGCAAGCACCACTTCGCAGTTGAATGCGCAAGCCCAGAAGCAGCTCGACGCCCTGGCCGACCGCTTCTTCGATGAATACTACTTCCCCAACAATCCCACTACGGCAACCTCGGACGGCATCCACAAGTACGACGGCCAGTTGGAGGATTATTCCAAGGCCGGCGTGGTCAAGCGCGCGTCGGCGCTGCATGACTGGGAAGGCCAGTTCGCCAAGCTCCCGCAAAGCGACGACCGAGACCTGGTGCTGAGCTATATCCGGGCTTCTTTGCTGGAACTGGAGACCATTCGTGAGTGGACCAAGAATCCCGACAATTATTCGAGCGGCATCACCAGCAGCGCGTTCACCATCATGGCTCGCAAGTTCGCGCCGCCTGAGCAGCGGCTGCAATCGCTGATTGAGCGAGAGAAGCAGATGCCCAAGGTGCTCGCAGACGCGCGCGAGAACCTCAGCAACCCGCCGCGCATCTACAATGAAATCGCCATCGAACAGCTTCCCGGCAACATCGACTTCTTCAAGACCGATGTCCCGCTGGCGTTTAAGGAGGTGAAGGACCGTAAGCTGCTTGCCGAGTTCAAGACGTCCAATCAAGCCGTCATCGCCGCGCTCCAGCAGTACGAGGCCTATCTCAAGAAAGACCTGCTCCCCAACTCGAACGGCGATTTCCGTCTGGGCGCCGACAATTTCGCCAAGAAGCTGCTGTACGAGGAGATGGTGGATATCCCGCTGGACCGGCTGCTCCAAATCGGCTTCGCCAACTTGCGCGAGAATCAGCAGAAACTGCGCGAGACCGCCGCGAAGATCGATCCCTCGAAGACTCCGCAGCAGGTGCTGGCCGATCTCGAAAAAGACCACCCCGCGCCGGATCAACTGCTGGCTGCCTTCCGGGAGACCGTGACGAAGCTGCGCGACTACATCATCGAGCACAAGATCGTTACGATTCCCTCACCGGTGTTGCCGATTCTCGAAGAGACTCCGCCATTCATGCGGGCGTTGACGTTCGCGTCGATGGATACGCCAGGGCCTTATGAATCGGTCGCCAAAGAGGCGTTCTTCAATGTGACTCTGCCGGAGAAGAACTGGCCGAAGGCGCAGATCGAGGATTACATGCACAGCTTCAACCGCGGCACGATTTTGAGCACCGCGGACCATGAAGCTTATCCCGGCCACTACGTCCAATTCTTGTGGGTGCAGCACCTGGATTCCAAGATCCGCAAACTGCTGGGCGCCAACACGGACGTGGAAGGCTGGGCGCATTACTGCGAGCAGATGATGCTGGATGAAGGCTACGCGGACAACGATCCGCGCATGCGCCTGGGGCAGTTGCAGGACGCCCTGCTGCGCAACGCCCGCTACATCGCCGGCATCGAGATGCACACCGGCCAGATGACTTTCGACCAGTCGGTGGATTTCTTTGAGAAAGAAGGCTACCAGCCGCATGAAGTCGCGGTGAAGGAGACCAAGCGCGGGACTTCCGACCCGACGTATCTTTACTACACGCTGGGCAAGTTGCAAATCTTGAAGCTGCGCGAGGATTATCGCAAGATGAAGGGCGCTCAGTTTTCGCTGGAGGAGTTCCACGACGAATTCCTGAAGCAGGGGTACCCGCCCATCAAGATCGTGCGTCACGCGCTGCTGGGCGATAACTCGCCAACTCTTTAAAAGGCCACAGATAAACGCAGATGAACACGGATACAAAACCTTCTTTCTTCTATCTGTGTGTATCCGTGTTCATCTGTGGCTGAGTTTGTCTTATGCGCGTCCTGATCTCCGCCGGCGAAGACTCGGGCGACCTCTATGCCGCCGCGGTGGTCGAGGCGCTGCGGGCGCGGCATCCCGATGCCGAGTTCTTCGGTTGCGCCGGCCCGCGCATGCAGGCCGCGGGCGTCCGGCCGATCATCGACATGCGCTCGATTGCCGTGGTGGGCCTGGTGGAAGTGGTTAGCCATATTCCGCGCATCTGGGCGCAGTTCCGGAAGCTGGTTCAAGCGATTCCAATAGAGAAGCCGGACGTGGCCATCCTGACCGACGCTCCCGATTTCCATCTGCGGCTGGCCAAGCGCCTGCACCGCGCGGGCGTGCGAGTGGTTTACCTGATCGCGCCGCAAGCCTGGGCGTGGAGGCAGGGCCGCGTGCGGACGCTGCGCACCAACGCCGATCGCCTTCTCTGTATCTTCCCCTTCGAGCGCGGGTTCTTCGAGGGCCGCGGCGTTCCCACGGCGTACATCGGGCATCCTTTGGCGCGCATCGTCAAGCCGAGCTTTACTCGAGCCGAATTCTCGAGAGAATTCGGCATCCCGAGCGACGCGCGAGTTCTGGCGCTGACACCGGGGAGCCGGCGTGGGGTGGTGGAGCGGCATCTGCCGGTGCTGCTGGAAGCGGTAGAGCTGATTCGCGGCCGTCACGCGATCACGCCGGTGCTGGCTTTGCCGCGGGGATTCGGCGCGGAATCCCTAAGTTTCCGGGAACGCATTCGCGCCGCGTCCATCCAAGTGATAGAAGGTTTCACCTGGGACGTGCTCGCTCAGGCGGAGCTGGCTTTAACCGCTCTCGGAACCGTGACGGTGGAGGCCGCGCTCCTGGGCGTTCCCATGGTGGGCTTTTACCGGGTAAACGCGTTAAGTTGGATATTAGGGCGATGGCTGGTCCGGACCTCGCAGTTTTGCATGCCGAATCTGCTGGCCGGCGAGCCCATCGTGCCTGAACTGATCCAGGGCGACATGACGCCGGCGCGAATCGCCGCGGAGGCTTTGCGCCTGTTGGATCAGCCGCGGGAGCTGTCTGCAATGCGGGCGCGTTTGGGTCAAGTCGCGGCGAGTCTCGCGAGCGAGCGCGACCCCATGGAGATCGCGGCGGAGTGGACTGAGAAGGTGTGGGATGCAAAGAGGCTGCAGAGTGAAACGGTGCCGAGTCAGATTTGAATGGTTGCTGGCGGCGGCGGCGTGGGTTGCCGTTGGAGCCGCGTGGGCCGTGGTTGGGGCGGGGTTTCCCGCGCTGGCGCAATCGCGGCAAGCCCGGATCGACGTTCAGGATTACGCGGGAGACATCCGCATCGATCCCATGGCCCAGACCCTGGCTGCCACGATGACGGTCAAGTTTGTCGCGCTCGACTCGACCTCCTCGGTTTCGTTCGAACTGAACAATGCGCTGGCGCTCAACAAGGTCACCGACGATCAGGATCACGAGATTCAGGCTTCGCGGACGCAGCAGGACATGAGCGTGCGGCTCAGCCTTCCGCAGCCTCTGGCGAAGGGGCAAACGGGCACGCTGATTTTCACCTATGACGGCAAACTCACGGGCGACGAGGAATCGCCGGTGTTCGGCATCAAATTCGCGGCGATTCATCCCGACTACGCGTACTTGATGTATCCGGCGCGTTGGTTCCCGGTCAATGACTACACCGCCGACCGCTTCACCGCTAATTTGAAGGTCACCGTGCCCATGGGATATAAGGTCCTGGGCAGCGGCATCGAATCGGCCGAATCCGCTCCGGACGGCATGACCTGCTCCCGCTGGCGTTTTACCAACGCATCATTTCCCGGAAGCCTGGCTGTGGTGCGCAGCGACACCGGAAGCGTCATCACCTCCGGCGGCGTAGGCACCACACTTTATTTTCGCGAGTCGGCCAAGATGGCCGGGCCGTACGGAGAAGAGTTCTCCCGTGCGATGACGTACTTCACGGATCTCTTCGGCGTCCCTTTCCAGAAGGATATGACGGTGGTGGAAACCGAAACCGGCGCGCCCAACGGCTACACGTCCCCGGGACTGGTGTTCCTTTCGCCCAAGGCGATCGGAGTCTCCGTGAACATGAAGGTGGTGGCGAACGAAGTGGCGCGGCAATGGTGGGAGGAGCAGGTGTCGCCCACTACGCGCAATCATCTGTGGATCGAGAACGGCATGGCTCGCTACGCAGAGCTGATGTACATCGAACACGTCAACGGCGAGGGAGCCTTCGATACGGAGCTGCACGATACTTACGTCACGGCGCTGACGGTCGATAATCCTCCGCTGATTCAATCCGCGCGGCTGGAGGATTATTCGCCGGAATTTTGGGCGCTAACGGCGAGCAAGGGCGCCGCGGTTCTGAACATGTTGCGCACCGTGATGGGCGACGACAATTTCATGAAGCTGTTGAGCGAGATCCCGCAGAAATACGCCTGGCAATCCATCAGCACCGACGATTTTCACAAGGCGGCTGAGGATCTGCACGGCTCCAGCCTCAATTATTTCTTCCAGCAGTGGATCGAATCGAGCGGCGCGCCGGAGATCACCGCCAAGTACACGGTGCTGCGCGTGGAGCAGGCGCACGTCGGCAACAGCGACCCCCAGCCCGGTTTCCGCGTGATGGGCACCATCAACCAGGACCTGGAATTGTTCCGCATGCCGGTGAACGTCCACATTGAAACCGACGGCAATCCGGTAGACCAGCAGATTGACGTGGTGGGGACCTCGTCCGAATTTTCGATCGACACCTTCGGCCGGCCGCGCCCTGACGGCATCAGCATCGATCCCAAGGGCAAACTGCTCAAGTTCGACAAAAACATGCGCGTCGAAGTCGCGATTCGCAAGGGCGAGCAACACACCGAAGTCGGCGAGTACCCCGAGGCTCTGGCCGAGTATCAGAAGGCCTTGGACGTGGTGAAGAACAGTTCGCTGGCGCAATACCGCATCGGCGAGCTGTTTTTCCTGCAATCCAACTGGTCCGCGGCGGCCAACGCGTTTCACGAAGCTCTCACCGGGGATCTGAATCCGAAATGGACTGAGGTCTGGTCGCACATCCACCTGGGCTGGATCTACGACATCAGCGATGAGCGTACCCGCGCGGTGAACGAATATTCGCAGGCGCTACGCACCAAGGACGATAGTTACAACGCGCAGGAAGAAGCGCAGAAGTACATCGACCACCCCTACCAGAAGCCGAAGACGGCGAACTGAAGAAAATTGGCCGCGAATAAGGGCTCAGTTGGCTGCCTTCGCTATGAGTACGGTCTGGTATCCGAAGAGGCTCGGCATCAACCAGGTCAGCCCTGCCAGCACTCGGCCGATCAGGCGCATCATTACGCCGCCCGGGTCCAGACCCAGCACTAACTCCACGGGAATAATGGTGGAGCGCTCCTCGATCACCGCGTAGCCATTGGCTTCAAGCAGCCTTCGCGCAGTTTTGCGGGTGTAGAAAGTGATATGCGTGCGATCCAGAATGCCGCGTTCGGTGTAGTGGAAATGGCCGAACAGCAGCATCAGGCGCATGGTGATGTTGGCGATGTTCGGCAGCGACACGATCACCTGGCCGTGGGTTGCCAGCAGTCCACGGCATTCGCGCAGCATCCCTTCGGGCGAACGTAGATGCTCCAGCACGTCCAGCAGAAGCACGCGGTCGAAACGCTTCCGATCCAAAGCCTCCGCCACGGCCGCGATTCCCTGGTCCAGATTCGCGCTGAAGTATTGAACGAACGCATCGGGATTCACCGGGGCGGCGAGTTGGTCCACGCCAGTAATGCGATTGCCGTTCTTCTTTAGCTCCGCCGCAAAATCCCCGCCGCCGCAGCCGATGTCCAGGATCTCCTGATTACTCCCCGCCATTCTCTGCACGTAATCGTGGCTTGAATAGCGGCTCTGCTTGATCGGGTAGTGGACGAAGTATTCGGCGAACTCAGGATATTTGGCGACCGCGCGGCAGGTCTTCTTGTAGCGGCGCACTGCGCGAAATACGTCGCGGGCGTAACGCATGCCGTTGACGTAGCAGATTTCGCTGCCGTAATAGGTTGGGATGGGGATCTCACCGATGGTGAACCCCTGGTGATGCAGCTTGATGATGATCTCCGTATCGAAGTGGAAATCGTCGGTCATGCGCGAGAAGTCGATCTGGCGCAGTGCCGCCAGGGAGTAAGCCCGGTAGCCGCTGTGAAACTCAGTCAGGTTCATCCCGAGCGCGGCGTTTTCGAACGCCGAAAGAATCCGGTTGCCGACGTACTTGTACAGAGGCATCCCGCCCTTGAGCGGCCCTCCGAAGGTCCTCATCATGCGCGATCCGAAAACTGCGTCGGCTTCGCCCGCCACAATCGGCCGGTACATTTGCGCCAGGATCTCCGGCGCATATTGGCCGTCGCCATGGAGCAGCACCACGATATCGAAGCCCTTCTCCATGAAATAGCGGTAGCCGGCCTTCTGGTTGCCCCCGTAACCCAGGTTCTTTTCATGCTTCAGCACCACCAGCTTGGGCAACTGCCGCAGAGCCTTGATGCCCATAGCGAGCTCATAAGTCGCGTCCTGGCTGGCATCGTCGAATACGGCGATCTCTTCTACGTTGGCCCAGACGTTGGGGCTGATGCGTTTCAGGACCTTGGTCAGGGTGGTGACCGCGTTATAGGTGACGATCAGGATACCGATGCGCTTGCCGCGGCACTGGGCGATTTCCGCATCATCCTGCCACGCGCCGGTCTGGAGCGAGGCCAAAGGCTCAAACGGCAACGCGCCGGATTCGACCGGGGCCTTGTCTTTCGCCTTAGATTGGGGCGCCTCAGGTTGCGTCGTCACGGCCATACGGCTTGTCTCCCCCTAGAATACATGCTCGGGAACGATTGTAACCTTAAACAAATTTTACCTTTCGTGAGAGGTTTCCCCTACTCTCCCACTTCTTTTCTTCCGATGGCCATAAGTATAGGGCCTAGCCCCGGTATGGAGACGACCGTCGCTTCTCAAGGTAGCCTGATCGAGCGCTTTCGCGCACAATTGGCGGAGGGCGAAACCTCGGACCGGACCTTCGGCTTGAGCGTCGGCGCAGTTTTGCTCGCCCTGAGCTTTGTTCCGGTGCTCCGGCATCACCGCCTCCCCGTGTTATGGATGATAGCGGCTGGCGCGCTGCTGCTGGTGACCGGCGTCATCGCTCCCTCCGCTCTCCGCCAAATCAAGCGTGGCTGGCTGTTTTTGGGCTTTTTGATCGGGTTGGTGGTGCACCCGGTGGCACTCGGCGTCCTGTTCTACGCCGTCATAACCCCTTGTGGACTCCTGATTAGGCTTTTTGGCGGAGATCCCTTGCGCCTTCGCGCAACTACTCAACAGAGCTATTGGCGCGAGCGTTCCGCGCCGATCTCTACGATGCGAGATCAGTTTTAGAAAAGACCAGTTTTAAACGGCCTTCTGCAATGTTTCGCGACTTATTCCGATTCCTGATAGGGCGCAAGAAGTACTGGCTGCTGCCGGTCGTGTTTCTGCTGCTGGTTGTGGGTGGGCTGCTGGTGCTGGCCCAAGGCAGCGTGCTGGCGCCCTTCATCTACACCCTGTTTTAGGCGGGGATCGCATGCGAATCCTCGGCATCTCCGCTTTCTACCACGACAGCGCCGCAGCTCTGGTCGAGGACGGCCGCATTTTGGCGGCTGCCCAAGAGGAGCGCTTCAGCCGCCGCAAGCACGACCCAGGGTTCCCGCTCCACGCCATTGAATATTGCTTACGCGAAGCGGGAATCCGGCTCCGCTCTGTCGACCACACCGTCTTTTACGAAAAACCGCTTCCCAAATTCGAACGGCTGATCGAAACCTACCTCGCCTTTGCGCCCCGCGGATTCGAATCCTTCCGGCTGTCCATGCCGGTGTGGATCAAGCAAAAGCTGTTCCAGCGCTCGCTGCTGATGAAGCAACTGCGCGCGAGCGATCCGGCCTGGAACGAATCCCTGCTGTTCACCGAGCATCACCAGAGCCACGCTGCCAGCGCCTTTTTCCCATCGCCCTTTGAGAAGGCCGCGGTGCTGACCATGGATGGGGTCGGCGAATGGCCGACGACTTCCTTCGCCGTCGGCGAGGGCAATCGCCTCGAGATCAAGCGCGAGATACATTTTCCGCACTCGCTCGGGTTGCTCTACTCGGCGTTCACGTATTACACCGGCTTCAAAGTGAACTCGGGAGAGTACAAGCTGATGGGACTGGCTCCTTACGGCGAGCCGGTGTACGCACAGACCATCCGGGATCACTTGATTGAAGTAGCTCCCGACGGTTCCTTCCGCCTCAACCTCGAATATTTCAACTATTGCGTGGGGCTGACCATGACTAACGAGCGCTTCGACCGGCTCTTCGGAGGACCGCCGCGCCAACCCGAGCAGCTCCTCATGCAGCGCCACATGGATCTGGCGGCGTCGATACAAACCGTGCTCGAAGAAGTGGTGCTGCGCATGACGCGGTCGCTGGCTGCCGAAACCGGTCTCGAAAATCTGTGCCTGGCCGGAGGCGTCGCACTGAACTGCGTCGCGAACGGAAAAATTCTGCGAGACGGGAAGTTCAAGCACCTGTGGATTCAACCGGCATCGGGGGATGCCGGAGGAGCCGTGGGCGCGGCGCTGGCGGTGCATCATCAGCACTTGAACGAGCCCAGAACCGTTCCGCGATCCGGTGATGCGATGCGCGGGGCTTACCTCGGCCCGCAATTTTCCGATGAGGAAATCGCCGCGGAGTTGGCCTCGCTGGGCGCAAATTTCGACAGGCTTCCGCCGTCGCAATTTCTCGAAGCCGTCGTGGATGACTTGGCCGATGGCAACGCCGTCGGATGGTTCCAGGGGCGCATGGAGTTCGGCCCGCGAGCTCTCGGCGCGCGATCGATTTTGGGCGATGCCCGCTCGCCCACGCTGCAACGCACGCTCAATCTCAAGGTGAAATTTCGCGAATCCTTCCGCCCTTTTGCGCCCGCCGTTATGCGGGAGTCCGTTTCGGATTGGTTCGATTTAGACGCGGAGAGCCCTTACATGCTGCTGGTTGCGAATGTGCGCGAGGACCGCTGCATTCCGATGACCGAAGAGGCGCAGAAGCTGTTCGGCATCGAGAAGCTGAACGTGCCGCGCTCCGACATCCCCGCCGTTACGCACGTCGATTATTCCGCGCGCATCCAGACCGTAAGCGCGGATACTAACGCGCGCTTCCACGCGCTGCTGAAGGCCTTCGAGCGCCGCACCGGCTGCCCGGTGCTGGTCAATACCAGCTTCAACGTGCGCGGCGAGCCCATCGTCTGCACCCCCACCGACGCCTACCGCTGCCTGATGGGCACTGATATCGAGACGCTCGCCATCGGCAACTTCATCGTGCGCAAAGAGGACCAGCCGGGGGAGCTGAAGAAGCAGTACCACACGGGGTTTGCGCTGGATTAGGGGCGGCTACCTCTTCTTCGCGGCGGCGTCCTTCAGAGCCTTCAAATGCGGGAGGTCCTGATCCTCTTCGTGGCAGGCGGCCTCGAGGAGCTCGAATTTGGGCTCGCGCCGCAAGGGGAAATCGACGGTCCAGGGTTTCGAATACACCACCGGATCGCTGACCGTGGCCTCGTAGTTGAGCGTGTCCGGACCGGTAGGAGTGATCCGCTCGACCAAATGCTCGGCGTAGCTGATGACGTCGCCGGCCTCGTTCAGCCAAGTCTCGCCGTTGAAATTGGAGGTGTCGATCACCAGCGTGTCGCCTTCCCAATGGCCCACCGCGTCGCCCTGCCACAGGCGCATGTTATCGGGCAGATGTGCGCGCCCGTCCAGAGGCACGATGCGCCACGCGGTGCGCTCGAACAGGAACACGACATACTTGGGAGTCTGAATCAACTCAATTCCCTGCGGAACCCAATACGAGCGCGGCATGCCGGCTGGGAAGCAATGCGCCGTCGGATCGTCATAGCCGCGAACGTCGGTGCGGCGGCTGGCCCGCTCGTCAACCGCCCAAGGCAGCAGCGGAAGTTTGCCGTCCGCCGGATCGACAATCAGATTGCGGGCCGGTGCGCCGCCTCCGCGTCCGGCCCCGCCCCGTCCACCGCGCCCTCCGCCGAGCCGCCGTTCCAATCCCTGGTTTGCGCCGCCGGCCGCGTTTTCATAGAAGCCCTGCAAATCCGGCTTGCCGTCCGCGGTGCGCCGCAGACCTGCGACCGCCGGGATGGCCTCGGCAACATAGGTGCTCGGCGCGATCTTCGCCGGAGGCGCCGCGGCGCTGCCCGGATACCAGGTGCGATCCTCGCGTGTAAAATCTCCGTCGGCCTCTTCCTTCTCGGATTCGCAGTTGTATTCGAACAGGCGGTCGCGATCCGTGCGCCGGCGCAGCGCAATGGCGATCGACCACGGCTTGGTATAAACCTTGGAGTCTTGCATCGTGGCTTCGTACTCGATCGTGTTGGGATCGGTCATGCGGTACCGTTCCACCACATGGAACGCATCGCTATGAAAATCGCCCGCCTGATCCAGCCACGTCTTCTCATTCATGTTGGCGACGTCCACCACCAGCGTGTCGCCCTCCCAATGGCCGCGCGAGTCGCCCATCCAGAAATCGAGGTCGGTGGGATGGGGCGTGCCGTCCATGTGGATCAGCCGGTAGTCGAGTTCCCACTCAAACGTCATCGCGATGGCGCTGGAGGTCTGGAAAATCTGAAACGGGAAGTTGATGTACATCACGCGCGGGACGCCCGGGATGTAACACTTTCCAAACGGGTCCGCCGTTTGCCGGTTCTTGAAGTTTTCGGCCTTCTGCTTTAGCGCCCATGGCTGATACGGAATCGTGCCGCCGGCAACCACGCTGCGCCCGGCGAGCATGTTGAGGCTGGCGACATGATCCTCCAGATCGGCGCCGGCAGTGGTGGTGGCCTGCCAGATGCCTTCGAAGTCGGGTTTGCCGTCGGAAGTGCGCGGTAAAGCTTGTTTGAGAGCGTTGGGCTGCGCGGCCGCGGTCAGCGCGGCCAAGAGCGTGAATGAGACGACAATGGCGAAACGTGGCGAGTGCATATTACGAATGAAGTATAGCAAGCGCCTCGCGAGAGCCGAAAGCCCGCTGGTTCACTTCCCAGGCGCAACATCCTGGTATCCCGAGGCTCGCATCGTAGTCATTCATAGCGCCCGTGTGGTCCAGACAAGGGCCAACTTGAGTTCCAACCGTCCGTCCGCTTCCACCATGGACGCACCCGGCATGTACCGCCCGCACTTTGGGTTGTGGATCGCTCTTGCGGATCCGATCTCTCGCTCCTATGCCCAACCCACTCATTCATCGTTCCGAGCACGATCGAATTGGTGGCGCGAGACCGCTGGAAATTGCAAGCCTTAACTCCTTAGATATGTCGTTACTGATCACGGACGAGATATCGCCAACAGGGCACAGGGCTGGTACAAGATCTGAGTTCGCCCTGGAGGCCCGCTTAATCGGCATGCGTTGTTAGCGGCCCGCGCGGCTGGCCGCTTGTGCGCGACAATCATTCTCTGCTGTGGACACGTTCGCGTAAGAGGGCGCGGCAACAGGTTCCATTTCGACCGCTTTCCGATCAGTATGCTCCTTCGTGCTTCGGAGCAGCCTCCTTTGGGGGCGGGCGATACCGAAGCGCGGCGATGACGAGCATTGTCGGGCCGATAAGGCCTGCCAGCAAAAGCAGGAACCAAAGGACGCCAAAGCGCCCCTTACGCGGTACGTTCCAACCGCGGAGGAGCAGCGATTGCGGTTGCGCCCACTCAGTGAGATCGATGGTTTTCGCTCGTGGCGCATCTGGAGGAATTTCCCACATCCAGTGCTGCGTTGGGGTCCATAAGACGGCACCGGGCGGAGACCTCCACCATATCGCGAATAGGCGCGCATTAAACGTTATCTGATTCCACTTTGCATCCCCGACCAACTCCGCCAGATTGTTCTCGCCCGCCCGAATGCTGGCAGCGTGCATGTTGCCGTAGTAGTAGAAGGCACCCAAGAATGAGATGACGGTGCCCAGCGCTGTGAGCGGAATCATCGCAGCATCGCGCCGCCAAGAAAATCGGTCTCGGCTCGCCCCAATCAAGAGCACGAGCGGAGCGACACAAGTATGGAGGTAGCGGGCGCCCCAAGTTTCATCCGCATAGTAGATGTCCAAGGCGAAGCCCCCCACGAGGCCACCGGCAGTGAGCAGGACAAACAAAGTGAGGTCACGTCGTATGCGCCATGCAGAAGGAATTGCACAGAAACTTAGCAGGACCAACGGCGCGTAGAGCAGCAGGCCTTTCGTGGGAGAACCGAACAGGCCAATGACACTGCCCAGATACTGAAACGCGCTGTCAACAATGGTGGGCGCATACTGCGCAAACGTGGTGACACCGAGAGCGAAGTCATACTGAGACCTGGCGGCGGCATTTTCGAATGCGAGAACCCCAACGACTGCACAGGTAGCCAATGTGAAGGGCAGGCGCCGGAGCCAGTCGGCGCGAAACTGGGCATATGCCAGGTACGCGACCGATGGGAGAAGCATCAGGCCGTTGGCTTTCGCGCCGACCGCAAACGCACAGCACAGGCCGAAGAGGATGGCCCGCGAAAAGGATTGAATGGGGCGGCCCTCCAGGGCTAAGTAGGCAGCTAGCAGGAGATATAGCGACTGCTTGGTCTCAAGCCCAATATAGGCGTAAGGCCAGAGCATCGTTCCGAAGGCCGCCGCGAGCGCCAAGAAAATCGCCAAGCCTGGCGAAGTGAGCCTCTGAAGCCAGACAAAGAGGATTGTCACGAGCAATGCCGTATCCAGGATGGGCTCGAACGAGAGAACAAAATCCTCGGACGCAATCCGCCTCCCGATCGCCTGAAACGGAAGGTTCAGAACCACTGGCAGGAAACCATTCCGGGTCAATTTGATCCGCGGGTCTGGACCACCAGAGAGGCGAGCTTGTAGTGCGGCAATAATGGTGTCTCCGGACTGCATTTCCTCACCGGTGTAACCCATGCCCTGAATCGAGCCGGGCGTGAGGGCGACGTACGTCAAGAACGTTCCGACGAAGACCAGGAGAGCTGTGGCGCGGTTCTGTTTAGACAGAGCCATTTTTACTCAGAGCTGTCGGCCGACTCGTAGCGAGCCCACCGGTACGTGCACACGAAGAAGCAAAAATATAACATAATTCGGGAATTGCCTGGTGAGGCAATCGATCCGGAAGGCGCGCGGCACGATGGGCCAGGGCGCGGATCACTGGATAACTCAATCTCACCCCGAGGCTATCTCGAGATATCGAGAAAATCGGCGGGGAGAAAAGCTTTTTCTTCGAAGGCAGCCCGGACTCCGGGCCGGGGCTTGTGGGGCGACCACCTCAGCTTCCATTTTTCCTCGAAACGCCGGCGGTTTGTTTCGAATATCTCGTTATATTCCGAGGAGTCCAGCTTTCGAAACGATCCTTGGCCAAAATGATGGACAAAGCAGTCTTCCGCGGCGACGATGCGAAACCCGGCGTTGCGGATCCGATGACTGAAATCATCGTCCTCGAACATACCAATCTGGAACGCCTCATCCAATCCTCCGACTTCTTCCCATACTCTGCGGGGAACCAATGCACAAAACAACGGCGCCATGGCCACGTCCAGCGAACGCCCCATCGCTTCCTGCGCGACGCTCAGAGCGAAAGCCTCCATCTCCGCGTAGTTGCGATACGTGACATCGATCTTAATCTCGTTTCCAGCAAAATTAGTCACCGGACATACGAGCCCAATCGTAGGGTCAGCCGAGTTGTGGCGAATCAGGCGCGTAATCCATCCAGGCGTGACCATTGTGTCGGCGTTGAGCGTCAGGAAATAGTCGCCTCGCGCGCGAGTTGCGGCCTGATTGGTGGCTGCCGCAAAGCCCTTGTTCGTGTCCAGGACGGTCACTTGTACGCGTGGGTCCAGCAATGCATACTTTTGCAGCACGTCTACTGTTTCGTCGCTCGAGTTGTTATCGACGATGATGACCTCATATTGAGGGTAAGCCGTGTTCCGCCGGATCGAGTCGAGGCATGGGGCAATGAACTCCGCGCTATTGTAAGTCACAACCAAGATGGAGACCAGTGGAAAAGTCGAGGAGATTGCTGCATCGATGTTGGCAACGCGCGCCGTCCAAGTGTTGGCGGCAGCGAACGCGATGCGGCGGGCTCGCAATTCATCGCCGGTTTCGGTGAGCGCCAAATCGAGCTGTTCCGCAAAATCCGCGGCGTCTTTTCCGATGTAGAGCAAATCGCCGCACTGGCTGAGCTCAGGCATATCGGTAGCCACGACCGGCTTGCCCAGGCTGAGATATTCATATAGCTTCACGGGGTCGGTTGCCTTGGTCACTTGATTCAAGGTGAAAGGGATCGTGCAGGCATCGAAGTTATACAAGTACGCCGGAATATCAGCGTAATTCTTATTACCCAGGAGAAATATATTTGGAAGGGCTTCCAACGCTGAAACGTCGCGGCCGAAAACCTGTCCGATCAAGACAAAGGAGTAGTGCGGGCGAAGTCTGGCAACCCGAGCAACAAGATCCAGATCAATCCAGTCCGCGATGGCGCCGAAGTATCCGACGATCGGCTTCGGAACGTCAGACAGAAGATCGTTGGATTGGGCCGCTTTGAAAAAATCGAAATCAGCGCCATTGCGTGCGAGGAGAGGGCTCAGTTCCCGTTGCTTAAATTTGCGCGCTAGCTCCTCACTCGAAACGATGAGGAGATCGCACTCTTTTACAAAATTCTTCTCCTCTGAGCCGCTGAACGATCCCAAATTGACAAAGGTGTCCCAGTCATCCATGCAGTCGTAGACTAGTTTGGATCCATATCTCTGCCGAAGGGCTAGAGAGAGACGCCGCCAAAACGGCAATTGGACGATGACGCAATCCTCGGCGATGGCCAGGTCGCGGTAAAGATACCCAAGAGACTCGGCGAAGGAATCAACGGCGCCAGTAGCCAGGTCGCCCATGTAGATATCCACCGGACCACCACGAAGGTGAACTTCCCAGAGATTGTCGCGAAGCGGAATCAGCTTGTAGGGTTCCGACCCAGGCTGCAGGAAACGCGAAGGGCTAACCCAAAGGACGCGGCAGCCCTGGCGAGCAAACTGGGCGGCGATTTGTTGAGGACGCTGAAAACGAAAATCGAAATCGATAATCGCGAGAATGATCAGGTCATACTTAGTGCGGGGCGCCGCGGCCGCCGGTTTGTGTTCGCTCGGCAGCGCCAGGGGTTTCAGCGGTATCTGTCCGCGCACTAACGGCGTGTGCAAGTGCTCCGGCTGGTAGACGGACAGGTCAGGAAAAGTGAGATCATAAGAGGCCAAATCCGATGTTCCTGACAGAGGAAATGTGGCAAGCCACTTTAGAAAACCGATCTTGCCACGGATTCCCCGGCGGAACAATAGGGTGTAAGCCTTGCGGACCAGTAACATGGCCGTCCATACACGCTGCGACTTGTATTCGGACAGCCTCTGTTGGAGGTGTGTCCAGTATTCGTTAGCGCCATACGCCGCGCGGCTCCGCAACTCCTCGGCGTAACGCATTTCCTCAGCGTGGACAGATTCCGCCTCAGCGAGCCTGATCTCCATATCCTTCAACTGGGCCCTGAGCGACGCCTCGATGGATTTCGGCTCCGGGATGCTCTGCGATACAGTCCGCTCATCCTCCGGCAGTTGGGCCTGCAGCGAAATGTCAGCAGCCGTCGCTTCGGCGAGGGCGAGATCTTTCGCTTTTAATGAGTTGTTTAGTGTGAGAATGAGCCGTTCTGTCTGCTCTTTGTGGGACTCAGGGTCACGTCGAGAAGCCTCGACGCTCTCATGCATTTCGCTAGGTTTTGCGGCGAGTGGTTCCATGCGCGCGGCTCAATAGAAATCCCTGAGGTTCGTCAAGCGCTTTAAGAAACTGCTCATTAATTCTTAATATCCAGGCTAAATGCCGGTAAAAGCCCGGATTCTCCCTTTGCGCATATAACACGCGCTTTGAGCGAATGCGTGCCGGTTTCCAGCCCGTGTGCAGAAAACGACGCTCTCCAGCCGCTTTCTTCGAAATCCGGCCGGCCGTAGTGGTTCGCTACATCCGGCCGCGGGTACGAGATAGATGTGTCTGCTTTCACCTTGTCATCGACAAGAACCTCGACCTTGACCAAGTGGGAAGTGGCGTCGACACAGGCGGCCCAACCCGAAACCTGGACTTCACCATCCTTTGCCGCGAGGACGGCCGGCTTGCCGTCGACCATGTCGATAAAACCGAGTACGCTTTGGCCTGGCGGAATTTCCGTCTTCGCCGCCGGTGTGGAGGCAGGAGATTCGGAGGCAATGGGCGGCCGATCTTCCGGGCCCGACCGGGGGGCAGTGAACCTCCCCAAAAAAAAGGCGACGACGATCAGGACTGGGCTGACAATGCGCGGAGTTAGAAATGACCTGACCGCCATGCCTCGAATTATCCTCTAGAGTACCTTCTATGGGCGTGAATGCGCAAGATGGATGATCGCTCCACTGAGCTAGACTCCTTCGCGTCTCGAGCGGCCAAGTAGCCATCGGCGCAACCACGGCAATGTGGCTTCGAGGTCGCGCACGGTGTCGCTCAGCCTCGCGATCTCGGCCGTGGACTCAAGCAATTGGCGCTCGCGCTCTGCGATCATCGCTTCGCGTTGGGCCACCTCACCTCTCAAGAAGGCGATACCATCGAGCTGAGCGGCGGCCACGGCGTCCCGCGCCGCGACCTCTTGCTGAAGGAACTCGATGGCGCGCTGGCGTTCCGAGATGACCGCTTCGAGTTGCGCCACCTCACCTCTCAAGAAGGCAATGCCCTCGAGCTGCGCGGCGGCCGCGGCGTCTCGCGCCGCGACCTCTTGCTGAAGGAACTCGATGGCGCGCTGGCGTTCCGAGATGACCGCTTCACTCCGGGAGATCTCTCCCCGCAGGAACGTGATCCCCTCTTTCTGCGTAGCGATTTCTTTCTGGAGAAACTGAATCGCATCCTGCCGCTCGCGGATGATCTCACCGCGTGATTCGATGTCGCTTCGAAGGCGCGCCAACTCCGTTTCACGGTGGCCGACTTCGTTTTTGAGAAACTCCACAGCCCTATTCCGCTCCGCGATGATTTCATTGCGAGCCGCCACTTCATTTCGCAGGAAAGCAACGCCGGTGTCCCGTTCCAAGAGGATGCGCTTCTGTTCCTCGATCGCGCCTTGAAGTATTTCGACAGCGGGCCGGTCACGGGCTTGGATCTGCTTTCGTAGCGCATTGACCTCCCGCTCGCGCCACGCCAGCAGTGTCTGAAGTCGAATGGGATCGTGATTGGGAGTGCGCGCCGACTCAAGTGCGCTGAGAATCTTCGCGCCTTCGTCATCCCGCAACAATTGGGAATCGGAAACGACCATGACGTCGGGACGGAGGCGCGCGACCGAGCTGCGACGGTCCTCCGAACTCACAGTTACGACCGCGGCACGGGCGAGCCACTCGGCCTCCAGGTCGCTCAATGCTGATCCGTTGTCACGCAAGGCGTCAAGACATTCGTAGACAACAAGCGGATTCCGAAAATGGCAAAGTTGATCGAGGTTCGACCCGCAAGCAATGACCGCCGGTGCCTCAATTCCTTCGTAAACATTCATCGGTGTATTCGCAAGGAAGAGTCGATTCTCGACTTCGACGAAACCATCCTCTCCGGCAATGTGCCGTTGAGGATCGCAGTAAAAAACCAGACAGCCGACACGCGCGAAAAGCTTTGCCCACCGCTGCGTTCGGCCCATATCCAGCTCAGCCCGCCAGGGCAAGAAAGGAGGAAAAATGACCACCCTTGCGCCTTCCCCCGTATCCGCGAGGATGCGCGCAAATTCCCGGGTCGATGCCAGAGCCGGCTGAGGCTTCGGCTCGCGTGGCGCCGACCAATCCTCCAAAACCGCGAGAAAGCGGTCGGCGGCGCGTTCCGGGGAAAAACCTATTGCCAACTCTCGCGCGTGATCCGTGACCATCCGGCGGCGTTCGGGCGTTTCGTTGAACAGGTCCACGATCTGCTCGCAAGCCGTAGCCAGATCTCCCGCCGGATAAAGCCGGCCGGTTTCAGAGTGCCGCACAAGATCCCGCAGCCCCACGATGTCCGGCGCGACCACCGGGCAGCCGCATGCCATCGCCTCCAACGCCACCATTCCGAAGGATTCCGTGGCAGAAGTTGAAACGAGACAACCACCGGAACGCGCCGAGGCACGATAGATCTCGGGCATGCGCGAGTTTGGGATGGTTTGGGTGCTGCGAACGCGTGCTTCCAGCCCGAGAGCTCCGATGGTCGCCGATAACGTGGCCGCTGCTTCGGCAGATAGGCGGCCGCTGATCAAATGGAATTGCGCATTGGTTCGATCCCGTAAGCGGCGGGCGATACCAAGAAAGCCGCGCCAGTTCTTTACTGCGTCGAGCCGCCCAACCCACAGAACAATAGGATGCGAGGCAGCTTTGACGTCGTCGCCCGTCTCAAAAAAGGCCGGGGAAAGCGCGTTGGGTATCACTTCGATTCGGACATCGGCAGCCATCAGTGGCTGGATGCGCTGACCCTGTGACGCCGAGGGGACCAGGATTCCTCGAATGCCGGTGAAAAAATCCGGGCCCGTGAGCGGCGCTAACATTTGGGAGTTGCTCGAATGGACCTCATACACTAACCCGGCTTCGGGACAGGTCCGGCGCGCGAGCGGTAGAATGGCCGGCGTATCAATGCTGATGATCCAGTCCGGCCGGAATCCGCTGAGCTGATCGGCCAATTCCGTTTCCGTCCCGCAGATTCGAAAATCGATGCCGCTTCTTTCAAATAGCGCGCGCCCATCTGCTTCTTCGAGGAACACGATTCGAATCGAGTACCCACGGCGACTCAGTTCCGCGGCCCTCGCTTGCAACACAACTTCCACGCCGCCCAAGCCCAGGAACTGGTATACGAAAAGAATATTCGGGCGCGCGCGATCAACAGCGAACGTCTGCTGAATGGCCGGGCTGACCAGGTCATATCGCGCCGCCCAAGAGTTCCCACGGGCCAATTTCCGCCGGCGTTCGACAAGATCCGGATCGTTTTCGGCAATGGCCTGATCCAGCAATCGAACGAAATCCGCGAAGTCATTGGCCAAGTACGTTACATCGCCATACGGTTCCAGTTGAGGCAAGCGGGTGGACACGATGGGCTTGCCTTGCGAGAGGTATTCATAGAATTTCACAGGATCGGTTGAAAGCGTAACCGAGTTGACTTTGAAGGGAATCATGCAAACGTCGAAGCGGCGTAAATAGGAAGGCAGGAGATCGTACGACTGATGCCCGAACAACCGGACGTTTGCCAAGCCCTCCAGTCGATCGACGGGAGCGTCATATACAGCGCCGACCAGGGCAAAGAAATATTGCGGCCGTTCGCCCGCCGCCCGCCTGACCAATTCGACATCGAACCAACTATCCACTACGCCAAAGAAGCCGGCCACGGGCATCGACGACGGGAGACCGGCGGGAATCTCGCCGGTAGTCCCCTGCTGGAAGTGCGTGAAGTCGGCGGCATTCGGAACCAGCAAGGTATTGTGACTGAGCGGAGCCCACTTATCCCAGAGTTTCTGGGCAGTGACTACGACTAAGTCAGAACTCTGGACTAGCGAAGGTTCCTTGCCGAGGAGCACATCGGGCATGTACGCGAACCCGCTCCAATCGTCCATGCAATCGTAGGCTAGGGGCCATCCTAAACGGGACCGCAAGCGGTAGCAAGCGGTCGCCCAGGTTGGAAGATGGAGGATCGACACCGCGCGGTCAATCTCCAGCTCACCCGCCAAGGTTTGAATATCCTCGACAATTGAATCTTCCACCTCTTCCGCCATCAGACCCGAGTAAACGTCCAATGCGTACGGCGTAGCCAGCCGGACTTCCCAAACGTTCTTGCGGAGCGCACGCATTGTGAACTTTGGACTTCCCATCGGTAGGAACTTCGTTGGACTCACAAAAAAGACGCGGTGCCCGTGGTTCGCGAATTGCGCCATGAGTTGTTGCGGCCGCATCCGGCGGAGATCCCATTCGATGCCAGGGAAGCAGATGACGTCATAGGGCCCGGATTGCCCGAATCCGCGCTGGAGGGTGCTTCGACGCTCTGCGATTGCCTGCTTGACCTCTGTGATCCAAGATAGGTCTTGCCTCTCGATGGAAGCGACTGCCGCAGCAAGCTCGTCCAACCACCACCGAACAGTAGCCGCGTCGGGCGCGCGCAACATGCCTCGTGAAAGCGTTTCGGACAAGCGCCGGCCGCTTTCGGCAGCAGCCGCAGACAGCTTTTCCGAGGCGGAAATCAACTTCCCTTGTAACGCCGGATCAACCAGGGTTCCCTCTAGCGTCTCCAATAAGGACTCCGCGTGCATGCCATTTAGATCGACTGCACACTGCTCGCAACCCGCGGAGGCAATCAGATAGTGCACCTTGGGATCGTACGCCAGCCCGGCTACGGGAACCCCCTGCCGTATGGCGAAGAGCGCCGAATGATACCGCATCCCTAGCACAAGATCGGCGCAGCCGATGGCGCCCGCCAACTGACGCCAATCGCCAGCGGCCTCAAGCAGTCCGGTCCGTTCCCGATGGGTCATCCGGGACTGGACTCGAAGTGCGACCGCGGTGTCGTTGTGAGCTTCGACGGAGGATTGCTGGAAAGGGAGGAATAAAACCGTTCCACCATGCCGAGCGAGAAAGTTGTCGAGGGCGGTTGCTATCTCCGTCTCCCATTGTCCCGGATCAACGCCCAAGGTCCAGTTGCGTAGGGCCACCGCTACGATAGGCCGCTGTGAGTCGACGATCGGAAGGGTGTGCGAAAGCAGAAACGCGGGATCGGCGGTAACGTGAACCAGATCGGCGTCGACACCTAGTTTGAGGACTGCGGCCTTTGACCCTTCATCGCGAACTATAATAAGCGCTGCAAGTTCGGACGCCATTCGCGTGTAAAGCCGCCCAATCTCCGTTGAAAGCGGCCCGACGCCTATTGCGAAAAGTACCATTGGCTTCTCATAAAGGGCCGCAAGAGCCGAGTAGAAATAGTAGCTCAAGGGAGCCACGGGTCTTGAGAACACACTACTCAGCGAGACGTCCCAAGAATCCTGAAACAAACCGCCCCCGCCCAGGATGACCAGATCGCAGCGTTTGATCGCGGCCAGGACTGACAGTCTGTCATTATTCGGAATCGATTCGATTCCGTGAAGCGCAGCGGTCGAAGTTGGATTCTCGGAAACGACAATAGGCCGCAGACTTGGGATTCGCGCTCGAAGATCCCCCAGCATCGCTTCGAGGATGGCCTCGTCCCCCGCATTGCCAGCCCCGTAGTAGCCAACGATAAGAGCTGTGATCGTTGATGCTTGCATGAGCTCGATGACTTCGCCTGTCGTTCGCTATTCTCCCACAGGGGGATGAGACTGTCAGTTCGAGCGCAACGCGCTGATGCCCGACCGGTGGATCGCGGCGATCATCCTCAAATCTCGGATCTGACCCTATTGGTTTGCTTCCGTGAGCGGCGCCAAACCGGGTGCGACGGCGGCCTGGCAGTAGAGCCTGAAGAGTTCCGCGGCGACTGGGTACTTGGAACACTCCTGACGAGCCACTTCGCGGGCAAGATCAACTTTGTCCCGCCATTCGCCGGCAGTCAGTCTGAGAACCTTGGCAAGCGCTTGGAGGATGGAGGCCGCGGAGTTATCGGGCATCAGAAATCCGGTGCCATGAGACACCATGTCCGCGATGCCGCCAACGCCGGGTGCGATAACCAAGCGCCCGGACGCCATAGCTTCCAGAATCGCCTGGGGCATGGACTCACAGTCGCTGGCGCAAAGGACGACGTCGACGTTGCGCATCGCCGCACCGGAGTCCTTGACGAAGCCGCAGAAACTCACAAGGTGCGCTATGCCGGATTGCTCTGCCATCTGCTTGCAAGCGGCGAGGTAGTCCGGATAGAAATGATCGTGGCCGAAGAACTGGAGTCGGGCGCTGGCGCCGAGCATGCTCTTGAGCCGGCCTACGGCTTCCACGGCCTGCAACTGGCCTTTCCGGGGCTGCAAGCTTCCAAATAGGCCTATCCTCAAACAACCGTCCTGAGCAGGAGGACCAATCGCGCTCGCCGAATCTCCAACTTCGAAAAATTCGTCCGGCACATAGGACATGATTCGCCGGGCGGGCGCATTGAGGACCTCACCCCAGCGATCGGCATAAATAAGGGAGTCGGAATGGACCACGTTACAATGGCGGACCCCGGCGGGATGACGCGAATAGGCTTCATACAGGGAGGCCGCATGTGGGATGCCCAGATGCCTGGCCGCTTCCCCGACTTCGCGCATCAGGTTAAAAGAGTGAACCAGCCCAATTCGATGCTGCGACAACCAACGCTGGATTTCCGCCGTCGCGGATTCGTCGAGTTGGCGGGATGCATCCACCTCGGTCTCAACCGTAAGGGGCAGATAAGCGATGGCGATGCTCAAGGCGGTAGCCTTTCGTTGCATCTCTTCGGCCGCACTGCCAACGCCGCGCGGGAGAACTAATACGGGCTCGAACTGAAAATCCTGCGCCAGCCTGGCGTAGCCCAAAAGGCGGTTCCCGGCGCTTGACCGATACGGAGTGTGACAAAAATAGGCGATCCGGGGCTTGCCCGAGCGAACCCGCTTAAGCCGGCTGTGCAGAACAGCGGCCTCCAGGGTGGCTGCGACGCGAGGCGCCTGGGTTTCGCTGGTGTAATGCTCCTCGACGGTGTCGATGGCGTGCCCGATCAGGCGCTTCCGTTCCGCGGGAGGCAGGCTGGCTGCCTTCAGAATCGCGGCGCTCCAGGATTCCACCGTGTTCTCACACTTGATCCCGTTGACGCCGTCAACTACCACGCGATAGGGCGCGACGTCAGAGAAGACGCCGACCGCGCCTGCCGCCGTGATTTCCAGGAACTTGATGGGACATTTAGCGCGCTTGGTTCGCTTGTCGTCGAACAGCGGTGCGATCATCACATCGAAGCCAGCCGAAGTCAGGCGGTCCAGGTATCTTTCGTAACTGTGGGTGAACCGCTCGCAGCGGTAGGGCGATTGCAACGCCTCCAGGCCGCTGGGAATGAAGCCCCAAAACTGGAATTCGGCGCGGACGCCCAGTTGGCGACTGACCTCGACGATCGCCGGCCATAGAGCCGCGAGTTCGTCACGACGCGTTGGCCCTCCCGCAAATCCGATTCTCATCGGACCCTCGCTCTCCGAAGCGCCGGCGGGGTCGAGTTTTGATTTTGCGCGAGCGAGCCATTTCTGCCGGATATTGGTTTCGAGGAGAACATTACGGGGATTTAGCTCCTGGACCGGTTCTTGCATCAGCGGAGAGTAGGTGATGACGAGGTCGGCGTCCCGGATCACGGACTCCAGAGCCAGCCGGCACGGCGCACCCGGCGCGAGCCAAGAGAATTCCTCCCCGACCTGATGTACGGAAAGCAGATCGTCGTCCGCCAGGAAGACCACGGCCTTGCCACGTCGCCGTGCGATCTCCGCCAGTGGCGGGCCCTGTTGGTCGGTGGTGCGGTGCAGCAGCAGGACGTCCGCACAGAGGATGGCCGCTTCATCAGTGTGGGCTAAAGGCACAAAAGTGAAGACAAAATCGCCGGCCAGGCTTTCCGCGAAGTTGCCGATGGTGATGTCGAACGTACTGGCGTATCCACCTTTGCTGACCAGCACGTGGAGTGGTCTGGCTTTGGGAGGCCGGACCGCGATCCAGATGTGCCGGAATCGAGAGTGATAGGGACCCACTTGTTGACGCCACAGGGACTCAATTTTGCGCTCTCCCAGGTGTCTCAAGTGCGTGAGATCATCGACCACGTAAGACTTCAATACGCCGGGCCGCAAGCTCTCATTTCTGTCGAGAGCCATCTGCGACCGCATGGCGAAGTCATCGGCGATGCAAGTATTCCCAATGGATTCCGGCCGCCTGGCTTCCACCCTGCTCACCACCTCATTAATGAAAAGGAATGCGGCTTTGCGAGCCCAGCGCTGCCACAAATCCCAATCACAACGCCGGCGCATCACCACATGCATGTCATATCCACCCAGCCGTTCGAACAGGCGCCGGCGATGAATGACGGTATTGTTGGGAATAAAATTTCCTATCATCAGCCACTGATAGTCAAATGGACCACCCAGTATCTGTTGCGTGCCCGCCATGGTTAGTTCGCAAAGCCCATAAGCCACGTCGAAAGCGGGGTTCTTGCGCAATTCGCCGCCCACCGTCGCGAGAAACGTATTGGTCCACTGGTCGTCGTCGAATTGATAGGCGCACAGGTCTCCGCGAGCCATCAACAATCCTTCGTTTACGCGCAGCGCGGGGAGGCCACAGTTACGTTCGTGCCTCACGTGAATGACGCGGTCGTCAGACCTGACGTATGCCGAAATCAAATCGGCGGTCGAGTCTGTTGAACCATCGTCCATCACGATCAGTTCGAAGTTAGTAAAGCTCTGAGAGAGAACGCTGCCTATAGCTCGGTCCAGCAAGCCATTGTCGCCACGGCAGTAGGTGGGGAGGATGATCGAAATCTCAGGATTCCCAATGAGAGCAGGCGAATGAAAAATCCCGGGATCCTGCATGAAATAATCGGCGCGGATCATGCACTAAGGCTCCTGAGCAACCCGCTCATGTAGCTCGCTTGACGGTTCATTCCAGCACAAATACGTCCGGAAAGTCCAACGGGCGAGGCCAATGAAGACCGGTTTCCATGCAACCACGATGTACTGCGCGGCCGCCGGCTCGACGTAACGAGATTCGTCATGGGAAGATACTTCTAATGCTCGCTCCGGTCCCAAAACGTCTTTCGTCCCTCACTTCCGGCGCCCGCCAACGTCTCTACCGGCACATCGAAGCTGGCCTACGAGACCACGCACAAGCTGCCGGAAACAGCCGGCAACGTTAGATGCGGCAATCGCACATCGCCGTGATCGGTGCGCCCATGGACCTGGGCGCGGGACGCCGCGGCGTCGATATGGGACCTTCCGCCGTGCGGCTCGCGGGTCTGCACGAAAAGCTTGCCGCGCTCGGATACGAAGTCGAGGATCTGGGCAACGTTGTGGTGGATCAGCCGGAGTCCGCGCCGGAAGGTTCTTCGCATGCCCGCTATCTTCCGCAAATCGCGCACACGTGCGGCCGTCTGGCGGACATGGTGGAGCGCGCAGCGAATGACGGGAAAGTTCCGCTGGTGCTGGGAGGGGATCACTCGGTCGCGGTGGGAACCGTCTCCGGGATGTCGCGCCATTTTCATCGCGACTCCCGTAAACTCGGGCTGCTGTGGATCGATGCGCATGCCGATATGAACACGCCTGAATCGAGCCCCAGCGGCAATGTGCACGGCATGCCGTTGGCTTGCTGCATCGGTCTGGGTCCCGGCGAGCTGACGCGGCTCCCCGGCTATTCGCCGGCGATCGAGCCCGCTTCAGTCGCCATCGTCGGCCTGCGCAGCGTCGATGAAATGGAGCGGCTGAACGTCCGTGGAACCGGCGTCCATCCTTTCACCATGCGCGACATCGATGAGCGTGGCATGCGCGCCGTCATCCAGGAGGCGATTCACTTCGTCAGTCTCGGCACCGCCGGCTTTCATCTTTCCTTCGACCTCGACGCCGTCGACCCGGCGGATGCGCCCGGCGTCGGCACTCCGGTGCGCGGCGGCATTACCTACCGCGAAGCCCATTTAGCCATGGAGCTGGTGTGCGACTCTGGTCTTATGGTCTCCTCGGAAGTGGTCGAAGTGAATCCGGTGATCGATGAAGCAAATCGCACCGCGCTGCTGGCCGTGGAGCTGCTCACTTCCGCCCTGGGCAAGAGGATTCTTTAGAACATGTCCCGTCTTCGCGTCGCAGTGATTTACGGAGGCCGCAGCGGCGAGCATGAGGTATCGCTCAATTCCGCCGAATCCATCATCGCGGCCATGGACGCGGAGCGTTACGAAGTCGAGCGCATTCTCATCACCAAGGACGGCTTCTGGCTGCCGCGCGCGATTTCGCCGGAGCCGGGCGCCAACAAGGGCATCGACGTGGTTTTCCCCGCGCTGCACGGAACCTTCGGGGAGGACGGGACGGTGCAGGGGCTGCTGGAATTGGCCGGATTGCCGTATGTCGGCGCGGGCGTGCTGGCATCTTCGGTTTCGATGGACAAAGATGTGATGAAGCGATTGTGCAGAGAGCGAGGCTTGCCCATCGTCGACTTCCTGGTGCTGACGCGCGGGCAGTTCAAACCTGACGACGTGTGCAAGCGCCTGCGCTATCCCATGTTCATCAAGCCGGCGAATCTCGGCTCTTCAGTCGGCGTCTCGAAGGCGCACAATTGCGAGCAGCTCAAAGCCGCTCTCGATCTGGCGGCGCAGTACGACCGCAAGATCATTGTCGAGCGCGGCGTCGAAGGCCGCGAATTCGAATGCTCGGTGATGGGCAACGATCAGCCCGTCGCGGCCATTCCCTGCGAAGTGCTGCCTTCGCGCGAATTCTACGATTATGAAGACAAGTACATTCTCAACCAGGCCCGCACCGTGTTGCCCGCCGAGCTCGAACCGGAGCAGACCGCGGAAGTGCGGCGCCTCGCTGTCGAATGCTACAAAGCAGTGGGCTGCGAAGGCATGGCTCGCGTGGATTTCCTGATGGAAACCAAAACCGGGCAGTTTTACGTCAACGAGATCAATACCGTGCCGGGATTCACCTCCATCAGCATGTTTCCGAAGATGTGGGAAGCCGCGGGCATTCCGTATCCCAAGCTGATTGACCGCTTGATTGAACTCGCGCTGGAGCGGCATCGAAATCGCCAGGAGACGCGCTTCAGCCGCTAAGAAATCGCCATGCCGTTTCTGTTCGCGTTCTTGCTGGCCTTGCTCGCGCTTCCCGTGCAGGCCCAATCCGATGAGCCGGATCCCATCGCCGATGCCGCACCGCAGTTGAAGAAGATGATCGACGTGTTCTCCGTGGTGGAAGCAGAAGCTGCCGACCCTGTCGATCCGGATGCGGCTTTCTATCAGGGCGCGATTCCCTCCATGCTGCGAACGCTCGATCCGCATTCCAGCTTCTTCGATCCGGATCAATTCCAGCAGCTCCAGCAGATGGAGAAAAGCGAGCAGAAGGGCTTTGGCAGCATCGTCAACATTACGCCCGGTCGAGTGATCGTTTTGCAGACGCTTCCCGGAACGCCTTCCGCCAAGGCGGGACTTTCCGCCGGCGACGAAATTGTGGCGGTGAACAATTACGCGATCGCGCGGCTGGATGCGGAACAAATCGTACAGTTGCTCACCGCCTCGCGCCAGAAGGAAGCCGATCTTTACATCCATCACCCCGGCGACGCCAAGGTCACGCACATCACCATGTCGCCGGAGGTGGAGAACACGCCCACCGTCGACCGCGCTTTCATGCTCGCGCCGGGCATCGGGTATTTACGCATCACCGAGTTCGCCCAGACCACCGGGAAGCTGGTGAAGGGATCCATCGAAAAGCTGGGCGGGGCGGACTTGAAGGGGCTGGTTCTTGACCTGCGCGACAATCCCGGCGGCGACGTCGGCGCGGCCATCGACACAGCGTCGCTCTTTCTCAAACCCGAGCAGCTCATCTTCACCGCCAGGGGACGCAGCTCGAAGCCGGAAGAGGCGCGCGTCGACAAATACAACCGTCCCTACACCTTTCCGCTGGCCGTTCTGGTGAACGAGAAAACCGCCAGCGCGTCGGAAATCGTCTCCGGAGCGTTGCAGGATCACGACCGGGCGAGTATCTTCGGTGTGCCCACGTATGGCAAGGGCCTGGTGCAGCAGGTGTATCCGCTTTCGAAAAGCACCGGGATGGCGCTGACGGTAGCCTTCTACTACACCCCCAGCGGGCGCTCCATCCAAAAGCCGCTGAGCGGGGGTGAGCTCGACTCGGCGACCGTCGTTGACAAAGGTCCGTACAAAACCGACTCCGGCCGGGAGGTGCGCGGCGGCGGCGGAATCCAGCCGGATCAAGTGGTGCAGCCGGAGGCGCAGACGCGCCTGCGTGTGGCGCTGGAAGCTTCCGGAGTGATCACCGCCTTCGCCAGCGAATACGTCCGGGCGCACGAAATCCCCGACGATTTTCAAGTCACCGGCGAGATGTTGGATCAGCTCAACGCCTACGCCGCCCAACACTCCATCCAGCCCGACGTCCGCGAATGGCTGGCGGACCGGGAATGGATCACGGACCGTCTGCAGCAGGAAATCGTCAACTTGAAGTTCGGCGTCGCCAAGGGGGACCAGCTCGAGATGCGCCGCGACCCGGCGGTCACCGCGGCGCTACGGGAGCTGAGGGTTCCGTAGCCGCCTCCCGCCGCGCCTTCCAATACTGGATCAGCATCGGCAGGACACTCACGAAAATAATCGCCAGCACCACTTTTTCGAAGTTGCGGCGCACCGGCGCGTAGTTGCCGATGAAGTAGCCGAACAGGGTCATGGACACCACCCAGCCCACTCCGCCCCACACGTTGAAGGAGAAAAAGCGCAGGTAGCGCATGCGGCCCACTCCCGCCATGTAGGGCGCGAAGGCGCGCACGATGGGCACGAATTTCGCGTAGATCAGGGTCTTTCCGCCGTGGCGCTCATAAAAGCGCTGGGTGCGCGTGACGTATTCCTGCTTGAACCAGCGCGAATCCGGACGGGAGAAAATGGCCGGTCCGGTGCGGTGCCCCAGGAAGTAGCCGCATTGATCGCCGGCAACGGACGCCGCCACCAGCACCGCGCAAATCTGCACGATGTTCAATTGCCCCGCGCCGGCCACCACACCCACCGTGAACAGCAGGCTGTCTCCGGGGAGAAACAGACCCACCAACAATCCTGTTTCCGCGAAGACCACCCCGGCCAGCAGGGCGTAGCCGAACCATCCTGACGCCGCTTGGGAGAGCAGCAGGATCAGGCGATCCGGGTCGGTAAGGCTCTTCCAAATGTCGAGCAGATGCCCGGCCATGCGATCGGGGCGGCTCTAGTTGTTGCCGGGTTTGGGCGCGTAGGTGGCGGCCAGCTCATTGATGGCCTTGTCGTTGCGCTTGAGCTTGCCGGCCTTGACCAAGTCCGTGATCACGCTGTCTTCCAGCAGCTCCAGCGCGGTGGTCGCTTTTTGCTTCTTCAAATCCTGGATGAGCTGCGGTCTTAACGCAGCCAGCAGCCCGGGGTCGCCGCGCTGCTGTTCCAGGACCTTGGAGACCGTCTCGGCCCCGTTGATCTCGGTCGGTCCCAGGACGGTTCCGATCGGCTTGCTGAACGCGTCAGCCACGTAAACGGCCTGGCCCAGGCCTTCCACCGAATCCGCGCTGCCGAACAGGCTGGAGGTGGTCACGTCCAATTTGTAGGATTTCGCCACCGCGTTCATGTCCTCGCCTTTCTTGAGCCGCTCCGCGG
Organism: Bryobacteraceae bacterium; assembly: GCA_030041495.1. Lineage (GTDB taxonomy): Bacteria > Acidobacteriota > Terriglobia > Bryobacterales > Bryobacteraceae > Palsa-187. Next base: position 20,382 of record JASHNT010000083.1, on the reverse strand, counting down.
CTTCCTTGGCTTTATCCGCGGCAATCTCCTTGGCTTTGGTCAGGATGAAGGCTTGGCGGACCTGATCCTTGACTTCGTCGAGAGTAGCCAGGCGTGCCGGAGTGCGCGACTTCAGCACCACCACGGCCAGGCGGTCCATAGGCAGCGAGACTTCGCCTGACACCTCGTTGGGCCGCAACTGCGAAACCGCGGTATCGATTTCCGGAGAGACGCCCAGGGTGGGAATCGGCTGGCCCGCGACGCCCTCCGGCACCGTGACCAAATCGACGCCAAACTGCTTGGCAATCTGCTCGGCCGAATCTGGCGATTTCTGCAATGCAGCCTGAACCTGATCGGCCAGCGCCTGAACTTTGTCCGTCAGCCCGTCCTTCTTGAGCTCATCTGCAAGCTGTGCCTTCACCTCGTCGAACGGCTTGACGCGAGCCGGTTCCTTGGCCAGAACCTGGATGATGTGATAACCCAGGCTGCTGGTGACCACCGGGCTCAACTCCATCGGCTTCAGCGCGAAGGCCGCGTCTTCGAACTCCGGAACCTGCATCTGCCCCTTGACGATCCAATCCAGATCGCCGCCCTTTTCGCCGGAGCCTTTATCGTCGGAATCCTTCTTGGCCAGCTCCGCGAAATCCGCTCCATTCTTCAACTGTCTCAGGATGTCCTCGGCCTTGGTCTTCAAAGCTTTCTTATCCGCGTCGGACTTGCCCTCCGTGCTGATCAGGATGTGGCGCACGTGAATGCGCTCCGGCGTCCGGAAGTTGTCCATCGACTCCGCATAGGCCTGGTGCAATTGCGCATCGGTGACCGTCATCGTCGCGGCGACTTTGTTTTGATCCACCACCAGCACCTGGTAGTTGTTCTTGGCCGGGACCGGATAGCTGGTTTTGTTCAGCGCATAGGTGTTTTGAAGATCCTGGTCCGTGGGCTTGACCTGGTCAGTAAACTTGCCGGCAGGGAATTTGATGTAGGAAATCTTGGCCTTGTCATAACGCCGCGCGAATTCGCTCTTCACTTCCGCGTCTGTCACCGCTACGCCGGCGAGTGTGGCATCCTCCAGGCGCTTGATGATCAACTGATCCCGGACCACATCGGTGGCTTCCTGCTCCGTCAGCCCGATGGTCGCCAAGTACTGCTGGAACTGATCGCGATTCACCTGGCCGTTCTGGAAGAACTGCGGCCATTGGCTTTCGACCCCGGTCAGCACCTCGTCATCGGTCACGGTCAAGCCCATTTGCTTGGCCACATACAGCAAGGCCATCTTTTCGATTTCTTGCTGCATATATTCCGGGTACATGAGCGCAACCTGACCCGGATCGCTGATCTGCGCGCCTTGCAGCAGAATCGCGAAGTGACGCTGGAAGTCCTGCTGGGTCAGCTTGTCGCCGTCCAGTTGCGCCAGCACCGTGTCTTCCGTAACCCCGGTGCCGGGGTTCGACCCAGGGATCAGGTAGACGCACATGGAGGCCGCCACCACAATCAGAATGAATCCCAAGAAAAAACGGACAACCGTGTCCCGGCTCCGGAAAAGATCGAACATAGTAGTTGAAAACTCCTAGATTTGCCAGAGTATGCTGATCTAACAGTATACTCGCTGACGCGGACTTCTAATTCGAGTATAGCCCCCGGCGCGCCGGTAGCGAGCCGCAGTAGCGGGCCGCAGGTTACACCGGCACTCCCGCCATCCGGGCGATGGCCAGGGCATTGGCCTCGCGCGTGACGCCCGGCTTCAGCCGGTAATCAAACTCCATGGGATCGCCGTTCCCCCGCGAGCCCATATGCACGTTGGCGCCGTGCAACGCCGGGTCCTCGGCGATTTCAGTCAGGGCCAGGTCATGGGTCGATAACGCTCCGATGGCTCCGCGCCCGACCAGAGTCCGGATCACTGCCTCCGCGGCGAGGCGCCGGTCCACGGAGTTGGTCCCGCTGAACATCTCATCCACCAGGAACAGCAGCGGAATCCCGCCTTCGGCCATCTCGATCGCGAGCTTCAGCCGGTCCACTTCCGCCAGAAATTTCGACTTCCCGTTCAGCAGCGAGTCGGCCACGTTGATCGAAGCGCACATCCTCAGCGCCGACAGGCGCAGCTCCTTCGCGCGCACCGGAGCCCCCGCGAAAGCCAGCACCGCGTTCTGTCCGATGGCGCGGAGCAGCGTGCTCTTGCCCGACATGTTGGAGCCGCTGACGATGTAGAAGCGCGAGACCGGGTTCAAATTGACGTCATTGCACACACAGCCTTCGGGCGCGAGCAGTGGGTGCCCCACGGCCTTTCCTTCGAAAGCCGCCAGAACCTCGGCGAACTCAGGGAAGTTGTTGCCCGGATTCTCATAGGCGTAGCCGCCGAGCGCATTGAGCGCCTCGAACTCCGCCCAAGCCTCCATCCATTCACGCAGTACCGGGGCGTGCTTTCGCCGCCATTTCTCGATGGCCATCGAGAGCTGTGTGCCGACCATCAGCACCCGGGAGATGTGAAGGAACTGATCTTTGTTGCGTTGCCGCAGCCCGTCGAGCATCCGCTCCAGCCTGTGGACGGCCGCCGCGCCGCCGCGCGCGCGTTCCGTGATCCGTCGCAATTTTCCCGCCTTAAGCCGTTCGGACTCGAGCAATTCGAGGCCCTCACGTAGCAACTGCGTCTCGCTCGACAAGGCTCGTAGAGACTCGATCATTTTGTTGACGCGCTCCCGCAGGCTCACGCCAACCACAGTGTGAAACACGACCACCGGCGCGGCAATGCGGGCCAGCCAGATCCAGGGCAGCAGTATTCCGCCCGTCGCGACGGCAGCCAGAATCAAGGCGGCCAGCGCCGCCGAAGTCGCCAGCAGGAGGGGCTGGAGCCCGACCGGAAACTGCGTGGCCGGCGCGTTCAGCCATTGCGTGAACGTCTCCCAACTCGATTCGGAGAATTGGTAGGGACCCAGCAGCGCGACCTTCTCCCGCAGATCCGTACGGCCGCTCAATTCCTGGACCGCTTCCTGGCGCGCTCTTGCTTCGTCCAGTTCTGCCGACTCCTTCAGATATTTCGCTAAACCCGTCTGCCCGATGCCAGACCGCCCGATCAACAGCAGTTCAAACAGCGATCCTTCGCCGAACAGGTTCAGATCGTGCGCGTAGGCGTGATTGGGATCGTCGAACTCATCGCCCGCGGCGCCTGAGCCGGCCCATTCGCCTTGAACCCTCTTGAGCGCCCGCTCATAGAAGTGCTTGAGCCTCCGCCCGTTGTCGCCCGCCGTACGATGACGCAGGAAACTCCGGCCGGCGGCGGCCGCCAGAGCGATGGGAAACAGGCACATCCACCATTGCGCCTTCAGCGCGAGGACCGCCGCGACGATCACGACCGCCACGAATACCAGCGCGGCGATCGCGGCATGGGAACGCGCCTGCTCCATCCCGGCCTGAACCTGGCTCAACCGGGCGTGGTACTGGCTCAGTACGGAATCAACGTTCACGTTGCTCATGATACGCATTTTCGTACGAGAGCCCGCACACGCGCTTCGACGTGAGTATGTCAGGGCGGCCAGGGCCGTTCGCGTCCGGCACCACACCCGTCGCGGCATACCCTAGCCTCTTGTAAAAAAGGAAGGGTGCTTGCGGCCGAGGTCGCGAAGCGCCGCCAGCTTACCTGGCAAATCATCGTACAGATCTACGGCGGAAAGCGACGTCATGCCCGTGTGGTCATCAGTTCCGAGGGTGATCGTGTGTGCGCCCCGGTGACGCACCTCCTCTTCGAAGGCGGCAACCAACGCTCGCCCAATGCCGCGTAGCCGGCATGCACGATGGACCACTAACGGATGCAGCTCCCAAACGCGCCCGGTGTACTGAGGGAGCCCGCCGATCCAGCCTTGCAAGAAGCCGTCTTCCATCGCGGCTAGTGCGAACCGCTCCTTGAGTACGTTCGTCACTTCCTCCCGCGGGGACCGCATTTCCCGCCACCCACCGGGCTCATCGAAATGATCCACCAACAACACCGCTGCCGCTTCAAGCAGCTCAGCGGGTTGCGCGCCCAAATCCTGGACCGTCATATGAACGATTTTCCCAGAGCGGTGCCGAAAAGGGCGCCTTCCGCTCACCGTACAATGGATCTAGCCCGTGACACCTTTCCTCCGACGCATCCGGCTGACGCTGGAGATGATCAAATTTGAGCATTCCGTCTTCGCGCTGCCGTTCGCGCTCACCGGCGCTCTTCTGGCGTGGATGGACGAAGGGTTCGCGCGCGAAGGGGCGCTAGGGAAGCTGGGATGGATCGTGCTCGCGATGGTTGCCGCGCGCTCGGTGGCGATGGCGGTGAACCGCGTGCTCGACGCCGATATCGACGCGCGCAACCCGCGCACCAAGATGCGCCATTTGCCCGCTGGGCTTCTCTCGCGCGGCTTCGCCTGGGGTTTCATTGTCTTCTGGGTGGCCGTGTTCTTCTTCGCCGCCCGCGAGTTGAACCCCCTGTGCCTCAAGCTGGCCGGGCCCACGCTGATTGTGCTCGCGTTTTATTCGATCACCAAACGCTTCACGCTGCTGTCGCACTTGGTTCTCGGTTTCTGCCTTGGCATGGCCCCGGCGGCGGCGTGGATCGCGGTGCGCGGCTCCCTTGATCCCCGGATTCTCTGGCTGACTCTCGCCGTCACTCTGTGGACCGCCGGCTTCGACATTATCTACGCCTGCCAGGATTACGCCTTCGACGTCCAGAGCGGCCTCTACAGCATTCCGAAAAGCTTCGGTATCGCGCGGGCTCTGTGGATCTCGCGGGTGTTTCATCTCGGGATGCTGGTTTCGTTGCTGTGTCTGGTTTACTCCTTTTCGCTGGGAGGCCTGGCGCTGGCCGGGGTCGCCGCAGTGGCCGGCCTGTTGTTGTGGGAGCATCGCCTAGTCAAAGCCGACGATCTCTCGCGCGTCGACGCCGCTTTCTTCACCATGAACGGCTACGTGAGCGTGATATTCTTTCTGTTTTGGGCTTCGGACATTTTTTTCCTTAGATGAAACCCGTATTTCAAGACCGGCGGCTGGAACCGATCCGGCGAAAAGTCGAAGCACAGGAGCGCTTGAGTTTCGACGACGGCGTCGCGCTCTATCGTTCGCCCGACCTCCTGGCAGTCGGTTGGATGGCGAACCTGGTGCGCGAGCGCCTGCACGGCAATCGGACTTATTTCAACGTCAACCGCCATCTCAACCCCACCGACGTCTGCGTGGCCAGTTGCAAACTGTGCGCGTTTGGCAAGCGCGCGCGCGATCCCAAGGCCTACACGATGTCGCTCGAAGAGGTCTGGGAGAAGGCCGGGCACGGCTACAGCGAAGCCGTCACGGAGTTCCACATCGTTGGCGGCCTGCATCCCGAATTAACGCTCGACTGGTACTGCGAAATGCTGCGCGGGTTGAAGCAGCGCTATCCGCAGGTGCATTTGAAGGCGTTCACCATGGTGGAGATTGGGTACTTCATGCAGCGCTCCAAATTGAGCGCACGGGAAGTGCTGACCCGGCTGCGCGATGCCGGCATGGATTCGATGCCCGGCGGCGGCGCCGAAATTTTCCACGACCGCATCCGCCGCATCATCTGCGACCACAAGCTGACCGGTGAGCAATGGCTGGAGGTCGCCAAGACGGCGCATGAGCTAGGGCTGCACTCCAACTGCACCATGCTGTACGGGCACATTGAAAATGAAGAAGACCGGGTGGACCATCTAACCAAGCTGCGCAAGCTGCAGGACCAGACCGGCGGCTTCGTGACATTCATTCCGCTGGCGTTCCACCCGGACCATACGGCGATGCACCACATTCCGTCGACCACCGGCTTCGACGATATCCGGCAGATCGCGATCTCGCGCCTGATGCTCGACAACATACCGCACATCAAGGCGTACTGGGTGATGATGACGCCAAGAATCGCGCAGATCGCGCAGCGCTTCGGCTCGGACGATATCGACGGCACGCTGGTGGAGGAGCGGATCTATCACGACGCCGGCGCGACCACCAGCCAGAATCTGCGCCGCGGCGAGCTGATGCGCCTGATCCGCGAGGCCGGCCGCGAGCCGGTGGAGCGCGACACGCTGTACCATCCCGTCGAGCGCACCGAGTCCGCTTTCACCGTGCTGGTCTAACTCTTCCTCCCGACCTTAAAAATCAGGCCGAAGGTGAGGCGTGCGTTGTTCGACCAGACTGTGACCTTCGGCGCCGGCGGCTCGCCGAATAAGCTCAAGGCCGGCTGGCCGGTAAGATGGCTCGGAAGATAATCGGCGTCGATCAAGCGGAGCCCGAACCAGCTTGTGACCCTCAGATCCACTCCTCCGCCGTAGGCCATGGCGAAGCCAGTCTGGCTGGTATCGAGCGCTCCTCCCTCGACGGAGCCGCGCCCAAACAGGGCGTGGGCGAAAAAGACGGCAGGTCCGGCATGCACGGTGAACTCCGGCCCTCCCAGTTCATAGTCGTACCCGGGCCCCAGTATCCCGCCGCCGACGCATGCGTCGGCTCTCCAGCGCAGCCACCGGTTCTGCTTGACATAGATTGCGAAGTCGCCGCCCCACATCGAGAGGCGTCCTCCTGTGGGACCTGGATTGGCCAGGTTCGCGGCGTCGAATCCCAAAACAATCCCGACCGGACGGTCTTCCAAGCTCTGGGCGCGCGCGTCCTGTTCAAAGAGTCCCAGCGCAAGGATTCCCAGGAGCACGCCTCCGGTTCGCGCTGCCCTTGTCGACATTGAACAAATATAGCTTCATTCGCGTCGATTCGCGGCGGGAGCGTAAGTTGCACTGATGCTGCGCAAGCCCGTCAGGGTAACCTCGACCTCCCTGCTTCGCGGCGCATAGGTGACCGAGGATTGGCCGGGGCTAACCGGAATCGCGATGGTCCCGCCGCCGTCGTCAATGCGGAGAACCGCATTCTGTGGAGGCGCCCAGGAGATTCGTAGTTGGTGCTCCAACTCCCGTACCTCGAGGCTTCCGTGCGTTCGGACCGCCCGCTGCGGGAACATCGCCAGAGCCATCAGGGGCAGTCCCGCCAAAGCCACCGCGCCCGCTGGAACCCACTTCGCCGGGACCCATTTGCGGCGCAAGGCAGCGGCGGGCCAACGCAGCATATGCCGTTCCTCCCCGGCTAACGGAAACTCCTCATGGCTGCGCACGGTTTGGATCGACCCGTCCGGCTCGCGTACGAAAAACCCGGCTCGCCGCCCCGCCACTACTAACGCCAAATCCAGTCGCGCGCGGTTTAGAAACGCGAGGTCGCTCTCGGTCAAGAAGACTTCCCCGCGAATCCGCGAGACGAATACGCCCACTTTCTCCTGTTCTTCGTCCGTGCGCGTGTCGAGGGATGCAATCCGGACTTCCCGGCCCCTTCGCGACCCGAACAAAACGCCGCAGCTATCCGACCAGCCCAGTTGCAACAACAAATCCGCCGGGAGTTCGATGCTGAACGGACTCTTGGATGGCTCCCAGCGCAGGTATTCGATGCTTCGCATGCCCTAGCTTCATAGTTGCCGCGCCGCGCGGGTTCTCTCAGTTTCCGTTGCGTTTAACATCGGGGGCTTGCGGACTTGCCGTTTCGCCATCCACTCGCCTTCCAGCCGCCGGCTTAGTTTGCGTCCAGGAGAGCTTAACCATGACCAAACGACTTGGAAGCTACGGCTGGATTCCCGACATCCCCGACGCTCGCGACCGCATCCTGCAACTGCCGAAGCGGGCCGGAGCGCTGCCCGCATCGGTCGATTTGCGCGCGCAATGTCCTCCGGTGTACGACCAAGGCCAACTGGGAAGTTGCACCGCCAACGCCATCGCGGGCGCGATCGAGTTCGACCAGCGCAAGGAAAAACTGACCGAGCCGTTCACGCCTTCGCGCCTGTTCATCTACTACAACGAGCGCGCGATGGAAAACAGCGTCGCCTCCGATTCCGGCGCTCAGCTTCGCGACGGCATCAAGAGCGTGGCTTCGCAAGGCGCGTGCGCGGAGACTCTGTGGCCCTACGTTGAAGACCGCTTCGCCACGCGGCCGTCGGCGCCGTGCTACAAAATCGCGCGCACTCATCCGGCGGTCAACTACAACCGGGTGCCGCAGGACGCGAGCCAGCTCAAAGCCTGCCTCGCCGCCGGCTATCCGTTCGTGCTCGGCATCACGGTGTATGAAAGTTTCGAAAGCGACGAGGTCGCGCGCACCGGCATCGTGCCCATGCCGCAGGATTCGGAGACCACTCTGGGAGGCCACGCCGTGATGGCCGCCGGTTACGACGATTCCACCCAGCGCTTCCTGATTCGCAACTCCTGGGGCGCGGATTGGGGCATGGATGGATACTTCACCATCCCTTACGATTATTTGGCCGACGACAATTTAGCCACCGATTTTTGGACGATTCGTGTCGTGCGGTGAAGCGCCGGGTAAAGACTCGTCCACTATCCGGCCGTCGCGCATCCTCACCGTCCGGTGCGCGTAGGCCGCGGCTTCCGGATTGTGCGTGATCATGAGGATGGTCTGGTTCAGGCGCGCGTTCAGATCCCTCAGGATGGTCAGCACCGCCTCCGAATTCTCCGTGTCCAAATTGCCGGTGGGTTCGTCGGCCAGAAGCAAAGCCGGCCGGTTGACGATGGCCCGCGCGATGGCCACGCGTTGCTGTTCGCCTCCGGAAAGCGCGCGCGGCTTGTGGTGCATGCGGCCGGTGATGTGCAGGTGCTGGAGAATCTCCTGGAAATCCTTGTCCAGGGGTTGGCTGCTGCGCCCGGCGATATCGCGGGCGATCTCGATATTCTCTTCCGCGGTAAGCGTCGGCAGCAGATTGTATTTCTGGAACACGAAGCCGACGTGGGTCTTGCGCAGCTCCGTGCGCTCCAGATCGCTCATGCGCAGCAGGTCGCGGCCGTTGATGAAAACGCCGCCGGAGGTGGGAGGCGTGAGGCCGCCGAGAATGTGAAACAGAGTGGATTTGCCGGAGCCGCTGGGCCCGACAACGGCCACGAACTCACCCTTGGCGACCCTCAAATCGACACCACGCAGAGCGTGCACGGGGACTTCGCCGGTCTCATAGACCTTGGTCAGGCCGTGGATCTCGATCATCGGCGGCGTGCCTGTGCTTGGCGTCTCAGTCATAAGAGAGAGCTTCGATGGCGTCCTGCCGGGCGGCCTTGACGCCGGGATAAATCGCACCCAGCACCCCGCCCACCAGCGAAATGGCCAGCGCGATGGGCCACCAGCGCGGCACCGCGATTTCGGTCAACATCGGCGGCAACACGAAATGCAGCAGCCACTTGCTTCCGTACGTCATAGCGATTCCGGCGACGGTCCCGATTACGGCCAGCAGCACGGCTTCGCGCAACAGAACCCCCAGGACGTAGCCGGGCGAAGCGCCCAGAGCCTTCAGAATGCCGATCTCGCGCGTCCGCTCCAGCACCGCGGTGTACATGGTCAGCAGCACCACCAGGAACCCGACCACCAGGGAGATGCCGATCACCACATTGGTGAATCCCTTCACCAGAGGCACGTTGTCCACGCTGATCATGTCCAGCAGTTGTTGCATGGTCAGGATCACGTAGTCGTCCAGTAGTTTCTGAAGTTGGTCCTTCACCGCTGGAATGTTTGCCGGGTCGTCCACCTGGACGTAGACCGCAGACACCTGATTGGTGGCCGAATACATTTCCTGCAACGGTTGTAACTGGGCAAACAGCTGCGACAGCTTGCCCGGCTCGACCACCGCGCAGATATTCCAGTTGAAGCCGTTGCCCAGATCCAGAGGTTCGCCTACGTGGAGCTTGCGGAAGCGCGCGAAGTTCGCGTCTATCATCAGGTCGTTGGGATGCTGAAAAGGCCCGCCTTCGATGTAGGTGAATCCGCCGTTCATGGCCTTGAAATCGGCCAGGTCGATGCCGCTGATGGATTGAAAATTCCCGATGCCTTGCACCAGGACGCCGGTGGCGATCTTGACGTGCGGCTGCTGGCGCACCTTGGCCACCAGTTCTTTACCGTGCATCATGTTGCCGGTGAACTGGATCACGGTGCTGTTGGGCGGACGGATTACGATGTCGGCGCCGGTGCCGCGCGAACGCTCCTGCATCTCGCCGAACGTGCCGTCGCTCAGGCCCACGATGGTGAGAATCAGGGTGACTTGGACGCCAATAAAAATTGCGCTGAGAAGAGTCCGGACCGGCCGATGTTTGAGGTTTTCCCAGACCAGGCGGTAGATCAAGCTGTTAGTTTAGCAGCCCTGCCAATTGCGCCGCCGCCGTTTCCGGACGAGTGCCCGGGGGCAAACTCAGGCGCCGGACGGCGGCCCAGATCCCCACCCTCGGCCGCTCCGCAGTAGAATAGATCCGACGTACCATGATCGCGACCTGGAAACAGTACGAAGGCCAGGCCGTGGACGGAATCCCTTTGCTCCGGCTGCTGGGCGGTAGCGATGCGGGGGCCGTCTTTCTCGGCGAACTTGCTGGCACCCCGTGCGCGATCAAGCTGGCCCCGGCTGAGGATGCCGTCGCGCAGATTCCCTTAGCGCGCTGGCAGCAGGCCTCCAAGCTGTCGCACCCCAATCTGGTGAAGATCCACCAGTGGGGCCGCGCGCATTTGGACGGCGCATCTTTCGTGTACCTGGCAATGGAACATGCCGAAGAGGAGCTGGCGAGCGTGGACCGCCCGCTTACGCCCAAGGAAGCTCGCGAGATGCTGGCGCCGGCGGTGAGTGCGCTGGAATATCTGCATAGCCAGAAATTCGCGCATGGGCGCATCCGGCCGTCGAATATTCTGAGCGTCAATGAGGTTTTGAAAATTTCGGGCGATGCTCCGCTGCGCTTTGGTGAGAGGCATCCGGCGCGCTCCGCGCCCTCGCCTTACGATGCGCCGGAGCTGGCCAACGTCGGCGTGACCGCGTCGGGAGATGTGTGGTCTCTGGGTGTGACTCTGGTAGAGGCTCTGACCAAGGAACTGCCCAACGTCGAAGGGGATTCGCCGCGCCTGCCAGCTTCTCTCAAACCGGATTCCTTCCGCGCGGTCGCCGCGGGCTGCTTGCAGCGCGACCCGGCCCGGCGCTGGATGATCGCGGATCTGGCGCAGTGGCTGGAGCGCGGCACGATGCCTGCCCCGAAAAAAGCGCCCCGGCGGTACTGGCTGCCGGTAGGGGTTGCCGCGGGCTTGGTGATCGCGGGGGTGATCGTGCGGCCTCACCTCACCGGGATTTCGGCGAGCAGTTCGCCACCCGCGGCCGGCAGCCCGGCTCCGGTTACGGCGGCCGCGGCGGCTACGGCCCAACAAGCCGCGCCACAGGAGGCGCTGCCTCCGCCGCCGGTGACTCCAACGCATGAGCGCCCAGCGAAAGCCGCCAAGAAGTCCAGACCGCCGGCGCAACAGGTGGCCGCCGCGGTGGCCCCTTCTTCCGCTCCCAGCCAGCCGCCAGAAGCCCCGGCGAAGCAGACGGCCGCAACATCGCCGTCGCCGTCGCCCTCACCTTCCGACGCGATTCCGGATGGAGTTGTACAGCCGGTGAAACCGGACGTGCCATCCAAGGCCCGCTTGACGATTCACGGCAAGGTGCCGATCTTCATCCGCGTGGAGACGGACGCAAGCGGAGCGGTCTCCGCCGCCACGGTTGAATCCGGCGGGTCGAGTAAATACTTCGCCGATCTGTCGCTCAAAGCGGCCAAGCAATGGAAGTTCGCGGCCGCCGGCGCGGAGACCGCATGGCTGATTAAATTCGAGTTCACCCGCGACGCCGAGCATCCGGTTTCCATGCAGGCCAGCCGGATGAAGTGAACCGGCGCCGCCTCTGACCATGATGCCGGAGCTTGAATTCGTCTGCGAGATTCGCGCGGCCGTGGCCGCGCCGGTGGAAGTTGGCAGAACCCCGGCAGGGTTGCGGCGCATCGTACAGATCGTCGAAGGAAGTTTCGAGGGCACGCTGCTGCGCGGAACCATCCTTCCCGGCGGCGCGGACTGGCAGATTCTGCGCGGCGACGGCGTAGTGGACTTGCACGCCCACTACGTGCTGAACACTGACGACGGGGTGCTGATTCAGGTGCGGAACCGCGGTTTCCGCCACGGCCCTGAGGAAGTGCTGCGGCGGATCAACGAGGGCCGGCGTGTGGACCCCTCCGAATATTACTTCCGCACGACGCCTGTACTCGAAGCTCCGGCGGGCCGGTATGAGTGGCTCAATCGCAACATATTTGTCGCGACGGCGGAACGCGAACCCGCGCGGGTCATCGTTCGAGTGTTTCGAGTCCGTTAACCGTCCAGGCTCATTTCTCACAGGTCCAATTTCCAAGGGATCGCCCGCCGCGGCTTCCGCATCGTATATCTGTTAAACGAGGAGAGAAAACGCGCATGCGACGTTTACCAAACGCAATCGCGGTAACCCTACTGGCCGCCTCCACGGCGCTGTGCCAGACCAGTCCATTTCAAGGCAGCGTAGCGGCGGGAACCGCGTCGTCCACGCCAGTCGAGTTGACCCTCAACGACGCCATCGCCAGAGGCTTGAAAAACAACTTGGGACTTTTGACCAGCGATACGGCCAGTGAGTCCGCGCGCGGGGAGCGCATCGGAGCTCTGAGCGCTCTGCTGCCGAAGTTCACCGCGGGAGTGAGTCAGACGGAAGAACAACTCAGCCTGAAGACGATTGGATTCGACCTGCACATACCCGGCGTAAGTATTCCCACCGTCGTCGGCCCGTTTCATTACACCGACGCGCGCGCGTACGCGTCCTGGACGGCTTTCGATTACCCGGCGCGCAAGAATTTCCGCGCCGCGCGCGAGAATCAGCACGCCGCCGAACTCTCACTGATGGACGCCCGCGACCTGGTGGTGGAAGCGACCGCCGATGCATACCTGCAGATTATCGCTGACAGTTCGCGCGTGGACGCGATCCGGTCGCAGGTGGAGACCGCGCAGGCGCTCTACGACCGGGCCGAGGATCAGCAGAAAGCGGGAACCGCGGCCGGCATCGACGTATTGCGGTCCCAGGTGGAACTGCGGCAGCAACAGCAGCGCCTGCTGGCCCAGACCAATCAGTTGGACAAGGACAAGCTGGCGTTGGCCCGCGTCATCGGATTGCCGCCGGGCCAGGAGCTCCACATTGCCGACACAGCTCCTTTTGCTCCGCTCCAATCGCTGACTCAGGAGCAGGCGCTTCAATCCGCCATCGAACAGCGCTCCGATTATCAGAGCTACAAGGCTCGCGTGGCCGCGGCGGAAGAGGCGCTGAAGGCAGCGCGCGGTGAACACTATCCAACCGGGGACATCACCACGGATTACGGCGCCGTCGGGCCGGCGCTCAACGATTCGCACGGGACTTTTACGTTTGTGGCTTCCGCCAAGGTGAGCGTCTTCGACGGCGGCCGCATTGCCGGCGACGTGGTGCAGGCCAAGGCGGCGCTGAAGCAGCGGCAGGACGAACTTGCGGACTTGAGCGGGCGCATCGACTACGAAGTCCGCGCGGCGTTCCTCGATATCCGCTCCGCCGCGGATCAAGTGGCGGTGGCCCAGGATAATCTCAATCTGGCGAACCAGACCCTGCTTCAGGCGCGCGACCGGTTTTCCGCGGGCGTCACGGATAACATCGAGGTGGTGCAAGCGCAGGAGTCCGTAGCGGCGGCGAACGACACGCTGATTTCGGCCCTGTTCGCGCACAACCTCGCCAAGGTTTCCCTGGCGCGCGCGGTGGGCGGCGCCGAACAAAACATCGGGAAGTTTTTGCCCGCGGGGCCTAACCCGGCGACACAAGGCAAGGAGGGGAAGTAGTCATGGCGGAAACATTGAAGGAAAAAATCAGACCGAGGAAAAAATCCAGATGGGCGCGCGGCGCGGCGATCCTCCTGGTGATTGCCGCGGTGGGAGCGGCGGGCTTTTACCTGTGGCGCTACTTCAACACTTACGAAACCACGGACGACGCGCAGATTGACGGCCACATCGACGCCATCAGCTCGCGGATCGCGGGCAACGTCATCGAGATCCACGCCGAAGACGAGCAGTACGTTAACTCGGGTGACGTCCTGGTGCGCCTGGATCCGCGCGATTATGAGGTTGCGCTCGAAAAGGCGGAGGCGGATTTGCGGGATGCGGAGGCCGCGCTTCAGAGCTCACGCATCGACATTCCGATCACCACTACCAACACGGCCAGCCAATTGACGACTGCAAGATCCTCCAGGGCCGACGCCACGGCGTTCGTGTTGGGGGCGCAGAAGCAGTTGACCGCGGCGCAGGCGCGCCTGGATTCATCGCAGGCCGAAGTGCGCGAGGCCGAAGCCAATTACAAGAAAGCCAGCGACGACGTGGCCCGCTACAAGCTGCTGGTCGACAAAAACGAGATTCCGCGCCAGCAATACGACACCGCCGTGTCCGAAGCTGCCGCCGCGCAGGCCGCCGTCGACGCGCGACGTGCGTCGGTGCGCGAGGCGGAGCAGAACATCGCGGTGGCGCAAACCGCTGTCGAGCAGGCCAACCAGCGCATCACCCAAGCCGACGCCTCCATCGAATCCGCATCCACGGCTCCGGACCAGGTGCGCGTCACCCAAGCTCGCGCGGCATCGGCCGCGGCTGAGGTCGAGCAGAAGCGGGCTCTGGTGGAACAGGCGAAACTTAACCTGAGTTACTGCACGATTGTGGCCCCAGCCTCCGGAATCGTAGGCAAAAAGACGGTGGAGCTGGGGCAGAATATTTCGCCGGGTGAGCAAATGATGGCGGTGGTGCCGCTCGAAGACATCTGGGTGACGGCGAATTTCAAAGAAACGCAGTTGAACCGCATGAAGCCGGGCCAGCGCGTGCGCATTTCCGTCGACGCCTACAGCAAAACATACACCGGCAAAATTGTTGCGGTCGGCGGAGCCAGCGGCTCGCGCTTCAGCCTGTTGCCTCCGGAAAACGCCACGGGCAACTACGTGAAGGTGGTGCAGCGCATCCCCGTGCGCATCAACCTCGATCCGGGGCAGAACGCGGACCGGCGTTTGCGCCCCGGAATGAGCGTGGATCCGACGGTGTATCTCGAATAGGGCTGACTTACCAGAGGCAAAGCATGGCCGAAGACGAGATCTGGACGCCGAAATTCAATCCCTGGCTGATCGCGGTGGTGGTAGCCCTGGCCGCGTTCATGGAGGTATTGGACACCAGCATCGCCAACGTGGCTCTGCCGCACATGGCGGGCAACCTGGGATCGAGCAACGATGAAAGCACCTGGGTGCTGACCTCGTACCTGGTATCGAACGCCATCGTGCTGCCGATTAGCGGATGGATCGCGAACCGCTTTGGGCGCAAGCGCTTCTTTCTTACCTGCATCATGCTGTTCACCTTCAGCTCACTGTTGTGCGGCGCGGCTCCCACGCTCGGCATGCTGATCTTCTTCCGCGTGATTCAAGGCGCGGGCGGAGGCGGACTTCAGCCGATGGCGCAGGCGATCCTGGCGGACACTTTCCCGCCGGCCAAACGCGGTCTGGCGTTTGCGCTCTACGGCATCACCGCAGTCATGGCGCCGACCATCGGACCCACCTTGGGCGGGTGGATCACGGACAACTATTCCTGGCGCTGGATTTTCTACATCAATCTGCCGGTTGGGCTGGTGACGTTGTTTCTGGTGCTGCGGATGGTGGAAGATCCGCCGTATCTGCGCCGCTTGCGAGGAGCCGGCGTGGGCATCGATTACATCGGCATCAGCCTACTGGCTTTAGGCGTGGGCGCGCTGCAGGTGCTGCTCGACAAAGGGCAGGAGGACGATTGGTTCGGCTCGCACTTCATCCTGACCCTCGCGACGGTCTCCGCAGTGTGCCTGATCTCTCTGGTGATTTGGGAGGCGCGTCATAAGGCTCCCGTGATCGACGTGAAGATGTACAAGAGCTTCAACTTCGCTGCGTCGAATCTGATGATGTTCACGCTCGGCGTGCTGCTGTTTTCGAGCCTAGTGATGATGCCGCAGTTCTTGCAGACGCTGATGGGTTACACGGCGGAATCGGCGGGGCTGGTGCTTTCCGGCGCCGGACTGGTGCTGCTGTTTGAGATGCCCGTGGTGGGCCAGCTCACCACGAAAGTTCCGGCAAAATACATCATGATGTTCGGCTGGGTGTGCCTGGCGGGCGGAATGTATTATTCGACCCAGCGCGTGGACCTGCTGATGAGCTTCGGTGTGGCCAGCCGTTTGCGCATCATTCAATCCTTCGGACTCGGATTTCTGTTCGTGCCCATCAGTCTGGTGGCCTACATCGGAATCCCCGCTGAGAAAGGAAGCAGCGTATCCGGCCTGATCAACTTCATGCGCAACATCGGCAGCAGTGTGGGAACTTCGATGGTGACCACCATACTTACCCGGCGCTCGCAGTTTCATCAATCCGTTCTGGCGTATCACGCCACCAATTACGACCCCGTGTTTCGAAACCAACTGGCTGGATTGAGCTCGCAATTGATGCATGCGGGAGCGAGCCCGCCCGACGCGCGCGTGCAGGCGTTTGGGCGCCTGTACCAGTCGCTGGAAGTGCAGTCGCAGACGCTGGCCTATATCGACACCTACCTGGTGCTGGCCGTCGCGGCGAGTATTATGGGTGTGCTGGCGTTCGTGGTCCGGAGAAACGATCCGAGCGGCGGCCAGGTAGTTGTGGAATAGCGGTGGAATGAGGTGCGGAGTTTGACCTATGATCAAGATCCTGACCGTGGAACGGGAATACGGCAGCGGCGCAGCCGACATCTCGGAGAAGCTAGCCGGGAAGTTGGGCTGGAAGTTGTGGGATCAACTGCTCACTAATGAGATCGCGCGCCGAATGGAGTGCGACAGCAAGCACGTGGAGCAGCGCGAAGAGCGCCGGGACCCGCTCGGCTACCGGCTACTGAAATCCTTTATGCGTGGGAGTTTCGAAGGCAGCATGGTGGCGCCGCATCTCAAG
This sequence comes from Bryobacteraceae bacterium, assembly GCA_030041495.1. Lineage (GTDB taxonomy): Bacteria > Acidobacteriota > Terriglobia > Bryobacterales > Bryobacteraceae > Palsa-187. Next base: position 3,583 of record JASHNT010000083.1, on the reverse strand, counting down.
GTCGCTGACGCTGAAGGAATCCGCCGCGTGGCCGAGCATCTGGTGCGGAAGGCCGCCGAGGAGGGCAACTGCGTGATCGTCGGCCGCGGCGCGGCGTACTATCTGCATGACCGCACCGACGCCTTCCATGTTTTCATCTACGCTCCGTTCGAGGATAAGGTGCGGCGCCTGCAAGCGCAGGGCAAGACTCAAGAGGAAGCGGCAAACCTAGTGGAAACCGTGGATGCCGACCGCACCGCCTTCATCAAGCAGCATTTCGGCATTGACTGGCCGGCCCGGCAGTTCTTCCATGTCATGGTGAACTCGATGATGGGGGATGAGGCGGCTGCGGAGACCGTTCTGAATTGCCTGGCCGCGGTCCAGAAGAGCTGATCCGCGCTTTTGTTCTAGCCCTGCTGATGTATACTTTCGCGAGGGACTTCGTTATGCAACCCCTCTCGCTTATGCGACCACTTCTTCCTCGGACACGACCTCCGGTCGCGGCGATTCTGCTCACGCTCGGGGGCTCCCTTGCAGCCCTGGCCGCGATCGATCAGCCTGTAAAACTGGACACCGGCATGGTGTCGGGCGCGCCGGGCAAAAATGCCGACGTGCGCGTGTTCAAAGGCATTCCTTACGCGGCTCCGCCGGTCGGTGACCTGCGCTGGAAGCCGCCGCAGCCCGCTGCGAAGTGGGAAGAAGTGCGTGCGGCGGGTCAGTTCGGCAATTCGTGCATGCAGGGCGGAGCCGGTGGACGCGGCCGCGGAGGCGCTCGTGGCGCCCGAGGTGGAGCTGCCCGAGGCGGCGGCCCGAAAGAAGGCGCGCCGAATAATGATGCCCCGGCACGAGCCGCGCGCGGTCCCGCGGGTCCTCCCAACAGCGAGGATTGCCTGTACCTCAACGTGTGGACCGCCGCGAAATCGCCTTCTGAACGCCGTCCGGTGATGGTCTGGCTGCATCCCGGCGGCTACACCAGCGGCTCCGGCTCCAGTCCCGCAACCGAAGGCGAAAACCTCGCGATGAAAGGAGCCGTGCTGGTCACCATCAATTACCGGCTGGGCATCTTCGGCTTCTTCGCGCATCCCGGATTGACAGCCGAATCGCCGCATCACGCCTCCGGCAACTACGCGTTCCTCGATCAGCAGGCCGCGCTGGAGTGGGTGCAACGCAACATCGCCGGCTTTGGCGGCGATCCCAAACGCGTGCTGGTGTTCGGCGATTCCGCCGGCTCCACCAGCATCGGAAATTTGGTCGCCTCGCCGCTATCGAAAGGCTTGTTCCAGCGGGCGCTGGGCGAGAGCGGAGCGTGGCTGGGGTTGGGCATCGCCGCGGTTCCAAAGCTGGCCGAGGCGGAGAAAGCGGGAGTGCAAACAGCCGAGCGAATGGGCGCGAAGACGCTCGCCGAGCTGCGCGCCAAGCCCGCCGCGGAGGTGCTGGCCGCCGGCGGCCGCAGCGGCCCAGTGATCGACGGCTGGTTCCTCCCCGACGATCCCGCCGATATTTACGCACAGGGCAAGCAGAACGACGTGCCATTGTTGCTGGGGTCGAACAAGGACGAAGCTACGTTCTTCCAGGGCCCAACTACCGCGGCCATGTTCACGCAGCAATCCAAGATGCGGTACGGCGACTTGGCGGATTTATTCTTCAAGCTGTATCCCGCGGGCTCCGATGAGGAGGCCACGCGGTCTTCGTTCGCCGCGTTCCGCGATCAGCTTGGTTTCGTGATGCGCAACTGGGCCGCATCGCAGGTCAAGACCGGCAAATCGAAAGCGTTTGTGTACTACTTCACACACGAACCCCCGAGTAACGGAGGCAATCCTCCGCATAGCGACGTGGTGACCGCGCGCCAGCAGGGCGCGACGCACGGCGCAGAAGCGCAGTATGTGTTCGAGAATCTCGGAGCCGGCCGGCCTTGGATGGATCTGGATCACAAACTTGCTGAAACGATTTCCTCGTATTGGGTGAATTTCGCGGCCAAAGGCGATCCCAACGGAAAAGGCCTGCCCGAATGGCCGCACTTCGATCCCAAGAAGAATCTGCGGTTGGTGATCGGCGACACAATCGAACCCGGCCCCGATCTGACCCCCGATCAGATTGCGCTGTATCAGCAATATTACGATCGCGTCCGGCGGAGGTGACCTGTATGAAGACCATCCTGTTTACCGCCGCGCTGTTCGCCCTCACTTGCTACGCGCAACAGAAGGGCGCTGCCAAGGGTCCGCCTCCTCCGCCGCTGATGGAGTGCGGTGCGCATGGCGACATCGAGGTCCTTTGCGGCGCGCGATCGCCTGAGGATATCGAAGCTACGCCCGACGGAAAATTCCTGATCGTTCCGCAGTTCGTAGGAGGCGGCCGAGGCCGCGGCCGGGGTGGTCCGTCGACGCCCGCCGTGATGGAGATTTTCGACATCGCCAAGAAGACCTATAGCGTTATGCCGGTCACCAACGATCCTCGTAAGGATTGGGGCGATTCGTCCTGCCCCGGGCCCATCGGCGATGCTCTGGTGGGTCACGGGATTTCGCTCGCCAAGCGCAATGGGGGAGCTTGGGAACTATACGTGGTCAATCACGGCGGCATGCGTCAATCGATGGAAATGTTCGAGCTGAAGCAGACCGGCGGCGCATGGGGCTTGATCTGGCATGGCTGCATGGTCTCGCAGAAGGATTTTAACGACGTCGCCGCGCTCGCCGATGGCGGCTTCATCGCGACCCATCCCACCGCTCTGCAAACTCCTGGCATGGACCTGTTCAGCGGAGTTCCCAGCGGCTACGTGGTGCGTTGGACCGCGGCCAAAGGCGAAGAGGAGATTCCTGGGACTCGCGTGGGCTATCCCAACGGCGTGCTGGTCAGCGCGGACGGCCGCTACATGTACCTGAACGCGTGGACCGCCAAGGAGGTCCACAAGTACGATTTGAAGGAGGGCAAGGAACTGAAAGTCATCAAGCTCGATTTCATGCCCGACAACATCACCTGGACTCCCAAGCACCAGATTCTGGCGGCCGGCGTGAAAGGCGCTCGCGGCAACTGCGGCGACATGCCGTGCAATCTCGCCTTCGGCATCGCGCAGATCGATCCCGCGAAGATGGAAGCCAAAACCGTCTTCGACTCCACGGGCAAGGGCGCTCTGATCGGCGGCGTTTCCGTGGCCTATGAGCTGGGCAACTCGATCTACATCGGCGCGTTCCAGGGTGACCGGCTGGTGAAAATCCCCGCGCCGAAGTAGGCCTCAATCCGCGGCCCGGCGCGCGTTTGCGCTAAGATGAAGTCGCGCTGGAGGAATGGCCGAGTGGTTGAAGGCGGCGGTCTTGAAAACCGTTAGCGGGGTGACTCGCTCGGGGGTTCGAATCCCTCTTCCTCCGCCAGCTTCAAACAATTCCACTGGGACATGGAAAGTCGCCGCCAGCAGCTTTGCCTTTTCCTTGCTGATCCCCCGCTTGCCTCTCAGCACCTCCGAAGTGATCCCCGTGGACCCGAATATGCTCCACAGGTCCTTCGGCCTCAGGCCGCGCACGCAAAGCAATTCCCGTAGGACTTCATCGGGCTTCGAGCCCTTCAGGGCGAAATGCTGCTCCTCGAAATCCTCGACCAGCCGGACCGTTGCTCC
>JASHNT010000082.1 GCA_030041495.1 Bryobacteraceae bacterium | reverse complement strand
AGGGCGAAGATCAATTCCAAATACAGCAGCCGCTCATCCCGCTTGAGCATCATGCGCGACTTGGACGCGCGCCAACGGGAAACAAAAAACTTCAGCCATAGAAGGCTTGGCATATGCCACACTTTCCGCCCATCTGGAATTGGAAAAGGAGAGCCACGCTGGCCAGCGAGACTCCCTGACTCCGCCGGGTGATGGGTGGGCCCGGCAGGGAAAACTTAATAAAACGTAACTAGTCTGGGTAAGCTTGCGAATATGAAATGACGTTTTAGATCGGTATGCGGTAACCGGCCTCAAGTCTCCACACCGGCGATTCGCTTGCGGCGGCAGTCGTAAAATTGCACCCCGGCAGAGTTGGCAGTGATACAGGCTCCCGCCGAGACCTCGGTGATCACTTGAAAACCGGCCAATGGTGATCAGCGCAAAACCGGCCAACGGAGCGGACCCAGAACAGTTCGCGTCCGAAAGCTGTCGCTCAAAAGCAATGGCACCAAGAGCGAAGCCTGTGTGCTGGCAGTGGGCGCGGACTTGGACGCCTCTGTCAAGGGGGCAGCGGGCGCTTTTGGAGTCAGAGGGGGCGCGCCCGCCGTCGTTTGGTACGCTAATGAGAGCGAAATCCTAGGCCCGGAGGTTACCGGGCTTGAACTATCATTTGACCGGGCTGCCCTCTGCGCAAAAGAGCCGTTCGGTAATTGCCGTTTGCACGTCGGTGACAGCCTCAATATCTATTCGTCGCCTGTATCGTAATCGAAATGGCAGTTGACGATATCATCTACTCTTCAGAAAGCCTATTCATCCCTGGACCGTGACGAAGTTGGGCGCATCCTTCGTGAACGGGTAGGAGGGCACGGAAACGCTCTGAGGCCGGTGGGCTTCTATGAAGCTATTAGGCGGCCATCGGAAACGCTTGACAAGGCTTCACAGCAGTAACCGACGCACTTGCCGAACCCAGCGCAGCCAAGAGGGCGGAACACGACTTCACCGCACATGATCGGATTCCGGCTGACTTGTAGTAGCGGTCGCTGACCTAGGCTCCGCATCCACTACCATCGAACACTGTCACGGGCCTGTTCCACTGCCTCTGGGTGCAGGGGCGCTATGACGTGCTTCCATAACGGTCCTGCTGCGCAGCGGCGCCGACTGGAAGCGCCGCCTCGCGCCAGATCAAGTCGCTGCCTCGGCTCAACGAAAGCTTGTACAGGCTGGGCTCCTGGCTCGCTCTTAGAACGAGAACCGCATGATCATCGTACCCTGGCGGCTCTCGAGATAAGGCGACGTACTTCCCGTCGGAAGAGCGGGTGCGGTGTTTGGAGCAAAATATGTGTCGATGACCCCAAAGCCGCTGGTGTAATATCCGAGGGCGTTTTTGACCGCCGGAGATTGCGGGTTCGAGGTACTCGGGGCGGGCATCAGAGTCCGGTTGAAGATGTTGATGAATTCGCCGCGGATCTGGAGGTTCATTCTTTCCTTGATCCGGAAGTTGCGCGCGATGTTCGCATTCTCCGTCGGAGTACGAGGGGCGCGGAAATTGCTGTAGTACACCGTGGCAGTGTTTCCGAATGGCCCGCTGGCTGCCGCCGGGCAGGTGGAATTGGTCGGGCACTGCTCCCAAGCGTTCGGATTCAGCACTTGAGTCGTCCACGGGTTGTAGGTGCCCAGATTGTTGGGATTCACGCCGGGCGCATAAAACGACTGGCCGGGAACGGGAATATCCTCGCTCGGCAGATAATTCAGCGTAGTACTCGTGGGCGGGGCGAGGAACGTGCCGCTTTGGTAGTTCGAGAACCATCCGAGCTGCCAATCCTTGGTGATCTGATTCGCCCACTTCGGCAGGAACGAGGCCCTGGGAACCGTGTAAGTTGCATTGAAGTTGAGATCCTGCGGGGGAATATTCTGCAAATTCCACATTGAGCTCGCCGGGTTGAAGTAGTCCTGCCGGGATTGAACCAAGCTGTAGCCCTTCGCCCAGGTGTACGAGCCGCCAGCCTGGAAACCGTGCGAGAAGCGCTTGGTCAACTTCACCTGCAAAGAATCGTACTTGCTGGCGCCGGTCGGGGCTCCGGAGGGCTCAATGGCGCCGAACTGCGGGAACGGGACCAGCGCATTCGCGAGAGTGGTGCTGGTGGGGAAGCCCGAGTAAGGAAGACCGCCGTTGGTGATTCCCTGCGAGAGCAGGAACTGTTGCACCGCCACCGAACTGAGCGGATCGCTCAACAGCGCACGAGCAGTCTCGTTGTTAGTTCCCGCCGGGCCAGTTCCAGGAATGGGGTACAGGCCCAGGGTCGCCAAATACTGCGGAGAGAGCTGGCTCAAGCGGCCCAGGTTTGTGCCGAAAGGCGTTAGCCAGACCGCATGGTTACCGACATAGGAAGCTTCAATCAGCATGTTCCTCGTAATCTCGCGTTGCAACCCGAGGCTGTACTGATTGATGCGCGGCGGGCGGTTCTGCTGTGAATCCGGCGCGGTAACCGTGTTCGTTCCGCAACTCGTGGCGCCTGGAAGTGGACACTGGTAGGGATTAGTAATGGGATAGACCGGCGTCTGGATGAAGCCGGGGACCTGATCGTTGACGTACTGATCGGCCGTGGGAATGTAGGAGGGGCTGTTGGCCTGGACATTGTAGGCTCCGGGAGAGCTGATGGTCGAACCGGCAGCGGCTTGAACGAACTGATAGTTGATTCCCCACCCGCCGCGGAAGACTGTCTTAGGATCGATCTGATATGCGACGCCGAGCCTCGGTCCGAAGGCATAAGGATAAGCCGACTGGTAGAAGTTGGGGTCGCTGGTGGCGAACTCCAAAGCGCCCGGATGGCCGCCCGCGACAGGGTTCGCCAGGGTCGGATCTGAATGTTCGAAGGCCCCTGGCATCCAAAAACGCCCGTGTTTGGCCCGGGAATGGGCTCGGTGGCGCTGACCGCCTTCAGCGCGATGGTGTCCACTCAGCCGGGTCTGCCTTCGGATCGCGGGCATTGTCAGCTTCAAGTGGGTATAAACATCTCGGGCAGGAGAACTTCGGATGGAGTAAGTGACGTGACGGACCGGTCGCCTCACGGCCTGATCCGGATTGGCCACATGCCTGCAGGGGATGTTCGCCGTCAGCGCGCTGACCCGCGCCGGCGAGGCGGGACCGCCGGAGCCCGCGCCGATTTGGCCGGGACGTGCGATTTTCGCAATGAGTTCAGCCTGCAACCAATCGGCGGCTTTCTGGTGGCGCGAGTCGTCGCGCTGGACCGCGCGGGTGTAAGCGTAATAGTGCTCCAGGCCTTTTACGATCAGTGGCACATATTCATCGGGAATGTTCATTTTCATGCCGCCTCAGGTTACCTTGCGGGAGCCGCCAAAAGGTGTGCTACTTCGCCTTAGAGGCCGGCGAAGGCATTGACGAAATCCCACCGGGGAGCCGTAGATCTTGGTCTTGCTGGGGAGAGCATCAGCCCCGCCCGCCAATTTCGCCTCAGGGACCCCGATCGCCGCAGATTTCGCTTGCTGTTTCTCCGCAACAGAGCCATCCATTGTGACGAGCTGCGAGGCACTCGCGGCCAACTAGGAGAAACACATGACGTTCACGATCGACACCGATAACAACATCGCGGTGCACGCAGGAGTTCCCGCCAGCGCCGCAAATGGGCAATCGTTCGCCAGCTACCAGGAGCTAGCCAAACTCGCCACCGGATGGCCGGCCGCCCGGATGATAGACACCTGGAACAGCTTCGCCGGGGTCACCCCGTTTGACGACCTGAGGCCGGTAAAGAGGTTCACCAACCGCAAAATCGCAGTCGCCCGCATCTGGGCGGCGGTCCAGCGCCTTTCGGCCGACGCTGCGGAACCGGCGCGCGAGGTTGCGCCCGCAGCCAAGCCAGCGAAGAAGCCCGCGTCGAAGGCTCCCCGGCGCACCTGGGCGCGGAACGGTGCGACTGAGCCTGGCGGCAGTAAGAAAGGCGATGTGCTCGCGTTGATGAAACGGGCCAAGGGCGCGACACTGACCGAGATCATGAAGCTGACCGGCTGGCAGCGGCACACGGTGCGGGGTTTTGTGAGCCTGCTGCGGAGCAAGGGCGGCGAGAAGATTGAGTCGCTCAAGAACGCCGCCGGCTATCGAATCTACCGAATGGCAAAATAGCTCGTCCACCCCGGCTTTCGAACCAAACGCCGCCTCCGGTCTTCTGCCGGGGGCGGCGTTTGCTCTTGATCCTCGGAAACAGGCCCCCTAAGGCGAGATTGGCCTTGCCTGGGTCCGTAGATCCCGAGCTAACCTGTGACCCGAATGAGGACCACCGGCTATGTTCGTGTGTCTACAGACCGCCAGGCTGATCTGGGCATTTCGCTCGAAGCCCAGGAAGCCAAGATCCGGGCCATGGCCACGGTGCGCGGTGTCGAATTAGAAGAAGTCATCGTCGATGGCGGGGAATCGGCCAAGGACTTAAACCGCCCCGGCATGCAGCGGCTGCTGGAACTGGTGGAGAACCAGAGAATCGACGCGATCATCGTGGCCAAGCTTGACCGGCTCACCCGCAGCGTCAAGGACCTGTCCCAGATGCTGTAGCTGTTTGAGAAGCGCAAAGTGGCGTTGATCTCGGTAGCCGAATCGCTGGACACCAGCTCGGCGGCCGGAAGACTGGTGATCACCATCATGGGAGCGGTGAGCCAGTGGGAGCGGGAAGCGATCGGAGAAAGGACGCGGGATGCCTTGCGGCACAAACGCGACCAGGGCGAGCGCGTGGGCAATATCGCGTTCGGGTTTCGGCTGGCTGCCGATGGCGAGCACCTGGAACAGAACCCCACCGAGCAGGCGGCGCTAAAGGAAATCCGGAAGCTGCGGAGCCAGGGGCACTCCATGCGCAGAATCGCTGCGGTGCTCAACCACCGTGCCTACCGGACACGGCGAGGGACGCCGTGGCGGCTCGAATCGGTGGCGCGAGTGCTAAAGACGGAGCGCTAGTCGGCGGAACTCCGCCCTCAAACTCGACTGCTAAGAGTAAGCAATCAAGCCAAACCAGCAAGCCGAGGATGCGTTGCGGGAACGGGAGCAGCTGCTTCGGGAACGGAGGCGCGGACCGAACGGACCGCCGATCCGCACTGAAGTCGTTATTTACAAATAGCGACCCAAGTAATTGAAGAACAGGGGGATGTTGACATCCCCCTCCCCTTCCCGTGGCTCCACGGGCTGTCCTCCGGGGTCATCGACCAAAGCCGAGAGTGCCAAGTCAATCGAGCTGGCAATATACATCTGAGAGATCTTCTAACCAAGTCAGCGAGGGAAGATCGCAGGGAGGTAAATCGATGAGTCTTAGGAGTCTGGAGAAACGGTTGCAAAAGCTAAAGCGGCGAGTTGAGCCGCACAACGGCAATTTCACCTTGATGGAACTGTGCCGCACTCTGTGGACCCAGGATAAAGAGGAGTTTAAGGAAGACGCCCACGAGTTCGGCCTAGGCGTGGCTGTCCACTACCTGGAAGCGGAGGATGCCATGCGGGAACAGGAGCAGTTGCGCCGGGAAACGCAGGCGCGCAGAAAGACCGGAGGCACTCAAGCCTAGCGGCAACTATATCCATAGGGAGGGACAACCCTCCGGACATTTATTAAGGAGATGCTCCTATGAGCAACAGTCCGTTGAAACCCGGTGAACTCTGGCCGTTGGGCCGATTCCAGTCTGGAATCGATACTTTGCTCTGCTGCTGGCGCTGCAGTAGAGCCGAACGCCGATGCGGTCCCGCCGAGCCCGGTATTCCATTCGCGGTCACCCGTGCCAAAGAGCGCCGAAAGTCAAGGCACTGGGCAATTAACCAATGAGGACCGACATTCATGAAGACTCCAACGGGCAACACCATCAGCGCTGCCGCGCAGCCTCGTGGCCGAATCAACGGCAATCGCACGCCGACGGAGGGAGATCCAGCGGCTTCCTCGGTTAGACTGAGTCTGCGCGTCGAGTACTGGCCGGTGGAGCGTCTCAAGCCCTATGAACGCAACCCGCGCAAGAACGACCAAGCCGTCGACCGCATGGTGGCCAGCATCAAGGAGTTCGGCTTCGCCGTGCCGGTGCTGGCACGTTCCACGGGCGATGTCGTAGACGGGCATTTGCGCCTCAAGGCCGCCGTGAAGCTCGCGATGGCCGAAGTTCCGGTGATCCCGTGCGACGGCTGGACCGATGTGCAGGTTAAGGCTTTC